>NZ_JACIFS010000002.1:0-1034086 GCF_014197475.1 Rhizobium sp. BK212
CTAATCCCTTGACCAAATCCTGATCAGAAAACCATACTCAGAGGTGGCTCACTTCTCGGTGGAAAAACCGGCTCAGTTCCGCGTGGAAATCAACAGTCCGAATGATCGATTTCTGAAAAATAGTGATATTTCATAGCCTTACGGTTTTAAGCGCCGGATGCGAAAACAGTTTCGGAATGGGTGAATCAGTTTCGCTATACGTGATTTAGTTACGCTCTAGGCCGGGTTTTGTTTCGCTATAAAGCGGTTTCGACATGTCGAGGCCAGCCTAGGGCCGCCGGGCACGCTCCGATCATTCAATATCTTTGATGTTATCCATAAGCCCTATTCGTTTGAATGATGAGTTGTCTGGGGCCATATTGGCATTACGGACATGGACGAACCTCCCATCGATCCCCATGTCCTTGACCTAAGAAAGGAACCGGAAAATGACCACGCTCACCTATCGGGGTGGTGGCAAGACCCTCACCTCCAGCGACAGCCGCTTCGATCTGGCACATTATGCCCGCAAGCTCGTGCTCGCCTGGACACGCTGGCAGACGGCCCGCGAAATCGAAGCTATGCCTTTCGACATCCGCAAGGACATCGGCTGGCCGAGCACGGACGACAGCAAACACCGGACCATGTAATGAATGCGACATTCTTCCCAAGATAGGGGCGGCGTCTGCTTCGCGCAACGCCGCCTTTTTCGTCTTCCGAATTCCCGAATCTGCTTGTCGATTGTCGTTCGCCTTGCCGGCATTGGATGGCCCCGCAACTGCATATCAGGCGCAAACGCTGAGGCAGCTGGGAGCCCGCATCATACTTTCCCAATTACTCCCACCGGCTAATTCTATCGGTTTTCCTTGTAAACGCGGAAGCGAATGACTTCGCGCGGAATTGGAGCAGTTTCAGGCGACCCTGGACACTGCGCGTGTAAACAAGTTCCGAATAACCGACGTAACGATTCCAGTGCTGGGCGAAATATATGGCATCCTCCCTTTTCCGACCGATGATCGACGGGACTGCATGATAATCCACCCGGTTCAGCCGCCAGAATTTTGACGACCTGACGAGAATGTAGCGGGGATTCTGTGGGGGAACGAGCACTTCCCGTAGAGCGTCGAGAAAGCGGGACCGCTCAATTGTCGTGGCGCCCTCAAGCCGGCAGTAAATTATGCCGTTTTGGTCGAGCGTCGCCTCGACACTCACATTTCCCAACTCTGTCGTTATGACGCCCATATGATGCAGCGTCTCCAGAACGGTTATTCCCACTTGCTTCATGCTCCCTTCCAGGGAGCCGTTCCGCAGCAACAACAGACTGGCTTTGAGTGCGCCCGGCAAGCAGAAGATGGCCAGTAATGCGAACATAACGAACAGGACCAACTCCAGTTGTTGGAGCGATCGGATGTGCGTGACGCGAAAGCTGTGCAAGAATCCGTTCAAGATCATGCCGGCGAGTGCGGCGCTGTGCGCAAACAGAAACTTTGTCGTATTCCAGTTAACTAGCCCCTTGGGGGCATAGTTGCTCTCCAATGTTTCTTGCATCCTCGCAATGGCGCGTTTGCTGTGCAACGCACTATGCCAGCGGGATCTCAGTGATTTGCGGTCTGCAGCCCTCCGTTCCATCATTTTGTTGATGTCATCAACACCGCGCGCATTCCATTTGGCAGTACCCAGCATCAATCGTTGAAAACCGCTTTGGATCACCGGAGGCTCGCCAAAGGACAAAGCCTCAAACGCGTAAAATCGGCGTTTCAGCGCATCGACGTCGCTGCCCAAGTCTATTGTCATCGTGTCATATGGATCGGGCGCTTTTCTATCGGTCGATTTCCTCCCGAAGCGCAGCGGTATTCTCTGTTCGAGCTTTTCAGGGTCGATGACCGCCAGATGCCAGACGTTCGCAGCCTTCTGAGGGCTTCGAGGATCAATGCGAATGGCACGACCGCGCATCTGATTGGAGAGTACGTATGATCCCACCGTACTTGCCAGGATCAAAGTGTTTACGGACGGTGCGTCCCATCCTTCACCCAGCAAAGCCTGGGTGCCCACCAGGGCCGTGATCCCGCCGCGACTGAACAGTTCGGTGATTATATGGACGATATTGCGGCTCGGCTCGCCGCAGAGTTCAACGCTCAGAAAGCCAGCATCGAATACCGCCTGCTGATAACGGATGTGTTCGGCACCGATGCCTAGACGGTCTGCGATCTCGTCAAGAATCCCTTTTGATTCCGCCGGAATGACAACCAGGCTCCCCGTCAGAATTCCTACCTTGAGATCAAGTTCTCACCGCCGCAGCGTCTCGAAGATTGGCACGACGCCCATTCTCTCGATGGGCTGAAGGTCCGTGGGGGCAGTGGGCAGCGCATCCTTCCTTATATAGTCGGAGAGGATAACCATACGGAGTTCGTCACGCATCGACGCGCTTTCGAGCCGGGCAATATCGACGATCGCGTTGAGCTTGCTCACGCTTGATACCAGCAGCTTCTGAACCGATCGTGGATCAGTCAGTCGCACTCTGGCGTGCTCCACTGCCCTAATTTCCCTCAGCCTGTCTTGCTGGCAGCGGATTGCCTGTTCAGCTTCTTCGAAATCACTGCGATAGGTGTAGATAGCGCCGTTCAGCAATACCTCTATCCATTCAAGCGTCAAATCCGGTACTTCACGCGCCTTGACGCCGAGAATGTCGAGAGTCGACTGCGGCATGTCGACATATTGTGATTTCAGGAAGATCAGCATGCTGGAGAAAAAGCGTGCATCGTCCAGTATATGCTCCACATTCTCGATCGGCTGCGTAATCCATGGATGGCGCAGAATTGCCTCCTTGAATTCTGCACTCTCAAGCAGCGTTTCGATGAAGTCTCCGATCTGCGCACGAAACTCGGCCAGCTTCTGTGCTTCCAGCGCACTCGGCAGGCTGAAGTGGACATAATCCTGATGCGGGCAAAGATCGCCTTGCAACACAAGTTCCGGCACGGAAATTTCACCGTCGATCGGCCCGCAAAGCGCCTGATAGCGGTCCCATTCCTGAGGATCTACATCATAAGGAGGCGTCGCTGTCAGCGCGACGACTGTGGGCTGACCTAGTGCTTCCTTGAGCATCGTCAGGGCCTTCCACCACTCGTTTCTAAGATGGTGCGCTTCATCGAGCACAAGGGTGCGAACCTTCTCCTCGCGCAGCTTCGCGATGATTTTCTTACTCGCCTTCTCCGTTTCCTGCTTGCCTGGTTCACCGACTTGCGCCCCGTCGCTGCCCTCCTCTTCACCGTCGGGAATTTCTTCTTCGGACGGATGGCCCGAGAACGCCGCATGCAGAGCTTGATAGGTGATGATCGTGACGGTTCCGGGCGCTCTCACATCGTGGGAAATCCATTCCGGTTCGGCAAGGTCGGCGGGCAGGAACATCGTGCGCAGCCGATGCGCCCATTGGTCCCGGATGGTCTTGCTCGGAGCCAGAATCAAAGTCGCCTCACCGAGCCTGCACATCACTTCAAGACCTAAAACCGTTTTACCGGAGCCGGGTGCCGCGACAATATGCAATCCGTCATCGCCTAAGAGATTTGCAAGATCATCAAGTATCTTCTGCTGATATGCTCGCCACGTGCCCTGAAAAGCGAGGTCCTTCATTTAATGCTGCCTTTTGGATTAAATGCGACGAGTCGTTGTGGAACCTGCGACTAAAATACTCTTCGGGAAACACAGCACCATCTTGGCGTGGGTCATGCAGCGCCAGTTATGCTTCCCGCATGCCTTTTGGCTAAATTTCAACGACAGCGCAATGACATCAGCTGGCTGCAATGAATGCGACATTCTTCCCAAGATAGGGGCGGCGTCTGCTTTGCGCAACGCCGCCTTTTTCGCGGCCTGACTGTCCATTCCCAAGCCCTTTTCAGTCTTGAATTTCAGTCTCCCGTGAATCTGTCATCTGCGCTGTCCCCGGCCATCCCGATAGTTTGACCGGCCCAAACGTGGGCTATGTCGCATATTTGCTCTTCCCGGCCGCATTTTTCCATGCCAGTGTCGCTTTCAGGACATCGGCGCGACGCATTCCGCGCAACGAATGTGTCATCGCCCCTCGAGCATGGATTTCGCTATGAATAGGATGCAGATCAAGAAGCGTTCACTGGTCTTCTTTATGGTACCGCAATTCACCATGCTGCCCTTTTCGGCGGCCGTGGACACGTTGCGCATCGCCAATCGCATGCTCGGCTATCAGGCCTATACCTGGCGGCTGACCTCTGTCGACGGGGAAAAGGTCTATTCTTCCTGCGGCATCGGCGTCGAGGCCAATTCCTCGCTTGCCGAGGAACGTCGCCATCTCGGCGGCGAAAACCGGCCGGGCATGGTGCTCGTCTGTTCCGGCATCGATGTCGAGCAGTTCAACAACAAGTCGGTCAATGCCTGGCTGCGTGAATGCTACAATCGCGGCGTTGCCGTCGGCAGCCTCTGTACGGGCGCGCATGTGCTTGCCCAGGCCGGTCTCCTGAACGGCAAGCGCTGTGCCATCCACTGGGAAAACCTGCCGGGCTTTTCGGAAGCCTTCCCGCAGGCGGAGGTCTATGCCGATCTCTACGAGATCGACGGCAATCTCTATACTTGCGCCGGCGGCACCGCCTCGCTCGACATGATGCTGAACCTTGTCGGCGAGGATTTCGGCGAAAGCCTCGTCAACCGCATCTGCGAGCAGCACCTGACCGACCGCGTGCGCAACCCGCACGATCGCCAGCGACTGCCGCTGCGCGCCCGCCTCGGCGTGCAGAACGCCAAGGTGCTGTCGATCATCGAGCTGATGGAAGGCAATCTCGCCGAGCCGCTGTCGCTGATCGAGATCGCCGACGGTGCCGGCCTCTCCCGCCGCCAGATCGAGCGGCTGTTCCGCCAGGAGATGGGCCGCTCGCCGGCCCGCTACTATCTGGAAATCCGCCTTGACCGCGCCCGCCACCTGCTGGTGCAGTCCTCGATGCCGGTCGTCGAGGTCGCCGTCGCCTGCGGCTTCGTCTCGGCCTCGCATTTCTCCAAGTGTTATCGCGAACTCTACCATCGCTCGCCGCAGCAGGAGCGCGCCGAGCGCAAGATGACCATGGCGACCGCACGGCAGGCAGTTGCCGCCTGAGGCTATAAGAGGGCCGTCGCCGCTTGAGACGTTGGGAAAGGCCTGTCGCCGTCTGATGTGAAAGGCGGCGGCTTCACCCCCGCGCTGGGATGGCGTTATTGCGCCGCCTCTTCCGTCATTCTGGCGTCGGAATAGACCTGGTTTCGGCCGCGGTGTTTGGCCATGTAGAGGAACTGGTCGGCGGCGTTGAGGTAATTCTCGAAAGTCTCGTAACCGCCGATTTCGGCAATGCCGATCGAAATCGTAACACCGAGTTCCTCGTCGTCGGCCGTAACCTTCAGCCGCGAAATGTCCGAGCGGATCTCGTCGCAGAGCTTGGTCGCAGCAGCGGAATCCATCTGCGGAAAGAGGATGGCGAATTCCTCGCCCCCGAGGCGCGAGAGAAGATTTTCGCTGCCTTCGAAGATCGTAAACAGCCTGTTTGCGACAGCCTTCAGCACCTTGTCGCCGATCTCGTGGCCATAGGTATCGTTCAGCCGCTTGAAATGGTCGATATCGAGAATGGCCACGGAACTCGGCACCTTCAGCCGCAGGCACTCGTTCACCAGCTTCGGGCCGTTGTCGTAGAAATAGCGGCGGTTATAGAGGCCTGTGAGATAGTCGCAGGCCGCCGCCGCCCGCAGCTGCCGCATCTGCGCCAGCGTCTCGGCATTGTTGGCGATGCGGCATTGCAGTTCCTCGGCGACAAAGGGCCGGTAGACGAAATCGCTGGCGCCGGCCTTGAGGAAACTCGCCGAAAGCATGCGGTCGTTGGAGGCGGAAACGCCGATGACACGCAGCCTGTCAGAACCGAAGCGATGGCGGATGCGCCGCGTCAGCTCGTAGCCGCTCATATCGGGCATGTGGTGGTCGGTGACGACGAGTTCGATATCGCTGTAGGCCTCGAGCGCTGCCAGCGCCTCGAGCCCCGAACTTGCCTCGACGACGAGATATTGCTGCGCCTTCAGCAGGTCGACGAGCACCTGGCGCGCCGAGGCGACATCATCGACGACGAGCACCCGCGTCTTGCGGTTGGAGATCGCCCGCCGGACGGTGGCGACCAGATTGTCGAGCGCGAATTCATTGTCCTTCAGCACGTAATCGATGACATTGCGCTCCATGATCTTGTTGCGCGTGTTGAGATCGAATGTCGCGGTAAAGACGATCGCCGGGATATCGTGCTCGATCGTGCAGTCGAGTGCTTCGCCATAGGGCGAATCCGGCAGGTTGAGATCGACGACGGCCATGGTGTAGCCGTGACCGTCCTCGGCAAGTTCTTTGCGAAGAGCCTTCAGTGACGGGCAGGATTTGACGGCAAGGCCGAGCTCGGTCTGGAACCGGTGACAGAGCACGGCAGAAAACATCCGGGAATCTTCAACCAGAAGTATTTTTAGCCCGCCGGAGCGGAGCCCAATGCCATCTCGCTGAAAATCCGCTTGAAACGCCACAGCCGCTATTCCCCCATACGTCCGACGGGCTCGACTCGGCCCTCTCCCCGGGGCGGACGATAGCCGAGAGGCTTATGCGCGTGAAGGGGACAAATGAAAGCGACATTACCTCTAATTGCAAAAATTCGACGACTGTCCCCGACAGTCGCCTCCGCCCCCCTGCCGATACCGATGCCGGAAGAGCCGTCAGGCAACCGCCCGCTCCTTGCGCATCGATTGAATTTGCAGCAGCGTATCGAGGTTCTGGTTGACGCGGCAGTAGAACTCCTCGTCGATGAAGGGACGCAACATGAAATCATTGCCGCCGGCCTTCAGGAATCGTGCCGAAAGCAGCCGGTTCGACGAAGAGGAAACGCCGATGATGCGCAACTCATGCGAGCCGATATTGGAGCGGATGCGCCGCGTCAGCTCGAAGCCGTCGATGTCGGGCATGTTGTAATCGGTAATCATCAGGCCGATATCGCGATTGGCCTTCAGGATCTCCAGCGCCTTGCCGCCGTTCTCGGCGACGCTCACACGGAAATTGTAACGCTTCAGCCGGCTCGACAGCAGGGCGCGCGCCGTCGCACTATCGTCGACGATCAGCACATGGTGGCGATGATTGGTCAGGAACCGGCAGATCGATTCCGCCAGAAGGTCGACGGCGAAGATATTGTCCTTGAGGATATAATCGACGATGTCCTTGGCCATCAGCTTGTCGCGCATGCCTTCGTGGAAGGTGCCGGTAAAGACGATGGTCGGGATGGAAAGATCGACCAGATACTCGAGCGCTTCGCCGTTTTCGGCGCCGGGCAGGTTGATGTTCGAGATCGCCAGCGTGATCGGATCGGAAGACTTGTCGTAGGAAAACTGCAGATCCTCGAAGCTGCGGCAAATCTCGACATCGATGTCGAACAGCTCCTTGAGGCGTTTGCTGATCATCGAGGTGAATACGTTGGAATCTTCCGCGACAATAATGCGCGCGCCAGCAAACATTTCCCCGGAATATTGCATCCCCGAAATACCTAGAAACGCCATAGCAAACCTTTGATGTAAAATCTGTCCCCGGATCAAATCGATACATCAATTGATTTGAATAATTATTAATCAGCGCGCCGGGATATGAAGCGAAGAAGCGGCCCGATGGGATCGCCCCCGATTTCTTGCAGATATGCTTAAGAAATCAGGCGCGAAGCACCGCACTCTCGGCATCGAACGGGCTTTGCCGACAACGTCACATTACGAAGATCGCCACGCCGCAGCTTGTTCCCCTCATAATATAGCCTTTAGAGTGGCTGGACGGACTTGCGACAGGATTTCTGCCTTGCTTTCCAAAGCGTCTTCGTTGCCTCGTGCAGATCTCAGCAATGGAGCCCAGGCTATTCAACACGACCTGGCCGGGTGGATGCCGGATGTGGCAAGTGCCCTCCGGGGTCATCCCTGGATGCCCAGCGCTTAATCCATACCTGACGGCAAGCCCAGCGAGCGCAGGAAATGCGCCTCGATCGCGCGCAGCAATTGGGCGCGAGCAGCCGGTGTCTCGCCGATGCCGGGCCGATTGACCACACCGTGCAGGGCATTGAACAGGAACACCGCCGTGAAGCCGGGATCGTCGACCGACCAGGCATTCTCGCCAGCGCCAGCGGCAAGCAGTTCGCTCAGATGGTCGATCAGGATGTTGCGCGAAAGTCCTTCCTTCGTTGCGGGGGGTGCCGCCACGAAGGCGAGATGATGCAGCCCGGCCGCATCGAGATAGCCGGTGGCGCATGCCGTTGACCAGGCTGCCAGCTTGCCGTGCCAATCCTCCTGCCCTCGTCCTTCGATCGCCGCGACGATGCCATCCAGCACGCTTTGCACGAAACGGGCGCGCAGCGCCTGGAGAACATCGGCCTTCGAGGAGAAGTGCAGGTAGAACGTGCCCTTGGCGACCCCGGCCCCCGTCGTGATCTCCTCGATCGTCGTCTGCTCCAGGCCTTTTTCCAGAAAAAGCCGCTCGGCCGCGATCATCAACTCGTCGCGCCGCTCTTCGGCGGGCTTGGTTCTCGGTTTTGAAACAGGATCGGCCGGCATCGACGGGACTGCTCCACTCTCATTGACGGCGCGCGGGATCGGTCCTGTGCAGGTAGCCGGTAAACACGTCGCGCATTGCGGTGCTCTCGATATCAGGCAGCAGGCGACCGACTTCACCGCGATGATAACCGCCATGCGTCACCACATGGGCGAGCATCTCTTCGCGAGACATGCGCCCGCGTCCGCCATCGGTGAAGGTGAAGTCGACGACCTCCTCCATTTCCTGAAGGCTGATCCGCGAGGTGTAATCGATATACCAACGGTCGGTATCCCGGATATCGGCCGACAGCTGCGCCAAAGGCGGCGTTTCGCTGCTCCAGCTCGCCGCGTAGGTATGACCCAGCCCCTGAAGATTGGCAACGAAGATGCCATCGACGAGATGAGCGTGGTTGAGCACGCGAAGCGCCGACCGAAACGCGTCGGAAGGCGCGTCAGCTTCGAGCGCGTTCAAAGCATCGAGAAGCTCATCGTCGACGCTGGCTTTGTATTGGAACAGAGAGTTCAACAGGGTCTGCGCGCTCATTGCGATCTCCGGGCGTGAAATGGATGCCGCCGGTAGTAGCCGACAGTCTCGATTTATATGACTGACTGGTGGTCAGTCAATACTTTTTCAATTTCACTGCTACCGCTGCTCTGCCGCGATCTCATGAGTTTTACGCGCAGCAGCCGCTCTTTGCCGCGGCCGGACCGCAGCAGGCGGCTGCCCTGCTGCTTTCCTCCGCCAGCCAGCGGTCGCGCGGCTTGCAGCTTGCCGGCCGCGGCGATAGCTCGACATGCACGGCGCCGGCGCTGAGAATCGGTCTCGCGGCGCAATAGAGCTGCATCGGCCGCACGCCGTCACTGACCTCGAAGGTGAGCTTGGCCGAACCGTCGAGCTGCACATGCTCCGTCACCTTGCGGATGATGGAATAGAACTTGCCGGCCGGCATATGTGCGCGGTCGCCTTCCTCGATGTCCCAGAGCTGGATGAAGATCTCCGCCCATGCCTCGGGATTGGCGCCGCAGTCGAGGCCTGAGAATTGGCCCGCCTTGACCTCGGTGACATGATAGCCGGGCTTTACCGGCTTGCCGTCGTAATAAAAAATCAGCGGAGAATCCTTGGCGCCGCCAAGCATCTCGAGCAGCAGGCCGAGATCGATGTCGTTCTCTTGAATTTTGCTGTTGTCGATGATCTTCATATCAGTTAATCCTTGCTTCAACAGTTCAAGGATTATTGAAATATGGATCAACGTCAAGCCCTCATAGCGTTCGGCGCGCTGTCGCAGGAAACCCGCCTGCACATCGTCCGTATGCTCGTGGTTTCGGGTCCCGGCGGTATGGCGGCGGGCGCGATCGCGGAGAAGGCGGAGGTCTCGCCGTCCAATATCTCCTTCCATCTGAAGGAACTCGAACGGTCCGGGCTGATCGCGCAGCAGCGTGAATCCCGGTCGATCATTTATACCGCGAACTACGAGGCGCTAGGTGGCCTAGTTCGCTTCTTGATGGAAGATTGCTGCTCCGGGCATCCGGAAATCTGTGCCCCTGCCGCGAAGGTCGCGGCCTGCTGTGCGCCAAAAGGGAAGGAGAAACTGCAATGACCACTGATCGCGTTTACAATGTGCTCTTTCTCTGCACGGGCAATTCTGCCCGCTCGATCCTGGCGGAATCGATCCTGCAGCCTCTTTCCTCGATCGACAACCTCGCGCTTCAATCGCACCTGCATCAGATCGGCGCCATGGAAGGCACGACAGCAAAACCGTCCAAGGCCGGCTGATGGGTTTCGATTTGAACCAGCAGGCCTTGGAAGGGCCCGATGACAACCTTCGCGCCGTGCTCGCAGCCGCCGGACTTCCGGTCGATGACCTCACAGACCCCGGCCGAAGCTTCTACCGGTTTTCGCGCGGCGGCCAGACGGTCGGCTTCGGCGGACTGGAACTCTATGGCGAGGCCGCACTCCTGCGTTCCATTGTCGTGCTGCCCGATCAGCAAGGCTTTGGCTTCGGCCATACGATTACCCTTGCCTTGCTCGATCAGGCCCATAAGAAAGGTGCTGCTGCTGCCTATGTGCTGACTGAAACGGCCGCCCCGTTCTTTCAATCGCTCGGTTTTCTTCCGATCGCCCGCGATGATGCGCCCGCCGCCATCCTGACGACGCGCCAGGCCGCAAGCCTGTGCCCGGCATCCGCCGCCTTGATGGTCCGGAGCCTGCCGGCATGAGCGCGCCAGTGTTTCCGCTGTCTCGACGACTCGCCGCCGAAGCCCTGGGCACGCTGTTGCTGGTGGCAACCGTCGTCGGATCCGGAATCATGGCGGATAGCCTGACGAACGATACGGCGCTTGCGCTGCTCGCTAATACGCTGGCAACGGGGGCGGTGCTTGTCGTCCTCGTCACCATCTTGGGCCCGATTTCCGGCGCGCAATTCAATCCGGTGGTGTCGCTGGTTTTTGCGCTCCGGCGCGAGCTGCCCGCCTCTACCCTTCCGGCCTACATCGCCGCGCAGATCGTCGGCGGCATTGCCGGAACGATGCTCGCCCATGCCATGTTCGCTCTTCCCCTGCTGCAGGCCTCGGAAACCGTGCGGACCGGCGGCGCACAATGGCTCTCCGAATTGACGGCAACCTTCGGCCTCGTCTTCGTCATCTTCGCCGGTGTTCGCTTTCGCGCCGATGCCGTGGCATGGCTGGTCGGCCTTTATATCACCGCCGCCTACTGGTTTACCGCTTCCACGTCGTTTGCCAATCCCGCGGTCGCGATTGCCCGATCACTGACGCACACATTTTCCGGCATCCGCCCGATCGATCTACCGGGTTTTCTCGTTGCTGAAATCCTCGGCGCATTGCTGGCGCTGATGTTCGCGGGATGGCTGTTGATGGAATCCCGCAATCCTGAAACCCTGACCAAGACGGAATCTGCCTGATGACTATCGATGTGACGATCTATCACAACCCGGAATGCGGCACCTCGCGCAACACGCTGGCGATGATCCAGAACACCGGCATTGAGCCCAATGTGATCGAATATCTGAAAAACCCGCCGTCGCGCGAACAGCTGATCAAGATGATTGCGGATGCAGGATTGAGTGTTCGCGAGGCGATCCGCGAAAAGGGCACGCCCTTTGCGGAGCTCGGCCTCGACAACCCCGACCTTACCGACGACCAGCTTCTCGACGCCATGCTGAAAGATCCGATCCTGATTAACCGCCCCTTCGTCGTCACGCCGCTCGGCACACGCCTGTCGCGGCCGTCGGAACTTGTCCTCGAAATCCTCCCGGAAACGCATAAGGGCGCCTTCACCAAAGAGGACGGCGAGAAGGTGCTCGATGCGGAAGGCAAGCGCATTGTCTGATCTGCCCGCAGCATCTCCGATGCATCTGCATCAGCCGAATATGGATGCACTCAGGCCGACGTTCTCGACGCACAAGCCTCGCATCCTGATCCTTTATGGCTCCCTGCGAACGGTGTCCTACAGCCGCCTCCTCGCACAGGAGGCCGCACGGCTGCTCGAATATTTCGGCTGCGAGGTGCGGATCTTCAATCCCGAAGGTCTGCCGCTGCCTGACGAGGAACCGGCGAGCCACCCAAAAGTTCAGGAACTGCGCGAATTGTCGGCATGGTCGGAAGGCCAGGTCTGGGTCAGTCCTGAACGTCATGGCGCAATGAGCGGTATCATGAAAGCGCAGATCGACTGGATTCCGTTGTCGGTTGGCTCGGTGCGGCCGACACAAGGCAAGACGCTGGCGGTGATGCAGGTCTCCGGCGGTTCCCAGTCGTTCAACGCGGTCGGCCAACTGCGCATCCTTGGCCGCTGGATGCGGATGATCGCTATCCCCAATCAGTCCTCCGTCGCCAAGGCTTTCCAGGAGTTCGACGCGAACGGCCGTATGAAACCCTCATCCTATTATGACCGCGTCGTCGACGTCTGCGAGGAACTGGTGAAGTTCACACTGCTGACCCGTGATGCCTCGAACTATCTGACCGACCGCTACAGCGAACGGAAAGAGGAAGCCGAAAAGCTCGAACAGCGCGTCAGCCTCAGGTCCCTATGACAATCAGCGCCGAACGACCGCCGTTAGCCGCCATCGCCGCACTCGGGCTCACGCAGATCATCGGCTATGGCAGCCTCTATTACAGCTTCAGCATCCTCGCCCCTGACATGGCCCGTGATCTCAACTGGTCATCGGAATGGATCTTCGGCGCCCTCTCCGCGGCGCTTCTGATCGGCGGCCTGGCCGCACCGCTTATGGGCACATGGATCGATCGCTTCGGCGCGGGCAGGATCATGACATCAGGCTCGGCGATTGCCGCAGCCGCCCTTATCGCCTGCGCCTTCGCACCGGGAAAGATCGCTTTTATCGCGGCATTGATCGGCATCGAGGTCGCCTCGAACCTGGTGCAATATGGCGCCGCCTTCGCCTTGCTCGTGCAGATCAGGCCACGGGTTGCTCAGCGCAGCATCACCTACCTGACGCTGATCGCCGGCTTTGCCTCGACCATCTTCTGGCCGATCACCACGGCGCTGCACGCGCATCTATCATGGCAGAATGTCTATCTGATCTTCGCCGCGCTTCATCTCGCCATCTGCCTTCCCCTTCACGCCTGGCTCTCCCGTGGCTTCAGCGAGACCAGGAAACGGACCGGAGAGGCGGCCGCAAAACACGTCGAGCCGAGCCTTCAGCCGTCGGTGCGCCGGCCGGCCTTTATCCTGATGGTGACGGGCTTTGCTTTGGAGAGCTTCGTGAACGCGGCACTTCTGGTTCACATGGTGCCTGTGATGTCGGCACTTGGCCTCGGCGCCATGGCAGTGGTGGTCGGAACGCTCTTCGGCCCGTCACAGGTGCTCAGTCGCCTCATCAACATGGTCTTTGGTGAGAGCTTGTCGCAAGTGATGCTGGCGATCATCTGCGCCGTCCTGCTGCCGGCAGCCCTTGTCATCCTCATCGCCACCGCACCCTCGGTGCCCGGCGCTCTGGTCTTTGCAGTCGTCTTCGGCCTCGGTTCAGGCCTTAACAGCATCGTCTACGGAACCTTGCCGCTCGCGCTCTTCGGAAGCGATGGCTACGGCCGGCGGCAAGGACAAATCATGTCGGTCCGTCTCGTCGTCGCCTCGATGGCGCCGTTCGCACTCGCCTTCCTGATGGGCAGTCTCGGCGTATCATGGTCACTGTCGATCGCAGCATTGCTCAGCACCGTCGCCGTCGCCGCATTCTTCGCCATTCTGCGGCTGACGCGCCCGATTGCCCGGTCGGAAGCGGTTCCCAATCCCGGAGAAGCTTGAGCGCATCAATCAGTGCAGTCGCTACTTGACGACGGCCGAGCCCTTGACGATGTCGATAGTCTCGCCGCCGTCGAGTCCGATGCGGTCGCCGTCGGGCGTCGTCATGAAGCAACCGGAGGGGCAGAGGCTTTCCGAAGCGCCGGCATCGACCACAACCTCGACGCGCTGGCCGCTCTCGGTGATGACGAGCACGACGGCCGCCGGATCGGTGTTGGTAACGGATGCCGCATAAGCCGCGGGCGCGGCAAGCAGCGGGACAAGCAGAACGGCGGCAAATCTTGCCATCATGTGCGGCGGCGCTGGCGCGCCCTCCCCTCGAACGATCGGTGCTGCCCCCGGCAGCGATCCCGATGGAAGGGATCATGCACGCACACCCGTGAATGATGGCTGAATGACCCGTTCAGCTCTTGAGATTGCCGTCCGCCGTCCGGCTGCGCAATTGCCGCACCGGCCGCTCTTCCTCCTCCATGGGCTTATCCCCTGGATTTTCTTGGTCGCCCTTCCGATCCCTGCCCGCATCGACAAGGACGGGAGGAGCCTCTCGATGGATGGTGAGATCGCTCTGCGGCAACGGGATCTCGATCCCCTCGGCCTTGAAGCGCTGGAGGATCTCAATCCTCAAATTGTTGCGCACCGTCATGCCGTCGCCCATGTCGGCGAGGAAGAAGCGCAGCTCGAAATCCAGCGAATAGGGACCGAAACGCAAAAATTCGACATGCGGCTCGGGATTGCGCATGACGAGCGGAATCTTGGCGGTCAGTTCCAGCAGGATATCCATCACCTTCTGCGGATCGGCGTTGTAGCTGACGGATACGGGGATTTCCGAACGGCCGATCTTGTTGCGATGCGTCCAGTTGCCGACGAGCCCGTTGATCAGCTCCGAATTCGGCACAATGATCGACTGCTTGCGGAAGGTCTCGATCTCGGTGGCGCGCACCGAGATACGCTTGACTATGCCTTCGGCCGTGCCTGATACAACATGGTCTCCGACCTTGAACGGCCGCTCGACGAGCAGGATCAAGCCGGAGACGAAGTTGGAAACGATGTTCTGCAAGCCGAAACCGATGCCGACCGAAAGTGCTGAGGCGACGAGCGCGAAGCTCGACAGATCGATGCCGGCCGCCGAAACGCCGATGATCGCCGCGATGCCGACGCCGAGATAGCCGATGCCTGTTTTGACCGAATTGCGCACGCCGAGATCGACATGGCTTCTTGCCATCACATTGCCGTCGAGCCAGCGCTGCAGCCAGCGTGTCAGCAGGTAGACGCCGGCAAACAGCAGAATCCCGGTGCAGATGCCGAGCAGCGAGATGCTGATGCCGCCGAGCCTGACCTCGGTGAACAGCCGGTAGGCGATCAACTGCAGATCCTGCACATGGAAGCCCCAGAGCAGCAGGATCAGCGGGATGCCGACGAGAAGCGCCACCGCATAGATGGCAAGGCCGACGAGCAAGCCGGCCTGGTCGATCGCCACCGGCCCAAGCTTGAAGCGGCGCGTCAGGAAGCTTGCAAAGAAGGTGTCGCCGAAGCTTTCCTGCTTTGATATCGCCTTGCCGGAGAGCAGGCCGACATACATGGTGGCAACGACCGCGCCGGTGATGATGAGCTGCGTGGCGACGAAGCGCGCCAGCCCGACATAACCGCTCAGCGCGGTGAGGATGAGACCGGCGCCAACGACGCGCAGGATGATCCCCATGCCGCGCGGCCAATGCCGGCCCGGCGCATCGGGATCGCCGTTCTTCGCCAGCATCGGTTTGCCGAACGAGGCCGCGATCAGGATCAGGCCAATGATCAGCGCGGCAATCAGGCTCCTGACCACGGTCAGCACCAGCGGCGAGCCCATCGCCTCGCCGATCGTCCCGAACAGATAATCGAGCGCGTTGACGATCGCCATCGCCAGCAGGCAATAGCCGATCGAGCGTGCGCCGAGATTGGAAAGCCGGACGAGCCGCCAGCGAGGTTCGTCCGGTGCAAAGATGGCGTTGACGAAACGGCCGACGAAATAGACGAGCCCGATCGCCGCAAACAGGGCGCCGATGACAGGTGCGATGTCGGGCCGCAGAACATTGAAACTATTGAGGAAGAAGAACGAGGTGACGAGCAGTACCGAAAGCGCCAGGGTGCGGATCAGCGTCGACCAGAAGGCGATCGACAGCCGGCCGATATAGGACGGGTTCTCGATCGCCTCGTCCCGGCGCAGATACGAGCCGAACAGCCGATAGCTGCCGGATAGCAGAATGAGCGCCGAAGCAAGCGACAGGAAGATCGCGGCAAACAGCGGGAACCGCTTGAACTTCCAGACGAAAGAGGCCCAGCTCGACAAAGCCTGCGAGAATTCGCTGGCCTCGTGCACGAAAGCGCTCACGGCATCGTCGAGCACCGAGACGGAGATCTCGGTGCGCCTGAAAAGCGTGTCGGCGAAAAGCCGCCGCCGCATTTCGATGATTTCGTTGAGGAGCTTCGTCACCGCGATCGACAGGTTTTCGGCGTCACCGGTCACCGCGTTGATCTGCGCACGCTCGGCAGTCAGCGCATTGCGCTCGTCCGTGACAATCTTCGCCTCGGGCGGCTGCCCGTCCTTCGGCGGATCGCCGATCTCGGCAAGCCGGTTCTTGATCTGGTCGAACCGCGGCCGGAGATTGACCGATATGGTGATGACGGCGCGGCTAAGCTCGTCAGCCTTGGTGGCGAGCCCGACCAGGGCATCGTCATTGTCGGCACTCTGCTTGGCGCCGTCCTGAAGCGCCGTCAGTTGGACCTTCGCCTTGTCGATCTCCTTCGCCGCCTGATCGAGTGGCGTATCGGTAAGCGGTGCCTCCTGCGCGGCAGCCGGTGCCTGCGGCTCCTGGGCGAAGGCCGCAGCACCATTGAAATGCGCGCCCGCGACCGCCAGCGTCAGCAGAAGAATGGTGCGAAGCAGGATCGGTCTCAGCCGCAAAAGCGCCTCCGGAAGGGTTGTCGTCAGGATAGAATGCCTGCTTGTCATAGCAAAGAAAGGCGACAGAAAGGCGGAATATCCCCGGAAAGCCTCAGAAACCGGCATCGGGCCTGGAGAGATAGTCGCGCTCCGCCGCCGTCGACTCCCGCCCGAGCATGGCATTGCGGTGCGGAAAACGGCCATAGGCGGCGATCACGTCGCGGTGGCGGATCGCATAATCGCGATATTCCTCATCGCCAAGCGCGGTGAACAACGCCACCGAACGTTCCTGCTCGTCAAGGTCTTCGGCATGTTCGAAGGGCATGTAGAAAAAGGTGCGGCATGCCGCTTCAACCGCCTGGTCGGCGCCTGCTGCGAGCGCGAGCTTGGCTTCCCGAAGCGCCAGCCCGTCGGTCGCGACGGCAAGCGGGGTGCCGCGATAGATATTGCGGGGAAACTGGTCGAGCACGATGACGGCCGCCAGCCGGCTTTCCGGGTCGGCCCGCCATTCGTCCCGGACGCCCGCGGCAAGCGCCAGATGGGTATCGCGGAAGCCTTCGCGGATCTCGGCGTCAAGCTCCGGCGTCGCACGGAACCACAGCTCCCGGCCGCATCTGACGAACCAGAAATCATAGACTTCCCCAGGCCTGCGGATCGTCGTCATGCTTCCTTCCCTAGAGTGAATGGATTCAATTCAATCAATTAAATTATTGTAAATATTGGAAATTTTTATAAAATCAACCCCTTATTCGGCTGCCGGCACCTCTCCCCGTAAACGGGGCGAAGAGGATATGCCGCGACCTCTCCATCCCCGCCCCGTCTCGTTTGGCTCGTCCCTCGTCCCGTCAGAACACTAAGGGATTACACATCTCGCAAGGCCCAACCAGCGGCACATGCTTTGAAGTATTGTAGGCCATTGAAGAAGGTGATGGGGCCCGGCAGCTTGGAGGAGGCAGCCGCTCCAGCCTCAGAGCTTGGCGATGATCCAAGCTTCGCCCTATTGCACAGACAGGCCAGCGGCTTCAATTCCCGAAATAAAACGCTTTTGATCTTCGGTCCGCGCCAGCCGCCTGGCGACCTCCTGTCTGATGTTCGGGATCAATGCGGGTGACTCGCGCCTGATCCACTCAAGCTGTTCCTCTGCTTGCTGTTTTTTTCCAAGCGTGCCGAGAATGGAGAGCAATACGAGACGATGCATCGGATTGTAATTGAGGTCCGACATGCGCGACCATAGTTCCGCAGCCTGCGTATCGCCCCGCATGAAGGCACAGAGCGCCATTCCGACCTCGTAATATCCGCGTGGTCCGGCATTCTTGCCGACTGCCTCCGAAATCAGCGTGCAGCCTCTATCCCATTCCCCCGACATCGACAGGCGCAGGCCGTATTCACCTGCCACCTCGGTATCGTTCGGATTGCTGGCATAGGCGGCAGCGCCGGCGCTCAGGGCTCCGGCCGGATCATTGCCGAAAAAGTTGGCAAGCATCAGTGCCTGAAGAGCGCGTGCATTCTTTGGGTCGAGCCGCACGGCCTGCTCGGCAAGTTCCTTCGCGAGGTCGAGCGTGGCAGCCGTCGATTTCGTGTGAAGTTGGTATGAAAAGCGGAACTCGTCGAGATGAATCAACGAAAGAAGGGCGAAGATATTGGAATCGGACGGCACTTTTTCCACGGCCTGCTGCAGGCAGGATTTTGCCACCTCGTGCGCCTGCACGGTCATTTCGCTGCGGTAGCTATAGTAGGATAGAACGCATGAAAAAGCGTCCGTGCTTCCGGCGATGGTCGCGGTATCGGTCTGGAACATGACGCCGAACGGACGCGCGACCGCCGTCGCGATATCCCCGGCAAGGCTCGCTTGCGTTTGTGGGATGCCTTGCACCTTCATGTCGGCATCATAATTACTTGCCCAGATGACGGCGGCATCCGCCCGCCGCACGAGTCTGGCTGTCGAGCGCAGCTTGCTGCCTTCGAGCCGCACACTTCCTTGGAGGGCATAAAGCGGCTGCGACAAAACTTCGCCGGTTCTATTCCGCGGCATGGCGGTGACGACAACGATATCATTGAAGCGGACCAGCT
Organism: Rhizobium sp. BK212; assembly: GCF_014197475.1. Lineage (NCBI taxonomy): Bacteria > Pseudomonadati > Pseudomonadota > Alphaproteobacteria > Hyphomicrobiales > Rhizobiaceae > Rhizobium > Rhizobium sp. BK212. Next base: position 18,810 of record NZ_JACIFS010000002.1, read on the forward strand.
TCTCGATGATGTCGTCGGTGATGCCGCGAGAGATGTCGGAGGCAAGGCTCCCGTCGGAGGCGCTTTCGAAACGCTCGACGATAATGGTAGGGCGATTATCAGCTCCTGATATCGTTTCACGCTCCGTGCTCGGCGACCCGACCTGCTGAAGGAGGGCCGCCGCCGAGGCCAGGACGATCACCGCAACTGCCGCAAGAAGCCAATATCGGCCCGGCGATAAGCGCCGGTCCGCCTGGTCCCGGCTGATCGTATCCGCAGCCGCACTGATCTGAGCGTTATTGTCGTCTGACGAGCTTGGCAGATCGGACTGCTTGAGCGGCGAGATATCATTGGGTTCAGCGCTGCTGATGACATCGAAGACCGGCGCGTAGCCGCCCTTGGGGATGGTGATGATGATCCGGTCCGCGTCGCCGGCGGTCAGGTAGTAGTGTTCCAGTTCCCGTCTCAGCCGACCGGCTTCGATGCGAACGCAGGGATCCTGTTGGGCATCGAAGTTCGCGTCTCTGCCAAAAACGGCCTGTGCGATGGTAAAGGCCTTCAGGTAGTCGCGACGGCCTGCAAGCGTTTCCGTGACCACGAATTCAAGGAAACGCCTTGCCCGTTCGGGAAGGCGGAATTCCCGGCTGGAAAGAATGCGCTGGAGTTGCTGCTGCACCTCCTCCTGTGAGGCGGTGACCCTGTTTATGCCTGCACTCGTCATCGGTTCCCCCAGACTCCGATTGCGAACAACCAGCTGCACGCAGTCCTAAACAGTAGTCCCCGTCAGGCGTGACGGCAATGCCGCCCAGCCGAATAACCTAACCAATGCTGACCGGATCCCATGAATAGCCAAATGACGGACGTAAGTCACAGTTTACGAAATGCCCGCGTAGGATACCGTATTCTACCGGCACCGACATGTATTTTACTGCCTTAGGCTCCACGCGCGCTCTATCATCGCCATGTATTCTCTGGAGGAGCCTGCGATGACATCACCTGAGACCTCTACACCCCATCCCATGACAAGCGCAGAGGAACTGCGCAAACGCGCTCTGGAGCTTCAGCTTGTCGAGATGGAGCGCAGCGAAAAGATCAAGGCGCGTGAAGCAAAGAAACACGCGGAGTTCGTCGAGGATTTTTTCCGCAAGCAGATTGGCGAAGCGGAACGCGCCGTCATCAAGCGGCTGGTCATGAAAGCGGCCGCAGACGGCAAATATGAGGCGCTGATTTACAGCTTTCCGTCGACCTTCTGCACGGACAGCGGCCGGGCCATCAACAACAACCTGTCCGGATGGCAGAAGACACTGCAGGGAAAGGCAAAGGAACTCCTCGAACTCTTCGAGGAAGTTGCCAGACCGCAGGGTTACGGGTTGAAGGCCATGATCATCAGCTTCCCGGACGGCATGCCGGGAGACGTCGGCTTCTTCCTCACTTGGGAGCCGCCCGTCGAGTGACCGGCAGCAGATAGAGGCATCAACTTGAAAGCAATCGAGATCGAGCGCAAATTTCTCGTGCGTAACGATAGCTGGCGCGATTGCGCCGGCATGTCGCATGTCCTGCAGCAGGCCTATCTGTCTCGAGATAAGAACTCGGTACGTGTTCGCTTGATCGACGACCGTTCTGCTTGCCTGACAATCAAATTCCACACAGCAGGGCTCGCCAAGGACGAATATGAATACGAGATTCCTGTCGAGGAGGCACGGGACCTGCTTCTCCATGCGACTGGCCACGTCATTGAAAAGACCCGCTACCGGGTTCTGTACGAGGGCAGAAACTGGGATGTAGACGTCTTTGCCGGAGTCTATGAAGGATTGACGCTCGCCGAGATCGAGATAGCGAGCGAAGATGATCTTCCGGCCCTGCCGAAATGGCTTGGCCGGGAAGTCACGGGCAACAAACGCTATTCCAATCGCGCCATGGCGGTTGCATCATGCAGCCGCCCCCGGGTGCATGGGGCGGTTGACGACCGCGCCGCGCTGTAAGACCCTATTCGCTTACAATGGTCCAATTGGCGTCCGGATTGAATTCCTTGATCGCGGCGGCGCGCTGCTCCGTTTGCGGCCCCAAATCGCGTTGATAGATGACGCTCATCCCGTTGACGACAAAGGTCTGCACGCCGGTCACCCGATATGTGACCGGCCAGGCGACGAGCGCAAAGCCACCGGTCATATAACCATTGATGACGTAGCTTTGTTTGCCGCCCAGTACATTGTCGCCCTGGGCGGTCAGGATGCGATAGCGGTATCCGAAATAACCTTCCCCACGTTTGGCGGCGCCGAAAGCGGCCGTCTCGACCAGCGCGCTTGCCGGGCTTTCCTCTGCAGAGACGCTGGGGTCCCAGTAGAGGCCGTCCAGCTTGCCCGGGCTGCTGATCAATTTTTTGGCAAACTCGTAAATACCGTCACCGTCGCGATCGTCGGACACATATTGATACTGCGCAGCCACATATTCATGCATCGTGTCGATCGTCGCGAGTTCGTTTTCGCCGATGCGCCGATTGATGATCTCCTCGAAGCCGCGCTGCGTGTCGAAGGACCACTTCCCGTCCTTGTCCTCAGTCAGCGGAAACGGCAGAGGCCAGAGTCGATTACCGATCACGACGATCTTGGCACCTTCGACGTCTTTCAAGCTCATCTGTCGTTCGGCGCCTTCCCGGATCAATCCATAAGCGATCATTGCCTCGTTGCTCGAGCGCAGCTTGTCTGCGTTCAGACCGAGCAGATCCCCAAGATCCCCGATATTGTTGGAGCCGAGCACCGATTTCAGCCGATCGAGTGCAAGAGACGGGCTGTCGAATTTCGGTGAGGGCGTTGCCGCCTTGTATTCGGCGAGATCCGTCTGCCCCTGCGAAAACGCCGGCTTCGTCGGCATCGTGCAGAGCGCTGTCGCAAGCATGAGCGGGATTACCATCGATTGACGTCTCATGATGTAACTCCATGGGCTCGTAAGGGGTGTCATCGCCGCCCGCCGCCACCGCGGCCGCCACCGCCACCGCGGCCGCCGCCGCCGCGAGACGGCATCGGGCGCGAGTGATGCTGGGGACGGGCTGCCGGGCGATGAGCGCCCATGCTTTGCGCACCTCGTTTCGAGGCGACGGTCTGCTGGCGGCCGGACTGCACGTTGCCGAGTGCGCTCGACTGGCGCCCGCGATTGTCGGGCCGGGCAGCCATCTGCGGTTTGTTGGGTTTCTTTACGGATTTCTGGGCGGGCTTGGAGGGGCGATTGGCCGATTTTTGAGGACGGGTTTCGGGCCGGGATACGTTCTGACGATTGGCGGCCGTCGGCCTGTTCGCCTGCGGTTTGGCCTTCAGTCCTTGCGCCGTGTTTTTTCGGATATCTTCCGCGCGAGCGGCCGTCCCGCGATTGCCCGGCCTCTGGCCTGCCTGGATATCTGCGGCTTTGTTTCGCAGTTGATTGCGATTGTCGGCCTGAAGTCCCGATTTGATCGACGACCGATCCAGCTTGGCAAGCTGGTCTTTGCCGATGCTCAGCTTGCTGCGGTCGACATTCGCCCAGTCGACGTCGTTCCACTTCATTTTTCCGTTGAAGTTGCGATTATTCAGACAATTGTTGCAATCGATGTCGATATCGCCGTCCCAGCGACCACCCCATACGCCCCAGTCGTCCCAATTGACGACGGCGGCCCAGGCAAGCCCGGTGACCGCTCCGGCAAAGAACGCGGCACCCGGATAGTAGTAGCTGTCGTAATAATCGGGATAATAGGAGATCGGCGCCGCGGCATAGTCCGGTTCATAAAGCATTTCCGGCGGATATTGCGGGATATAGATCTTCTCGGGATCGGTCGGACGGATAATGATGTTGTCGTTTTCGGTGACGACCGTCACCTTGTCATCCGTCTTAATGATGTTCTTTGCCACCGCCTCGTCGCGAAGCTGCTGGATGGCAATCAGCACGTCCTTCTGCTGATTGGCGAGCGCATCGGCGAGTGATTGAGTCCAATCGAGATCCTCGCTCATCATCTTGACAATGTCAGGGTAGTTGAGCAGCGAAACGACGCTGCCGTCCCAATCGCTTTTGGGCTTGAGATCGGCATTTTTCTTTTTCGCTTCCAGGAAACGCTGCGCTTCGATGATCTGCAGGGGAAAGAGGGAGGCGGCCGAAATCGCCGCGACCAGTTCGTCCGGATAAAGCGCGATCCGCGCCACCAGCACCTCGAGTTCATCCTCCGAAAGAAGGGCAGCCGCGGGTTGTTCTGCGCTCGACTGGGTGGGCGCCGCAGCCGGCGCAGGGGCCTGTGCTCGCACGGGGAAGGCTGGCTGCAGTGCAATGATCGCCAGAGCTGACAACCCACCAAGCAGTTTGCGGGAAATTGCTTTCATCGCACATTGACCTCCCTAGATTCAGTTGAATGACGGATGCGTTCACGGAGATTTCGGGCCGATGGCGGGTGACCGCCGGAGCACTACAATTTTCGACTGTGAAATCGCCTCCCTCATCTCTTTCAACAAGGCATCGACCAAGCCTGCATATTCCAGCCGCCGCGCTTCTCTCAACGTGTCGGGCAACTGTTCGACATGCGCCAAAGCCTGCTCCGCGGCAGCGAGATCCTCGCACATGCTATGAAAAGCCTCATCGACGTAGAAAAGCCGCTGCACCAGCCTTGCCTGGTCGGGAAAATAAGCCTCTGCCGTTTCCAGAGCGGACAGATATGTCGAACCACTTTCTCCCGACGCCATCTCCGCCCCCGCCGACGAAACTGCGCTAAGCAGTGTGGAAACTATATAACAGGCGGACCCGTCTGGAGACGTAAAATACGCGATCCTACGGTGGCTGGCTTCTGAAGGACGCATCCCATGCCCGATACGAGACGGCGAACGGGTTTCGTCTCGCCGATCTCGCTCCTTTCCTTCGAGCGCAGGCAATTCCCTCAGACGGGTCGCCCGCGAACGCCCCGATAGAGATTACGCGATGCTACGGGCCTTTGCGCCGAAACGGGCCTACAATTCCACCTTCGCTTGCGATCGACGGCTCGGGTAGACCAAGCCGGAAGGGAGGGGTCGTGTTTCTCGACTATTTTGCCTTGGGCGTATTGGCCTTTGTCGTGGTCACCCTCTTCTATGCCGTGATTGCCATTCACGACATTCCGCATCTGATCGCCAAGGCGCGCAATCACCCCCATCAGGATGCCATCCATGTCGCTGGATGGGTCAGCCTCTTCACGCTTCATGCGATCTGGCCGTTCCTGTTCATCTGGGCGACGCTTTACCGTGAAGACCGCGGCTGGGGTATCCGGCAGGACGGAAAATTATCGGCGGAAGCCGAAGCGAATGCGGAAATTGCTCGTCTCCATGCCCGGATCGCCGAGCTCGAGGCGCAAGCGCCGGAGAAGGAGACCGCCTGATGGATCTGCTCCTGATACTGACCTATGCCGCGATTTGCTGGACGATCTTCAAAGTATTCAGGATTCCGGTAAACCAGTGGACGCTCGCGACGGCCGTTCTCGGCGGGATCTTCCTCATCTCCACCCTGCTGCTTTTGATGAGCTACAATCATCCCTATTCGAGCGACGGGCGCATCTATTTCACTTCGGCTCCCGTTATTCCCGTCGTCGGGGGGCAGGTCGTCGAGGTGCCGGTGACACCGAATGCACCTCTGAAGAAGGGCGACATCCTTTTTCGCATCGATCCCCGGCCCTATCAGTTCACGGTTGATCAGAAGAAAGCCGCGCTCGCCGAAGCCGAGCAGTCCGTTCTGCAATTGAAAGCGGCCGTGGATGCAGCCAACGCGGCAGTCACGGGCGCCGAGGCCTCAAGGGACCGGTCCCGGCAGGCATTCGAGAAATTCCAGCAATCGAACGAGAATGCAAAGACGAATGGCAGGGGCGCCGTCTTTTCCGAACTCGAGGTCGAAAACCGGCGAGGCATCTATCTGACGTCGGAAGCTACGGTCGACACCGCCCGCGCACAAGCCGCGCAGGCAAGGCTCGCCTACGAGTCTGACATCAACGGAACGAACCCGACGGTTGCAAGGCTGCAGGCGGAGCTGAACAATGCCGAATACGAGCTTGATCAGACGGTGGTGCGGGCGCCGAGCGACGGCTACGTCACGCAGGTCTTCCTCCGCCCTGGAATGATGGCTAATCCCCTTCCGCTCAGGCCGGTCATGGTCTTCATCGACAGTCAGGACCGCATGCTGGGGGCAGCCTTCATCCAGAATTCGCTGCAGCGCGTCCACGTCGGCGACGAGGCCGAGGTCGCCTTCAAAGCCGTACCCGGCAAGATATTCAAGGCGCGGGTGCAAGAGGTCATCGATGTGATGGCCCAGGGCCAGCTGCAGCCGAGCGGCGCGCTGATCGACCCGCAATCGCCCGAGCGCCTATCGCCCGGACAAACGCTGGCTCGGATCGAGTTGCTCGAAAACACCGATGATTATCAACTGCCGGGCGGCGTGGTCGCGGAGGTCGCGGTCTACACCCACCATTGGCACCATGTCGCCGTTCTGCGCAAGGTGCTGCTGCGCATGAGCAGCTGGATGAACTACGTGTTCCTTGAACATTGATACATCATGCCAGCGGCAAAGAATAAGGAGCCAGCGGGTGATAGGAAGTCTTCCGATGTTGCGGGGCTTGGCTGGCTTCAACAGAGACTGGCTCCGCAGTGACATTCCGGCCGGGCTGTCGATTGCCGCAGTCGGCTTGCCGAGCGCCATCGCCTATCCCGCCATCGCCGGCCTGCCGCCGGAAACCGGCATCTATGCCAGCATCGTTGCTCCGATCGCCTATGCGATCTTTGGTCCTTCCCGGCTTTTGGTCGTCGGGCCTGACGCCGCGACCATGACCGTGCTGGCCGCCGCCATGGGCGCCATCATCGCAGCCGAACCCACGACGGCAGGTATCGACAGGGTCGCCATCGCGTCGGCCCTTGCGCTTGGTGTCGGCGTCTTCTGCATCGCGGCGAAACTGCTGAGGCTCGGCGTTCTCGCGAGCTTTCTCTCCCGTCCCATTCTGGTGGGTTTCTTCGCCGGCGTATCGCTCTCGATCCTTGTCGGACAAATCGGTCGTTTCACGGGGGTAAAGATCTCATCGGATGGACTGATCCCGCCGCTCGTCGAAATGCTCGCCAAGAGCAGCCTGATCCACTGGCCTTCGCTCATTCTCGGCCTGATCATGTTCGCCCTGTTATGGATCGTCCGGGCCTTTCGGTTCCGAGTTCCAGGCCCTGTTCTGGTGGTTGTCCTCTCGGTCGTCCTTTCGGCGATCTTCGACTTCCAAGGCCGGGGCATTGCAGTTGTCGGCGATATCCCAAGCGGAATGCCGAGCCTATCTCTGCCTGCATTGCATCAGATGCCTCTCGATAAGATCGTGCTCGGTTCGGCCGCGATCTTTCTCGTCAGCTTCGGCGCAGGCATCGTCGCGGCAAGAAGCTTCGGCTCACGAACCGGAGAGGAGGTCGACGCCAATCAGGAATTGATCGGACTTGGCGCCGCCAACATCGCGCCCGGCTTGTTCGGCTCGTTTCCCGTCAGCGTCTCGGATTCCCGAACCGCGATAAACCTGTCGACAGGCGGCGTCTCTCAGGTCGCTGGATTGGTATCGGCCGCGACGCTGATCGCCGCGCTTGTTTTCCTTCACAGTGCGCTGCGGATACTCCCCATTCCCGCGCTCGCCGCAATCCTCGCAACGGCGGCAATCAGCCTCATCGATATTCACGAATTGAAAAAGATCTGGCGCATCAGCCGCATGGAATTCATTTTTGCGCTGATCGCCATGTGGGGCGCAATCAGCTTCGGTGTTCTCAACGGCGTCATCGTCGCGGTTGCGGCAACGCTCGTCTATCTCTTGCGTCAGACGATGTTTCCCCGCGACGGTCTTCTTGGACGTATCGAGGGACGGCACGGCTTTTTCGATCTTGCCCGCTTTCCGGAAGCGCGCCCTGTCGAGGGGGCCGCCGTCTTCGCCATCCAAGGCAGCATTCTGTTTTACAACGCCGATTACGTGCGCCTGCGGCTGGCGTCCGTAGCGAAGGAACTCCCTGCCGAAACCAGATGCCTCGTGCTCGATGCCAGCGCCGTCACGCATATCGACAGCACCGGCGCAGCCGCGCTCGATGCCGTGGCCGAGATCCTGGCAAAGCGGAATATCGTTTTCGCAATGACCGACCTCAGCGAGGAAAGCCGCGGCATCCTCGAGCGCGCGGGGGTCGTCGAAGCGATCGGTGTTCACAATCTTTTCAACGGCAGGGAAGAGGCGTTGCGAGCGCTGATAGGAAATGTCGGCGAGACCGGCAGCACCGCGTCGGCAGGCTAAAGCATGTCGCGCAAAAGTGTGCAGCGGTTTTGCGGCAACGACATGCGTAAAAACAAAGAGCTAAAGCGCAAGGAGCGAATCTGAAAGATCGCGACGCGCTTTAGAATATGTTCGCGCAAGGGAGGTAGAGAAATGGACGAGAATTACGAGCCCGCAAAGACGTATGGAGGGGCAGGCCGCGTCGGAAAGGATAAAAAGAAAAAGAAATCATGGGACTATGACAAGGAAATCGAGCGACTGCAGGTGGAGTTGGCCCATTTGCAAGCCTGGATCAAGAAATCCGGTGCGAGAGTCGTCATCGTCTTCGAGGGACGGGATGCCGCCGGCAAAGGCGGCATGATCAAGCGCATAACAGAAAAGGTCAGTCCGCGGGTCTTTCGCGTCGTGGCACTGCCGGCGCCCACCGACCGCGAGAAATCTCAGATCTACATGCAGCGCTATATCGCTCATATGCCGGCCGCCGGCGAAATCGTCATATTCGACCGCAGTTGGTACAACCGCGCCGGCGTTGATCGGGTCATGGGATTTTGCAGCGAAAAGAAAGCGCAGCGCTTTCTTGAATTGGCGCCTCGCTTCGAGGCCGCGATCGTCGAAAGCGGCGTCGTTCTACTGAAATACTTCCTGACGGTCAGCGAGGAAGAGCAGGAACGCCGTTTCAGACGCCGGATCGACGATCCTCTGCGACAGTGGAAACTCAGTCCGATGGATGTTGAATCCTATCAGCGCTGGTGGGACTACACGCGTGTCTATGACGAGATGCTGCGGATGACCGACAGCAACCATGCACCGTGGTGGGTGGTGCCCTCGGATGACAAGAAACGTGCCCGGGTCAACTGCATCTCGCACATCCTGCAATCCATCCCTTATGAGCGGGTGAAGTTCGAAGCACCCGATCTCGGCAAACGTCAGAAGCGGCCGTCGGATTTCATGGAGGACCACAGCATCCGCCATGTCGTGCCGGACGCGACGTCATAAGACGACCTCAGCCTGAAGCAATTCCAGGCAAAGCGCGAAGCGCTTTTGCCGGGAATCGCGTCAGAACAAAAGGTTAGAGCAGTTCTGCGTTTCCGCGAAAAGCTGAACCGCTCTAGAACATGGCGGACGGGACGCAACGATGGAGACCACAGGCGATACGGCGGCGCAGGGAGCCGGGTCAGGGCAGATTTCGATAGAGGCGAGAATAAGCGATCTTGTCCGATTGGGCATCATCGGGCTTTTTGCCTATTGGACCATCGTTCTGATTGCTCCCTTTGCGCTGATCGTCATCTGGTCGGCCATCCTTGCGGTCGCCCTTTTCCCGATATTCGAGGCACTTTCGAGGCTGATCGGAAACAGGCCCGTCATCGCGGCCGCCATCATCGTCGTCTTTTGCCTCGTCCTGATCATTGCGCCCCTGGCCCTCGTTGCGGTCAATTTTGCCGACACCACGCAGGCGTTGATCGGCAAGCTGCGGACGGGGAACTTCACGCTCCCCTCGGCACCGGTCGCTATTCGGGAATGGCCCGTCGTCGGCGAGCGGATTCACGACGCCTGGAATCGGATTGCAAGCGATCTGGCCGCTACCATCATCAAGTTTCAGGCGCCCATTCGTGAAGTCACGGCCGTTATCGTCACGAAGCTCGCCTCGATCGGCGGCGGCGTTTTGAGCTTTGTCGTTTCGATCATGCTTTCGGGCCTATTGCTGACGCGATCAGCACGCCTGGCTGCAGCCATACAGGTGCTGGCAAGCCGGATCGCCGGTGAAAAGGGTGTCGGCTTTGCCCGGCTGGCGGGAGCCACGGTGCGCAATGTATCGCGGGGCGTCATTGGCGTTGCCTTCCTGCAAGCGCTGTTGTGCGGACTGTGTTTTGCCCTTTTTGACGTTCCGGGGAGCGGCCCCTTGACCTTTCTTGTGCTCGTCCTGTGCCTGATGCAGCTCGGGCCTGCGCTCATTCTTTTGCCGGTCATCATTTGGGCGTGGTTCTCCTGGCCCATGTCGATCGCCTTGGCTTTCACCGTCGTGACGATCCCCATCATGATCATCGATAACATACTGAAACCGATCTTGATGGCGCGCGGCCTCTCCACTCCAATGCCGGTGATACTGATCGGCGTCATCGGCGGCACCTTGTCACAAGGCCTGCTGGGGCTGTTTTTGGGGCCGGTCGTTCTCGGTGTCTTCTACGAACTGCTGAAAGCCTGGGCCTGGCCTTCGGTTTCGACCGGATCGGAAAATAGCCGCTCCGCGAGATTCGATGCTCAACCGGAACGCATCGAACACCCGCAATGACGATCGTCGAGGCGCCAGCGGCGGCCTGGCGGGACTCACCTGTTCTTGCAGTAGACGACAACCTCCTGCTCGATTTCGCGGCAGAGCTGTTCATACTCGATGATGAGCTTCTCTTCCCTCGGGCTCTTACTTCGGAACCGCTCCAGCGCATCGACAGCAAGATCGTAGGATTCAAACATCTCCGCGAGCGCTTCACTGGTCATGCTCTCCAGGAGATGCCGGATATCGGGGAGCCGCAACATCAGTTTTCTGCGGCCACGCTCTTTGCTCATGGATCAGCTCCGCATTCAACGTATCCCTGCAATGGATACGAAGTCACCAAGGTATCGGATCGTTCCCCGAGATCACGAATAAAATGTACGGCGGCGCAATCTGATCAAACCTAGCTGCCGTCTCGGTCCGTCACGCTCAAGGCTTTTACTGTGATAGCTGCAATGACGCCGGTCAGCACGATCCCTGCAAACCCGATGACCAAAGCGAGTATCCGTGCCGAAACATGTTTGGGCGTAAAGTCGCCGTAGCCGATGGTAAGTCCCGTCACGAAGGTAAAATAAAGCGCTTCATCGATCCGCCAATTTTCGATCCGCCAAATTGCCAGTCCGGATGCGACCATGATCGACACGATGCCGGAAAGGATCGGCCAGATGACACGCAGCTGCTGTGCGAGTGCGATGAAGAACAGCCTTCTCACCTGCCGGGTATGCGGTCCGCCGCCCGATCGCTCCTGTTTGGGAACGCGGGACCTCATCGCACTGCCGGCGGCAGGACGTACAGCGTTATGGCGAAAATCATGTACACCATCAGCACCAGGACGCCGACAAACCATGCCGATCGCCCGCTGTTGGTGACGAACATCGCAGTCACCGTCGCAAGGAACATCATCGTCACGGCACCCGGCCAGAATTGCAGATCCATCGGCGACGGACCGATGAAATAACTCGTCAAGACCAGAACGGGCGCAACGAACAAGGCAATCTGGGAAGCGCTCCCGAGCGCGATGCCCACGCTCAGATCCAGCCGGTTCTTGCGCGCGCCGGAAAATGCCGAGGCCATTTCGGCCGCACCGCCGACCAATGCGACGACGATGAAACCGACAAAGGCGGGGGTCATTCCGAAGGCCTCCGCCGCCTCCTGCACGGACTCGACGAAGATCTCGCTCACCAGGGCCACGATTACGGTGACGCCGGCAAGCGTGCCCAGAGCAAGGCCGATCGGCCACGGCGCTTCGCCGGCCTCGGCATGTTCCGTTGAAGAAAAAAATTCCCGATGCGTCCGAAGCGTGAACAACAGCCCAAGCCCGTACCCGACGATCAGCAAGGCAGCCAGGCTGAGACTGAGCGTTTGAGTGACTGGTGCGACCGATGCCGAGTCCAATCCACCAAGCGCCGAAGGCATCAGCAGGGCGATTGTGGCCAGGAAAAGCAGGCCGGCTTGAAGTCGCGCGCTGGCTCGGTTGAACTCCTGAATGTGGTATTTGAGCCCGCCGAGAAGAAACGAAGCACCCAGCATGAACAGCGTGTTGGTGACGATCGCTCCGGCGATGGATGCCTTGACCAGCGTATATTCGCCTGCCTGCAGGGCAGCCAGCGCGATGACCAGTTCGGTGAGATTGCCGAGGGTCGCATTCAGCAGCCCGCCCGCGGCGTCACCCGTCTTGGCGGCAACGGATTCGGTCGCATGGCTGAGCAGTCCGGCCAACGGGACGATGGCCAGCACCGACAGGACGAAAAGCGCCGTGTGGGCCTCGGGGAAGAGCGCCGCAGCTGCGAACACCACCGGCACGGCGGCCAGCAGCCAGAGCATGGGGCTATCGCGAATCTCTTTGAAAAGAAGGCTCAACCTTCACTCCCCTCTGATCACCTAGCCCCTGATTACCTGGCCCCCGATAACCTGGCCCCCGATTACCTGGATCGCGATGATCTGTTGCCGCTAGCTCCCGGCCGACGCCAATGATCCCTGTCTTGCTCGTCTTCCCTGATCTGCTCGCGGCCTCATTCCGGAAGAGCCGTCTGCTGGAAGAAGGTCACGACTGCGTCGTCAGGCTGGCCAAACCATGTTGTAAAAAACACCCGGAAATTCTGCGCCGCATAGGCCTGGCTCAGGGCGCGATCGACGGCCAAGCGAAAATCCTCGTCCCCGCGCGCCAGCTCGAGGCCGAGCGGTTCGTAGGTGAAATGACGCTCGAGGATTATGAGATTGCCGGAGCTGTCGCTGCGGGCGGCGGCATCCATCAGAAGCGGCATGTCGCCGAAGAGCACCGCCGAACTGCCGTCCAGGACACGCTCGATCCCCTGTTGATAGCTGTTCACGGGCGTCGCCGTTGCCGCGAGCTGAAAGGTCTTGATCCTGTCGGACAGCCAGCCTTCGCTTGTCGTGCCGGCTATCGAGGAGAATGTCTTGTGCTCGAGGATCGTGCGGGCCGGCGCGCCGCGCCAGACGGGCCGGCTCGATGGCTCGCCATATTGCAGAACCTCGCGCAGCGCCAGCGGAGCACTCGCATTGAGCAGCGCCCCGGTACCGCTCGGGAAGATCGGGAGTGAGAATGAGACCTGCTGCCTGCGGCTGAGCGTCACCGGCTCCGCCCCGCAGACAAGGTCCACCGTGCCATCCTGTATGGCACGCAGCTTGGCGTCGCCCGAAAGGGAAACCCATTCCACGTCGAGCTTCGGCAGGTTCAGCTGAGCCCTCAGGCTGTCGGCTATCCGGTTGCAGAGGGCAACCGCATAGCCATCGGGTTTGCCCTGCTGGGCATCGAATGAAAAAGGTCTCGCGTCGGGGTCGTAGCCGAATTTCAGCGCGCTGGACGTCCTGACGCGGTCGAGCGTCTGGGCGGGCGCGGGCGGTGCGACGGCCATCACGGCGAGGACAGAGGCGACAATTGCCGCCCAGCGACCATTTCTACCTGACATGTTTGGTCCTCCCTGTGTTACTCGGCCGGCGCCCGGTTCACGCCGCTGGCGAAACGCGGGGCGATAAGCCCGTAAATGATGAAAGCGATCCCTGTAACGATCATGCCGCCGAGTACCGCATCCTTGCCGGAGGCATAGATGGCGAAAACGCTGTAAGCCATGCCGACCAGGGCGATCGTGGCATTCAGCCGGTATTTCGCCGGCGGCACGCGAGCGGCCTTCATCATGACGAACAGGGCAGACAGCGCGATGATGTAAGGCAGCACATTGGTGACGACAGCGAGGTTGACGAGCGCGGAGAACTGCTCGCTCAAAGTCGGCGATATGGTCATCAGGGCAAGACCTGTCTGCACGATGCCTAGAATGATCATGCCGCTGACCGGCGCGCCCATCTCGTTCACCCGGGAAAATATGGACGGGAACATCCGCTCATCGGCAGCGGTTTTCGCCGTCTGGGCGATCGTGAACTGCCAGCCCAGCAAAGAGCCGAGGCAGGCAAGGACCGCCAGCGCCATGATGATCGAACCGATCGTCGGATTGAACATCGTGGCATAGGCCAGTGCGAACGGACCTGTTGAAGTGGCGAGCTCGGCATTCGGCACGATGCCCTGAATGACTGTCGTCGACAGGATATAGATGACGGCTGCCCCGAGCGTGCCGAACATACAGGCGAGCGGCACGTCACGCTTTGGGTTTTCGACGGCATCCGAATTCTGCGCCGCCGACTCCATGCCGAGGAAGGCCCAGAGCGTCAGCGAAATGCTCGATCCCATGCCCTGGGCCAGTGTCAGCCCTTTCGGATTCCAGGCAGCGCCGAATGTGCTTGAACTGAACCAGAGCCAGCCGATGATCGACAGCAGCCCGACCGGAAGGATGACGCCCCAGACTGTGATCGAACCGATACGCCCGGTAATGCGCGGACCGCCGAAATTGGCGGCCGTCGTCAGCCAGAGAAGCACGATCAGCGCCAGGCAGGTCATGATGGGCGTGGATGTCAGCACCGGAAAGAAGCCGGCGAGATAACCGACGGCCGAAATACCAATCGCCACATTGCCGATGGCGAGCGACAGGAAATACAGGAAGAACACCAGGAAATAGCCGTCTTTTCCATAGGCATCTTCCGCGTAGGCGGACATGCCCCCGGGGCGCTGATTGAACAATCCGGCCTGAGCAAAGCCATAGGCGATCGCCATCGAGCCGACGGCGGTCACCAGCCAGGAAAGGAGCGAGATTGCACCGACCTGCGCCATGTTGGCGGGGAGCATAATGATGCCCGACCCCATCATGTTCACGGCGACGATGAAGGTGAGCTGCACCAGATTCATCTTTTTCTTCGCGGTGGTCTCGGCCGCGAGATGCATCGTGTTGTCGGTCATGATGAAATCCTCCTGCCCCTACTCGCGAACGACATATGTGTGGAATTTGATCCGCCCCTCGACCCGCTCCTGGAACACGCCCTGGACCTCGTAGTTGAAACCCGGAAACCGGTTGAAGGATTCCTCGAAGGCGAGGAAATAGTCGCGCATGGGTCGAGCGCGGTCGTCCCAGCGCTCTCCCGGCACGATCACGCCGATGCCGGGCGGATAGATCAGCGCCAGCGTTGCCGAAATGCGGCCGGCGGCTTCCGTCAACGACACATAGTCGACATTGTTGGCGACCAGCGCTTCATAGGCCTGCTTCGGAGCGATGGCCGGCTCCGGGAAGCTCTCCGAGCGGAAGCAGAGACGCTGCAATTCCTTGACGCCGGCATCGCGATAAAAGGTATGCATTTCGCGGCAGACCTGGCGGACCGTATAGCCGGCATAGCGCTCGCGATTGGCCGCAAAGACGGTCGGCAGCACCTCCTGCAGCGGCGCGTCGCGATCCCAGAGATTCTTGAACTTGACGAGTTTGGCGACGAGCGTGTTCAGCTTGCTCTCGTCTTCGGCTGGAGTGAGCAGGAAAAGCAGGCTGTTGAGGTCGCATTTTTCGGCGACGACCCGCTGCTCGCGCAGATAGTTGGCGACGACGGTCGCCGGAATGCCGAACTCGCGATATTCACCGGTCTTGCGGTCGATGCCGGGCGTCAGCAGCGTAAGCTTGTTCGGATCGACCATCGTGTAATCAGGCGCATATCCGGCATAACCGTGCCACTTTGCCTGTGGATCGAAACGCCAGCATTGCTGCTCGCGCTTGAGCACATCCGTGGACACATCTTCCCACCGTACGGCTTCGAGGTCGGTGGTATGTTTTGAGCCCGAAATGGTGACCTTGTCCGGCACGAAGGGATCGAAGAACCATTGCTCTTCCGTGCCTGCGGCTTTGGACTCGTAGTGCTCGACGAAACCGCGCAGCTTCTTGCGCACCTCGATCCCCAGTTCGATGCAGCGGTCCCAGAGCATCTCGCCCGCCTTGCCCTCATGCACCTTGGCGTTGACGTCAAGCGAGGCGAAGAGCGGATAGAAGGGAGAGGTCGAAACATGCATCAGCAGCGATTCGTTGAAACGCTTGTGTTCGACGAACCGGCGCTGGCCGCTGATATGTTCGTCCCGCTTGTGGATCTGCGATGCCTGCGAGAAGCCGGCGCCCTGCTTGTGCACGGATTGGGTGGAGAACAGGCCAGGCATGTCCGCCCGCAGGTCTTTCAGGCGCATCGGGCTGTGGCCCTCGAAGAGCGGATGAAAGGCGTTGTAGCCGATCCAGGCCTCGTCCCAGAGCACGTAGTCGCAGAGATGACCGATCTTCTCCATGACCTGCCGGACATTGTAAATCGTGCCGTCATAAGTCGCGAGCTGGATGCAGGCTAGGCGGAAAGGCCTCTCCGCCTGCGCGCGGCTCTTGTCGGTGACAAGCGGATGTTCCTCGATCTTTTGCCGCAGCCAGCTCTCGTCCCAGGCCGCCCAGTCGACCGCGCCGATCATGCCGAAGGAATTGCGGGCGGTCGGCAGATAGATCGGGATGGCGCCCGCCTGAACCAGCGCGCCCTGATGCAGGGATTTGTGATTGTTGCGGTCGAAGAGCACGAGATCGCCGCTGCGCAGCACCGCGTTGGCGACCACCTTGTTGGAGGTGCTTGTTCCGTTCAGGATGAAGTAGGTGCGGTCCGCGCCGAAGATGCGCGCAGCCTGCTTCTGTGCTTCGACGGCGGGGCCTTCATGGATCAGGAGGTCGCCGAGATCGACGTCCGCATTGCAGAGATCGTTGCGGAAAATGCTCTCGCCGAAATATTTGAAGAAGAGCTGGCCGGCCGGTGATTTTCGATAGAACTGGCCGCCCTGATGTCCAGGGCAATCGAAGGCGATATTGGCCTCGCCGTCATAGGCCATCATGCCGCCGAAAAACGGCGGCAGCAGCGACTTGCCGTAATTGACCGCGCTGGAAACGATCTGCTTGGCATAGAAGGTCGGCGTCTGCTGGCCGAGATAGACGAAGCCATCCACCTCGCCGGCCATCTCGACGACATCCATATCCGCAATCGTCAGCGTATCCGCCATTGCCCAGATCGGCGTGCGAAAACCGATATCCCTGACCGAGCGGAGAAAGTTACGTGCCGCCGGCAGCTTGCCGCCCTCGACCGAGCCGATATAGGCGCCGACGTCAGCATCCTCAGATACATCAGCGGAATAGTCGTGCCGCAGCTCCACCTGGAAGCCCTGGGCGGTGATCTGCGCCACCAGTTCCTGGGCCTGAGAATTGTCGCGGTCGATGACGGCCACGATCTTCAGCATCTTGTGAAACGGTATGGCGACCGTCGGAGACTTCACATCGCGCGGGATCATTCCTGCCCCTCCTCTGCAATGCAATCGACAAGATAGCGGCGACCGCCGTCACCGGGCAAGAATCGAAGGCCGTGGATATCCGTCTCGAAACCGGGGAACTTCCGGTCGAAATCACGGGCGTAAAGCAGATAGTCCTGAATGGATTTCGTCGACTGGGTGATCCGCTCGCCCGGCATGATCAGCGGGATACCCGGCGGATAGGGTACGATCATCACGGCGAGGATGCGGTTCATGAGATTGTCGATCTCGACGCTCTCGATCCGCCCCTTGACCAGCCGGTCATAGGCGTCGGCGGGACGCAACGCCATTTCGGGCAAGACGGTGTACATCTCGCGCTGCGCCTTCGGCACATCGTCCTTGCGGTAGATCGCATGGATCTGTTCGCAGAGGTCTTTGAGCCCCATGCCGCCATAGGCTTCCGGATGGGAGGCGGCGAGTGCCGGCAGCGCGCGGGTCAATGGCGCATTGGCGTCATAGAGATCCTTGAAATTCAGGAGCTCGGTGACGAGCGTGCTCCACTTGCCGCGCGTGATGCCCATCGAGAAAAGCACCAGGAAGGAATAGAGGCCGGTCTTTTCGATTTCTATGCGTCGGGAGGACAGGAACTTCGTGATGACGGCCGCCGGTATCCCATGCTCGTCCATCGCTCCGCTTGCCGACAGGCCCGGCGACAGAATAGTGACTTTGATCGGGTCGACCATGACGTGGTTTTCGGCAAGGCCGGTAAACCCATGCCAGGCATCATCCGGCTTCAGAACCCAGTCGGCATGGATATCGGTCGGCGTCTGCTCGGCGACCGTCGGCTCCCAGACGTCAAACCACCAGCTGCCTTCCGTCTGTTGCCTCATCGTGTTCATCGCCCGGCGGAAGCTGATCGCCTCGTCGATCATCTCCTGGACGAGCGCGCGTCCCGCCGGTTGCTCCATCATCGCTGCGGCGACATCGCAGGAGGCGATGATGCCGTATTGCGGCGAGGTGGAGGTGTGCATCATGAAGGCTTCGTTGAAGCGGGTGACGTCGAGCCGCGTGGTCTCGGCATGCTGGATGTGGATCATCGAGGCCTGCGAGAACGCGGCCAGAAGCTTGTGCGTCGATTGCGTGGCAAAAGTGATGGCGGTTTTCGAACGCGCCGGCTTCGTAGACGAAATCCCGTGGAAGCCATCGTAGAATTCGTGGAAATTGGCATAGGCGTACCAGGCCTCGTCGAAATGCAGCACTTCGACTGCGTCGCCGAGCGATGCCTTGATCGCATCGACATTGTAGCACAGCCCGTCATAGGTCGAGTTGGTGATAACCATCAACCGGACCTTGCCGCTCGTCTGCCCGGCAAAGGGGCTTGCGGCAATCTTGCGACCAATCGATTCCGGGGTGAACTGATCCTTCGAGATCGGGCCGATGATGCCGAGCCCGTTGCGCGACGGCGTGAGATAGATGGGAGTTGCGCCCGTCATGATCAGCGAGTGCAGGATCGACTTATGGCAGTTGCGGTCGCACAGCACCAGATCGCCGCGCCCCACCATGCCATGCCATACGATCTTGTTTGCCGTCGACGTGCCGCCGACCACAAATAGGGTCTCGTCGGTGCCGAAGATGCGTGCGGCATTGCGCTCGCCCTCGGCGATCGGCCCGACGTGATCCAGCAGCGAACCAACGCTGCCGACCGATACGGAGATATCGGATCGCAGCGTGTTTTCACCGAAGAAAGTATAGAAGAGCTGGCCGACGGGGCTCTTGCGGAAAGCGACACCACCCCCATGGCCGGGCGTATGCCAGGAATAGGCGCCCTCGAGGGTGTAGTCCATCAGCGCCTTGAACATCGGCGGCGGCAGCCGGTCGAGATAGTTGCGCGCAGCCTGCGCTATGGCGCGCGCCATGAATTCCGCCGTATCCTCGAACAGCCGGAAGAAGGCGTTGGCGTGGCGAAGCACCCCGGCCGGGACGTCTTCCGCGGTCGTTTCGTCGCCGAAGAGGAAAATCGGCAGGCGGTCGTTCCTCTGCCGCTTGGCGGCCAATACCTCTCCCAACAGCTGCCAGCGCGTGGTCTTGTCCTCGCTCCCGTCGACGGATACCAGCCAGCAGGATTCGGTGTTGAAGATATGCACGAGGCGCCGCGCATCCTCGTAGGAAACGCCGGAGACGATCCGGAAGCCTTCCTTTTCGATTGCGGCCGCCAGATCGCGCATGCCGCGTCCTGCGGCGCTCTTGCCATCAAAGTCTTCGTCGATAACGGCTATCGGAAATGCCATCTGGAATTCCATGCGTTCCTCCGGAAACCGAGGGTCAAAGGCCGTGGCCGCTCTGCAGCGACGCGTATCTCAGCTGGAGGGATCGTACATGACGGGTGATGCACCGTCGTTGATTGCAATCAACCTGAGGCAAAGGATTTCGATATCGATGGGAACGCTGACGTCGCCTGTTCCGCCTATTCCGCCCATTCCGCGTCGGCCGTGAAGGCGATCGTCAGCCAGCGATTGGCGCTCTCGTCTCCGATCGAGGCCCCTATCTCGTCGCGGAGTGCGTCCCATTCCTCTACCGTCTTTGCCGGAAGCCCTTCCGGTACGATGAAGTAGAGTTCGATCTGCATTGCGCGGCCGACCCGGGCGACATAGGCGCGGTGCGAAAGGAAGCCGAGGCGGCGAACCGTTTCCGAGGCGACGCGGTCGACATGCTCCTGGAGATCGACAGGGGCGATCAGCAGGATCTCGCTCAACGCCTTCCGGACAGTGCCGATCGGAAGCGGGATCATGACCAGGCAGACCAGCGCCAGAACCGCGGGATCCATATAGCTGGCGACCCATGCGACGGGCGTCGCCTGCACAGCCATGCCGATCAGAAATGCAATCAGCAGCGCTAACGCGATGCCGCCGGACATGATCCACGCCTTGATGTCGAGCGAGATGAAATCGGATTTGATGCCGGCATTCAGCCTGATGCCAAGGAAAGCCATGGCGGCGCAGACAAGCAGGGTCGCCGCAGAATAGGCGACCGCCATGCCGAATTGCAGTTCGTGGCCGCCGTTCAGGATGCTGATGATCGCGCTGATCAGTGCATACACGGCGACCGTCATCAGCAGGCAGCCATTGAGCATCAGCACGATGGGCTCCAGATGCCAGAAGCCCATGGTAAAGCGGTTTCGGATTCTGCCCGACTGCGCGTCGCTCTGGGTCGATTGTATGATGAGGCTGGAAACCCAGAGCGCAAGCCCGGTCATCGCCGCATCGGCCAGCGAATAAACGCCGTCGAAGGCGATGGAGAACGATCCGGAAAGGATGCCGAAAACCACGCCGAGCGTAGCGACCACAACCGTCGCCGCGATCGAGATCCTGAGAAATCCCTGCTCGCCTAACATCATTGTCCCCGCCTCCGACACCTTTCGTTCCAATCGTTTTATGCTGGTCGTGAAGGTGAGACGAGGTGTGAGACGGAGTGGGCCCCCTTTTTCCATTGCCGGCCGCAGCCGCGCCATGGCAACCAGCCAATCATGCGGTGGGCGCGCAGGGAAGGCCGCGCGGCTGCCCCAGCCTGAAATTTACCCGGCACAAATGCCGCTCATTTTGTATAGAAGGTCATATTGCCGTTGCGTGCCCGCGAGACCCATTCGATGTCGTTCGCGGTAAGCTTCTTGGCCTTGAGCTGGGCCGCAAGCCATTTGTTCGCGCGAATTGCGTCTCTGATGGCTTTGACATGTTCTTCACTTCCCTGCTTAGGGTGTGAGCCTGTCTCCGAAAAATCCGCCATCCTGTAGCTAACGATCGTGAATCGTCTGTCGTGATAGGTTCTCACCGCCTCGGGCAGATTTTCGCTCCAGTTCATTCTCCTATATTCGCGTCGATTCTGCTGGGCCTCGACCGGAGCAATTCCGGCGGCGGCAGTGAATACGGCAAGTCCAATGATCATGGCCATCTTCATCGCTCTTACTCCCGAGAACTAAATGACGTTCGGTGTCGAAGATAGCTCATGCACCGACGCCAAGCATTGAGTACGATCAATGCTGTTCAAGCAGGTACATTGCCGATGGCCCGCATATTTTCTGATGCTTTCAGACCGTCGCCCACTACGCATTGAACCGGATTGCGGCATCTGTTCTTTGGGAGGAAGATTGCGTCCGGGAACAGATGTCCGAGGCGATATCGGCGTCGGAAAGGATGTTTATCGGGAGGGGACCATGACAACGTCGCCAAATGGCAAGAGCCTCGGACTTGCTGCCTGCACCGCCATCGTGGTGGGAAACATGGTGGGGTCGGGCTTTTATCTTTCGCCGGCCGCAGTCGCGCCCTATGGCAACCTTGCGATTATCGTCTGGATCGTCATGGGCGCCGGCGCGATCTGCCTCGGCCTCACCTTTGCGCGCCTGGCGCGCCTTGTGCCCGCTGTCGGCGGCCCCTATGCATATACGAGGCTCGCCTATGGCGATTTCGCCGGCTTCCTGATTGCCTGGGGCTACTGGATTTCCATCTGGACGTCGCTGCCGGTCATCGCCATTGCCTTTGCCGGCGTCATGGTCGATCTCTTCCCTGCTCTCGGCAACCGCTTCGCCGCGACCGTGCTGACGCTTGGCGTGATATGGGCGATCGTGCTCGTCAATCTTCGCGGCGTCCATGCGGCGGGTGTCTTCGCGCAGGTCACCACCTATGCCAAGCTGCTTCCCTTCGGCGCCGTCGCCATCATCGGCCTTCTCTTCATCGACACCTCGCATTTCTCCGAATTCAATCCGAGCGGACAATCGCTGCTGCAGTCGGTCGCAACGCTGGCGCCGCTGACGATGTTCGCCTATCTAGGGCTGGAATCGGCGACCGTGCCTGCAGGCGATGTCGAGAATGCCGAGCGGACCATCCCCCGTTCGACCGTGCTTGGGATCTCGATCGCCGCCGCCCTCTATGTCCTGGGCACCATTGTCGTGATGGGCCTCCTGCCGCGCGAACAGCTCGTTCGCTCGGTTGCGCCATTCTCCCAGGCCGCGGGGATCATGTGGGGACGGCCCGGCGAGCTGGCGATCTCGATTGCCGTGCTGCTCTCCTCGATCGGCGCTCTCAACGGCTGGACCCTGCTGATGGGGCAGGTCCCGATGGCTGCTGCCCGGGACGGGCTGTTTCCGCCGCTTTTTGCGCGGCTCTCCGCGCGCGGCGTGCCGGCATGGGGCATGATCATCTCAGCCTCGTTCGCAACGCTTTTGGTGCTTGTCCAGGCGATCGGCTCCGAAGGTTTCGCGGCGGCCTACCGGCTCATGGTCGGTCTGAGCACCATGGCCGCCGTCATTCCCTATGCCTTCTGCTCGCTTGCCCGAAGCCTCGTTGCTGGTGCCGCCCATGGGCGAATGCCACGGGTGAGCGCAATCGAGATCATCGCCTTCGTCTTTGCAATCTTCACCCTCTACGGTTCCGGCGCCGAACCGGTGCTATACGGCCTCGTGCTGTTGATGCTCGGCATCCCGGTCTATGTCTGGCAAAAACGAAATGCGACTGGCGCCACAGACAAGGAGACGGCAGCAGGGGGCGCGATACCGCGCCCCCTGCCCTCTCAGGATAAGTTTGCTTGAAAGATCGGGCGGTCAGCTGTGCCAGCTCAGGCCGGCAAAATTTTCATTGATGATCGTTCCGCGTTCGCCGCGCACCATTCCCGCAATGTCGGCAAGCGATCCGATGGCCGCGGTCTTGCCACCGGCCCGCGCAAAATGGCAGGCGGCATCGATCTTCGGGCCCATCGACCCGGCCGGGAAGGAAAACTGCTTGAAATCGTCGGGACGGGCCTGATGGATCGCCTTCTGGGATGGCTTGCCCCAATCGGTGTAGACGGCCTCGGCATCCGTCGCCATGATCAGGAGATCGGCTTGGAGCTCGCGCGCCAGCAGCTCCGAGCACAGATCCTTGTCGATCACCGCTTCGACACCGATCAGCTTCCGGTCGTGGCCCTTTTCGTACATTGTCGGAATGCCGCCGCCGCCCGCACAGATGACGATGGTGCGCTGTTCCAGCAGCCATCGGACCGGGCGGATCTCAAAGATGCGTTTGGGCGCCGGCGAGGCGACGACACGCCGCCATTTTTCGCCATCCTGCTTGAAAACCCAGCCCTTTTCCTTGGCGATCCGGTCAGCCTCGGCTTTCTCATAGACCGGGCCGACGAACTTCGTGGGGTTCTGGAAGCCCGGGTCGGCGGCATCGACCTCCACCATGGTCAGCAGCGTGGCCAAAGGTTGCTCGAACGGCAAGAGATTGCCGAGTTCCTGTTCCAGCATGTAACCGATCATGCCCTCGGTCTCGGCGCCGAGAACATCGAGCGGATAGGCTTCCTCGGGTTTGTAGGCCGCCCCCTGCAGCGCAAGCAGCCCCACCTGCGGCCCGTTGCCGTGGGTGACGACGATCTCATGTTCGGCCGCCAATGGCGCGATCGCCTCAGCCGCGACGCGCGCATTCCGTCTCTGGGTATCGGCGGTCATGGCTTCCCCACGCCGCAGAAGCGCATTGCCGCCAAGCGCAATCACCACACGCATGTCAATCTCCCAGGGTCGCGACAAGCAGGGCCTTGATCGTGTGCAGACGGTTCTCCGCCTGCTCGAAGGCGACATTGGCCTCGGACTCGAAGACGTCGTTGGTGACTTCAAGTCCGTTGTCCATGCCGTAATCTTCGGCGATCTGTTTGCCGAGCGTGGTTTCGGTGTCGTGGAATGCCGGCAGGCAATGCATGAACTTGGTCTGCGGATTGCCGGTCGCCTTCATCAGTTCCTGATTGACCTGATAGGGCGTGAGCAGCTTGATGCGTTCGCGCCAGACCTCCTTCGGCTCGCCCATCGAAACCCAGACGTCCGTATGGATGAAATCGACGTCTTTGACCGCCTCCTTCGGATCTTCGGTGACCAGCAGGCGAGCGCCCGAGGCCTGCTGAAGATCCCTGGCGATCTTCATATATTCTTCCGAAGGCCACAGCGATCTCGGGCCGCAGATACGCACGTCCATGCCGAGCAGGCAGCCGACGATCAACAGCGAATGCCCCATGTTCGAGCGGGTGTCGCCGACATAGGCATATTTGATCTGGGCGACCGGTTTGTCGCTATGTTCGCGCATGGTCATGACGTCGGCAATCATCTGCGTCGGATGATATTCGTCCGTCAGGCCGTTATAGACCGGCACCCCGGCATAACGTGCCAGCGTCTCAACGCCCTTCTGCGCCGAGCCGCGATATTCGATGGCATCATACATGCGGCCGAGCACTCGCGCCGTATCCTTGAAGGATTCCTTATGCCCGATCTGCGAGCCGGACGGATCGAGATAGGTGACGTTGGCGCCCTGATCCGAGCAGGCGACTTCGAAGGCGCACCTCGTTCGCGTCGAGGTTTTCTCGAAAATCAGGCAGATCTCCTTGCCTTTCAGGTGTTCCTGCTCGGTGCGGGCATATTTGGCCCGCTTCAGATCGCGGGCGAGATCAAGGAGGTAACGGAATTCCCGCGGTGTATAGTCCTGCACGGTCAGAAGCGATCGATTGCGCAGATTGAAGCTCATGGTCTTGCTCCGTCAGCCTGTTTCGTGGATGGAAACGTCAGTAAGCAGGGTCGCGCCAGATGGGACATGTCATGCAGTGCCCGCCACCGCGGCCACGGCCGAGTTCGGCGCCGCGAATGGTGACGACCTCGATCCCAGCCTTCCGCAGAAGCGTATTCGTGTAGGTGTTGCGGTCGTAGGCGACGACGACGCCGGGCTCGAGCGCGACGACATTGTTGCCGTCATCCCATTGTTCGCGCTCGGCCTGGTAGGAATTGCCGCCGGTTTCGACGGTGCGCAATCGCGGCAAGTCGAGCGCCTCGCTGACGACATCGAGCATTGGTCGAGTTTCAGGATGAATCTCGAACGTGCCGTCGTCGTCTTTCGGATACATGCTGTAGCAGCGGACCTGGTCGACGACCTCGGCAAACAGCGTGACGACATCGCGATCGCAAAAGCTGAAAACGGTATCCAGGTGCATTGCCGCACGGCTCTTCGGCATCAGGCAGCCGATCACCCTCTTCGCGGCCTTGCTCCTGAACAGCGCCTGCGCCACCTGACCGACGGCCTGATAGGTCGTACGCTCGCCCATGCCGATCAGGACGGTGCCGTTGCCGATCGGCATGACGTCGCCTCCCTCCATCGAGGCGTTGGCGAACTGATTGTCTGAATCGCCCCACCAGATCTGGAAATCACCGCCGAGGAAGATCGGATGAAACTTGTAGATCGCACGCTGGATCAGCGTTTCGGCGCGTCTTGCCGGCCAGAACATCGGGTTGCAGGTCACGCCGCCGTAGATCCAGCAAGACGGGTCGCGCTGGAACAGGGTGTTCGGAATCGGCGGGATGACGAAATCCGTCTCCGGCAAGGCGCTGAGCATCAGCGACTTTGCCTTGACCTCAGGCAGGTCGGAGATTGCGATGCCGCCGATCATGAATGCGGCAAGCTGCGTGGGCGGCATTTCGTCAAGCCACGGCCGCATCGCCTCGGCGATCTGCGAGCCGAGCACATTCGGAGTAATGCGCCGGTCCAACACGAAATCGCGCGCCTGTTTGTTGGCAAGCGCCTGGCCAAGCAAGTCGTGGAGCTCGAGAACTTCAACGCCCCGTTCCTGCATCTTCAGCACAAAATCAAAATGATCTTTCTGAGCCTCATGTACCCATAGGACATCGTCAAAAAGCAGATCATGGCAGTTAGCAGGTGTCAGTCGCTGATGAGCCAACGACGGTCTGCAAACCATGACGGTTCTCAATTTCCCGACCTCCGAGTGAACCCCGAAACCACGCATGTGGTCCTCCTTCCGGCTTTCCAGATCGCGGCCGCGTCGGCCGTCCTTCGAAAAGCAGACTATTTCGGCCCGATCGGTCGTGTCATTGATCGCAGACAATCCACGGCACAGTATGTTGCGATCCTTCCGCCGCTTTGGGGTGGGAGGTCATTGAAGACCCGGAACATCGCAGCGATGGATTTGCCATAGGCGCCAATGGGTGGGATGAATGTCGAGCGCGTCGCCGGTCACCGCATTGATCCAGCCGTCGGGGAGACGCTGGCAGGGGAAAACCAGGGCATGGACGCCTTCGTCGTCGATGACGGCGAGCTCTATATCCTGTTCGAATGGAGCTTCGACTGGCAATCGCCACATTACCAAACCCTCCCGACGATCCACCGGGTCAACCGGACACGAGGTTGTCATTCCGGCACACCAATCATCCAACCGGCAAGTTTTGGCCTGACCGGCGATCAGCCGGCAAGTGTGGGTCTTGTCTGCGGAAATAGATCCGACGAGCTTTGGCCATCGCTCGATCGCCGATGTTCCTTGCGGCTCGCCCGCCCACGGGCGGCCCGGCCACTTGCCCGCTGTTTGTCACCATAGTGGAACAATGAGACGGAGGCATTGAGCCGGATCAATGGCGACGAAGTCGGACGACGCGCTATGGGTTTGCGCCGAAGGTTCGCGGAGCAAGACCAATAGAGGCTACGCGATACTACACGGATTACCCGCCCAACGGTGGTATTGTGACCTCATTCTGGAGGAAAAGACGGTCCATGGGCCAAGACTTCTCAATGGACGGAGGAGACCATCATGTCCATCAAGATGGCGCCGCCGCGCGTCGTCGCCGAAGCCAGTTCCACCGTCGCAGTCGTCGCAGGACAAGTCCGATCCGGGACGTCGCAGGTGGTGTCTCACGAGCCGGTGCGCGCCTTGCGCGAAGGAAACGACGGGCTACGGATGGACTGTATCCGGCAACTCCACGAACACATGCCGGACGCCGTGTTTTTTATCGATGGCCGCCATAGAATTTCCGGCTGCAACAAGGCTGCGGTTGCCATGTTCGGTTATGAAGAGCGCGAATTGATGGGCCGAAAGATCGGCCTCGTCTGGCATCCGACGCCGAATGTTCGATTGAATGGGCGTTGGGCAGACCACGGGGCGGTGCGTGCCGGTCTGGCGATCACCAAGAGCGGAGTTCAATTTCCGACCGCACTTACCATTATCAGGAAGGATGATGAAAAAGGCGTCTTCACTGCGGCGATTTTTGAGGACTTTCGAACCGAACGCCAGACCTTGCAGCAAGTTCAGGAGCTGCAGCAAGAGATTGCCCGGCTTGCAAGAATGACTGAGCTGGGGGAGATGGCGTCCACTCTTGCCCATGAGCTTTCCCAGCCGCTGTCGTCTATCGCGGCCTATTCAGAGGGGTGCGGGCGCCTTGTCATGGGCAAGCGTCGCCGGCGCGGTGAAGAGCTTCACGAAGCACTGCTGGAAATTACGCAGCAGGCGCTCTGGGCAGGAAGTATCGTCCAGAACGTGAGAGAATTCGTCGAGCGTGGCGCTTCAGAGAGGAAACCGGAGGCGATGCACGAACTGATCCATAGGGCGACAAGGCTCGCACTCATTGGGTCGCGGCGAAAAGACCTTCACACCGACTTTCGGCTCGAAGCAGTGAAGAACACCATCCTTGGAAACCGCGTTCAGATCGTGCAAGTGCTCACGAACCTCGTTCGCAACGCCTTGGAGGCGACCGAGTGTGTCGAGCAGCCCTTGATTACGATCCGGACAAAAGACAATTCCTCGTATGTCATTGTCGACGTGTCCGACAATGGCTGCGGGATTGCAGCCGAAATGGAAGAGTCGTTGTTTCGTCCTTTCGTGACCGGCAAGCCGCATGGCCTTGGCATGGGCTTGGCATTGTCCAAGCGCATTGTCGAGGCGCATGGAGGCCGAATAAGCGCGCGTAGAAGTACAGAGAATGGTTCAGTCTTCTCGTTCTCGCTTCCGCTGGTGGAGACAGAAATCGATGGCGAACGACCTTACGATCCATCTCGTCGATGACGAGGAGGTATTGAGACGATCTTTGACATTCTTGCTGGTATCGGCAGGGTTTGCCGTGCGAGCACATAGTTGCGCAAAAGCATTTCTGGATATTCTGCCGCTTTCGGGCCGAAACTGCCTTGTGACGGATCTGCGCATGCCTGATGTCGACGGCATCGAATTGCTCCAGCGTCTGCGCCGGTTCGGCGTGGACGTTCCGGCGATCGTCATTACCGGCCAGGGCGATATCGCTGCAGCCGTTCAGGCGATGAAGGCGGGAGCGTCGGATTTCCTCGAAAAGCCTCTCAGGGAGGAAGCACTGATCGCGGCGATCAATCTGGCAATGGGACAAAGGCGGCCAGGCAGCGCAATCGCCGGTTCCGAAAGCGTCGCGGCACGGGTTCGTCAACTCACGGACCGCGAACATCAGGTTCTGATCGGCGTGCTCGACGGTCTGCAGAACAAGATGATCGCCTATCATCTCGGCATCAGCTCGCGCACGGTGGAGGTCCACCGCGCCAATGTCATGGCCAAGATGGGAGCTCGCAATCTTGCAGAGCTCATGCGCATGGCCATCGCCATCGACGCGGTCGAGCAGTCGACCGAAACCGGACGGATCTCACCGGCCAACACCTGGCCAGCCTGCGCGCGATAATTCGAAAAGCGGTGCTTGCAACTGGACGCTCCTCAGATATGATGCTTTAGAAAACGCTTATATAATTGCGTGATCTTGTCGTAGGGGCGATCATGAGAAACGCAACAAAGATCGATGTATTCAGCAGTCTTGGACCGACGGCTGAGGAAATCTGCCGGCAAGTCGAGCGAATTCTCGCAAGTGAAGAATTTCACGCGCCGAAGCGCGGGCGAAATTTTTTGGAATTTGTTGTCAGCGAGACGCTCGCTGGTCGATCAGGTTTCCTGAAGGCATTTACCATTGCAAATATGGTTTTTGGTCGGGAAGCGTCATTCGACCCGCAGAATGATCCGGTCGTCAGGATCGAGGCGGGTCGAATACGAAAGGCCCTGGAACGTTATTATCTCGTCGCAGGCCAGGCGGATGACGTCATTATTACGGTGCCGAAAGGCGGATACGTGCCGCATTTCGAATACACCCGCGACGCGCCAATGCCGGCTCGGCCCGAAAAAGACCCGGAAAATCCGCGGATCGGAGAATTTGCTGATCAAGATCATTCACCTCATGAGGCGCGCCGTCCGCCGCCGATTGCTCGTGGTCTCGGAACCGGTCTGCTGGCCATTCTTCTTCTTCTCGCCCTTGCATCGGCATTTCTTGTGGCGGGAAGTGCCCCGATCAGACCATTGCCGACGCATAAACATACCTCCCCGCCGACGGTAGCTGTCGAGGTTTTTGCAGAGAGCAACTCCGTCGATTCCAATTCGGATATCGCCCGCGGCCTGAGAGACGATGTTATCGGCCAGCTTGCCCAGCTCGAAGACATCGTCGTGGTCGCCGATCCGCCGCCGGGTGATCATGCCGCTGCTGCCGACTACGCGCTTCAGGGCAACGTCCAGACGGATGGAAGCCGGTTGCGCTCCGTTGCCAGGCTGGTGCGTCGGGCAGACGGGGCCGTCATCTGGGCCAATAATTTCGATGCCGATCTTCGCGCTCAGAACAAGCTCTGGATTCAAACAAATGTTGCCCGGCAAATCGCCAGTGCGATAGCGCAGCCCGACGGCGCCATCTTTCAGGCCGAAACAGCCATGATCGCGCAGGCGGCGCAGAAGGCAGACCAGGATGCCCGTGCCTGTATCCCGGCCTACTATAGCTATCTCCAGGCGATGACTTCGCAAAGCCATGGCGCGGTGCGCGAGTGCCTGCAACAGGCTATCCGGCGCACCCCCGATAATGCGACGTCATGGGCGCTCTTGTCCCTGGTCTATCTTGACGAAATCAGATTTCGCTACAGGCTCGGCACACCATCTTCGGCCAAGCCCCTCGAATTGGCAACGGCTTCGGCGCAGCGGGCGGAATCGCTGGCGCCGGATAATCCCCGCGTGCTTCGCGCCGTTATGCTGGTGAACTTCTTCCGTGGAGATATCGACAAGGCGCTGGCGGCCGGGACGGCGGCCTATGGCGCAGATCCCAACGATGTCGAAGTTGCGGGCGAGTACGGCTTGCGATTGGCGATGTCGGGCAAATGGCAATCGGGTTGCGAGTTGATATCGATCGCGCTTGACAAAAATGCCGGCCCCAGTGGCTATTACGAGGCGGGTATGGCGATGTGCGCATTTATGAGAGGCGATATCGAAGCGGCAGAACAATGGTCGCGAATATCGGATCTCGACGGCAACCCCATGCGCCGCCTTGCCTTGTTGTCCATTCTCGGAGCCGCGGGGAAGATGGAGGAGGCCAAGTTGGAGCAGGATTGGCTCCAGTCCCACGCACCGGCATTGATGACGAACATCCGCCAGGAGGTTTCGCTGCGCTTGCAACGCCCGGCGGATCAGGAAAGGTTCTTTGCCGGCCTGCGCGCCGCAGGGGTGGCCGTTGACCTGCCATCGGGAGGATAATGGCACGAACGATCCGGGTGGACGGTCCCGCCGGCGATGGGAAGGCGGTCGCTTGCTAGGGGGCTATGGAATCGGGTCTGCGCCACTCAGTTTCTGGTTGCTTGAAATTTCCATAACGATTTGAGCGGCAATTTCGTCCTCGACATCGAGAATGGTTTGATCGCGCAACTCGCGATCATATTGATTTGCCCAGACGACCGCGCCGTCGGCGCCGTTGATCAGGCGGACATGCAGATGCAGGACTGTGCCCTCGACAAGGATGCTTCCCTGCAGATTGAACAGCGAGCCGGTCGTCTCCATCCCGGATCGATCGGGAGCAAGCACGACGAGGTTGTCCACTTTCATGAGCTTGGCGATCAGCTGATCGGCCAGCCCCTTGGCAAAATCCGCGCCGCGCGCAGTACCGCCGAGGGCTGCGAAGGGTTCGACAACAATCCTGGTTTTGCTTTTCAACGTCGAGACGGCAGCCGGCGGCGTTTTCGGCGGCGACAGGTAGGATTCGAGCGGGCGGATGAGGGCGAGTACCGCCATTGCGCCGAAGAGCGCGGGAATGCCGATCGGCAGGAGAAGATCGCGATATCGCATCGATCGCTCATGCCCGGGATGGCGGTGCCTGTTCTCCCGATTTGGCGCATCGGCGGCCTCGACGTTCGAGGTGTCTTCATCGCTTGAAAAATGTGGAGCATAGCCCCCTTTGGGAATGGTGATTTGTATCGGGTCGCTGCTTCCGCAGACGAGATAGTATCGTTCAAGGGCGCGACGGATCCGCCCCGCTTCGATACGGACAACCGGATCGTTCTGTGCATCGAAGGAGGCATCGCGACCGAACACGGCCTGTGCAATCGTAAAAGCCTCGAGCTGTCCGGCGTGGCCTTCAAGCGTTTCTTCCACAATATATTGCAGGAAGCGGCGCCCGCGTTCAGGCGCAAGAAATTCCGGGCTTGCGAGTATACGATCAAGCTGCGCGCGAACGCTTTCGGTGTCTTGACGTGCCTGGCTGCCCCCTCCCTCTTCCGGTGCCATCTAGACCTCCCGCGATACCGCCGTATCACTCTCAAGGGGTGGAAGCATTATACACCCATCGGCGGTCGCGTGCTTCCGTAGCAATACGTAAGGGGTATCTCGAATACCGAGGCACGCAGCGATTGCTTATGCTGGACGCGGATGGGGGACCACGCACATGTTCCAGGGTCACGCGATCGGAAAATACACAACGGTTCCCGCCCACCACCATGGAGCGGTTTCCGCGACGGCCAAAGATCAGTCGATCAAACTCAGCGCCGACGAAACGATCTACAGCGAAGGCGAATATGCCCTTGCCATCTACCAGGTCGAAGCAGGCGCCGTGCGAATTTACCGCCTGACGTCGAGCGGCCAGCGGCATATCCTATCCTTCTGCGGCAAGGGCGAGTGGTTCGGGCTCGAAAACGGGAATGTCCGGACCGATTTTGCAGAGGCCATTTGCGAAACGCGCGTAAGGCCGTTTCGCACCAATCAGGACGCGGTCGTCCCCATCGATCTTTTGCACATTGCCCTGACGAACCTGGAAAAGGCGCAATGCAAACAACTCATCATCAGCGAGCAAAGCGCCTTGAAGCGCCTTGCAGCCTTCGTTCAGGAGATGGCCGACCGCCATCCCGAGGATCCGGAATTCGATATGATGATGTCTCGCAGCGATATTGCCGACTATCTCGGGCTGACGGTCGAAACGGTTGCCCGCTCTTTTACGAAGCTCCGGGAGAAACGCATCCTTCGTCTTGCCGGCAAATCACAACGGATTGTACGGCTTCTCGATCGCGATGCGCTCGTCGCCTTGACGATTTAGCAATGCAGAGTGTGACAGCGGCCTTTGCGAATCTGACGATACGCGCGGCGCTGCAGGCTACGATAGAGGATTGAACCATGACACATGCGTCCCGCCGAAAATCGATCGCATTGGCCAGAAGAGTTCTTGCAGGCCTGGTCGCCGCGCCGACTCTGGTCGCAGCTTTTCCACTGCACGCCGTCCATGCCGAGGATGATCCCTTCTCTCAGTTTCCGTTGGTCATCCATTGCAAGTACAACGAAACCTACCATGCCTTTTACATATCGCGTGTCTCGCAAGACGGCGTGGCGACCTATGTCGCATCCGATCGGATCGCCGGCACGATCACGCTCGATGGACAGGCAAAGGCGATCGGCGGCGCCGGCGGCGGCAGCTGCGTCGGCAAGACGCTGGTGGAGCTTCGTGCGTCTCAGCAGGCCTATGATCTGAAACCTTAGCGCATCGGCCCGAAAATCGGAATCGATTTTCGGAAAGCACAATGCGACGATTGAACGTGTTGGAGTATCCTTTCATCTGCCGTGGCCGGCGAGGTCACTTCGCCGGCGTCGCCGATTTTGCCGCCTGCTGCGCAAGGATCGCTTGAGCGGCCGCCGCGCCGCCACCCTTGTCGTCGCCTCCGACTTGCACCGTTGGCTGCGCGAATGCGATGCCGTTGGCCAGGAACAACTCGCGAATCTTGGCATAGGCTTTGCGACGGATATAAGTCTGCATGCCCGGAACCGTGGTCATGGCGAAGCTCAACACGATGCCGTAGTCGCCGAACTGCTCGACGCCCTTCATTTTCAGCGGCTCGATGAAGTGCTGGCCGAGTTCCGGATCTTCCATCAGATCGGCTCCGACCTTCTTGGTCAGCTTGCGCGCCTTGTCTATGTCGGTATCGAATCCGACGGTGATCCTGAACTTGTCGATCACCCAGTCCCGGCTCATGTTCTCGACGGCACCCAATTCGCTGAACGGCACCGTGAACACCGGGCCGCGATGATGGCGCAAACGCACCGAGCGCAGGCTGAAGCTCTCCACCGTCCCCTTGTAGTCCTTGGCCTGGATGTATTCACCCACACGGAAGGCGTCGTCGAGCATGTAAAAGACACCGTTGATCACGTCTTTGACCAAAGTCTGCGAGCCGAAACCGATGGCGACCCCGAAGATGCCCGCTCCGGCGATCAGCGGTCCGATCTGCACACCCAATTGGGCCAGCACGATCAGCCCCGCCATGACCGCGACAGCAACGGCCAATGCATTGCGAAGGATCGGGAGAAGTGTCCGAAACCGCGCGCGTCGGGCTGCGTCGGCCGGCGCAAGCGATGTCGTGCTGGTCGATACACGCAGCGTTCGATCGATCCAGCCCCGCGCCACTTGCCAAAGAAGGTCGGCGACCACGAGGATCAGGACGCTCTTCAGGCCGCCGTAAAACAGAGCCGCGATCATCGGGTCGCGCCGACCCAGCGTGTCTGGATTGAGACGCCAGACAAGCGCCAGCCATCCCACGGCGAGCGCGATAACTGCGGCGCGCGCACCGCGGGCGACCAGGATACCGCGCAGGCTGCCGGGATCGCTGGTGAAGGACAGCGCCATGCGGCCGACGGCATTCAGGACCGCCGGCAATATCAGCGCGTAGATGCCGATCCAGAACAGGCCCTTCATATTGAGGCACCAGACGAGCCACAGGACGACGAGGAAAGCCGTTAGCGCCGCCTTCCAGGCGCGGCTTCCTTCCCAGATCGACCACACGGACTCGATGGCAAAAAGCAGCCCAATCACGGAGAAGCAGTAGCTGATTGCGTCGCTGGCTTCAGGGGAAACGCCGAGCGGCTCGCCGACGGCTGCTGTCGCGCTCGCAAAGCTGATGAGCCCGAACAAGATCAATAGCCTCATCCGCAGCGACGAGCCCATCGCTACCGCGGACAGGAGTGCAGCCGCCAATCGAAACAGGATGAAAGCCGAGAGATAGGCAAGGAGCGTCACTCGCGCGAGCGGCGGCCATTCGACTGCGAAAAAGACAATGCCCATCGCGCCGGCGAATATGCCGACTGGGATAAGCCGGCCAAACAATGCCTCACGACGTGCGGCAAACCTGCGATACACCGCCTCGGCGGCGAGACCAATGGCGACCAGACCGCCGAATATGACGAATACCGGCGCATAGCCTCTGTCGGCAGCTTCGCGCCTTGCTCTCGTTGCCGCCGCCGTCACCTCTGCCGGAATCGCCGGGATCGCCGCCAGAATCGCGTTCACACGCCCCCGCACGCCGGCCTCCCACCTAGCCAAGGCCGAATGGCCGGCCGGTGAAACGGATGGCGCGGATCCGCTCTCCTGCTTGCGGCTATCGAGCCAGACTTTCACCTCGGGATCCTGCAGCAGGCGCACGAGTTCGTCGATCTTCTGCTGAGGGCTTACCGGCGGCGTTTGCGCCAAAGCGCTCAATGCGAAGAAAAAGGCGGCGGTGAAGGAAAGCAGCCATTTCAACCTGAGACTCCTCATTGCGTCAGCGTCTGTTGTTTCAGGTCGCCGTCGAGCGTCTCGTTGGCGGATCGTGGCGGCCTCCTCCACGTGACGGGCTGCTCGATGATCGCAACCGGCGCCGCGACGGCGGTGGCCGCTACAGTGCCGATATTTGCCACCGTGCCGCCGACGACAGCTGTAATGCCCTGGCCCAGCGTGACCTTGGAATCGGTAAGCGTCTGGCCGGTCATAAGGCGCTGGCCGATGAGTTGGACAATCTCGGGACTTTCCGCAAATTTGCCGTGATTGAGCTTGTCGTTGGTCTTCACCTTCGTCAGATCGATGGCGGTGATGCCGGCCTTTTCCAGTTTCGAGCGGTAGGGCTCTTCAGCAGGGTTGATCGCACCGAGACGGGATACACTTCCGGTGAGAAAGCTGGAGACTGCAAGAGCCTTGTCATCCTGGGAGACGAAGATCGTGAATTTCGGGCGCGGTTCGCCCATCTCCACATATTGTTTGGCGAAGACCTGAATGTCGATGTCGGGCGAGGCCAGGATGACATTGTGGATTTTCGAATTGACGTGACCGTCGCGTATCCCCATCTGCCGCAGGGATTCCATGGCAAGCCAGGTCCCCATAGAGTGGGCCATGACGGTGATGTCCTTGACGTTGGGATCGGCCGCCAGCGTGCGAAGCGCCTGCTCCAGCGCCGTGCGCGAATAGTTCGTACTTTCCTTGTCGTACTGATAGGCAGTGATTTCCGCTCGTGACGGCCAGGTGAACAGGACGGGCGTCGCCTGCATCTTGCTGTCGTGCACGATCTGCGCCAGCCGGAAGACGGAATCCTCATAGGTGTTGTTGAAGCCATGAATGAAGACGAGTGCATGCCCGCCGTTCACGTGCTGTCGGAACCAGACGCGGCCTTGCGCGACGGTGTCGATCTGCTGAACGTTCGTCACGGCAAAGTCGGTGGCGGGATCGGGGGGAAGGCGTTTAGGCCACTGAACCGTGCCGGCTTCACGCTTTGCCGGGATTGAAATGGAGATCTGGGTCAGATGTGGCTTGGAACTGCGCTCGCCGTTGAAGAGTGTGGCCGGGCTTCCGGAAGGCTCGCGCGTGGTCGCAACCAGCATGTCGACCCTTGATGTTGGCGGCGTCGATGAAATTGAAACGGGTGTCATCACGCCGCCCGGATGCCCGCAACTCGTTAGAAGAAGAAAAAGAGCCACGCTACGCTTTGCCATTCACGCATCCAGCAATCGCCCAGGAGGAGGCTTCGGAGCCGGAATACTAGCAGCTGGGTCGCAGCGGCGCCTGTAGCATCACGTAATATCTGTATGCTTTGAAAGCGATCGTTGCGCAGAGGCATGGATAGGAGTCACGTCCCGCACAGGCCGTCCGAGCGCAGCGAAAGAAAGCAGGCTTTGGCAACAGGTGTCGGATATAGCATAGCTTACGGCTATCCGACCGGAAGATCGTGTCCGGCACGATCTGGCTGCTGCGGGGCAGACTTCTTCCCCTGCCCGCTGCGGGTCGACCGTAAACAGATCATCGCGCTCTGGAGCTCGGGCGCTGCTTCAGGGGCGCGCAACCTTTCAAGAAAAGATCGGCCGGCAAGCCTTTAGGCTGCACAAACACTACTTCCCCTCATGCAACGAAAACACCAATGTCGCCTTGGTGCCGTCATGCCCGGGATCATAAGCGAAATCCGATTTCAAACTCGCGGCCATGGTCGTCAGAATGCGCGTGCCGAGGCCGGTTCCTCTGGCCGGGCTCGACGGGTCGAAACCGGCGCCGTCATCCTCGACGATGACGCGCAATGTCTCGTCCGTTTGGTCGACGAGGACGCGGATCTCGCCCGGCACGCTATCCGGATAGGCATATTTGAAGGCATTGGTGACAAGCTCGCTGACGATCAGCCCGAGCGTGATCACCTTGTCGGTCGCCAGGTTGACCGGCTCAGCAGTGAGCACGATGCGGTGTGGCCGCTTGTCGTCGCGCATCGAGGCTTCGAGTTCGGTGAGCAGGCTGTTCAGATATTCGTCGACCTGCACCGAGCCGACCTGCCGGTTGGTGTAGAGCCGGCGGTGCACGCTGGCGATGGCGTTGATGCGCATCTGCGTTTCATGCAGCGCATCGATCGCCACCTGGTCCTTGGTCATCGAAGACTGCATGCGGATCAGCGCGCCGACCAGGCCGAGGCTGTTGGCGATCCGGTGGTTGACTTCGGTAAGCAGCATCTCGGCAAGGTCGCGCTGCTGTCGGATCACCTCCTGCGCCTGCGCCGTTTCGCGGCGAAAACGCGCCCGCTCCAGCGCCTGTTCGAGGGCAGCGGCCAGCAGGTCGAAATAATCGGCTGAGATCTCCTTGAGCATGTAGTCATCGGCGCCGGCCTTCAGCGCCGCAACCGCGATGCTGGTATCGTCCGAACCCGTCGCATAGATGACCGGCGGATGATCCGGCATCGCCGTAATGCAGGGCAAAATGTCGAGGCCGGTCTCGTCAGCCAGGACATGATCGAGCACGACGGCATCGATACCGCCTTCGCCGAGTCTCGCAAGGCCGGCAGCGCCATTCTCAGCCCACTCCACCGAAAAGCCGCGCCGGAGCAGGTTCTTCTGCATCAGCAGGGCAAGC
This sequence comes from Rhizobium sp. BK212, assembly GCF_014197475.1. Classification (NCBI taxonomy): domain Bacteria; kingdom Pseudomonadati; phylum Pseudomonadota; class Alphaproteobacteria; order Hyphomicrobiales; family Rhizobiaceae; genus Rhizobium; species Rhizobium sp. BK212. Next base: position 56,206 of record NZ_JACIFS010000002.1, read on the forward strand.
TCCTCGTCGTCGTCGATATAGAGGATGTGGATCAGGGCATCCGCATCGCCGCTAGAATTGCTCATTCCGTCTCCCGGCGTTCTCTCTGAGCGACGAACGCCCGCAAGCGTCCGAGTCGTCCGCATGGCAATGTCGTATTGCATTGACCGCCTGGGGTAAACAGCGGTTATCCCTCGCTCTTGTCGCAGGCGACGCGGAAGAAGGATGTCGGGCAGCCGGCATTTTCAGATCATGACCCTGGCCTGGGGAAGATCCCATGGAAGCCGATGAAAGAGGTTGGGAAACGAGAACCCTGAAGTAAGATCCATAAACGCCGAGTGGCCCGATTGGTTCCGCAGGCCAAGCTAATTTTTCTGGAATTTCCGATGGCCGGATACTTCCGCCCCCGCCTCCACCGGCAATTGCAGGAAGCGTAGCGACGAGACGATGCCGATCGCGCCGACCACGACGAAAGCCCAGCGAAAATCGGCAAGAACGGGATTGTCGGCGCCCCTGAGAGCCGCGGCGATATTGAGTACGGCCGCCGCCACCGCCACGCCGAGCAGCATCGACACCTGCTGCAGCATGCTCGACAGCGTCGAGGCCGAGCTTCGCTGCGCCGGGCCGATATCGGCAAAAGCCAGCGTGTTCAGCGCGGTGAATTCCATCGACCGCGACAGGCCGGCGAGAAAAAGCAGCGCATGGATGAAAAACGGCGGCGTCGCCAGCGAAAGGAAACCGCAGCCGACAATCGAAAGCGCCGCGATCAACCCATTGACCCCGAGCACGGTGCGGAAGCCGAAGAACCGCAGCAGCGGCGTCGTCACCGCCTTCATGCTGAAATTGCCGAGGAAATAGACGAGCAGATAGGTGCCGGCGGCAATCGAGCTCAGTCCGAAGCCGAGCTGGAACAGCAGAGGCAGTAGGAACGGCGTCGCGTTGATGGCCATCCGGCAGGCCGTGCCCGCCGACAGCGTCGACATCGAAAAGGTCTGGATGCGGAAGGCCGAAAGGTCGAGCAGTGGATTGTCGACGGCGAGAAAATGCCGAGTCGCCATGACCGAAAGCACGATGCCCGCCGCCAGCATTGAAATGATCGGCAAGAGACCGCCGTCCCATTTGACCGAAAGCTCCAACGCGGCAAGCAGGAAGGTCAGTCCCGCAGCGCTGAGGACGAAGCCCATCAGATCCAGCCGGCCGGGATTGCTCTCGCGCTGCTCCGGCACGAAGCGTAGCACCAGCGCCATGCCGAGAATGCCGATCGGGATGTTGATGAGGAAGTTCCAGTGCCAGCTGGCATAGGTGGTGATGAAGCCGCCGAGCACCGGGCCGATCACCGGCGCCGTCAGCGCCGGCCAGGTGATCAGCGCGATCGCCTGCACCAGTTCCGACTTGCGGGCATTCTTGAGCACGATGATGCGCCCGACCGGCGTCATCAGCGCACTGCCCGCCCCCTGGACGGCGCGCCACAGCACGAATTCCGCAAGGCTGCCGGAGAGCCCGCAGAACAGCGAGGCGCCGGCAAAAACGGCAATCGACATCAGGAAGATACGGCGCGCGCCGAACCGATCGCCGAGCCAGCCCGACAGCGGAATGAAAGCGGCCATCGTCAGCATGTAGACGGTGATGCCGATGCTCATCGACACCGGCTGCACGCCGAAGCTTGCCGCCATCTGCGGCAGCGAGGTGGTGACGATCGTGCCGTCGAGGATCTGCATGAAGAAGGAAACGGCAACGACCAGCGCCACGATTTTCGCCTGGCGGCTGCTCGCCGCCTCTTGCCCGTTCTCGCTCGTCTCTGCCGTGGTCATCGATCTGCCAATGAAAATTCCGGATGACGCGGCAGGGAAACGGGAAGGAAGCCGATCGGAGATCTGTCGCGCGGAGGCGCGCGGACATGGAAAGCCGCGCACTGGCTGAATACGCCCGTTGCAGCCGGCCGGAAAGGCTAAATCTCGCACTGCGCAGGAATATTCCCGATAGGGCCGGACGGCGGCCGACATCGATCCCCAGAAAGGATTCAAGAAAAAGGCCCCGCCGAAGCGAGGCCAAGCCTGATCCGCTCCGGGGAAAAACAGGAGCGGCGCACAATCCATATCGGGCGATCGATGTCGCAGCGAGGCCAGATGTCGCTGCTTTGGTACGCTTGCGGAGAAATTTCCCGATTTCGCGGAAAAGATTGCGCCCAGAAAGTCGCTGCCGGGTGGGCGCGACAGCTGTGCACTGCAGCAACGATTGCCGCTTGCAATGTTTATAAAAATAGTTTTCACTAAACATATTGCTAAACATGATGATTGAGGAGTTCATGTGAGCATTTTCTGAAACGGGTGAGCATGCGACGCCGGCGGGGAGCCGGCCCTTGGTTCTGGGAGGAACTTATGCAGAAAACATCGAAAGCCCTTTTGGGGTTGGCCACGGCATTCGTCATGTCGTCGGCATTGCCCAATCTCGCCAAAGCCGATGAACTGACGCTGTGCTGGGCCGCCTGGGACCCCGCCAATGCGCTGGTTGAGCTGTCGAAGGATTTCACCGCCAAAACCGGCACGCAGATGAAGTTCGAATTCGTTCCGTGGACGAGTTATGCCGACCGCTTCCTCAACGAGTTGAACTCCCATGGCAAGCTCTGCGATCTCATCATCGGTGACAGCCAGTGGATCGGCGGATCGGCCGAGAACGGCCACTACGTCAAGCTCAACGACTTCTTCGACAAGGAAGGCATCAAGATGGATGACTTCGTGCCGGCGACGGTCATCGGCTACTCGGAATGGCCGAAGAACACCCCGAACTACTGGGCACTGCCCGCCATGGGCGACGTCGTCGGTTGGACCTACCGTAAGGACTGGTTCGAGAAGCCGGAACTGCAGAAGGAATTCAAGGCAAAATACGGTTGGGATCTTGCAGCGCCGAAGACCTACGATCAGCTGAAGCAGATCGCCGAATTCTTCCAGAAGCGTGAGATCGACGGCAAGACCGTCTATGGCGCCTCGATTTATACGGAACGCGGCTCCGAAGGCATTACCATGGGCGTGACCAACGTCCTCTATGACTGGGGCTTCCAGTACGACAATCCGAAGAAACCCTATGACATGGAAGGCTTCGTCAACTCGGACGACGCGGTCAAGGGCCTCGAATTCTACAAGTCCCTCTATGATTGCTGCACCCCGCCCGGCAGCTCGAACGTCTACATGGTCGAATCCGCCGATGCCTTCAAATCCGGCCAGGTCGCCATGCAGATGAACTTCGCCTTCACCTGGCCCGGCCTCTATAAGGACGAAAAGGTCGGCGGCGACAGGATCGGCTTTTTCCCAAATCCAGCCGAAAAGGCGCATTTCGCCCAGCTCGGCGGCCAGGGCATCTCGGTCGTCTCCTACTCCGACAAGCGCGACGCCGCCCTGCAATATATCAAGTGGTTCGCCCAGCCTGATGTGCAGGCCAAATGGTGGGAACTCGGCGGCTTTTCCTGCCTGAACTCCGTCGTCAACGCGCCAAGCTTTGCCAAGAGCCAGCCCTATGCCCAGGCCTTCCTGGACTCGATGGCGATCGTCAAGGACTTCTGGGCTGAGCCGAGCTACGCCTCACTGCTTCAGGCCATGCAGAAACGCGTCCACAACTACGTGGTCGCCGGCAACGGCACCGCCAAGGAAGCGCTGGACGGTCTGGTGAAGGATTGGGGCGACGTCTTCAAGGACGACGGCAAGATCTAGCGCGTGGCATCACTGTTGCGTGTCATCCTCGCCAGGATGGCGGCCCGGATCGGCAGACGAGCCGGGCCGCCAGATCTGCCATATGCCAAAAGACCCCGTACCCCAATAAGACCAGGTGAAAACTTGACTATGTCCCATTCCTCCATCGTCGAGAAGGCAGCCGACGCAACAGCAAGGGCAACGCCGGCCTCGGTCGCCCGGCGCGTCCGCGGGCTCTCCGACAGGGCGATCGCCTGGCTGTTCATTGCACCGGCCATCACCTTGCTGCTGGCGATCAACATCTTCCCGCTGCTTTGGGCGGTCTATCTCTCCTTCACCAATTACCGCGCCAACCGGCCGAATGCGCCGGTCCAGGGTGTCGGCCTTGGAAATTACCAGCGCGTCCTCAACGATCCCGACATCTGGTTGGCGATGCAGACCACCGCGCATTTCGTCTTCTGGACGATCGTGCTGCAGACGGTGATCGGTTTCACGCTGGCCTATCTGATCGACCGCAAGTTTCGCGGCCATGCCTTCTGGACGACGATCATCCTGATTCCGATGATGCTGTCGCCTGCCGTCGTCGGCAATTTCTGGCGCTTTCTCTACGAGCCGCAGATCGGCCTCTTTGCCTATGCCGTGTCGCTGATATCAGGCATTCCGACATCGGAGATCCAGATGCTCGGCAACGTCACTCTGGCGCCCTGGGCGATCATCATCGTCGATACCTGGATGTGGACGCCCTATGTGATGCTGATCTGCCTCGCTGGCCTGCGCTCCATCCCCGATTATATCTATGAGGCGGCCGAGGTCGACCGCGCTTCGCCCTGGCGCCAGTTCTGGTCGATCACCGTGCCGATGGCCCTGCCCTTCATCATGCTCGCCGTGCTCTTCCGCGGCATCGAGAATTTCAAGATGTTCGACATGGTGACGCTGCTCACCGGCGGCGGGCCCGGCTCGGTCACCGAAGTCGCTTCGATCACGCTGAAACGCGCGGCCTTCGAAAGCTGGGCGACCGGCCGGGCCTCGGCCTTCGCCATCATCCTCTTCGTCGCGGTGTTTGGCCTCGCCAACATCTACGTCAAGGCATTGAACAAGGTGAAGCAACGATGAGCGCCGCCAACTCCGCCCATTCGGTCGTCGAACCGAGCCTTTCCAGCAAGCGCATCGCCGGCACCATCGTCGTCCTATACGCGCTGATCACCCTCATCCCACTCGTCTGGATCTTCCTGACCAGCATCAAGTCGCCGCCGGATTCGATCAGCTATCCCCCGAAGATCGTCTTCACCCCGTCGCTCGAAGGCTATTGCAACCTGTTCACGACGCGCACCCGGCAAACGCCTGATTATATCGCCTCGCTGCCGGCGCCGGTCGGAGCCTGCGATGAGGTGACGCGCAAGCGCAACATGGTGATCGCCGGCCCGTCGAACTTCCTGCCGCGCTTCGTCAATTCGCTGGTGATCGCCTTCGGCTCCACTTTCCTGGCAGTCTTCCTCGGCACGCTTGCCGCCTATGGCTTCTCGCGCTTCAAGGTGCCGCTCGCCGACGACCTGCTGTTCTTCATCCTGTCGACACGCATGATGCCGCCGATCGCCGTCGCCATCCCGATCTACCTGATGTACCGCGAACTCGGCCTGTCGGACACGGCGCTCGGCATGATCCTGCTCTACACCGCCGTCAACGTCTCGCTTGCCGTCTGGCTGCTCAAGGGCTTCATCGACGAGATCCCGCGCGAATACGAGGAAGCGGCGATGATCGACGGCTATACGAGGCTGCAGGCATTCCGAAAGGTCGTGCTGCCGCAGGCGACCACCGGCATTGCCGCGACGGCGATCTTCTGCCTGATCTTCGCCTGGAACGAATATGCCTTCGCCGCCCTTCTGACCTCGGGCGAGGCCCAGACCGCGCCGCCCTTCATCCCGACGATCATCGGCGAAGGCGGACAGGACTGGCCGGCGGTCGCCGCGGGCACGACGATCTTCCTGATCCCCATCCTCGTCTTCACCATTCTTCTGCGCAAGCAGTTGCTGCGCGGCATCACCTTCGGAGCCGTCCGCAAATGAGCCATCTGATCGAGACACGCACTCCCGCCCGTCCGAAGCGACCGTTCTTCCTGCGTCGTGGCCCGATGGAGACCATCGCGACCGTGCTGATCGGGCTCGGTTTCCTGATGCTGTTCCAGCCCTTCCTGCTGGTGCTCTACACCTATTCGCTGGTGACCCTGCTTGCAGGCACCGTCATGTTCATCATCGTTTCGAAATTCCCGGAGTGAACCATGGCGGATATCCGGATCGAAAATCTCCGCAAGGAATTCGGCAGTTTCGTCGCCGTTCAGGATTCGAGCTTCACCGTCCATGACGGCGAGTTCCTGGCGCTTCTCGGACCTTCCGGCTGCGGCAAGACGACGACGCTGCGCATGATCGCCGGCCTCGAGCTGCCGTCGAGCGGCAAGATCTATCTCGATGGCGAGGACGTCACTTTCAACCGCGCCAGCGCCCGCGACATCGCCTTCGTCTTCCAGCTCTTCGCGCTCTACCCGCATATGAACGTGCGTAAGAATATCGGCTTCCCGCTGCTGTCGCAGGGCATGGCCAAGGCCGAAATCCGAGGCCGCGTCGAGGAGACGGCGCGCCTGCTGCAGATCGACCATATTCTCGACCGCTCGGTGTCCGGCCTTGCCGGCGGCGACCGCCAGCGCGTGGCGCTCGGCCGTGCCATCGTCCGGCGCCCGAAATGCTTCCTGATGGACGAGCCGCTCGGCACGCTCGATGCCGAATTCCGCGAGGTCATGGTTCATGAGCTGCGCGAACTGCACAACCGCATCCACGCGACCACCGTCTACGTCACCCATGACCAGCACGAAGCAATGGCCATGGCCGACAAGATCGCCGTCATGAACCATGGCGTCATCGAGCAGTTCGGCACGCCGCAGGAGATCTATGCCAAGCCGGCGACCATGTACGTCGCCGATTTCATCGGCTCGCCGCCGATGAACTTCATGCGTTTCAACTCGGGCCTGAAAAGCGGCGACCGCTCCATCCTGCTCGACGGCATCGATGTCGCCGTTCCCGAGATCCACCAGGACATGGCCGAGAGCGAACTGGCGCTCGGCGTCCGGCCGGAGCATATCCGCTTCAGCGATGCCTCGGCGCTCCGCGGCGCCGTCTATGGCAGCGAATATCTCGGCACCAACCAGGTCGTCGCCGTGGAAACCCCGGGCGGCCTGATCAGGGCCCGCGTTCCAGCCAATCGCAGCTTCCGGATCGGCGAGAGGGTCGGCCTGGAATTCAATCCGGCGAAACTCGCACTCTTCGACTGCAGGTCGGGCCGCGCGGTGCCGTCCTCACTCTATCAGGAGACCCGGCATGGCTGATGTCGTCCTTAGGAATCTCGCCAAGCGCTTCGGCGACACCCAGGCTCTGGCCGATCTCGATCTTTCGATCCGCGACGGCGAGTTCGTCGTGCTGCTCGGTCCCACGGGTGCCGGCAAGACCACGACGCTGCGGCTGATCGCCGGCTTGGAAAGACCAGATAGCGGCCGCATCGAGATCGGCGGCCGCAATGTCGCCACTGAGGCCCCCGCCGAACGCGACGTCGCCTTCGTCTTCCAGCAATATTCGCTCTATCCGCATATGACGGTTTACGAGAATCTCGCCTTCCCGCTGAAGGCGCCGGTCCGCAAGCTGAGCGCCGAGGAGATCGATCGGCGCGTGCGCGAGGTCGCGCGCATGGTTCGGATCGACCATAAACTCGAGAACCGCTCGACCAGGCTTTCCGGGGGCGAAATGCAGCGTGTCGCGATCGGCCGGGCGCTGGTGCGCCGGCCGGCCATCTATCTGATGGACGAGCCACTGTCCTCGCTCGACGCCAAGCTGCGCGCCGAACTGCGCCTGGAACTGAAGCGTATCCAGAAGGAACTGGGCTCGACGCTGCTCTACGTCACCCATGACCAGGTGGAAGCCATGACCATGGCCGACCGGATCGGCATCGTCGCCGAGGGACGGCTGATGCAGGTGGGAACCCCGCGCGAGATCTACGGCAATCCCGCCAACCTGCATGTTGCCGCCCGCCTCGGCCAGCCGCATATCAACCTTCTGCCCGCCGACCTGCTGCCGGGCGGCCGTCCGCCGGCCGGCACGAAAACCGTCGGCGCCCGCACCGAACATCTCGATATCATTGTCGGCAAGGATGCCAATGCGGAGATCGACTGGATCGAGCATCTCGGCGACCAGAACCATCTGCATATCAGAGCAGGCAATCACAAGCTCGTCACACTCGCCGATCCATATCTGGCGATCGCGCCGGGCGACCGGATCAGCCTGACGCTGCGCGATCCGCTTTATTTCGATGCGGCTGGACAGCGCCTTTCCTGACCGGCAAACAGACATGACGACGGCATGAAAAACAAACAGACGGGTCTCAATCGATGAAACATTTCTTCAACCGCAGGGAAAACATCGTCACCGAAGCCTTGGACGGACTGCTTCTGACGAGCAGCAACGGTCGTCTCGCCCGCCTCGACAGCTTTCCCGACATCAAGGTGATCCTGCGTGCGGACTGGGACAAATCGAAGGTGGCGATCATATCGGGCGGCGGCGCCGGCCATGAGCCCTCCCATGCCGGCTTCGTCGGCAAGGGCATGCTGACGGCAGCCGTCTCCGGCGAGATCTTCGCCTCGCCCAGCGTCGATGCCGTGCTGACGGCGATCCGCGCCGTGACCGGCCCGAAGGGCGCCCTGCTGATCGTCAAGAACTACACCGGCGACCGCCTGAATTTCGGCCTCGCCGCCGAAAAAGCGCGCGCCGAAGGCTTCGACGTCGAGATGGTCATCGTCGCCGATGATATCGCCATCCCCGGCATCAACCAGCCACGCGGCGTCGCCGGCACGCTGTTCGTCCACAAGATCGCAGGTTATCACGCCGAAAGGGGCGACGATCTGCAAACGGTCGCGGCCCATGCCGCCGCCGCCGCCGGCGACATTGTCTCGCTCGGCATGTCGCTGTCCACCTGCAGCGTGCCCGGCCAGGCGCATGAGGACCGTCTCGGTGCTGATGAAGGCGAACTCGGCCTCGGCATCCATGGCGAGCCCGGTGTCGAGCGCATCACCCTGCAGCCGGTCGCCGATATCGTCGCCACCATGGTGGCGCGCCTGTCGCCTACGCTGCGCGAAGGCGCAAGCCATGCCCTCCTCATCAACAATCTCGGCGCCGTGCCGCCGCTCGAAATGACCGTCATCGCCAAAGCAGTACTGTCCTCCAGCCTCGCCGCTCGCATACGGCTGATCATCGGCCCGGCGCCGATGATGACTGCGCTCAACATGAACGGCTTCTCGCTGTCGCTGATCCGGCTGGATGCCGCGCGCGAGGCGGCGCTGACGGCGGCGGTCGAGCCGCATGCCTGGATGCCGGCCGTCGAGCGCCATGAGATCCGGATCATCGCCGCACCGAGAACATCAGCCGGCTTGAACGGCGCGGCCGTGGCCGGGGAAAACACCCGCAACCGGCGCTTGATCACGGCGCTCTGCGAGCATCTGATCTCGCAGGAAAGCGAGCTCAACCGGCTGGACAGCCGCGTCGGCGACGGCGATACCGGCTCGACGGTGGCCTCGGGCGCCCGCAGCGTGCTTGCCCGCTTGGACATGCTGCCGCTCGACCGACCGGCCGCAACGCTTGCCTCGCTCGGCGACATCCTTGGCACCAGCATGGGCGGATCGAGCGGCGTGCTGCTGTCGATCTTCTTCACCGCGGCGGCAAAGGCGATGGCCGATAAAGCCGATATATCAGCCGCCCTGCTTGCCGGGCTCGACAGGATGACGTTCTATGGCGGAGCCGGAGTCGGCGACCGGACGATGGTCGATGCGCTGTCGCCGGCCCTGCAGGCGCTCGAATCCGGCGATATCACCGCGGCGGCAAGGGCAGCGGCAGCCGGTGCGGAGTCGACGAAGACGATGATGAAGGCGAGAGCCGGACGCGCCTCCTATGTCGGCGAAAGAGATCTCGCGGGCGTCGCCGATCCCGGAGCCGTCGCGGTTGCCGGCGCGTTCGGCGTGGCGGCAAGCCTCGCCTGACCAAAGAGACGTTTGAAAGCCCGCGGGAGGCGCGGCGACAGGGAGGATGGCAGTGCAGGCGGAACCGGTGCTTGTGGCAGGATTGATCGAGGTGTGCCGCGCGACGATCGCTGATAATACCGATCACCTCTGCGCGCTCGACCGCGCCATCGGCGATGGCGATCACGGAACCAATATGCGGCGCGGCTGCGAGGCGGTGAGCGCCGAAGGCGAAAGCCTGTCCAGCCTGCCCTTTCCCGACGCCGTGGAAAAGATCGGACTGACGCTGGTGATGAATGTCGGCGGTGCGGCCGGGCCGCTCTACGGCACGCTGCTGATGGAGATCGGCCGCGAGCTTCGCAAAAGCGAGGAAAAGGCCGATTTTTCGCAGGTGCTGAAACAGGCGATCGATGCCGTCGCCAGACGCGGGCGGGCGCATGCCGGCGACAAGACCCTGCTCGACGTGCTCTATCCCGTGCATGCCGCGCTGGCGAAGCGGTCCCCGCTCGGTGACATCGCCCGCAAAGCCGAGCGCTCCGCCGACAGGACGGCCGCGATGAAGGCGATGCGCGGGCGCGCCGCCTATCTCGGCGACCGTTCGATCGGCCATGTCGACCCCGGCGCGTCGAGCTGCGCGCTGCTGACCACGGCGATCTGCCGCTATCTCGGGGAGCACCGTCAGCAATGAATGGAAAGACCACAAACGTAGGCATCGTGATCGTCTCCCACTCGCCGCTGGTGGCAAGGGGCATCGCCGACATGGTGCGGCAGATGGTCGGCGACTGCTTGCCGCTCGCCTGGTCGGGCGGCAACGTCCACGGCGAGCTCGGCACCGATGCCGGCGGCATCCTCAAGGCGATCGAGGCGGCCTGGTCCGATGCCGGCGTCGCCGTCTTCGTCGATCTCGGCGGCGCCGAGACCAACAGCGAGATGGCGATCGAAATGCTGGGGCTTCCCCGCGCGGCGCTCGTCTCCATCTGCAACGCGCCTTTGGTCGAGGGCGCCGTCATCGCCGCCGCCGAGGCGTCGGGGGGCGCATCGCTGGCCAAGGTCGTCGCCACAGCCGAGGAACTGTCCCCTTGATGACGAGCGGATTGCGTAGTGAAAAGCAGGAGCCCGAGCCATTGCACCTGAACTGCCAGACGGAAGTGGAAGTCAAGCACGGCGTCGGGCTGCATGCCCGTCCCTCCGTCACCTTCACGCGGCTTGCCAAGTCCTTCCCCTGCTCGATCGAGGTCGCCGTCAACGGCAGCGATGTCTGGCTGAACGGCAAGAGCATCATCAAGATCATGGGCGCGAGAATTCGCAAAGGTTCGATCCTCCGGATCCGCGCTGACGGTATCCTCGCCGAAGAGGCGATCCGCGCCCTAAAGGAACTCATCGAGCGCAACTTCGATGAGGAAAAGAAACATGGCCGAACCGCTTAGACTGAAAGCGAAGAGCGCATCCCCGGGCATCGCATCCGGCCCGGCCTTTCTCGCGGAAGAGCCGAAGTCTCCTTCCTCGGAGCGGCCGGACGTCCCCCCTGTGCCCAACGCGGCCGGCGGATACGGCGCGCTGGAGAAGGCGATCGACATCTCGATCGGCGAACTCGAGCGCCTTGCCGAGGGCACTGACCCCGAAAGCCGCGATATCATCGATTTCCAGATCGAGGTGCTGCGCGATCCGACGATTGCGGAAGCGACCGGCGCGCGCATGCAAGCCGATGAGAACGTCGTCTTTGCCTGGGTCACCACGCTCGACGCCTATATCGGCGAACTCGAAGCGGCCGACGAGGAGCAGATGCGCGCGCGCGCCGTCGACATTCTCGACATCAAGAACCGCGTGCTCGGCGCGCTCGCCGGCACCCCGATCGCCGATTTTCCGCCCGGCTCGGTCTTCGTCGGCAAGGACATGGAGCCCAGCCGCTTTCTCGCCCATGATTGGTCGAAGGGCGGCGGCATTGCGCTGTTTGCCGGCAGCGCCGCCGGCCACGTCGCCTTGCTCGCCCGGGCGAAATCGGTGCCGATGGTGGTCGGCACGGGTCGCTTTTCGGCCGCCGACGGAGACCCCGTCAGCGTGGATGGCGACGCCGGCGCGGTCATCCTGCAGGCGGGCGGCATGCTGATCCCGACACCGGCACAAGCACCTGCTGCCGACACCCAGACCGAAAGCGGCGAGCTGCGCACCGCCGACGGTGTGCCGATCCAGCTGTCCATCAACATCAACGATCCCGCCGAGATCGATGCACTCGATCCGGCAACGGCAGGCGTCGGCCTGATGCGCTCGGAATTTTCAGTTGCCTCGGTCGCCGATGCCGCCAATGAGGAACGCCAGCTGGCGATCTATCGCCAGGTGCTGGAGCGGGCGGGCGATAAGCCGGTGATCATAAGAATGCTCGATATCGGCGGCGACAAGCCGCTCGCCGGCCTCCAAGACCTGCCGGCCCTCGCCTCGGGCTTGCGGGGCATTCGGCTGTTGCTCGCTCAGCCGGAAATCGCCCGCGTGCAGGCCCGCGCCCTGCTGCGCGCCGCCGTCTTCGGCAGGCTGTCGGTGATGCTGCCGATGGTGACATTTCCCGACGAAATCGACAGGATACGGGACATATTTCGCGAAGAAGCCGAAAAACTCGGGCGCCGCGCCGTGCCCCACCGGATGCCGCCGATTGGCATGATGGTCGAGGTACCATCAGCCGCATTGATGCTCGACACCTTCGGCTCGGCCGCATTCTTCTCGTTCGGCACCAACGATCTCACCCAATATCTCGCCGCCTCGACCCGCGACAGCAGCGAAGCCGATACCGGCAAGGCGGCACCCGCCGTCCTCCGGCTGATTGCCCAGGCAGTCAAGCTGGCCGCCGGCAAGCCCACCAGCATCTGCGGCGACATGGCCGGCGATCCGCACTATCTGCCGGGGCTGCTCGCCGCCGGCCTCCGGCATTTTTCCGTGGCGCCGGCCCGGCGTCCCGCGATAAGATCGGCGATCATCGGCCTCAATGCCGATGGCACAAGGGCAGCCGGAGAATAGAATGGCGCGCGAAGACACCGAAGACGCCATTATCGCCTACAAGTCCATTCTGGCGCAGATCATCGACAACAGGCCATCGGGCACACGCCAGCGCCTGGCGACGGCGCTTGGAAAACATCGAAGCTTCGTCACCCAGATCACCAGCCCGACCTATGCGACGCCGCTGCCGGCGCGTCATCTCGCGACCATCGTTCGCGTCTGCCATTTCAGCGGTGCCGAACAGGAGCGTTTTCTCGAAGCCTATCAGGCCGCCCATCCCGGCAAGCTGCCGGACCTCGGCCATTCCGAGAAATTGCGGCACCTGTCGCTGATGGTGCCAGATTTCGGTGACGACAGGAAAAACCGCCTGCTGGAAGAGGCGATCTCGGATCTGGTGCAGAAAATCGTTGCGATATCGGGTGCGGAATGACGAGTGAACTGGTTGACGTAACGTAATGTCTTTAGCCTTGGGAGAGGCTTGATGAAGAAGTTCATGAACACTGCGGAAACCATGGTCGCCGAAAGCGTCGAAGGCTTCGTGCGCGCCCATGAGGCTTTCGTGGTGTTCGGGGCTGAGCGCAAATGTATCCGCCGCCGCCATCTCACGTCAGGCAAGGTGGCGCTTATTTCAGGCGGCGGCGCCGGCCATGAACCGATGCATATCGGCTTTGTCGGCCAGGGCATGCTGGATGCCGCCTGCGTCGGCCATATCTTCACCTCGCCGACGCCGAGCCAGATCATCGCCGCCATCGAAGAGACAGATACCGGCGCCGGCTGCCTGCTCGTGGTCAAGAATTACGACGGCGACCTGATGAATTTCGAAATGGCGATCGAGATGGCCGGCGACCGCCACAGCCTCGATATGGTCGTCGTCAGTGACGATATCGAAACGTCGAGAACAGGCGAGGGCCGCGGCCGGCGTGGCGTCGCCGGAACGCTCATCGTCGAAAAGATCCTGGGTGCTGCGGCCGAACGCGGCATGTCGCTTGCCGCATTGAAGCAGCTTGGCGAGGGACTGAACTCGCGGATGCGCTCGATGGGTGTGGCGCTCAACGGCGTGACGGTGCCGCAGACCGAACGCAGCACGTTTTCGCTCGGACCCGGCGAAATGGAAATGGGCGTCGGCATCCATGGCGAGCCCGGCCATGCCAGGCAGCCCTTCACCACCGCCGACGCCATCATCGGCCATCTCTGCGAGACCATCGCCGACGATATCACGGTGGCGCCGGGCACCTGCGCCCTGCTTTTCGTCAACGGCCTCGGCGGCACGCCGCCGGCCGAACTCTACCTCGCCTATAACAGTGCTCGCCGTTTCATCGAGGAAAAAGCCATGCCGATCGAGCGCTCGCTGGTTGGAACCTATGTCACCTCGCTCGACATGCAGGGACTGTCCGTCACCCTCGCCTTGCTGACCGAGGAGGAACTCGCGCTCTGGGACGCGCCGGTGGCTACGGCAGCGCTGCATTGGCCGTAACCGCATCCTGCCGTGCGTCTCTCCAGGAGATGACTTTATTCTTAAATCGATGCCGAATTGCGGTTTACGGCACTCCGAAGAATTGACCGACCCTGTCGCGGAGAGCGGCCTCTTGCTCAGCGCTGCCAGGATAGTCGAAATGCCCCGCATCCAGGATGAAGATCTCATTTGGTTTCGGTATCGCATTGGCGACAGCGAACTGGCAGGGCGGTGCCACCGCGGGATCGAAAAGGGCGACGGCCGTCAGCATCGGCACGTTGATCCGTCTGGCGGCGGTCGCCGCATCGTAGAAGCGCAGCGTCTCGAGCGCATTTCCGTGTTCTGCCTGATATTCCTGCACCGATTGGGCGCTGCCGACAGTTGGAAGCTTCAGCCGTAGTGGCTGGTGCCCGAAGCTCGGCAGTGCCAGATGGCCGCGATCGATGCGCTCATCATAGGCGATCGCCATCGCTCCGACACCGCCGCCGAAGCTGATGCCGCTATAGCCGATATGGCCACAGAGCCAAGGATAGAACGCCGTAAGCATCGAGACCGCAAGCCAGATATCCTCGACACAGCCGCCGATAATATAGGAGTCCGGCTTGTCGATATCGTGCAGCACATGCCAGGACGGATTCTGGGAGATTGGCGGATGGGCGCTGAGCGACAGCCCGCGGCAACAGGGAAAGAGGATCGCCGTTTCCTTGATCGGCAGCTCGAAATCAGGACGATCCCGCCCGCCGTAACCATGGCCGACGACCAGACCGCGCCGCACCTCCCCTTCACGCGGCAGGATGAGCCAGCCGCCGATCCGGAATGCGTCTGTGGAGAGATAGACGAGATCGAGCACATGCCAGTCGGGATGGGTGATTTCACTCCGGGAAAGCACCGGCTGCGGATCGACCGCCAGCGCCCTGCGATACCGCGCCTCCCAGAAATCGTCGAAACCCTCGGGCGCCTCCGGCGGTTGAACCCCGAGAAGCTCTTCGAGCCGCATGCCGTAGGTGGGATCGAAATCAAAGGGGTGTGTCTTCGGAATACTCATCCGGGCTTTGTCCCGTGAAACGGCGGGCTGCGCAAGCCTGGGATCCACGCCCGCCTCCACCAGCCGCGGGCCTGGCTCAGTCCGTATTCTGCCCCGCCGCCTCGAGGATCAGCCTCGTGATCTCGTCGGGATGAGAAATCAGTGAGAGGTGGCTGGCCTTCAGCTCGATCGTCTTTGCGCCCATGCGCTTGGCCATGAAGCGTTCAAGATCGGGATTGATCGTCCGGTCCTCGGTCGAGACGGCATACCAGCTCGGCTTGGAATGCCAGGCGGCCTGCGTTGTCTTGCCGGTCAGCAGTTCTTTCTGGAACGGTTGTTGCACGGCATAGAGCACTTTCGCCTTCGCCTCCGGCAGGTCGCCGGCGAAATCACGCAGGAAGGCCTCCTCGCTGAGCCGGCCCTCATCGCCGTCGAAGACGATGCCGGCCGAAGCTGGTGGAGTCGGGAAGGTCTTGGCGAGAGCGGTATAATCCTCGCCCGCATCCGGCGCCCGGGCTGCGACATAAACGAGCGCCGAAACATCAGGGTGAACGCCGGCCTCGGTCACGAGCATGCCGGAAAACGAATGCCCGACCAGAACTGTCGGGCCGTCCTGCCGGTCGAGCACTCGCTTCACGGCAGCGACGGCCTCGGGCAGCGTCGTCAGCGGATTCTGCACAGCGGTGGCATTGAGCCCGGCCGCCTGCAGGCGCGCGATCACCTCGGTCCAGCACGAGCCGTCGGCAAACAGCCCGTGCGCCAGCACGACGTTGCGCGCCTTCACCGGAGCGGATGTCGCGGCCATGCCGCGGGTGGCGAGCAGAGAAGTGGCGGCGCCGGCAACAAGGGCGGCCGAGAAAGTCCGTCTGTTCATCATCATGATCTGGTTCCTTGTGGGTCAAGAAATTGAAAGATCGAAAGCATGTCGGCTCAAGCCTGAACAACCGAAGCCCAGTCGAAATCGGCTGATCTACAATGCGATGTCGGGATGGTTCGCCCTGCCCGGCGCAAGGCGTCAACCTTCGCCCCGTTGCGCTCCCGCATATTCAAACTCGGCATTTGAAGCGGCTTCATCTATGCAGAAGCCTGCTTGCTGGAGACTTACGTATTCCCATCCGGTCCATGAAGCCATCCATCCCACCGCGCACAATGGCGTCCTTGCCGGCAGGCGTCGCCATGCGCAACCGCATGCCCCTTCCGGCGCACACACTGCGCCAGGGCGAACGGCTGCGCCGATCTCAGGACAAACATGAGGCTATCATGCAGGCGATCGCCGACGGCGAGATGGCATCACGGCGCATGCGCGCCCACATGCTGAACGCCGCCACCTCGCTCAGCCGGTTTATCGAGGCCGGCAAGCTGATATGAGCTTGACGTCCTACGGCACGGGGCAACGGTATTTATAGGCCATCAAG
The DNA here is from genome assembly GCF_014197475.1 of Rhizobium sp. BK212. Classification (NCBI taxonomy): domain Bacteria; kingdom Pseudomonadati; phylum Pseudomonadota; class Alphaproteobacteria; order Hyphomicrobiales; family Rhizobiaceae; genus Rhizobium; species Rhizobium sp. BK212. The sequence continues at coordinate 72,791 of NZ_JACIFS010000002.1, forward strand.
GTCGTCATCAGCTCGTCGCCGGTGGCCTCACGTATGCCGGGGTTCTCATCCAGGAATCTACACAACGTATTGCCGATCGCCTCAGCGGTGGTTCCAACCGGGACGCACAGGTTTACGCCGACGGAATTGGCAAAATAAGCCGAGTTCACCATCGCCTTCGGTGCAGGAACGGCTTCGGTGAAAATACGGCGGGCCAGATACTCGTCCCGGCTCCACTTGTCCAACCAACCCGCGACATATCCGACGACAAACTGCCGTGAGCCGCCGCAATCAGAATAAAGGAGATCACCGCTGGCAAATCCGGCGGGAATCTTTGCTGAAACCGTTGCCAAAAGGGTGGCGATAAGAATGCCCGACATCGTATCTCCAAAGCTCGCAATAGCGCAGAGCTTCGATCGGGAAAGTGTCGGAAATTAGCTTCAAACGTGTCATCTTTTATGCTGCATTCAAAAGTAGCAACCAGGGCAGATGGCGCTTGGGAGGTTATCGTGGCTGGGCGCCAAATCCCTCCTCCATCGGACGGAACCTGCCCGCTGATCGACCGATCATTGCCCGGCCCGGAACGGCACCGGAAAGTTAAACTTTGGCAATCATCGCCGTTGTCGGCTCCCTTGCGGTTGCACATGCCGCCGTCGTCGGCTACATCATGCCGTCAATGGTCGGGTCACCCGGCCACGTAAGCGTTAACGTCACTCAACGCGTATGATCGAACGGCTTTGCGGCTTCGATCTGCGCGACTGTGTCCTGCGGATCGAGCTCAAGAAAGCTTCTGAGGACACATGGACAACAATCAACTCAAAGATCAGACTTCACCTGCCCCCGGCATCGAACGGGTCTGCCACGACACGCGGCGGCGCACCCTCGCCGTCGACAGCGTCGTCGATGTCACCCCCGGTATGCGTCGCATCACATTGACCGGCGATGATCTTGCCGATTTCATCAGTCTTGCTCCCGACGACCACATCAAGATTTTCGTACCGGCCGCCGATGGCGGCGAAGAACGCCGGGACTACACGCCGCGCCGTTACGACAATGCTGAGCGGACACTGACCATCGACTTCGCCTTGCACGAGGCAGGCCCGGTGACCCGATGGGCAATCGACGCGCGCGCCGGCGACAGGCTCGAGATCGGCGGACCAAGGGGCTCCGCCGTGGTCTCCAAGACGGTAAAACGATGGCTGCTGATCGGCGACGAAACGGCACTGCCGGCGATCGGCCGCCGGATCGAGGAGAGCAGCGCCGGAACCGTCATCACCGCAATCGCAGCCGTCGCCGGCCCGCTGGAAGAACAGGCCTTCGAGACATCAGCCGAACTGCATATCCGCTGGGCGCATCGACCTCTCTCACAGGCAACCGATGCCACCGCCCTGCTGAAGCTCCTGAGCACGGTCGACATCCAGCCGGAGATCTTCATCTGGGTCGCAGCGGAAGCCTCGGTAACACGCGATATCCGCGCCTACCTGCTGGAACGGGGTTGCCCGCTCGGCTGGATCAAGGCATCCGGCTACTGGGTGTTCGGCAAGGCCGATACGACCGAGAAATTCGGCTAGGACCAACCCCGCATTCCGGATTCCATTTGGTGATGAGTTCTCACTCCCTTCGTTCCGGATTTTATGATCCGGAACGATCCGATGGATGTGAAGAGCTATGAATTGAGCGAAGTCTCGGCAGACTCTGCCCGAACGCACCGGGTGCCAGCCACCGACTTATTGAAAGAGATCAACCACGCGGCGGGCAGAGCCTAATGCAAGCGTCCATCCCAACATGCCGTGACCGGCATTGATGTAAAGACCTTTGATGCGTCGGGAGGCGGCGATAATGGGCTTGGAGGTCGGAGTCATAGGCCGCTCGCCCGACCATCTCATCAGTTCATCCGATCGCTCGAAAAGGTCGGGCAGCACCGCCGACGCGGCCAGCTTGAGCGTGTCGAAACGTCTGGCATCAAAACCGGCCCCAGGACGCTCGATGTCTGCCAGTCCGGCGACACGAAAACGGTCGCCGATGGCAGCAAAGGCAAGCTTTCGCTTGACGTCTGTCAGGCTGATACTGGGTGCAAGGCCAGTTCTTGGAATGGTGAGCGAGTAGCCTCTGACGGGGCGTATGTCCCGGGCCTCAGGCAAATCGGATATGAGGGAACCGATCTGCGGTCCTGCCGCAACGATGGCGGCATCGACGCGAAGCTCGTCGCGGTCCTCGAACCTCAAGCCTGTCAGCACGCCTCCCGTTTGGACGAAGCTCGAGACCCTCCTGCCGAAAAGCGCCGACACCTGCCCGCGCTCGATCATCCAGATGGTGAGCTGGCGGCAAAATCCAGCCGCATCGCCGAGGGCATCACCGGGAGTGTAAACGGCGCCGGCAATCTCTCCCTGATACGCGGCGAGTGCAGGTTCGATGTTTTCCGCCTCCATCCGCGTCAGCAGGCACTGTTCGAAGCCAAGGGCATTCTTGCGCGCCACACTGGAGTCGGCGGCAGCAAAACTTTGCCGATCGGCATAGAGATGCAGCTTTCCGGCGACACGGTAATCGAATTCGACATCGGTTTCCTTAAGCAGGATGGCGAGTTCGTGACGGGATTGCTCGGCAAGGCGCAGGATGTCCTGCGTATTGTTCCACCAACGCCTGAGCGATGTATTGGCAAGAAATTTCAAACCCCAGCACAGAAAGTCCCGATCGAGTTGCCACTGGATCCGAAAGGCCGGATCGCGGCTCATTGCAATGGCTGGCAGATGCTTCAGCAAGGCTGGCGACGCCATTGCGTCACCGTAGGCCCAGGACAGCTGCGCGGCGTTGCCGGCACTCGCCCCCATGCCCGGCTCGCTTGCCGCATCGATAAGTGTCACATCATGCCCCGCCCGGGCCATCAGATAGGCCGACGATACGCCGATGACGCCGGCGCCGATCACCGCAACGCGCGCCATCTCAAGCCTCATCGCCGACGACGGCTGTCAGCTCGACTTCAACAGGAACCCCGCGCGGCAGGGATGTTACGCCGATCGCGATGCGGGCATGCGCCCATCGATCCGGGAAAAGCGCTCGGAGCAGTTCCGAAGCCCCATCGACGACGGCGCCGTGGCGCTCGAAAGCAGCATCTGCCGCGACATAGCCCGCCAGCCGGACGAAGCCCAGGATGTTGCCGAAGCCGCCAGCAGCCGCCTCCAGCTGCGCAAGCGCATTGAGAAGCGCCCAGCGCGCGCATTCCCGCCCCTCTTCGATGGAGACGTCCGCTCCGAGATGTCCCGTCTGCAGCACGGCGCCATCCTTCAGCGGCACCTGACCGGAAACGGTGATGATATTGCCGGTCCGCACAGCCCCGGAAAACGCGCCTGGCGGCGAGGATGCTTCCGGCAGAGCAAGCTCGAGCTGTGCCAGCCGTTCGCGCACGCGATTGCTTCCAACCGATGAAACATTGCGCGCCTTGCGGGCTGCCGCTTCTGCGCTGCGGCCGACGAAGGCTCTCATGATATTCCTGTCGAGTTCGGTCAGCCGGTATTCTGGGTGCCATTGAATGCCCAGACAAAAGCCGTCCGTTTCTCCTTCGAACGCTTCGATGGTGCCGTCCGGCGCCCGCGCAGCGACACGGAAGCGTCCGTCGCCGGCCAAAGCATGGCGGTGCAGGCTATTGACGCGCGCTGGACCTTTCCCGACCCAATTGGTGAGCACGCTGTCCGGCTCGACCGTGATCTCGTGCGCCAACACATCGGGAATCCCTTGCGGGATGTGGGATATGGCGGCGGCCGGCAGCTCGGTGCGAAATTTGCCTCCAAGGCATTCCCCGATCAGTTGCATGCCGTGGCAGATGCCGAGAAGCGGCTTGCCCGTTTTCAAGGCCTGCTCGATCAGCTGAATTTCGAACCGCCTGCGTGCGCCTGTCACCTCGGTCCCCGGCCGCGCACCGGTAAGGACGATTCCATCCGCAAGAGCCAACGCCGATGACAGGTTCTCGGTATTGTAAGGCAGGATCAACGGAATTCCCCCGGCCTCGGCTATGGCGTCCGCATAGTTGGCGCGCACCACATACTCCGTCTCGGTCGGTACACCAGGCGCCTCGCTGATGTCGGGCGTCATGAGGATCACCGGCGAACGAGGTTCATGCGATTGCGTTGCATGCCGACGGTCGTCGCCCGTGGCAACGGTCGTTTTGATGGTCATGGTCTTGGCCTTGTGATGACGAGTTAGCGGGCGGCCGGAAGGGCTAGCCGGCGCGAGAGGACCGAGAAAGGCCAGGCTATCGCGAAATAGCAGAGGCCGACGGCAATGTAGATCTGCAAGGGCAGGAAATATTCCGTCGCCATCGACCGCCCGGTGAGGACCAGTTCGTTGACGGTAATCAGCGAAGCGAGCGAAGAATCCTTGAGCAGCGAAACGAAGGTGATGATCATCGGCGCCAGAATGACACGCGCGACCTGCGGCAGGATGATCAGGACAAAACTCTGGGCCGGGGTGAAGCCCGCAGCCAGTGCTGCCTCGCTCTGGCCGGCCGGTATAGCCTTCAGGCCGGCGCGGAAAAGCTCTGCGACCTGGGCCGCGAAACACAATGCCAGGCCCGCAATCGCCGCGCCGAAAGCATCAAAGACGATCCCGATACCCGGCAAGCCGAAATAAAGCAGAAACAAAACCGCCAGCAGCGGCACGCCGCGCACGATCGTCACATAAAGGTCCGCAAAATACCTTAGCGCCGCGAAACTGGATTTCTGGCAGAGCGACAGCAGCAGGCCAAAAACGAATGCCAGGACAAAGGCACAAACGGAAAGCAAGGCCGTATTCATCATCGCCCGCAGCAGCAGAGGCAGCCATTCGGCACCATAATCGCCATAAGGCGCCAGGAAAGCGCTCATCCTTTCAATCTCCCGTAACGTCTTTCGAGGAACCGCGTTGCCTGCATCAATGGCAAGCTCAGCAACAGGTAGAGTGCCGCCGCCGTCGCGTAGATCATTGTTGTCTGGAAGGACGACGTCACCATGGAACGGGCAAAGAACATGATTTCCGGCGCCGCGATGGCCGAGACGACGGATGTATCCTTGAGAAGCTGCACCGCGTAGTTCCCGAGCCCTGGAAGCGCTATCCGCATGGCCTGCGGCGTCAGGATCTCAAAGATCGTCTGGAGCGGGGTCAGCCCTGCGGCAAGCGCCGCCTCCGCCTGCCCGCCCGGCAGCGCGGCGAAACCGGCGCGAAAGATTGCGCAGGTAATCGCCGCTCCGATGAGCCCGAGGCCCAGGACGGCCGCCGTGATCGACGTCAATTTCACGCCGATGCTGGCAAGCCCGAAATAGAGGATGAACAGATGCGTCAAGGCCGGCACATTGCAGAGGATCTCGCAGCAGGCATCGATCGCCAAATCGATAAGCTTGATCCCGGCAAATTGCCTGAGCAAGGCGAGAAGGAACCCGAAGGCGGCTGCGAGCGCCAGTGAGGCGATCGTGACGAAAGCGGTTACGCCAAGCCCGGCGACAAGTCCCTCGACGATCGAGAAGAATATGGAAAATCCGGTCATGGCGCGCCTAATGCCGGATCTTATTCAGAAACGCTTGCGTGCGCGCTTCGCGGGGAGCGGTGATGACCTGGCGTGCCGGTCCGGCTTCGACGATGGTGCCGCCGTCAAGAAACAGGACGCGATCGGCAATGTCGCGCGCAAACGCGATCTCGTGCGTGACGATCAGCATCGTGCGCCCCTCGGCCGCCAGTTCCTCCATCACTTTCAGAACCTCCTGGACCAGTTCGGGATCGAGTGCGGATGTCGGCTCGTCGAACAGCATCAGCTTCGGCTTCTGAGCAAGCGCCCGCGCGATCGCGACACGCTGCTGCTGGCCGCCGGACAGTTCGAGCGGTGAGGCGTCGGCGCGGTGTGTCATATGGACTTTGGCCAACATCTCCAAAGCCAGTTCGCGTGCCTCGGCAGCAGGCAGACCGCGCACCTTGCGCGCCGCGATCGCCACGTTTTCCGTCACCGACAGATGCGGCCAGAGATTGAAGAGCTGGAAGACCATGCCCATCTCGGCGCGCTGCGGTGCCAGTTGCCGATCACTCATGACATGGCCGTTGCGCACACCGATCCGCTCGCCAGCGAGGCGGATCTCGCCGGCACTGGGCTTTTCCAGAAAATTCATGCAGCGCAGACAGGTGGATTTCCCGGAGCCGGATGGACCGATCAGGGCAATCTTCTCACCTGGCGCGACATCGAAATCGATGCCTTTGAGAACTTCGATAGGACCATAGCTCTTGCGCAGGCCTGCAACGCTGAGAAGCGCATTCATCGCCGTTTCCTTATGCGATCATATCTAAAGCGCCGCGCGTCTTTTCAGACGCGCCAATGACGCTGTAGCACTTTGAATTGCTGCATAATTTTCTCCTGAAATCGATTCTGATTTCAGGAATTATGCAGTAGGCGGAGAGGGACGAAAGCCGCCAATTGCAGCTTCCGTCCGCACGGCCGTTCAGCCGCCAGCTGCGCAGGAGGGCAGCTTGTAATCTGCAGGGCGATCCACGCCGGCGCGGAAGTTTTGGCCCACAGGCTTGAACCAGACATCCGACGACAATCCGTAGCGGGCGCCGATTTCCTTCATCTCGCAGGTCTTCCACATGTCGGCGATGATGGCGTCCATCTTCTGGCGCAGATCGTCGTTCTTCTGATTGAGGCCATAGACGACCTGGCCGAGACCGGTCAGCAGCGGGAAATCGGGACTGTTATCGGTGAAGGCAAGGAAGTGCATATTCCAATCAGGGTTCTGCTTGATGGCGTAGGAGATCACCGGCGGATCGCCGATGACAGCGTCGATGCGCCCGGCGATAAGATCGCGGACGGCCGCATCGGAAGTGTCGTAGAGCGAGAGCTGGAGATCTTTGATGCTCTTCAATTCCGGAATGAACGAAAAGCCGGTGATCGTGCCGATCTTCTTGCCTTCCAGATCGGAAAGCTTGTCCCAGCTGGTCTTTGTCGATTGCATGATGCCGTTCTTGAAGTAGTGGATCGGTTCGGACAGGGTCATGATCTTCGTACGCTTTTCGGTCCAGCCCATGGTGCCGAGCATGACGTCGACGCGGCCTGACTGAACCGACGCGATCGTACCCGACCATTCCATGAGCGCAGGCTGGATCTTGAGGCCGAGCTTGTCGGCAATGCGCTGCATGATTTCACCGTCATAGCCGACCAGCTTCCCGTCCTGCCAGCCGGAGCCGGGCATGTCGCCGGTGAAGGCAACCGTCAGCTTGCCCTGCTCGGCAAGCTCGAAAGCACTGGCGATAGATGAAAGGGACATGAAGCTGCCTGCCAGCAGAGCGCACGTCACCATCCTTCTCGAAAGAGAAAGTGCCATTGTTCTGATCCTTGATTTGTTGGTTCCCCGGTCCGGTGGTTTCCGTTCCCCGGATGTCGCGTTCGACGAGAGCAAACTTGACACCGAAGGTCGCCCTTGAATTTTACAAATCGGACATTTTCTTTGAAAAAAGGACATGACTTCTCTATCGTTGCCATGCGCCATGATCACATCCGAGAAACCTTCCGAAGTATCAGCCAACGAGCCGGACTATGTGCGCTGGCTCGACGATCTTTGGGCCGAGCGGCTTCTGGCCGCACGCGACCGAAAGGCCGATCTTTCCATCGGCATTCTCCTCTGGCCGACCTTCCCGATGATGTCGCTGACGGGTATCGTCGAGCCTCTGAGGCATGCGGCGGACTTTGCCGACAATTCCCGTCCATTACATTGTCGCTGGTCGATCATGGGGGCTCCGGGCCATGCAGCGGTGGCCAGCTGCGGCATCCGGGTTCACGCCGATGCGCCCTACATCAACCCGACCGACTTCGACTACGTCGTGGTTATCGGTGGCCTGCTGCCACATCTGCGCGCCGCACCCGGCAAGCATCGCGACTATCTCAGGGTGGCGGCATCGGCAGGTGTGCCGGTAATTGGCGTTTGCACGGGCGCCTTCGTATTGGCACAAGAGGGACTGCTCGCCGGACGGAAGGCGTGCGTTCATCCCTTTCACGCAGAGGATTTCCGGATTGCCTTCCCGCGTCTTGCCTTCTCCACGCGCGATGACTTCCTGATCGAAAACGGCCGCATTACCGTGCCTGGCGGCGTATCGATCCTGTCGCTGATGACGGAACTGATCCGAACGCATTGCGGACCGGATCGGGCGGCCAAGGCCGTGCACCAGCTTTCGCTGACCGAGCAGAAGCACATGAGCGCCTTCGATCACGGCCGCGCCACAACATTTCGCCGCACAGAAGATTCGCGCATACAGCGAGCCGTCGTTCTCATCGAGAGTCGGAAAGGCCGCGACGTCTCACCGGAACAGGTGGCCTCTCTGGTCGGCTTGTCGCCGCGCCAGTTCGCGCGTCTCTTCCAGGACAATATCGGCATGACCCCGAAGCGCTTTATCGTCGAGACGAGATTGCGTTACGGGCGTTTTCTGGTCGAAAATAGTACGCTTCCCATGACAGCCATTGCCTTTGAAATCGGATTCTCCGACTCCGCCCATTTCGCGACCGCTTTTCGCAAGAAGTACGGGAAGCCGCCCAGGAGTTTCCGCTGATCTTTGCCGAGTGCCCACAAGCGGCAGGATTGAAAACCGACTTCAACACCATTGCGATTTAATCGGATACGATTTATATAGATCTGATCGTTAGAAAGCCTGGACAGGATGAACCGATGCCGACGTCTAAAGCAGCTAAGGGGCCGGATGTGCCCGAGCCCACCTCGCCTCAGGCAGGCGCAGACGGCAGGAAACTTTCGAATTTCCTGTGTTTCGCGGTCTATTCGGCAAATCTCGCCTTCGGCCGCGCCTATAAGCCGATCCTGGATGAGCTTGGCCTGACCTACACCCAATATATCGCCATGGTGGCTCTCTCCGAAGAGGACGACCAAACCGTCGGCGTGTTGGGGGAAAAGATGTTCCTCGAATCCAACACCCTGACGCCCATCCTCAAGAAGCTGGAATCGAATGGTTATATCACCCGTCACCGCGATCCCGCCGACGAACGGCAGGTGCGGGTCAGCCTGACGCCGGCGGGACGCCAACTCGTTGAAAGCGATCCCGCCAACGCGCTGCTTGGCGCCACCGGCCTCGGCGACGACTTTCCCGTCGTTCAGAAATCGGTGACGACGCTGCGCGACAACTTGCTGCAGTCAATGCTGGGCGAACCGGGGAAATCTTGAATCAGTCGCCTGATTCCGCCTGGGTCTACTGCCGCAGCGGCCGGAACGCAGTCCTGAGCTCGGCAGTGAAAGCCATCGGCTGTTCCCAGGCGGCGAAGTGACCGCCTTTCGGCAACCGGTTGTAGTGGATGAGCTTCGGATAAGCCTGCTCCGCCCAGCTCTGCGGCGCCTGGTAGATCTCATCGGGGAAAGCGCTGACCGCCACCGGGATCTTTATGCCCCTGGGATCGAAGAAGCCGCCCGACGGATGGTGCGCGTTGTCCCAATAGAGGCGTGCCGAGGAGATGGCGGTGTTCGTCAGCCAATAGAGCGTGACGTTGTCGAGAATATCGTCCTTCGTCAGCCCCTCGGGCTCTCCGTCGAAAACGCGGGCGATCATCCGGTAACTGCGGATGTCGTGATCGAGCATCCACGACGCAAGCCCGACCGGCGAGTCGACGATCGCGTAGAGCGTCTGCGGCCGGTTGTTCATCTCGATGGCATAGCCCAGCCCATTCTTGTAGAAGTCGTCGAGCTGATCGAAGGCGCGCCTTTCGTCCGGCGACAGGTCGGCGGGCGCCGGACCGCCAGCGGCAAGAGCCTTGGCGATGTCAGCAGGAACCGTAGCCGCCATGTTCGTATGGATGCCTAGCAATCCAGGCGGCTGCTGCACCGCCATCAATTCGGTGACCGCGTTGCCCCAGTCGCCACCCTGCGCCACGAACCTGGTGTAGCCGAGACGTTGCATCAGCGTCACCCAGGCGTGCGCGATGCGCGGCGGGTTCCAGTTCCCCGACCCCGTCGGTTTCCCGGAAAAGCCGTAGCCCGGCAAAGACGGGATCACCACGTCAAATGCGTCCTCTTCGCTCCCGCCATGCGCCGTCGGATCGGTAAGCGGCTCGATGATCTTCAACTGCTCGATGATCGAGCCGGGCCATCCATGCGTGACGATCAACGGCAGCGCATTTTTATGCTGGGAGCGCACGTGAATGAAGTGGATATCCAGCCCGTCGATCTCGGTGATGAACTGCGGCAGCGCATTGAGCCGCGCCTCCATCTTGCGCCAGTCGTAATCCGTCGCCCAATGGTTCGCGAGTTTCTGGATCGTTGCGAGCTGCACGCCCTGCGTATCGTCCGTGACGGTCTCCTTGTCAGGCCAGCGAGTCGCTGCCACGCGCCGGCGCAGATCATCCAGCGCCTCCTCGGGGAAGTGGACGCTGAAGGGGCTAAGCCCGTCGCCGTTCGCCTCAGCGCCGCGCGTCCCGGCAAGCATGCTCATGGCTCCGGCGGCGGCCGTGGCGGCAAGCAGCTCGCGCCGCGTGGGCGTTGATAGGGATGTGGGTGGCATGACGCTTTCCTCTCCGTTTGATCTCTTCGGAAACGGACGAAGATCGAGTGACCGACCTCGTTCGCAGCAGCAGGTCATTCGCGTCTGTCCGGGGACTATGCTCCCCAGCAATAGAGGGGTCAACTTACCCTGTCAGGCTATGTCTCGACTATCTCGATGAACGACCGGTCCATTGCAAGAAGCCGTAGCTGCGGGCAGCATGCGCGAGATCGATTGGGGAGAGGAGAATGCATGCCCGACATCGCGATGGGCGTCTTGAGCCGGAACGGAACCGTTCTTCTGGCAAGACGCAGTTCAAAGCGCAAGGTGCACCCGGATCGCTGGAGCCTTCCGGGCGGCCATATCGAAGAGGGCGAAGACGCCGAGACGGCAATGTGCCGGGAATTGATCGAAGAAATAGGCGTGGCGCCGGAGCGCTGGCAGTTTGCAGGACGGTTCGCATCGGAAGGCCCGCCCGAAGCATTCACCACATTCTATGTCTATCACGTCGATAAATGGTACGGCCAGCCGCGACTTATTGCTGATGAACATACCGAACTCAGATGGTTCACCGCCGCCGCGATAGAAACAGAAGCCGAATTGGCGTTGCCTCAGCTCACTGAAATGCTGGCGAACCTGGCTGGCCGGGAAACACGCCCGCCCGCTTAGGTTTCTTGGCGGTCACGACGTCTCGCCGGCTGAACCGGTCTTCAGCGAGCATGATGCTGTGCGTCGCCAAGTGCCCCTTGCTCCATCATCTCGGCCGCCCTGGCATAACCGCCGCCCATTCCGTCGAGGAAATGCAGATGTGAATCCGGCCTGTCCGACGGCACGAGACAGGTCATCAGCGCATGCGACTGCCGATGCAGTCCGAAGTTGATCTCGCCGCGCGTCCTCGCCGCAACGAGCATGGCTTCGACCCTGTCGATCTGTTCGGGCGTGCAATCCAACGTCAGGCGCAAACCGTCGTCGAACTTGCGGAAATCCGAATTGGCGGCGACCTCAGACCAGCCTTTCGCATCGACCTGTCGCCCACTGTCCTTGGGAATAGCCATATCCCCCGACAGCGGATGAAACCGGCGCCGCGCGGTATCGAAAACCGCAAGCACCCGTTTTGCCAGCGCTGCAAAGGCCTCGGGACTGGTATGGTCATTCGGCTCGACCAGCAGCGACAGGATCTCGCCCTGCCGGCTCGGAAACGGGGTCCAGTCACAGCTGAGGCCGGTCAGATCAGGCTTCGTCGCATAGCGTCCCGGCTTGACCAGATACCGACCGTTCTTGATCTGCTGCTCCGCCCATTTGAGGCCGCCTCCTGCAAACATCGCATAGGTCGCACTTTCCGAAGCCGCGTAGCGCGCAACGCGCACGTCGCGCCCACTGGTACGGATTTCCCGCACGGTGACGAGCCCGATACGCAGGGTAAGACCAAGATCGGCTGCGGCAAAGCTCGCCACCTGCCGCAATGCCGATGTCGCGGCCATGATGCCCTGCGGCGGCAGAGCGAATGCCGCCCCGTCTCCGCGAAACACGAAGGGAAAATCGAACGATTCCCAGGCATTGCCGAGCGCCGCGATCACAGATGCGCCCGCGAAGTTCACGTCTTCATAGCGCCCCGAGCGGATCGCCGAGGTCGAGTTGACGACGTCGGTGATGCCGATCAGCCAATCATCAGGCAACGGCTCATAGACATCAGGATCGAGCACGCGTGAAAACTCGTCATAGGCCTTGTGCGGCTGGGCGTGGCTATTGATCATGGCATGTTCTCCAGATCGGCAAGGTTTCCGGTGCTGCTACATCAGGAAGGGGGTCTGCCGGCCGATCGGCAGGCCCTTCACATCACTGACAGTGAGGTCCTCCCTTCCCCCGCTCAGAGAAGCGTGGTCTCGACGTCGATATTGCCGTGTGTCGCCTTGGAATAGGGGCAGATGCCATGGGCTGCCTCGATCAATTCCTGCGCAACCTCGCGATCGATGCCGGGCAGGCTGACACTGAGGCGCGCCCTGAGGAAGAAGGAGCCGTTATCGACGTTGAGATCGATCTCCGCATCGACCTCGGGACCGGCCGGCAGGGTGATCTTCCGCTGTGATGCGGCAAGCTCGATGGCGCCGATATAGCAGGCCGACCAGGCGATTCCGAACAGGTTTTCGGCAGCTGGATGCGGTTGCGGCAGCTTGATGTCGATCGTGCCGTCGCTACTGCGCGCAGAGCCGTTGCGGCCGCCGGAGATGTGGGTCTTGCCGGTAAAGAGAAGCTTCTCGGTCATGATGATATCCTTTCGGTTTGGGTTTGTACGCATCCGATTTAATCGGATGCGCTCTAATACGCCTCACCAAAATCGATGTCAACACCATTCCGATTTAATCGGATACGATTTATTTTGATAGTCAAACTCGCCATACCCGGACAATCCTCAACAGCGATATGCGAGAGGTCCGACCTGCAAGTCATGTCTTGTCGGGCGACCGAGCCCTCTATACGCTCTGCTCACAAGCTCGAGCCGATGCCCCCGTGAAGAGCCAGAGAGATGGGATGTCCTCCATAACAGAAGACAATGCGGGCCACTATGGCGACAGCCGGAAGCTCGCCGCGCGGGCTCGACTGCATAGCCAATACACCATCGCCGAGACGGCATGGTTTCCATGGGTTGCGGCGCAGCTGCCGGTGAAGCCGGGCGATCGTATCCTCGACATCGGCTGCGGGCCGGCTTGGTTCTGGGCGGCAACGGCAGGTCTGCTGCCGGAGAATCTTGACCTGACGCTCGCCGACCTTTCGCCTGGCATGGTCGACGAGGCGGTGGCGCGCTGCAGCGCATTGCCATTTGGCTCCGTTCGAGGCCGCCAAGCCGACGCCACCGCGCTTCCCTTCGAAGACGGCGCCTTCGATGCCGTGGTCGCGATGCATATGCTCTATCACCTGCCCGACCCGAGCGCCGGCATCGCCGACATGTCAAGAGTGCTGAGGCCGGGCGGGTCTTTTGCGGTCACAACCAACGGCGCCGGCAATATGGGCGAGATCTACGCGCTGACGACCATCTTCGGAAGCGCGCCATCCGATCCGGCTGCCGAAGCCTTCGGATATGACGCTGCCGAGCAATCGATGCGGTCACAGTTTGGAAACGTCTCCATGTCGCAGCATCCGGCAAAGCTGCGGATCACCGAGCCCGAGGATGTATTCCTGGCGCTGACCTCCTACCCGCCCGGCGACAGCGCCGGCGAACTCGAGCTCACCAAGCTCCGTCAAGCCATTGCCGATGCGTTCATGCAATCCGACGGCGTCCTTGAGGTTCGTAAAGAGACCGCGCTGTTCCTGAGCAGGAAGGCGGCCTGATCAGGATCGCGGGTTGCTGGCCCTACGGCCGCGGCGGCCGGCCGTCATCGAACAGCGTGGCCAGCCACTGGTAGTATCGCGGCTGTTTCTCCCGCAGCTGGCTGCGTGAATAAGGCGGCCGGTCGATGTCGCCGAACAGGTAGACGCTGGCCGTGACCGCGAAAAATTCGTGATCATTGCTCATCATGTAGGAATCGCCCGGCCAGACCCCCCGGCCGATATCGAAGAATTGCTTGACATCGGCATTGCCGAATCCGTCCGGAAGCATCCGGTCGTGATGGGCATGCAGAAGTTCATGCAGGATGATCGGCTTGTCGGACGCAAGACCCCTGACGCGCAGGTCGATGCCGGTCTTGCTGCTGTAGTGGCCGGGCCCGGCCTTTGCGGCGGCCGGATTGGCCCAGATCCTGATCGACCGCATAAAGGTGAGGACATCGGGTTTCAGATCGACATGCTCGACAATATCGAGCTGCCGTTTGACGGCCGCGACCATCTCCCGGTCGGGCTCCGCGCCCCTGGCATTGGTGAGATCCACCTGCCATCCGCGATAGGTGAAAACCAGCGGATCGGCGGCCGCCGTTCCCGTTGCCGCGATCGTGATGGCGATGACGGCGCAGACCGCCAGGATTCTCGAAATCAGCCTCATAGAGCGCCCTCAAACCTGCCCCTCTCGGACTGTCGCACAGGCAAACTAGATCGTATGTTCACAGGAAGAAAGTGGCCTGCCCCCGCGCCCATGAAGTCAGGAAAATGCTGATGTCACCGGGGGCGCTCAGACCTTCTCTTTCTTCTTGATCTTTTCCTTTGGCTCCACCGGCGCATCCGGTGTCGGCGCCAGAAGCTTGCGCAGCGATGCGATCTTGTCCTTGACCAGCGGCCGGAAGCGCGTTGCGCGGTAAGGCATGTCGGCCGCACCATAACCTTCCGGCCCGTCATCATTGCCGCGATGGATTTCCGCGAGCTTCACCCCGATGAACGTGCCGTCGACATAGTGGGTATATTCGCCCACCCAGCGGATCGTATAGATCTCGCCCTTGCGGATGAGTTGGTCGATGCTGACATGCTTGAAAGTATCGTTGATGCAGACGACCTTCTGGCCGACATGGAAATAATAGCTCATGGATCAAACTCTCGAAAGGCAATCCGCCTGACCGATCTATAGCGCGCGCCGCGGCGGGGATGAACCATTTTCTGCCAGCCGGGGCGATTGCTACGATATCAACCGCACCCGCGCCGTTCGCTTTAAGATGTCAATCGCAATAGGCCTTGCCGCTCTTGCGGGAGCGCAGGTCGAAGTGGAAGTGGTTCCAATGTTCCGGGTTGCTGCCCGGCCCGAGGACGGTGTTGAAATAGCGGCAGCTATCGGTGCGCACCGCCTTCAGCAGCCGGCCCTCGCGCAACGAAAACAGGCCCTTCTTGCGCACGTCGATCTCGTGGCCGTTCTTCAGCACGAACTTGCCGACGTCGATGGCGTTGCCGCGGGCGTGTTCCGACATCGGATTGTATCTCTGCCGGCTGTTGTTCATGCGGCGGCAGGAATAGCCGCCGAGCGGCTGGATCGTCTTGATGCCGGTCCAGTAGCGGAAGCGCGCCGACGGCGCCAGCTCGTTCTTCACCCATTTGGCGAAGGCGAGCGTCACCTGGCAGTTCAACGTCACGGCCGGCTTCACGCCGATATTGCCGGAAAGCCCCTTCAGCGATACCGGATAAGGCACCTGACAGGCCGGCCCGTTCGAGATTGGCGGCTTTTCATCGAAGAGCACGCCCATGCGCTTCAGCTCGCGCCGGCAGGCAAGCTCAGAGGACGGCATGACGCTGGGATCGACGGGTGCCGCCGGTTCGCTCATCATCGGATTGTTCGGCCGCAGCATCGCGACCTCTTCGCTCTCGTCCTCTTCGGGAACCCGGGTCGGCGCCACGACAGGGCTGCCGTCGCTCCAGGCGGGCGCCCGGCTCATCTGTGCCTCGGCCGCCGGCTGCGGCATTGGCTGCTGCGCGGGCTGGCGCATCGGCTGGTTGAGCTGCGTCGGATTGTCGGTGCCGATGCCGTCGACAACCGGCTCGGTGGCATTGCCTTCGGCGATCTGCTGCTGTTGTTCCTGCGCCAGCCCGACGACCGGCTGGGCCCCGAGCTCATCATCCATGTTGACGCCGCCGGAAGGGATCGCAAGGTTCTGCGTGCCGCCCCAATTGCCGCTCGGCTGGCCCGCCGCCAGCGCCTCGTCGCTGTCGATCATTGGCAGCCGCCGCGACCCCGGTGCGGTCTGCGCCGGTGCGACTCGTGCCGCGTGGCCGGTGCCGGCGAGGTTTGGTGTATCAAGATAATCGACGGAGCCTTGCGTATTGCCGACGACCGCGCTGGAAACCGGATAGGAGGCCTGGCTCTCCACCGGCGCCATGCGCACGGCAGGCGCCATGCGCGCAGCCCCCCGTGCCGGTGAGATCGAGCTGACCCTGGTGCCGCTGTCGACATTGGCCGGCGGCACCAGCCCATCACTGATCGAACAGGTCGTCAGCGCCGCCGAGAGGATAACGGGCAAAAGGGTTCGCCGAGGAAAGGAAACAAACGCCATACTCTTATCGCTTCCGCAGGCTGGCTGGGCAGTGACCGAAAAAACTCACTTCAATTTTAGTTAAAAACGGTGAATGAAAACTTACCGGCACAATCTGAACGCGACGCAATTGAAAAAGGCCGGTTTCCCGGCCTTTAATCTCTCCGCTTCCTCACGCTGCCCGTGTGTATCGGGCCACCGCCGATGGCTCCGCGCGCAGGCGGAAATTCGCGAGCAGCGTCTTCAACTGGGTGCTCTCGTCAGCGAGCGTACGGCTTGCCGCCGTCGTCTCCTCGACCATCGCGGCATTCTGCTGGGTCATCTGGTCCATATGGTTGACGGAACCGTTGATCTCGTTCAGCCCGGTCGACTGCTCGCGCGCCGCCGTCGCGATCGAGGCGACATGATCGTTGACCTGGTTGACCAGCGCCTCGATCTCCAGCAGCGCCTCGCCCGTCGAGCGCACCAGCGCCACACCGCCCTCGACTTCCGTTGCCGACCGGCTGATCAGTTCCTTGATTTCCTTGGCTGCATTGGCGGACCGCTGGGCGAGTTCGCGCACTTCCTGCGCGACGACGGCAAAGCCGCGACCCGCCTCGCCTGCCCGCGCGGCCTCCACACCGGCATTCAATGCCAGAAGGTTCGTCTGGAAGGCGATTTCGTCGATGACTGAGATGATCTGGTTGATACGGCTCGACGATTCCTCGATCCGGCCCATCGCCGTCACTGCATTGCGAACGATATCGCCGGAGCGTCCGGCGCTTGCCTTAGTCTCGGCCACCATCTCGCGCGCCTCGTTCGCGCGCTCGGATGCCGTCTTCACCGTCGCGGTGATCTCGTCGAGCGCTGCCGCCGTCTCTTCGAGCGCGGCTGCCTGCTGTTCGGTACGCTTCGACAGGTTGCCGGTCGCCTCGCTGATGTCGGAGGCGCTGTCGTTGACGACGCGGCTCGATTCGGCGATCGCATGGATGACGCCGTTCAGCGCATCGACGGCGGCGTTGAAATCGCTCCTGAGCTTGGCGTAACCCTCGCCGATGTCGCCGATCGAAACCGTCAGGTCGCCGCCTGCGAGCTTCTCTAGGCCAACGCCGAGCGCCTGCATCGCTTGGGTCTGTCGTTCGGAGGCCGAACGCAGGCTTGCCTCGTTGCCGCGGCGCTCTTCCTCGATCTGCCGCTGCCTTTCGTCTTCCCGGCCGCGCAGCGCGCTACGCTCGTCAACGGAATCACGCAGCACCAGCAGCACCTTGGCCATCTGGCCGATCTCGTCGCGGCGGTCGCTGCCGGCAATCTCCACCGATGCCTCTTCGGCTGCGATCGCGTTCATCGCCGCCTTCAGCCGGGCGATCGGCACTGTCACGCTGCGCACGATGGCATAGGCGATGGCCATCGTGGCGGCAGCCCCGAGCAGGCAGAGCACCGCCGCCCAGATCGCGTTCTGGCGATAAAGCGCGGCAAGGTCATCCGCATAAACACCAGTGCCGACGATCCAGCCCCAGGGCTCGAAACCGGCGACATAGGAATATTTCAGCACCGGCTCTTCGGCGCCCGGCTTCGGCCAGTAATAATCGACGAAGCCCTTGCCGTCCTTCTTCACCTTGTTGACGAATTCAACGAACAAGAACTTGCCCGTGGGATCCTTCATCTGCGAGATATCGGTACCGTCAAGCTGCGGCTTGATCGGGTGCATCACCATGGCGGGACGCATGTCGTTAATCCAGAAATAACCGTCGGCGCCGTAGCGCATCGCGCCAATCACCTCCTTGGCCGCCGCCTGCGCCTGTTCGCGGGTCATCGTGCCCGCCTGTTCCATCTTGTAATATTTGTCGAAGATACCGAGCGCCGTCGCCTCCATCTTCTCCAGCCCCGCCTTCCGCTCCGCTTGCAGCTCGGAATAGGAATAGTTCAGAAAGAAGATCATCGCCGCTGCAAGCACGGCAAGCGTGAAGCCGACGAGGCAGTAAAGGCGGGTGGAAATCTTGACGTTGCGCATGAGGTTCCCGGCGATTCTTTTAAGTGAGATCGATCGCATTCTGAATTGCCGGAATTACTGGAGCGTAAAGCTTAATTAGAAGACGATTAAATAACGTAAGGTCAGGCCGAAACGCCTGAAATCAACCGTTTGAAATCGAATGAGATTTCGATCTGCGAAGGCTGCAACATTTTTCCCGTCGGCTGCCTTCAGCGCCCGGCCGTGCCGTCTTTTACAGCCCACGGCCTTTGCACTAGGGTGATCCGCAGTGAATCGCCGGCCCATGGCCCATACCAGATGGAGAAGACGTGATGACCGATGCCGCCAAGCCGAGAGGCGAACTGACGCTCAGGACGCTTGCCATGCCCGGCGATGCCAATCCGGCCGGCGATATCTTCGGCGGCTGGGTCATGGCGCAGATGGACCTTGCATCCGGCATCCGTGCGGCCGAGCGCGCCAAAGGCCGCGTCGTTACCGCCGCGGTCAAGGAGATGGCCTTCGAACTGCCGGTCAAGATCGGCGACACGCTGTCGGTCTATACCGATATCGAGCGTGTCGGGCGTACCTCGATCACACTGATCGTCGAAGCCTGGGCGCATCGTTCGCGTTACAACCAGCAGGAAAAGGTCACGGCCGGCACCTTCATCATGGTCGCGCTCGACGAAGAGGGCAAACCGAAGCAAGTCCCTGTGGAGTGACAGGCCGGGATCGAAAGCATGGAAACGGTCAGCTCGCCGGAGGTCTTCCTTCACATCAAGGTGGTGATGGGCATGGTCATCAGCCTGTCGCTCGCCAGGGTGCTGACCGGCGTTGCCGGCATCGTCCAGCATCCTGGTAAGGCCAAAGTCTATCCCATCCATCTCGGCTGGGCGCTGTCGATGTTCCTGTTCATCATCCACATCTGGTGGTGGGAATATCGCCTGCAGGCCGTGCCTGCGATCGGCTTCGGCATCTATCTCTTCCTCGTCTGCTTCTGCAGCCTGTTCTTCCTGCTTTGCGCCCTGCTCTTTCCGGCTTCACTCGACGAATATGGCGGCTACGAGGAATATTTTATTTCCCGGCGCAAATGGTTCTTCGGCATTCTCGGCCTCACCTACGCCATCGATATCCTCGACACGGCGATCAAAGGCCAGGAGCGCATCCTCTCGCTCGGCTGGGAATATCCCGCCCGCAACATCATTTACATCATCCTCTGCGCCATCGCCGCCTGGACCCCCAACCGCCGCTTCCACACCGCCTTCATCACCGCCAACCTGCTCTACCAGATCAGCTTCATCTTCCGGCTCTATGATGTGCTGGGGTGAGACGTGGTCCCGCGAAGCGGGAGCAATCGATCCAGTGAATCGATTGCAACGTCGAACGCCCTGAGCCCAAGCGAAGGGCCGGCGGCCGCAAGTTCCATCCGCCCACTAAACCACACATCACTCCCCGGCATCCGTCACCCGCCGCACCCCACCCGCCCATCGCAGCCATCCTGCTGCATAATGCGCAGCACAAGCACACGCCCCCAGGATCGCGACGTGATGCAAAAAGAAGCCCGCGGTCGACTCCTGAAAGTCCCAGAAATCGATCGATGGCCTGGCCAAGAGCCTGTCTCCGATGCCCGTGACCACCATGCTGTGAATGCCGTAAGCCGCAATTGCGCCCGCAACGGCACGAATGGCTGCGGTCCGGATCGCGTTTGGCGACCCGGCCCGCAATAGCCTGCCCGCGACCGCTGTGATCATCGACCAGTGAAGGCCGAGATGGACAGCTGCGAGGATGAACGCCCAGTAGGCAGCAAGGATGTGAATTTCACGCGCCGTCGGTCCACCGCTGACGGGAAGGAAAGCAAACACACTGCGCGACATCAGCAGACTGGTCACCAGCAATGCGGCCATTACCAGGGCAATCGAGATATTCGAGGCGATTGTCACGAGCCCAGGCCTGCCCCGCGCCGCCCTTGGAAGCCTCGCCCACCACCGCCTGTTGAAGACATTGTGCGATAGGAGAAGGACGAACATACCGCTTCCGATCAGTTCATGTGACGTGTTGTCGAGCCACCAATAGGCGAGCGCGACCAGAAGCAGCCCGGCGGCCGTGAAGTCCAACACCAAGCGTATCAGGAATAGCGGGCTCATGACGCGGCGCTCTCGCAGCGGCTTCGATCTCCTCTAGTCAATGACAGCTCCGTCGAAAGCCTTGAGATCATCAAGCGTGTAGAGGAAGTCTTCGTCGGCCCGGGAGGAATGGCAGGATTGGCACCGCGCCGTGTTCTCGGCCATGTTGACGCTGCCGTCAGGCTTGAACCATTGGAACTGCCAGTCGCCGGTGCGACGGTCTTCGTCATAGTCGCCGCCCCAGCCGGAGCCCTTTTCCATAACGAAAGTGCGATAGACTTGCCCGTCGCGGTAATCGACCAGCACGAAATGCGTGCCCGGCGGAACAGGCTGCCCGTTCTTCACCGCCTGGATGGCTTCCTTCGTCGTCATGATGTGCTCGGTCACGTTGCCGCGTCTGACGGTGGTGTAGTGAACGAGACCGGCCAATTTGGGCATCGTCGTCCGGTTCGGCTCAGCGTCGACCTTCCAGCCGACGAGAGTGACGGCGCCGGCCACGGCAAAGAGAATTGCAATGCGTTTGATGAAATGACGCATGGATGTCTTTCCTGGTTTTGTGCGGAAGGCGTTTGGGCGACCGGCTCCGGCAAAAGCGGAAGGCCGCTCGCCTCATTCACTTGCGAAAACGTCTTTCGCGATGGCAACGGCCGAGACAGCACTCGGCCAGCCGGCATAGAAGGCAAGGTGGGTGATCGTCTCGATCAGCTCGTCCTCGGTCACGCCGTTCTGGCGGGCCCTGGCCAGATGGGATCTCAACTGGTCGGGCCGATTCATGGCGATCAGCGCCGCAACGGTGATGAGGCTGCGATCCCGCTTCGACAGCTGCGGGCGTTCCCATATGTCGCCATAGAGGACGTCGTCGGTCAGTTCAGCCAGCTTCGGTGCGGTCGCGCCCATCAGCTGTTGGGCGCGCGACCGCCGGGACTTGTCGTCGCCTTCGGCGGGTGTCTGAGCGCTGACGACGCCCGGTAGAACCGCCAACATCATGCTGGCCGACAGCATCAGGTTCCCCAACAGTTGTTTCATGGTCTTCACCTCAAGATTTCCGGGAATCAGTCGAGCTTCTTCTCGCTAAGGAAAGCCGAGACCAAGTCAGCGATCTCAACGTTGTTCAGGTCGGAGAACGCGAAGTGGGTGTTGCCGCGGATGCCGATCTCCGGAAGATGCACGACGGTGACATCGCCGCCATGCCTGTTCACCGTGTCCCGCCACAGGCGGGCCATTGCCAGGCGCACCCGCCAGCTGTCCTGCGCCGGCATCGTCGTCGGCTGGTCGGGAATGTTATCGCCGTAATAGATGACGATCGGGATCTTCGTCAGCTTGAGAAAATCGTCCATCGGCACCGGCACGCCCTTCAGCGTGTCGAAGGCGCTCGGCATATCGGCGGGGACCTCGCCTGCCGGGAACACGAAGCTGCTGCCGGGTTCGAAGGCGATGATGGCTTTGACTTTGTCGCTCTTGATGGCCGTCAGCCAGCCGGGTCCGCCGCCCTGCGAGTGGGTGAACAACACGGCCGGGCCGATCTTCTCGAACAGCTTTGCCGCCGCATTCGACGCGACCTCCATATCGAACGGCCCGGTGTTCGGCGTCATCGCGCGAAAATACTGGTTCAGCGCTTCCGGATCACGGGAGAATTGCACGCCGTCGAAATAGTTCGGCCAGATGCCGACGCGAAACTGGTTGAACCAGAGCTGCTCATCCGGCGTCGGCTTCACTGTTGTCTCGACCATGGTCCGCCCGGCCCCGCCCCGGCGCGGCTGGTCGACGAGATAGGTGGAGAAGCCTCGGCGCAGGAAGAGGTTCTGGAAGCCTTCGCGGCCGTCGGGCGTCGTCTCCCAGGTCTTGGAGAATTGTCCGGCACCGTGCCACATCACGATCGGATACTGACGCGGGTTGACCGGCACCTGGTAAAAGGCAAAGGCATGATCGCCGTGATAGGTCTGGCCTGTGGGATCGAGAGGCTTCAGCGGATCGAAGGTTCCGGGCGCCGTCGTGCTGGTTCCCCCGACGGCAAAACTGCCCTGCTCCTGGATGACCAATGGCTCGGACTTTGCCGCATCGGCAGCCGTCGCCAATGGCGCGGCAAGCTGTGCTGAGGCAAGCAGCAATGCGGCCAGGGTGTTGGACAATCCATATCGCATGGCGGCTTCTCCCGTTTCAGATGGCGAGAAGGTAGCGGCATCGCAGAGAAAGGATTAGACGGCTCGGACAGCTAGGGTCTATTAGTTCAGCTAATCAATCACGATCTTTTGATAAGCCGTGATGGAATAAAATCGACATTACTTTCCTCTGTAACGGAGCGCGTCGACGAACAGCGTGAATGCCGGAGACGCATGCCGCCTGTTCGGATAGTAGAGATGGTATCCTGGGAAAGGCTGGCACCAGTCTTCCAGAACCCGGATCAGCCGCCCGTCTTCGATATAGGACTGAACCTGGTCCTCGGGCATGTAGGCCAGTCCCAGCCCATCCAGCGCCGCGCCCATCCGCATGGCGATGTTGTTGAACACCGTCTGCCCCTCGACACGGACGCGCAGTTCGCGGCCGTCCTTCTCGAACTCCCAGGGATATATCGTCCCGTGCGTCGGCAGCCGAATGTTGATGCAGTTGTGCGCCGTCAGGTCCTGAGGAACACCAGGGCGCGGATGCTGCTCGAAATAGCAGGGCGCGCCAACGACCGCCATGCGCATCTCGGGGCCGATCCGGACGGCGATCATGTCTTTCGCCAATTGCTCGCCGAGCCGGATGCCGGCGTCGTAGCGCTCGGCGACGATATCGGTCAGGCCGTAGTCGACGATCACCTCGACGTTGATATCGGGATGATCTGGAAGAAAGCGCGCCAATACAGGGGCAAGAATGGAAATCGCGGAGTGCTCGCCTGCCGTGATGCGAATGGTGCCGGCCGGCCGCTCGCGCATTTCGCTCAAGGCGGCGATCTCGAACTGGATTTCTTCAAATCGCGGCCCGACCCGTTCCAGCAGGCGTTCACCTGCCTGTGTCGGCGACACGCTTCTGGTCGTGCGAGTCAAAAGGCGAAGCCCGAGCTTCTCTTCGAGACCGCGCACCGTCTGGCTCAACGCCGATTGCGACACGCCAAGCTTGGCGGCGGCCCGGGTGAAGCTGCGTTCCCTGGCGACGGTGAGAAAGGCCACGAGTTCGTTGAAGTTGTTGTCCTGAGGCATTCATTAGTCCGTCTTATAGGTTCATGCGCATTACAGCATCTAATCGAAAGCTGGCACGAGGACTAAGTTCACGTCAACTCAACTGCGAGACCGGCGGCACTGAATCGTCGCCTTCACCCTCAAGCCCACACAAAGCCACGAACGGATACGACCATGAAAACACGCAATATCGGCGATCTCGAAGTCTCCGCACTCGGTCTCGGCTGCATGAGCATGAGCGCTGCTTACGGCCCGCCCGCCGACGAAGGCGAGATGATCAGATTGATGCGCACCGCCCATCAGCAGGGCGTAACCTTGTTCGACACGGCCGAAGCCTATGGCCCTTTCGTCAATGAAGAGCTTGTCGGCAAGGCGCTCGCACCTATCCGCGACCAGGTGGTCATCGCCACCAAATTCGGCTTCGATATCGACCAGCAGACCGGTGAACGCCGCGGCGGCACCAACAGCCGCCCCGAACATGTCAAGGCGGTTGCCGATGCTTGTCTGCGCCGTCTGAAGACCGACCGCATCGACCTGTTCTACCAGCACCGCGTCGATCCCGCCGTGCCGATCGAAGATGTGGCCGGCGCCGTCAAGGAGCTGATCGCAGCCGGCAAGGTCAAACATTTCGGCCTTTCCGAAGCCGGCGTTCAGACGATCCGCCGCGCCCATGCCGTCCAGAAGGTGACTGCCGTCCAGAGCGAATATTCGCTCTTCTGGCGCGGCCCCGAGGCGGAACTGCTGCCCGCCCTTCAGGAACTCGGCATCGGTTTCGTGCCCTTCAGCCCGCTCGGCGCCGGTTTCCTCACAGGCAAGATCGACGAGAACACCAAATTCGATCCGAGTGATTTCCGCAACAGCGTGCCGCGCTTTTCACCTGAGGCGCGCAAGGCCAATTTTGCGCTCGTCGACCTGATCAGGCGGATCGGCGACCACAAGGGCGCAACACCCGCGCAAATCGCCCTCTCCTGGCTACTGGCCCAAAAGCCATGGATCGTCCCGATCCCGGGAACGACGAAGCAGCATCGACTGGAAGAGAATCTCGGGGCTGTCGACATCGACCTTCTGGCCGACGATCTCGCCGAAATCGACGCGGCCCTCTCCGGCATCCAGGTTCAAGGCGAGCGGCTTCCCGAAGCAGCACTGAAGATGACCGGTCACTAAAGGCCCTCTCTCCAGCCTCGTCCTTCGAGACCCCTGCGGGCACCTCAGGATAAGGCTGGTCGCCAGGCCTTACGCCTTGAGAAACTGCGACCCCTTATCAAACCCCAGCCCCGGAAAGATCTTCCCCGTCAGATCATCCGCACTCACATCGAACTGCCGGTAGAGCATCGCTGCGGCCAGTTCGCGCACGTCCGCGGTCGGCATCAAGTCGCGGTCGTCGAGCAGTTGGCCGTCGCTGACACCGGGCCAGCGGCCGAGGATGCGGCCGCCGTTGATGGCGCCGCCTGATAACACCGCGCAGCCGCCGGTGCCGTGGTCGGTGCCGGCCGAGCCGTTCTGGCGGACGGTGCGGCCGAATTCGGTCATGGCGAGCACCACCGTCTTTGCCCAGATCTCAGGCCCGAGCGTGGTCTTCAGCGTGTTGATCGCCTGCGAAAGGTCCTGCACCGGCCGCTTGAACTGGCCGGCCTGGCCGATATGCGTGTCCCAGCCGGTGATGGAGAAGCTGGCGATGCGGTAGTCGCCCTTCAGCATATTGGCCGCGAGCGCGGCCACATCGGCGGTCTTTTCACCGCGCTGGCCATCCGGCTCGACCATCATCGCGGCGGTGTCGGCCCGCGTCGCCTCGGCGAGTGCTGCGGCAAACGGCGGATCGCCGGCATAGAGCCGCGCCAGGAACTGCATCTCGTCACGCGCCGGCGACAGATTGGAATCCGACGCCCAGACATCGACATTGTTCGGCCCGGAGAGGATCAGCTCCGTCGAGGTGTTGACGTCGATCGCCCTGCGCGCATCCGAGCGCGGGATGACGGCGAGCGCCCGGTTCAGCCAACCGGTCTTTTCCTCGGCGACGTGCTCGCCGCCGGATTCCAGCATATCCTGCCCGTCGAAATGGCTGCGCTGGTCGCGATAGGGCGTCGACACCGCATGCACGAAGGCGAGTTCCCCGCTCTTCCAGAGCGGCATCAGTTCGGCGGCGGCAGGATGGAGGCCGAAACGCCCATCGAGATCGAGAAGCCCGGTGTCGGGCGTCAGCGCCAGGGTCGGCCTGAGCGCCGCAAAACCGGCATCGCCATAGGGCTGCACCAGGTCCAGCCCGTCCATCGCGCCGCGCAGCACGATGGTGATGAAGCGGTTGTCACCCGGCATCGCCGCGAAGGTGACCGGGGTGAAGGCGGGGGCGGCGGCGAGACAGCAGGCCGACGTCAGAAAGCCACGGCGGGAAAGCAGGATCTGGCTCATGGGCAGACGCTCCTATCGGCGATTGAATTCGGGGGAAGCCAGCACCAACGTCAACCCGCTGATCTTGTTCGGCGCTTGGGAGACCACGCGGATCGTCTCGTCGCGGGCTGCATCGGCAAGCGTCGATTTCAGGAATTCGCGCGGATCCTCGTCTCGGCCGAACTGCGCTGCGGCCCGTCTTGCCCAGGCCAGCCGTTCGGCAATCTGGCTGCCGGTGATCCAGGCGGAGAAGCCTTCTTCGAAACCGGCCGGGCTCGGCGGCAGCCAGATCGGCTGGCCCATGCGCTTCAACGCACCCTGCCCCAGCGCCCGCGCCGTCCGGAAAGCCTTGAGACGCTTGTCTCTTGCCTCGCCGGCGGGATCCGTCGTCACCGGTGATCCCGCCATGCCAGGCGTATTGGCGGCCATGTCGCCCTCTTCAGTGCCCTGCTGGTTGGCCGCCAGGAAGCTGCCGACGACGCCGTTGACCGGCCCCGCATTCAACGCCCTGAGACCCGCAACGACATAATCGAAGGGCTGGCGCGCCTTGGCGCCCTCGTCGCGCCAGGCGGCGGGATGGTCGAGCATGGCGGTATAGACGGCCGTCAGATCGCCATCCGTCTTCTTCCAGGCTTCAACCATGTCGGACACCATGCCCTCGTCGGGCTGGTCGGAGACGAAATGCACTGCGAGTTTGCGGCTGATATGCGCCGCCGTCTTCGGATGGACGGCGAGATCATCGAGCAAATCGAGATAATCGTCGCGCGAGCGCCTGTTGCCACCATAGCTGACGCCGAGCACCTGATGCGCGCCGGGCTCCGATATATTCGGCCGGAAGGCGATATCCATCTCCTTGCGGTCGATGGTAAGCCCCGTCAGTACCATGGCTGCCGCCGTGACATCCGCCTGGCTATAACCGCTGCCGGCGCCGAGTGTGTGCAGCTCCAGCAGTTCGCGGCCGAGATTCTCGTTCAGCCCCTTGTTGCGCTTGATGCCGCCGGCCGAGTCCGGCCCGAGCGAATCCGCCTGGTCGAGATAGATCAGCATGGCCGGATGGGCAGTGGCGCTGCGCAGCAGATCGCCGAACCTGCCCGATATGAACGGCCGGATCGCCTCGGCCTCGTAGAGCGGCACGATGAGGCGCATCGGCAGGCTCTTGTTGGCGCTGGTGGAGAAATGATCGGTCCAGAAGGTCGCCAGCCGCTCGTAGAAACCGTAGGGCGATAGCACCGCCTGCATCAGCCGCAGGTTCGAATCGTGCTGGAACTGCTGCTGCGCCTGGCGCTGCACCCCCTTGCGCATCTCGCGCTGCACCGTATCGTCAGTCACCGTCTTGGCGTCCTGCCGGATTTGCGTCAGCTGCGACTGCAGGCTGAGAATCGCCCGGTGGCGCATGTCCGGGCCGCCCATGGGAAAATCCGGCATCGCCGCCGCCCCATTGCGCAGCTGGCCGATGAGCTCGTCCTTGCTGTCAGGTGGCGCCTGGCCCGGCCGCAAGCCATAGCCGAACCGGATCGCCGCCATCGTCGGGAAAGACAGGCTCATGGCAGATCACCTCCTGATCAAGGCTGAAGCAATTCCAGCAAAAATGCACAGCGGTTTGCGCCCGGAATTGCGCAAAACAAAAAGCTTGAGGTGACAGGCTGCCAGCCGAATGCGACCGCAATCTGTAGGAAATGCGGCGATATCGAGACATGGACGATTTGTAATCTGTTGAAAAGGCTAAAGTTTATGCACGGAAGATGAAGGATGCACCAATTGCGATCAGGGCGAAGCCGATCGCATGGTTCCAGGTCAGGTTCTCGCCGAGCCAGAAGATCGAGAAGCCGGAAAAGACGATCAGCGTGATCACCTCCTGCATCGTCTTCAACTGCGCCGTCGTATAGACCGCCGAGCCGATACGGTTCGCCGGCACCGCCAGGCAATATTCGAAGAAGGCGATCCCCCAGCTGACGATGATGGCGAGGAAGATCGCGCTGCTCTTGTGCTTGAGATGCCCGTACCAGGCAAAGGTCATGAAGATATTCGAGGCAAACAGCATGACGACGGGCCAGATGGCGGCGGGAGAAAAAGACATGAAGAAACTCGGAGGGCTGTTAAGGGAAAGTTGACCGGCGAGATACCGGCGGGCCTTACCTAGCATGCTGGCGTTCCGCCGCAAGTCCCCGGGCATGGACCGATCGTCTCACGCCATCGAGGCGATGCGGATCGCCGAGTTAAAGGCCGGCGACATCAGCCGCCGGCCCTCGTACCGCAGGCAGCGCTAGATTCGCATCGCGCCATGCGGCTCCTCGGCCTCCTCCGTGCCGAAGCGGACATCCTTCTTCTCGTAGCCGAAGCCGGCGAGAGCCGCGACGAACAGCGCCACTACCGCCGCAACGATTAATAGCGCGTAGGCATAGTCGCCGTCCCAGCGGGCAGCCAACCCCGCCTGCAGCGTGGCATTGCCTGAGGCGAGCAGGTTGCCGAGCTGGTAGGCAAAGCCCGGAAAGGTGCCGCGCACCTCATCCGGCGACAGCTCGTTCAGATGCACCGGCACGATGCCCCAGGCGCCCTGGACGAAGAACTGCATCAGGAAGGCGCCGATGGCGAGCAGCACCGGCCCCGGCGCATAGGCCCAGAGCGGTGCCACGGGCACGGCGATCAGCGCGGCGATGACGATTGCGCGTCTGCGGCCGATCCGCTGCGACAGCGCGCCAAAGAATAACCCGCCGCAGATCGCCCCGATATTGTAGACGATGGCGATGGCGCCGACAGTGTAGCTCGAATAGTTGCGTTGGGTCTCAAGGAAGGTCGGATAGATGTCCTGCGTGCCATGGCTGAAGAAGTTGAACGCCGTCATCAAAAACACCGCCCAGATGAACAGCGGAATGTTTTCGCGCAAGACCGTCAGGAATGGCCGCCGCCCCTCGGCCTGCCGCTTCAGGAAGGCCGGGCTCTCTTCGACATTGCGCCTGATGTAGAGCACCAGCAGCGCCGGCACCGCGCCGACGAAGAACATGCCGCGCCAGCCGATGACCGGAAAGAGCAGGAAGAATACGATCGAGGCGATCAGATAGCCCGAGGGATAACCCGCCTGCAGAATGCCCGAGACGATGCCGCGGCTCTCCTCCGGCACCGTCTCCATGACAAGCGAAGCGCCGACGCCCCATTCGCCGCCCATGGCGATCCCATAGAGCGCCCTGAGGACCAGAAACATGGTGAGCCCCGTGGAGAAGCCTGTCAGGAATTCAAACAGCGAATAAAGCAGCACGTCGGCCATCAGTGTGATGCGCCGACCGTAGCGGTCGGCCGCAAGCCCGAAGATCAGCGCGCCGAGCGCCCGCATGGCAAGTGTCAGGAAGATCGCCACCGAGACGGCGGGGACGTCTGTGTGGAATTCCTCGGCGATATATTTGAGAACGAAGACGAGAATGAAGAAATCGAAGGCGTCGAGCGTCCAGCCGAGATAACTGGCGATGACGGTGTTGCGCTGCTGCGGCGTCAGCCGGCGCAGGCTTTCCAAAGCGGACATATGAATTCCTCCGTCCGAAAGCGGCGGCGAGGCGGGCAATTCCGGATGCCGTCGGAAGGGGTGCCCGAAACGGGCGGGTGATGCTGTCGACAATTGCGTTCGCTGTGGGCGACAGCGGGCAATAACGTCATCAATCCTGCCGCTGTTCCATCACGATTGGCGTGATCGGGTCACACGCGGCTCCTTGTCGCAGGCATGCGACTGGCCAGCGCCCTGCCCTTTGGGCGCGACATTCTCCAACGTCCCTCATCCTGATGCGCCGAGCCCGAAGGGCGAAGCCTCGAAGAACACGCCGCAACGCCGCTCCCTGCGTCCATTTGATGCCGCCCCGCATCCGCCCCATCCTTGGGGGTCTCTGCGCGGTGCCTCAGGAGGAGGCTCTCTTGGACTTGCGCCATACGCAGCAAGCTGTGCCTAGCCTTCCGCTGGCACCTGCCCCCGGCACGCCCACGCCACCGACGCGAAAGACCGCGGCCCATCGGGCTCACCCGCCTCGTATGCCGCCCTGACGGCGGCATCGACGGCCCTTCGCTTCGCCGGATCCAGCCCTGCGACATATTTACCGAGCGGCCCCTCACCGGCAGCGATTGGATCCCAGTAGTCCTCGAAGGAAGAATACTCCATCCGGATCAGCAGCGACGTCTCCTCGACATCGACAAGGCCCTGCGCGATGAAGCTCTCCTTCATTTCTCCCGGCCGCATCATCGGCTGAAAACAATATTTGCGGCGCAAGGGCAGCGCATTCTCGTCGAGCATCACCACGGTATCCCACATCATTCGCATGCAGGACATGCCGCCATAATGGTCCCAGACGGCCGCCGCGACCACGCCGCCCGGGCGCACAACGCGAACCATCTCGGACACCGCCTTTCCCGCCTCCGGCACGAAATGCAGGACGAGCAGCGACATCGCCCGGTCGAAGCGGTTGTCCTCGAAAGGAAGAGCGCAGGCATCGGCCTGCTGGATCGTTATTCGCGGATCGGTGTTCCGCCGGGTTGCGGCCTCGACGAAGACCGGCGAATAGTCGACGGCGACGATCTCCCGCAGGCCTGGCGTTTCCGCCAAAGTGAACGCCAGGCTGCCGGTCCCGCAACCGACATCGAGCACGCGATTACCATTCGCGAGACCGGTGAAATCGATCAGCATCGGCGCCAGCCTTCTGCTCCAGCGCCCCATCAGCCGTTCATAACCATCGGCACTTTCGACGTTGAAACTCGACGGCATCGAAGCCTCCTTCTCAAGGACACAAGTCTTCGATTGAATACTAGGATTCACCGGCGACTGTGCAAGCGGGCACGATCGCCTGCATCCTCGGCTCGAGGCCGAGGATGCCGAGAAGTTGGGCTATCGTTGCCCCTCTTTCGACGTGGCCGTAAGGCGATTGCCGGCCGATCCACCTCCGTCAGATGTCATCAGCCGGCGATATCACCGGCCGGCGATACCGCATCAACTCAGCCGCCCGCCCTACCGAGCACACTCCAATCGAAGCCCCGCGCCCAGTCGGCGTAGCTGTGCCAGCCGACCTCAGGAAAATCGCGGCGCAGGGCGGCGATACCGGCGTCGTAGCCGGTGCGGTCGAACCATTCGAACATCAGCGCCGTATCCTCGCTCTGCTGCCGTATCGCCGCGATCGGCAATTCCTGGAAGCGAATCGGGCGGCCGAGCACCTCGGACAAGATCTTCACCTGCTGCTCGCCCGACAACTCGTCGCCGGCAATATCGAAACGCTTGCCGAACACCTGTTCGCGCCGCTCGGCCAATGCCGAGACAAAAGCACCAATGTCATCAATGGTGATCTGTTGCAGCACGCGCGTCGGCGGCAGCGCGGCGGCGTAGACGCCCTGGCGCAGGCCGTCGATCGCCCAGGGTGCCACGGTGTTTTCCATGAAGGCGACGGGCGCGCTGATCGTATAGGGTATGCAGAGACCGGCGATATGCTTCTCGACCAGATACTTACTGTCGAAATGCGGAATGCCGGTCTTCTTGTCGGCATCGGCGACGGAGGAATAGATCAGGTGGCCGACGCCGGCGGCCTTTGCCGCATTGGCGACGGCAATGCCCTGACGGGTTTCCGCGTCCGTTCCGGCCTCGTAGCTGTTGCCCATCAGAAACATCGTGTCGACGCCCTTTGCCGCCGTCGCCACGGATGCCGCGTCGTCAAGATCGCCGGCGACGACCTCGACTCCCGCCGCGGTCAGCCGTTTTGCGCCTTCGCTGTCCGGCCGGCGGCTAATCGCCTTGACGCGATGTCCCCGCGCGATCAGGGCGCGCACGACCGCGCCGCCCTGCTGGCCGGTGGCGCCTGTGACCAGAACGCTTCGTGTGTTACTCATCTGTCTACTCCTTGTTGTGACGGATACAGCAAAGTTAGGGTCTGTCGCATTGAACCATAATGGCCTATAATTGAGAAACATCGTACCATGTGGAGCTACAATGCTCGATCTCAACGATATCATGATCTTCGCCCACGTCGTCGAAGCGGGCAGCTTCACCGCCGCCGCGCGCTTGCTCGGCATGCCGAAGACGACGGTCAGCCGCCGCATCGCCGAGCTGGAACGCGAACTCGGCGTGCGGCTGCTGCAGCGCACGACCCGCAGCCTCAACCTGACGGCTTCAGGGCGTCTCTACTACGAAGAAAGCAGCCAGGCGCTACGCACCATCGAAGGCGCCAACCTGCGGCTTGCGGAAGCGCGTGCGGAGCCTGCCGGCACGATCCGCATATCGGCGCCGGTCGGCTTCGGTGGCCATTTCCTCCAGGATGCGATCTTTGGATTTCTTTCGACCTACCCGAAGACGAGGGTCGAACTGCGCCTGACCGACGACAGGCTGAACCTCGTCGAAAACGGCATAGACTTGGCCTTCCGCACCGGTGTCCTCGAGGATTCTACCTTGGTCGCCCGCAAACTCGGCTCGATGCACCGCCTTCTCTGCGCAAGCCCGGATTATCTCGCCCGCTGCGGCCCGCCCGCTGCGCCTGAAGATCTCGTCCGCCACGACTGCGTCATCGCCGGCCAGTCCGTCCATGCGCAATGGTTGCTGGAAGGTCCGCGCGGTCAGGAAACGATCGCGGTTTCGGCCCGCTTCGCCGCCAACGAGATGCAGGCGGTGATGGCCGCCGCGATCGCCGGCCACGGAATCGCCCAATTGCCACACCGATTTGCCGAAGCCTGCATCAAGGACGGGCGGCTTCGCCGCGTTCTCGACGGCTATACGACCCCGGCCGGCGGCTTCCATGTCGTCTATCCCAGCAGCCGACACCTGCCGCCTTTGGTCAAAGCATTCATTGAACTGGCCGTCACACGGCTGAACGCCACAGGAACTGGCGGGAGCGAGGAATTCGCCATCATATCGCCGTAGGATGAAATCCGACCTTCGCCGTTAGACCTCCTTCAACACCACCTTGCCGTCGAGACTTCCGATCAAAGTCGCGCTGGCTTGGTTAAGGCCCGCGACCTCCACGGCTATGTCGTGCGCCCTAAAACGATGGACGACCTTGTCGAGCGCAGCAACGGCCGTGATGTCCCAGAAATGCGCTTCGGACACGTCGATCAGCACGGTCTTGCCGATCGCGTCCTGAACGTCGAAAGCCTCGACGAAGACATCGGCGGAGGCAAAAAACACCTGGCCGGACACGCGGTAGGTCAGCCGCCCGGTCGTTGCGTCGGGCGCGACGTCCACCTGCAGCAGGCTAGCAACCTTGAAGGTGAAGAACACGCCGCTGAGCAGCACCCCGACCGTCACCCCGAGCGCCAGGTTCGCGGTGAAGACGGTGACGATGACGGTCGCCACCATCACGGCGCTCGACATCCTGGGATGGACCACCACGGCTCGGAGCGACGACCAATCGAACGTGTCGATCGATACCATGACCATGATCGCCACCAGTGCGGCGACGGGAACCTCGGACACCCACGGCTTCAGGAGCACCATCAGGATCAGCAGGAACGCGCCGGCAAACAGCGTGGAAAGCCGGCCGCGCCCGCCATATTTCACGTTGCTGACTGTCTGGCCGATCATGCCGCAGCCGGCAATCCCGCCGAACAGGCTCGCGGCCGCATTGGCGAGACCGAGACCGGTACATTCGCGGTTCTTCGAACTCGGCGTATCCGTGAGATCGTCGACGACACTCGCCGTCATCATCGATTCCAACAGCCCGACCATGGCGATGGCAAGTGCTGGTCCGGCGATGATCCTAAGCGTTTCCAGCGTCAGCGGCACAGCCGGCCAGCCGAACACCGGAAGCGATTCCGGCAGCTTGCCAAGGTCAGCGACGGTCAGCACGGGAAGCCCGAGCACCATCGACGCGACGGTCAGGATCAGGATGCAGATCAGCGGCGACGGGATCGCGGTGGTGATCCGCGGCGTCAGGTAAATGATAACAAGCCCGGCGATCAGCACGGCATATTCCATCCAGCCGGCACCGACAATATGCGGCATTTGCGCGGCAAAGATCAGAATAGCTAGCGCATTGACGAAGCCGGTGCGGACGGATTTCGACACGAAGCGCATCAACACGCCAAGGCGCAGCAGGCCGAAGCCGATCTGGATTAACCCCGCCAGCAGCCCGGCCGCGAAGAGATAGGGCAAGCCATGGGCATGCACCAGCGGCGCTGCGACCAGCGCCACCGACCCGGCGGCGGCCGAAATCATCGCCGGGCGTCCACCGGTAAAGGCAATGACGATGCTGATCACGAAAGAGGCAAACAGACCGACTTCGGGATCGACTCCCGCCACGAAGGAAAAGGCGATCACCTCGGGGATCAGGGCGAAGGTCGCCACCGCTCCGGCGAGCATTTCGCGCATAGGATTGGCGGACCAATCACGACGGATGGAGGAAAGCAGCATGGGATAGATTCTCGCAAAGCATGGCCAGACCCGCTCTGGCGAGCGTTCGCGTGACGGCATGCAGGTTTTGCGTTGTCTGGCGGATCGGCGGCCAGAAGAGCCACCCGGGGTCTCACCGGGTCCGTTGTGAATGCCTGCGGTATAGACGAAATTTTTACCGCAGCGCAACATTCAACTGAACTGAAATGAAAAATGTAAAAGTCAACGAGCAGCCTCAAATGCTCGAGGTGCGCGCACCTTGCGCCCTCTGGATTGAGGAGCCTTCACTGCCAGAGGAAGTCCGGCCCTGTGCTTTGGGACGTCAGCTTGAGCGTCCCATCCGGTTGAACGACATAGGTTTCGAAGACGCGGTAACCGAAATCGCCGAGAAAGGTATTCTTGACCACCGTTCCCGGACGATAGGGCGAATGGAGGACCTTTCCGCCATAGGTGAGGCTGCCCGGAAGAGGCTGCGGATCCCCTGCGCTGGCGCAAGCGCTGAGAATGAAGAGAACGGCAATGAGCGCGTGCTTCATCCGGACTATCTCCTCAGGAAGGCGCCAACGGTCTGAATGACGCCGATCTTCTTCTTATCACAACATAGCCTTGCTGTTCAGAACGCAGCCTTGCTGCTGTCGAAGTCTTTGCGTCGCGCCGCCGCCCGCGAGAGCGCGCTGGCGACCCTCTCGTCGGTAAAGGGCTTGGCGATCACATCAAGTGCACCGTCGATACCGTGACCGACGCTCTCGGGACTGCCGGTCACGAAGATGACGTCAACTCTATGGCGATCGATCAGCCGGCGCGCGAGCTGGGCGCCGCTCAGCCCGTCGGAGAGACTGAGATCGACGAGCGCGACATCGCTTCTTTGAGCGTGGGCGAGAGCCTGCTCCACCGTCGAGACCGGCCCAATGGTCTGGTGTCCGGCCTCTTGCGCGATGCGCTCGAGTTCCAGAGCGATAAAATTCTCGTCTTCAACGATCATGACCTTCATGCATAAGCCTCCCCATAGACGGCCTGTCAGGCGCACTGCCGGTAGCGACTACAACGCAACCGTCCCCGAAAAGTTTCCACTTTGAGAAGAATAAGTTGGCGATCAGCGGGCAGCGTCGCGTTACCGGCCCGCCACTGGTCCTGTGGGGAAACCGGCCGATGGCGCGGTCGCTCCGGCATCGGGAAAGCATGGGCCGCGGCCGGCAAGGCAACGGCTCTATGGCAGGCGGCCAAGATTCGCCGGCGCGGCCCGACGGACCGGCGCCTGCAGGCCGCTGATCCGCAGCCGCCTGCCTCCCTCACGGTTTCTCGTTTGCGCTCTCGGCCCGAAACGCCGCCTCCCCTGCATCAGACACCTCGACCCACTTCTTGTCGGGCTCGGCGTCCGGCACATAACTGTCGTGCCAGTTCCACCACTTGTAGGTCGGGGTCTGGGGGTAGCCCTTGGGCGAGTCTTCCCAGACTTCCTGGCGGCCGAGCGGGGTGATGTCGAGGTAGTTCCAGGTGCCGCCCATCTGCTCGTCGCCACGGTTGTTGATGAAATAGGTGCGGAAGATGCGCTCGCCGTCGCGGTAGAACACGTTGGTGCCGTGCCACTCGTCGACGCCGAAATCCTTGTCGAAGCTGTCGGTGATGGTAACCCACGGCATCGTCCAGCCCATGCGCGCCTTCAGCCGCGTGATGTCGGCCTGCGGCGCCCGCGAGGCAAAGACCAGCGTCGTGTCGCGGGCGTTGAGATGGGCGACATGGGCGACCTGATCGGCCACCATCGAGCAGCCGCGGCAGGCATGCTCGGGCCAGCCGAACACGCCGGGTTCGTAAAAGGCGCGATAGAGGATGAGTTGGTGTCTGCCTTCGAACAGATCGAGCAAGCTGACCTTTCCCCCGGGACCTTCGAACGCATAGGCCTTTTCGACTGCCATCCACGGCATGCGCCGGCGCTCGGCGGCGAGCGCATCGCGAGCCCGGGTCTCGGCCTTTTCCTTGACCAGCAGCTGTTCGCGGGCCGCCTCCCAGGCCTGCGGCGACACGACTGGCGGCTTGTGCATGGCTTGTCCGCTTTTTCCATTCTCGGCTGAAGCAGTCATGGTTCAATCTCCTCATCAGGGCAAATTCCCGGGTTTGGAAGCCCGGTTCATCGCGCATTGGTCTGAGATAGTTTCGCATCGGAAATCGGACAGGGGGAGTAACAAGTGTGACCGTATTCCCCGGAACCGTTGGTCGCAGCCGCAGCGCATGCGTGGTGTTGACCACGAGCGCGTCCATTAGCGTAATCTTGTTTACGGTCGGGACGCGTGCTAAAACGCGACAAAACGGCGCATGCGAACCCCAATCAAGCCGAGATCGTGCCCGTGAATGTTTTTATCGCGACTGTTGCTGCGCTTCTAATGGGCGTGCTGCCATCATGGGCCGGTCCTTTGCACCAGGCGGCTAGGGATGGCGATGTCGCACGCGTCAAACAGTTGCTGGATCAGGGCTCCGATCTGTCGGAGGTCGACGAGGCGGGCGAGCCGGCGCTGATTATCGCGTCATTGGCGGGCCATGCCGATGTCGTCGTTCTTTTGCTGGATCGCGGCGCCGACATCGAAATTCGCAACAAGGGTGGGCTGACGGCACTGCATGCGGCAGCCTATGGAGGAAATCTGGAGGTGGTGAAACTGCTTGTCGCAGAGGGAGCTGTCGTCAACGACAGGAAGAATTTCTATCAGATGTCGCCGCTGCACGGCGCCGCCGAAGAGGGCCGCACTGAGGTGGTCGCTTTTCTGTTGACGAAGAATGCGGATGTCGAAGCGACGGAAAGAAATGGGTACACGCCTCTCACTCAAGCCGGGTGGCGGGCGCATTGGGATACGGCCAAATTACTCATAGAAGCCGGTGCTGTTTGCCAGAAAGCCGAGCTTGTAGGCGAACCGCTCTACAAGGAATGCACCAAACGGCAATAGCATTTCGCTTGAGGTAACAGACCGCGTCCGGGAACGGAGCTTGTTATGTCTTATCATGTGCAAAAATGCGGAAAGCGGGTGGGCGTAACCGTTGGCGCTACGGTCATGCTGCTCTCCTTCCTTCAGCCTGCGGGGGCCGAGGAACTCGTCAATACCGGCTATTTCGGAAATGTTGCGATCAAGGGTTACGACCCGGTCGCCTATTTCACGGAAAATCAGGCCGTCGAAGGATCCGAGACATATTCCTATCACTGGCTTGGCGCGACCTGGTATTTTTCCAGCGCTAAAAATCGCGACCTCTTTAAGGGCGATCCGTCCAGATATGCGCCGCAATATGGCGGCTATTGCGCCGATGGCGTGTCCTTCGGGACGGTGACCACCAATATCGATCCGAAAGCCTGGCGGATCATCGATGGCAAACTCTATCTCAGCTATGATCCCGGGGCGGCGGAAGGCATGGAGAAGAATCCGACCAAGGTGACCGACTCCAAGAAGCATTGGTCCGAAGTTCAGCAGACACTGATTTCGGAGAAGATGCACACCGTCTGGCAGCAACCGGCGACGAAATGAAGCCCATCGCCCGGCGCGTCAGGGCGTAAGTGAAAAGAACGTCAAGGCGCGTGGCGTAACGTGTATGTATGAGCTGTCACGCTGCTCATCGGAGGTGTTGCGGTAAACATATCCGCACACCATCCGGTCGAGGAAATAGCCGTCGAATTTTTCGCAGATTCTGTCGCCTCGCACCTCGATCGTGCCGGTGATGTTGGTATTGGCGCTGCGATAGGCCGTATTTCCCGCTCTGTCGAAATACTGCATGAAATCCGTGCCGTTCTTGTGCTTGCCGCTCCAGCTCTTGCCGTCGACGAGATGGCGCAGCTCTGCCTCGCCGAGCCTGTCGGCTTGATTACCTGCAAAACCGAAGGGCCATTCGGGAATGCCGGCCTTTCGTAATCCGGCCAGATGGCGCTGCAGATCACCGTCCTGCCAATAATCATAGAGATAGCCGTAATAGGTCAGATTGCTCTCCGGGAAGAGCTCCAGCAGCTTTGCCGTCTCCGCTGCGGCCCTGGTTTGATTGCCCTGATCCGCATAGGCAGCCGCCAGATATTCGCGCGCCGGCTCGACCTTCGGCAGGCTGTCGAGCGTCGGCTCTATCAGCGAGATCGCCCGCTGGTCGTCGCCGGCGGTATAAAAGACGATCCCCGCCAGCAGTTGAAAGCTCGGCGCCGGCGATGGGTCGAGCCGCAAGGCCTTCTCCATCTCGGCGACGGCCTGGCCCGCGCTTCCGGTGTGAACGAGGATGAGCGCGAGATTGGCGGCGGCCTCCGCATCGTTCGGCTGCATCGCGACGGCCATATTGGCGGAGTTCCTGGCCTCCGTCTCGCGCCCGTCCACCCATTGCAGCAGGGCAAGGACGGTGTGCGCCCTGGCATTGTTGGGATCGAGCTTGAGCGCCTGCCCGGCGGCGTCATAGGCGATCTTGCGGGCAACGGCAGCCGACCAGAGATAATTGTAGTCGTTGCGCCAGACATCGACGGCGACGCGCGCAATGCCCGCATGGGCATTGGCAAAGCCCGGATCGAGATCGATCGCTTTCTGGTAGAAGGAGAGCGTCCGGCGGTAGGTATCGACATCCCTGAAGATGAAGCCCTCCTGCTCGGCCCTCATGTAATAATCATAGGCTTCGAGATTTTCGGTCGGGATTCGGGCCAGTTGGTCGCGCTCGCGCGCGCTGAGCTTGACCGACAGGGCCGCGATGATCTTGCCGATCACATCGTCCTGAACCGCGAAGAGATCGGTATACTGGCGGTCGTAGCGCTCGGCCCAGAGCGACAGGCCGGTGACCGCGTCGATCAGTTTGACATTGATCCGCAGCCGCGGCCCGGCGCGCTGCAAGGTGCCTTCGAGCACATAGTGAACACCGAGTTCGGCAGCCACGTCCTGGATCTTGCCGGCGGAGTCCTGGATGGCGAAGACCGAATGGCGTGCGATGACGAAGAGACCCGATACTTTCGATAGTTCGGTGATCAGGTCGTCCGTCAACCCTTCCGCGAGGTGGTCGTGCTCGGTATCGCCGCTGACGTTGATGAAGGGCAGAACCGCAACCGAGGGCCTGTCCGGCAGCGGATAGGCAAAACGTTCGCCGAGCCCCGGGGGTTTAGCCGGCATCCACGGCTGCCACCACCAGAGCGCCGCACCGGCAAGAGCGAGGATGACGGCGGCTGCGATGCCCGCAATGAGGCGGCGCATCGGCGGGCGCCTGCGGGTCTTGACGGTTTTGCCGGCAGCAGTCGGGTCGAGCAGGACGCGATAGACCCGGACCGGTTCGGTGATGCTCTTCAGCCGCTGCTCGCCGAGCGACGCGAAACCGACCGGGACTTTCGATTTCACCTGGTCGTATGTCGTGCCCGATATGGCGATGCCGCCCGGCTCCGCCAGCGCCTGCATTCGATCGGCGATATTGACGCCGTCGCCCTGGATGTCCTCGCCCTCGACGATGATATCGCCGAGATTGATGCCGATCCGGAACTCGAGCCGATGCTCCGGGACAACAGCGGCATTATGCGTGGCTTTCAGCTGTTGAACCTCCACCGCGCAGCGCAAGGCATCGACGACACTCTGGAATTCGACCAGCAGACCATCGCCCATGGTTTTGACCAGCCGGCCGTGATGACGCTCGATCGCCGGCTCGAAGACATTGTCCTGATCCGCCTGGAAACGCGCACGCGTGCCCTCTTCGTCGATCTGGCTCAATCGACTGTAACCGACGACATCAGCGATCAGGATTGCTGCAAGACGGCGCTCCATCCCCGGTCTTTCCTGGAGAGCGAATGTATTGTTAACAATATCCTACAGGATGTCCTATCGCGATGCTATCGCCGGACCACACGATATTCGACTTGGCGGCGATGTGTCTGATCAGGATGGCGCCGGACGAAATACTTCAAGCCATCATTGTCTTCGATGATTGAGAGAGTTGTCAAAAGCAACCAAGTATTGGAAGCTTGTTTTTTTGGCTATCAGGCGATGGATTTGGAAATATGACGACAGCCTCTTCCATGGAGCCGGCCAGGCACGGCAGCGCCAGGATCTGCCGCGGCTGCTGGGACCAGATGCATATGCCGATCCCGATCGGCGGTCCGCTGGCTTTGCCCTTCCGCGCCTTCGGCATCACTCGCAGCAAGATGAACCCCGATATCTGCACGATCTGCGAGCGCTCCTTCCAATACGTCAAGAAGCAGCGCCAGATCACCGTCGACGCCACCATCCTGTTTGCCGATATCAGGGGTTTCACGGATCTGTCGGAGCGCATCGAGGCGGTGCAACTGAGCGAGATCGTCAGCCTGTTCCAGGATCGCTGCGCGCAAGCGATCTGGGCGCATGACGGCATCGTCAACAAGCAGATGGGCGACGGACTGATGGCGATCTTCAATTTCCCAATCGTCCGGAATGATCACGCCGGCGCTGCGATCCTGGCCGCCCTAGAAATACAGCGAAATTGCGCCACAGCGCTGAACGGCCTGACGCTCGAGGCATTACCCGGCCGCACCCTCGGCGTCGGCGTCGGAATCCACTCCGGCGAGGTCCAGATCGGCGAATTCTCAAGCTTCCGCAGCGATTTCACCGCGATCGGCGGAGTCGTCAATCAGGCCGCAAGGCTCGAATCCCAGGCCGCCGCCGGCGAGATCCTGATCTCTGCCGAAACGACTGCGAAGGCGCCCGCTCTCACCGCAGACGCCGAAACGCGCATGCTTGCCCTGAAGGGTATCGAGCAGCCGGTGCAGGCAAGCGTGCTGGTCAAGCGCTGAGTGACGAGATCTCTGGTTTTGATGGCGTCCGAAAGGGTGCCGGCGAGGCTGGCAAAGACCCCGCCTCTGGCTCAGTACTTCATGTTCCGCAGTTCCGGAAAATCATAGTAACGCAGCCGTTCGTCGTGGCAGCGATAGTCGTTCCTTTTCAGGTACAATATCATGTTGTGTTGCAAGCCCAGGCCGATATAGGACCAGTTTGGGTTGCCGCGCTCCGTCGTGCGCGTGCAATAAGCATATATCTGCTTTTCCGGATTAAGCAGAACCACGCTGGAAATCTCCGCCTTTACGAAGTTCCCCGGTTTAATGGTTCCCCGCAGAGCGTCGACGTACTCGTGTCGCACTGCGCTGGAAGGCGGCCGTTGGGAGTCTGTAACGGATTGCGGCACCGCGGTTTGGCAGCCGGCCAATACCAGCAGGGCAGCGTAAGCAAGGAACTTGATTTTCATTCCGTTGAATCTCTCTCAATCAAAATTGTTGGATCGGGTTTCCCGAGGCTACAAGCAGCAGCGCCGCACCCTGTGCTTCGAGGCTCCGCCTGCGGGCTACGCACCTCAGCATGAGGAAGGTTGGAGGATGCCGCGCGCCCATGACGGGCATGCCGCGCTGCCGCTCATCAAAGCCTCGAACGGTGGCGCGCGCCCCTCGCTCCTTCGTCAGGTTTTCATGCCGTTCATCTCAGGAAACGGGTAGTAGCGCAGCCGCTTGTCGCGGCAGCGATCGTCATTCACCGTCGCGCCTAATATTTTGCCGTCCGTGTAGGAGACGCCGAGATAGGCCCAGTCTCCCCAACTGCGCTTGGGCACCACCCGCACACAGTAAGCATAGATCTTCTTTTCAGGATCGAGCAGAACCACGCTGGAAATGCGAGCCCATACGACTTCTCCCGCTTCGTGCCTGTAGGTTCTCTTGAACACGATGTTGACGAAGTTCTGCCGGACGTCAGTCGAGGGAGGACGCTGGGAATCTGCAACGGATTGCGACACCGGGGCATTGCAGCCGGCCAGCGCCAGCAGGGCGGCACAAACAAGGACTTTAATTCTCACTCAATTCATCTCCAAATAAGCCGACGCGCAGTCGCGATATATTTCCTACAAACATTGCGAGAATATTATTTGCAATACACGATTTTAGGACATGCTTAACGTTAGCAAATGGTTACCGCACAACGATGGTGAACTGCTGTTAGCCCGAACCTATTGCACCCGTCGTGCCGCGCGCCGGAGTGCCGACACGCAGAGAGCCTCACCTCGAAGGGCGAGGCGGGTGCTCCGGCGGCAGACCGAATGCAAGGAGCACTGTTGCGGTCCTGCGTTGCAAACTATTCACACTTTCGAACACACAGTTCGTTTCCCTTTTGTACTCTTTCCCTCTTCCCTTTCGCGCTGACTCTCTCCATATTCCGGCCATGGCCAAATCTCCGAAGAAATCCCCCGCCCCGAATGGCTTCGAGGAAGCCCCGCAATCGTCCTTCGAGGGAGCGCCGCTCTCGGGCTCCGTCGCCGATTGGGTGAAGCAACTGGAGGCGGACGCCGAGGCGGCGGGCGTCGAAAGCCAGCGCGAGATTGCCTCCAAGGCGGGCAAGCATCGCAAGACGGTGGAAAACGCGGCGCGCAAGCATTCAGAGACCGTCAGCGTCAACAAGAAGGCGACGGCGAGCAAGACTGCCCGTGGCGTCTCGATCGGCGGTTCGACCGACCCGAAGACGCGCGCCGCCGCCGGCCTGAACCCTGTGGCGGGTCTCGACATTTCGCTGGAGGATGCCGGCAACATCTCGCCGGGTGGCGTCACCGCCACGGTCGAAGCGCTGTCGGCGCTGATCGAGAGCGGCAATCCGCTGCACAAGAACGGCAAGATCTGGACGCCGCACCGCCCTGCCCGGCCCGACAAATCCGAAGGCGGCATCGCTATTCGCATGCAGTCGGATTACGAGCCGGCCGGCGACCAGCCCACGGCCATCCGCGATCTCGTCGAAGGCCTGGAGAATGGCGACCGCAGCCAGGTGCTGCTCGGCGTCACCGGCTCCGGCAAGACCTTCACCATGGCCAAGGTGATCGAGGCGACGCAGCGCCCGGCCGTCATCCTTGCGCCGAACAAGACGCTGGCCGCCCAGCTCTATTCCGAATTCAAGAACTTCTTTCCCGACAATGCGGTGGAATATTTCGTTTCCTACTATGATTATTACCAGCCGGAAGCCTATGTGCCGCGCTCCGACACCTATATCGAGAAGGAATCCTCGATCAACGAGCAGATCGACCGCATGCGCCACTCGGCGACGCGCTCGCTGCTCGAACGCGACGACTGCATCATCGTCGCCTCGGTCTCCTGCATCTACGGTATCGGCTCGGTCGAGACCTATACGGCGATGACCTTCCAGATGTCGGTCGGCGACCGGCTCGACCAGCGTCAGCTATTGGCCGACCTCGTCGCCCAGCAATATAAGCGCCGCGACATGGATTTCACCCGCGGCTCCTTCCGGGTGCGCGGCGATACGATCGAGCTCTTCCCTGCCCACTTGGAAGATGCCGCCTGGCGCATCTCGATGTTCGGCGACGAGATCGACGCCATCACCGAGTTCGACCCGCTCACCGGCCAGAAGGTCGGCGACCTGAAATCGGTGAAGATCTACGCCAATTCGCACTATGTCACCCCGCGCCCGACGCTGAACGGCGCCATCAAGTCGATCAAGGAAGAGCTCAGGCTTCGCCTGGCCGAACTGGAAAAGGCCGGCCGCCTGCTGGAAGCCCAGCGCCTGGAGCAGCGCACGCGC
The DNA here is from genome assembly GCF_014197475.1 of Rhizobium sp. BK212. Classification (NCBI taxonomy): domain Bacteria; kingdom Pseudomonadati; phylum Pseudomonadota; class Alphaproteobacteria; order Hyphomicrobiales; family Rhizobiaceae; genus Rhizobium; species Rhizobium sp. BK212. The sequence goes on from NZ_JACIFS010000002.1 coordinate 116,589, forward strand.
TACGATATCGAAATGCTCGAAGCCACCGGCTCCTGCCAGGGCATCGAGAACTATTCACGTTATCTCACCGGCCGCGACCCCGGCGATCCGCCGCCGACGCTGTTCGAATACATCCCCGACAACGCCCTCGTCTTCATCGACGAAAGCCATGTTACCGTGCCGCAGATCGGCGGCATGTACCGGGGCGACTTCCGCCGCAAGGCGACGCTGGCCGAATACGGCTTCCGCCTGCCCTCCTGCATGGACAACCGGCCGCTGCGCTTCGAGGAATGGGACGCCATGCGCCCCGACACCATCGCCGTCTCTGCCACGCCGGGCAGTTGGGAGATGGAGCAGTCGGGAGGCGTCTTCGCCGAACAGGTGATCCGCCCGACCGGCCTGATCGACCCGCCGGTCGAGGTCCGCTCGGCCCGCAGCCAGGTCGACGACGTGCTCGGCGAGATTCGCGAAACATCAGCCAAGGGTTACCGCACGCTCTGCACCGTGCTGACCAAGCGCATGGCCGAGGACCTGACCGAATATCTGCATGAGCAGGGCGTGCGCGTGCGCTACATGCACTCAGACATCGACACACTGGAGCGTATCGAGATTCTCCGCGATCTCCGCCTCGGCGCCTTCGACGTGCTCGTCGGCATCAACCTGTTGCGCGAAGGCCTCGACATTCCCGAATGCGGCTTCGTCGCCATTCTCGACGCCGACAAGGAAGGCTTCCTGCGCTCGGAGACATCGCTGATCCAGACCATTGGCCGTGCGGCGCGTAACGTCGACGGAAAGGTCATCCTCTATGCCGACCAGGTCACCGGTTCGATGAAGCGGGCGATGGAAGAAACCGGCCGCCGCCGCGAAAAGCAGATGGCGTATAACGCAGAACACGGCATCACGCCGGAATCGGTCAAGGCCAGGATCTCCGACATCCTCGACAGCGTCTACGAACGCGACCACGTCCGCGCCGATATCTCCGGCGTCTCGGGCAAAGGCTTCGCCGATGGCGGCAACCTCGTCGGCAACAACCTGCAGACCCATCTCAACGCGCTCGAAAAGAGCATGCGCGACGCCGCCGCCGACCTCGACTTCGAAAAAGCCGCCCGCCTCCGCGACGAAATCAAACGCCTCAAGGCTGCCGAGCTGGCCGTCATGGACGATCCGATGGCCCGCGAAGAGTCAAAGGCAATGGAAGGCGTCAGACGGAACGCCAAAGCGACCCGCGAATCCCTTCTCCCCGCGGGGGGTCCGGAGGACGGGTCGAGACAAGCGGCTCGACCCGGGTCGGTGCCCGGCAGGGCGGATGAGGGAGCCACCCCCTCCTACTTCACCAGGCCCAGCCTCGACGACATGGGCCCGGGCACCGACATGACCACCCCGCTCTTCCGGAAACCGGATCTGGATGAGATGGGCCGGGACATCGCCGAACCCGCAAAGAAGAGCCTGTTCCGCAAGAACGACCTCGACGAAATGACCGTCGGCCGAACGGAAAAGCCGGTCATCGGCCAGGTTCCGGAAAAGCCGGAAGCCGCCAAGGGCACCAAGCGGTTTTCGCCGTTGCTGGAAGGCCAGCCGGAGCGCGACGATGTGCGGCCGGTCGTGCGTGGGAAGACCGGCGTTGGGAGCTATGAGGACCCGGGTGAGCAGAAGCGCAAGGGGCGGACAAAGGGGAAGACTGGGCGACCGGGACGGTGATCAACGAATTCTACGTGTCTTGAAAGCGAAATTAGGTACGTGGCCACCACAGGTGCTCTTCGCCGTCACAAAATGAGTCAGGCCCGCCCCTGCCTTTGATCGGGAAGACCCTCCATGCCCGCTGAATGAAGGGAACCGCCAATGCCAGAACTGCGCATCGACCCTTTCCCCTCCGCCGCCGAACTGAACGCCCTCTGGTCAGCCGTCTGGGGCACCTCTGAAACCCGCGATTTCACTCCCATCCTGTCCCGCAGCCTCGCCCATATCGGCGCCTACCACGACGACAGGTTCGTCGGTTTCGTCAATGTCGCCTGGGACGGCGGCATCCACGCCTTCATCCTCGATACATCGGTCCACCCCGACATGCGCAGGCAAGGGATCGCGACGCGCATGGTTCGGCAAGCAACGAGCCTCGCTCGTGAGCGCGGCGCCGAATGGCTGCATGTCGATTTCGAACCGCACCTGACCGGCTTCTACCGCTCCTGCGGTTTCAGGCTGACGAAGGCAGGACTCATCAAGCTCGCGTGAGGCGTCCCGCGAGAGAGGCCGAAACATGTCGAAGCCAGCACCAACCTGCGATAGTGACACGGACGGCCGTGCGGCGCGGCGGCGCCGAAGAATCCGCTGAAAACACAATTCTGGCGAGAGTATCCCGCCCGAAAAGGAAAGATAATACCATTTAGGAGACCAAAGTATGCCTTTGAGTTCTCAAATTAAAACTCGTTTCTCCAGTATTTCATCCTTAGTTTTTCATTAAAAAAGCGATGAAAAGGCACAATTATGCATTGAAAACTTATTCTGGGATTGGCATAGATCCCCAGGGGGTTGTCGTCCGTTGAAGCTGCAAGAACAGTTCTACTGAGGATGTCTCATTTTCATAGAATGCAACGCATCTTTTTGGAAAGTTTAATATGGCCTTGAACATTCTGGACACGAACGGCGCAACGATTACCAAGACAGGCGCCGCATTCGAAGCTTACGACGTTATCCGGGACTCCGCCGCAAATCCTTCCTCGCCTGTCACTCTGGTTGTCTCTGATTCCGGCGTGGCCGATCTGGCCGACGAGTTGGGTTCGGTCTCCGCGCAGGTGACTGGCTCGAGCAACGGCAGCACGATCACGACGGGCGCAGGCAACGACACGCTATTGGGTGGTGACGGCGCGGACACGCTGAACGGCGGCGCGGGAAACGACACGATCATTGGTAATGCCGGCAATGACAAATTGATCGGCGGCGACGGCAACGATAGGATCACCGACGGTGGCTTTCCCGTCTTTCTGCCGGGACCTGGCGGCCCGCAGCCGGAACTCATCGACATTGACGCCGGCGCTGGCGACGATTCCATAACCATAGACAGACTCGCGTCACAGATTTCAGGAACAATCGATGGCGGTACCGGGATCGACACGCTGCAAGCCTCGTCACTACAGGGCCTGACGATCAAGAATGTCGAAATCCTTGAAACGGGGTTCTCACAGGTTAGCGGATCGAGCGCCCAGTTCGAAAGCTTTGATAAGATTCTGGGATCGACCTTTCCATTCGACTCTCGCCCCTCATTGACGGTGACGGACAGCGCCCATCTCGACCTTTCCGACGAACTGGGAGCCCGCGGGGCTTTCATTACCGGCTATGAGGGCGTTGACGCCAAGACCGGCAGCGGCGACGACGAGTTTTGGGGCACCGACGTCAACGACATTTTCGACGGCAGCGGCGGCAACGACACCATCGATGGCAATGCCGGCAATGACAAATTGACTGGCGGCACCGGCAACGACATCATCAATGGCGGCGACGGCACCGACACGGCGGTCTTCTCCGGCAACTTTGCCAATTATTCCTTCGCGATCGACAATGGCACCCGTGTCGTGACGAGCACGCTTGAGGGTACGGACAAGCTCACAGACGTCGAATTCGCGCGATTTGCCGATGGTACCTACGATTTCGGCACACAGACTTTCGCCGTCAACAGCCCCGGGCCGGGTACTCCGCTGAATATCCTGGACACGAACGGCGCCACGATTACCAAGACCGGCGCTGAGTTCGAAGCTTACGACGTGATCCGCAACTCAGCAATCAATCCTCTCGTCCCAGTGAACCTGGTCATCTCGGATTCAGGGACGGTAAACCTTGCCGATGAACTGGGCTCTGGCTCCGCGAATGTGACGGGCTCAAGCGGCGACAACGCGATCACGACAGGCGCAGGCCACGATAACATCAACGGCGGCGACGGTGCAGACACGCTGAACGGCGGCGCCGGAAACGATGAGATTTATGGCGAAACTGGCAATGACACGCTGAATGGCGACATCGGAAACGATGAGATCCATGGCGGAAATGGCAATGACACGCTCAATGGCGGTGACGGTAACGACCTGCTCTGGGGAGACGCCGGAAATGACGTCATCAGAGGCGGCGCGGGTAACGATACGATCTCAGATGCTGAGCACTTCGGCTCCACCCCGGAAGTTGTCGACATCGACGCTGGCACCGGCGACGATGTCATCACCATACAATTCACTCCGCCGCTTTCCGGAACAATCGATGGCGGTGCCGGGATTGATGCCCTACAAGCCACCTCGCTGCTGGGCCTGACGCTGAAGAACATCGAAGTCCTTGAAACGGTGGGATGGTCGGTTGCCGGTTCGAGCGCGCAGTTCGAAAGTTTTGATAAGATCGTTTGGTCGACCGATCCATTCGACGATTATAATCCCTCATTGGCATTGACGGACAGCGCCCACCTCGATCTTTCCGACGAGCTCGGCGATCGCGGGGCTTATATTGCCGGCAATGTCTCCGGTATTGACGTCAAGACCGGCGGTGGCAACGACGAGTTTACGGGCACCGGCGGCAACGACATTTTCGACGGCAGCGGCGGCAATGACATCCTCAATGGCGAGGCCGGCAATGACAAATTGACCGGCGGCGCCGGCAACGACGCCATCAATGGCGGCGCCGGCATCGATACAGCGATCTTCTCAGGTAATTTCGCCAATTATTCCTTCGCATTGAACAACAGTGATCACATCCTGACGAGCGCCGCGGAGGGGACGGATACGCTGCATGACGTCGAATTCGCGCGCTTTGCCGATGGTGTCTACGATTTTGCCAGGGAAAAATTCACGCTTGACGGCAGCAATAGCGCTCCGACCAATATCCAGCTCTCCAAGACCGCCCTCTCCGAGGACACCCCGATCTGGACCACGGTCGGCCTGCTCAGCGCCAAGGACGCCGATGGTGACGTCCTCACCTACAAGCTGCTCGACGGGGCGAACGACCATTTCCGGATCAAGGGCAATCGCATCGTCACCTCGAAGGCGCTGGACTACGAGACGGACAAGTCGCACACGATCAAGGTGGCCGTTTCCGACGGCAAGGTCACCGTCGAAAAGGACATCACCATCAACGTCCTCGACGTCAACGAAGCCCCGGTCAACCAGGCGCCGATCAACCTCGCCTTCTCGCGCAGCTCGATCTCCGAGAACGTCGCGATTGGCACTTCGGTCGGCCTTCTCTCGGCGGTCGATCCGGAGGGCGGCACGGTGAAGTGGCGGCTGACGGATGATGCCGACGGCGTCTTGAAGCTCGTCGGCAACAAGATCCAGACCAAAGCTGGAATCGACTACGAAAGCACCCACAGCCTGACCTTCACCGCCGAAGCCTATGACGCGGCTGGAAACGTCACCAGCCACGATTTCACCGTGGCCGTGAAGGACGTCTTCGAGTCGTCGTTTTCAAGCTTGTCGCATGAGGCGTTGATTTAGTTGCGACTGGATTGCAGGCGACGCAGCGATGCGTCGCCGATGGTTTTCAAAACGGAGGGGCTTGCGGCCAGCAAGCCCCGCAGTGTCGATCAGGCGGAACAGGGCGCCCCGCCCAATCTCTTCTCCCCGCTCGGAAGAAGGGCGAGTTCGGGCTGGCCGCCCGGTCCAAATTGCCGCTCCCCTTCGCGCCCGATTCGGCTATAATTCCTGCCGATCCGAGGAGAGCCCGTATGCGCCTGTCCACATTGATCCTCGCCCTCACCTTCTCGGCGGTCGCAGCTTTGCCGGCGTTAGCGCAGACCTACAAGACGCCGAAGGCACTGCTCAAGGCGCTTTACAGCTATGACACCGACAAGAGCGACGCCGAAGCGCCCTCGCCCTATTCCGCCTTCTTCTCCGACCATCTGAACGAGCTCCTCCAGGCTGATCTCGACAATACGCCGGAAGGCGATGTCGGCGCGGTCGACTTCGATCCCGTCATATCAGGTCAGGATGGCGCAGCCAGCGACGTCAGGATCGGCCAACCGATCCTGCTGGATGATAAGGCCGAGGTGGAGGTGCAATTCGAAAACGGCGAAGAGGTGACGCTTTTCTACACCCTGGTACGCGAACACGGCGGCTGGAAGGTCGACGACATCGCCAACCAGAAGGGGGATAATCCGTGGAGTCTCGGTGCGTTGCTGGGTGAGGCGCAGTAGGCGGGCAGGACAAAGCCAACGAGGCGCACGCCGGCAATCCCACCCTCTCCTTCATTCCTGTGCTCGTCACAGGAATCCAGCCACGGCGCGTCGGCGCCGTGAATGACTCTCATGCGATGAAGTCGTTCGCCCGCGCCCAAGGACGTGGGCGCACTGGATTCATGTGACGAGCACAGGAATGAAGGAGACGAGGGAGGTCGACGGCACCAACGGCAGTGGAAGGCGGCAGGCGCCAAAGAGAGCCCTCATGGTGAAGGTGAGTTGGGACCGCCGGCTCCACCAAATTCGGCTCCACCGCCACCAGCATCAGCCCACCATATCACCTTCGCATCCGCCAGATCCTGTTCGCCGCCATGCCTAGCCGCCCAGAACGATTTGCTGACAAAATCCATGCCCGGCTATCGAATCCGCCGCTCATCCCGTTTCGGCACAGAATCCCGATATGGCACAGCCGTGCAAGGATCCGTTAACCCACGGTCAAGTATCTGAATCTTCGGCATTTCCCGTCACGATAAGGGACATGCCACAATAATCCCGCTTGCTTTTTGCCCGAAAAGCTGGCACCAATTCACTTACTCGGGCATTTGCATGCCGGTGACTGGACTGATGTGGTAATCCCTTCCGTTATGGAAGGCGGCGCGGGACTACCCGCCTACGTAGACGTTCTTTCCCCGTACGTGACTTCTCCGACTGACCCTTCGTCCCAATCGATCGGGGCGAAAGCTAAAGCCGTCCGCTTCCTCTCGGGGGCGCGGATACTACACAGACTAAGGGAAAAGGACGATCCCAATGGCCACCAAGGGCACCGTAAAATTCTTCAACCAGGACAAGGGTTTTGGTTTCATCACGCCGGACGGCGGCGCTAAGGACGTTTTCGTCCATATCTCTGCGCTGCAGGCTTCTGGCATTCAGTCGCTGCGCGAAGGCCAGCAGGTTACCTTCGACACCGAGCCGGACCGCATGGGCAAGGGCCCGAAGGCTGTCAACATCTCGGCTTCGTAAGTCAGACTTCCGCTCACGCGGGATGAACGGCGCTCCGCAGGGGGCGCCGTTTTTGTTTGCAGCGCGGCCGCCGTTTGTCGATCGCATCGGCAAGTGTTATATGCGCGCTTATGGATGATCCCGCCCCTGCGGCGGTGCGATGCCGCATTGCGGCACCCAGAGAACAACGAACAATGGAACGTCGATGACGCAGAAGAGGCCCATTTTTGCGGTCGCCCCGATGATCGACTGGACGGATCGGCATTGCCGTTATTTCCACCGCCAGATCAGTCGCGAAGCGCTGCTCTATACCGAGATGGTGGTGGCCGATGCGATAATCCACGGCCCGCGCGACCGGCTGCTCGGTCATGACGCCGCCGAGCATCCACTGGCGCTGCAGCTTGGCGGATCGGACCCGGTCAAGCTTGCCGACGCGGTGAAGATCGCCGAACCCTATGGCTATGACGAGATCAACCTCAATGTCGGCTGCCCCTCCGACCGCGTGCAGTCCGGCACCTTCGGCGCCTGCCTGATGCTGACGCCGGAAACGGTGGCCGAATGCATCGCGGCGATGAAGAGGGTTGCGACCGTGCCGGTGACGGTGAAATGCCGGATCGGCGTCGACGAGCAGGAGCCGGAACAGGCGCTGCCGGAGCTGATCACCCGCGTTCTCGATGCCGGCGCCGACGCGATCTGGATCCATGCCCGCAAGGCCTGGCTGAAGGGCCTGAGCCCGAAGGAAAATCGCGAGATCCCGCCGCTCGATTATGAGATCGTCTACCGGATGAAACAGCGCTGGCCCGATGTCTTCATCGGCATCAATGGCGGCATCCGCACGCTTGATGAAGCCGCCGCACATCTTGAACATGTCGACGGCGTCATGCTCGGCCGCGCCGCCTATCAGAATGCCGCGATCCTTGCCGATATCGACCAGCGCTTCTTCGGTGCGCCTGCGGCCGAGCCGGACTGGGAGGCGCTCTGCGGCCGGATGATGGCCTATGCCGAACGCCACATCGCCAGCGGCGGCCGGCTGCAGCACGTGGCCCGCCACATGGTCGGCCTCTTTACCGGCCTACCGGGCGCGAGGCGCTACCGCCAGATCCTCTCGACCGACGCGGCCAAAAGCGGCGCCGGGCCGGAGGTGCTGGCGGCCGCCTTTGCGGCGGTGGATTTTTCGGGGACGGATCAGGAGGCGGTCAGCGCCTGACGCAGTAGTGTCACGATCGGGCCATCGGCAGCAGCATCTTCTTTTCGATCCGTCCCGCCACCGAAAACACCAGGATGTAAGTTTCCCTGCCGATCCTGCTGCCGTCCATCAATCGGACGATATCGTCGACGCCGCCGACCGGACTGCCGTCGATGGCGAGGATATAATCGCCCTCCTGCAGTCCGCCTTTTGCCGCCGGGCCCTCCGGCTCGACGCGGCGGATGCGAACCGAGGTCGTCTGCACCGTGCCCGCCGCAAGCGCCACCCGGCGCGGCAGTACGATCGTGTCACCTGAAATGCCGATGAAGGCACGCCTGACCTGGCCGTAGCGGAGAATCTCCGAAACGACGAAATTGGCCGTATTCGATGCCACGGCAAAGGCGATGCTCTGCGCGCCCTGGATCACCGCGGTATTGACGCCGATGACCTCCCCGCCCGAAGACACCAGCGGCCCGCCGGAGTTGCCGGGATTGAGGGCCGCATCGGTCTGGATGACGTCTTCCATCAGCCGGCCGCTGGCTGCCCGCATCGACCGCCCGAGCGCCGAGACGATACCGGCAGTAACCGTCCATTCGAAGCCGAGCGGGTTTCCGATCGCGATGGCGATGTGGCCCCGGCGCAAGCGCTGGGAATCTCCGAGCTTCGCCCAGGCGCCGGTACTCGTATTGGCGCGAATGAGGGCGATATCCGTATCGACATCGCGGCCGAGCACCCGGCCCTCGGTGACGAAGCCATCGGGCGTGGTGATGCGAACGCCCTTGGCATCGTCAACGACATGACTGTTGGTGATGATCAGGCCGTCGGGCGAGACGGCGAAGCCCGACCCGTGCCCCTGCCGGCCACCCACCCTCTCGATCCGGCTGACGGCTGGCCCGACGATGTCGACTGCAGCTGCGATCGATTGCGAATAGGCATCGATCAGCGCCCCGTCATTCTGAGGCGCTATGTTCTTGTCCATATAACCCATGATGTGATCCTCAAGCGGCGGTAACGATCGTCCCGCCGCCGGCGAAGCGGTCGCGGTTGCGACGGTTCGCCATTGTGCTGTTGTATGAGGATTAGATGGTTGGGCCTCGATCCGCGTTCAAGTGAGCGCCAGCCGCGGGGCAGCCATGCGGGCGTCGGGGGACGTGCCGTCGTGCGACCGGTGTGCCCTTATCGTCGGGCGACCGGTGTGCCCTCATCGTCGGGGGCTACGGCATCCTCCAAGGTCCTCATCCTGGGACGCGCAGGCCGCGGCGCGAAGAAGCCTCTTCCAATATAAAATTCTGTTATGTCAATTGAATACAAAGAACAGCTTGATGACGAGATCAACATATTCCAACCTGGTCCCGGGTAGTCTTGCCTATGGCCTTGTCAATTCCGCCGGCAACGGCGCAAATTTCTGCCCGCATTCATCCAATCCAACCCAACCAACGGAGCCAAAGATGAGCACAGTCACCACCAAGGACGGCGTCGAGATCTTCTACAAGGATTGGGGGCCGAAGGCCGCCCAGCCGATCATGTTCCATCATGGCTGGCCGCTGTGCTCCGACGATTGGGATTCCCAGATGCTGTTCTTCCTTGAGAAGGGCTATCGCGTCGTTGCCCATGACCGTCGAGGCCACGGCCGCTCCACCCAGGTCGGCGACGGTCACGACATGGATCACTACGCCGCCGATGCCGCGGCCGTCGTCGAACATCTCGATCTCAGGAATGCCGTCCATATCGGCCACTCTACCGGCGGCGGCGAAGCGACCCATTATGTCGCCCGCCATGGCCAGCCTCGGGGCCGCGTCGCCAAGCTCGTCATCATCGGCGCCGTGCCGCCCATCATGGTGAAAACGGATGCCAATCCCGGCGGCTTGCCGATCGAGGTCTTCGACGATCTGCGCAGGCAGCTCGCCGCCAATCGTTCGCAATTCTATCACGACCTGCCGGCCGGCCCGTTCTACAGCTTCAACCGGCCGGGTGCGAAAGTGTCGGAGCCGGTCATCAACAATTGGTGGCGCCAGGGCATGATCGGCGGCGCCAAGGCGCATTACGACGGCATCAAGGCCTTTTCGGAAACCGACTTCACCGAAGACCTGAAGATCATCACCGTGCCGACCTTCGTCATGCACGGCGACGACGACCAGATCGTGCCGATCGCCGACTCCGCCCTGCTCTCGGCCAAGCTGCTGCAGAATGCCACGTTGAAGGTCTACGAGAAATTCCCGCACGGCATGTGCACCACCCATGCCGACATCATCAATCCCGACATCCTGGCCTTCATCAAAGGCTGATCCCTGATGGTGCCGGGCGCCCATGAGGGCGCCCGGCTGCCATGATGGCTTTCACGCCGGGCCACGCCGATCGATTGACGGCCAGTTGTGCATTTTCCCATGAAACCGTTTTCGCCGATTTGCGTTTAGCGGCCATGAAAAGAGAACGTGAACCCTCATCAAAGGCTTACCGGCAGGATCGTTTCGAAAACACCGAGCGAGCCGCCAAGGAAACCATCGAGGCGGAGCAGCGGGCTCGCCGGGAGAAAACCAAGCGGCTGAAAGAGCTGCGCCTGTCGCAGCAAAGCGGCAAGGCACCCGCAACCGAGTAGATCTCGCGCTCGCACCATCCGTTGAGCCGACGCGCCGATCGGTCCGTCTCCATGCCCTGACGCCCTCGCCTGCGTCTTACGGCGTGCGCCCCGAATTGTTTTGAATTTCGGACCTTCGCCCATCTTGCGGAGCAAAGATCGCGAAATTATCTTTTTTTACTCGATAGCGATTCACGGCATCCAAAAAGGGCAGATTGCGATGTCAGACAAGCTGTTCAGCACGCGTGACGAACCGCTCGCCTCCGAAGATCTGGATGTGTGCAGGCGTGTCCACGAAGCCCTCTGTAGCGGGCTCAATATCGACAGATCAAGCGAGGCAGCCGACCGACTTGGCGCGCTCATCATCGAACTCTATCGCCAAGGGGTGCATGACGAAAGCCAGCTTCGATTGCTGGCCGGCGGAAGGGGAGCCTGACAGCGCGCGATGCCGTTCAGGTCGGATCCTATCCGGGCATTCTCGATCGGCATGAAAATCTGGATCGAGGGCGCGCTCGGCCTCCAGCTGCTCAGGAGCGCCACAAGGCAGCTTAGAGCAATTCCAGGAAAAGTGCGAAGCGGTTTTCTCGGGCAAAGCGCGAAGCGGTTGTCAGGAATTGTGCAAAAATAAGATGTTAGAACAGTTCTGCGTTCCATGGAAAGCTGAACCGCTCCAGAACCTACCCGCCTGTCGGGCCTTGGCAGAACAGCCCTGCTGCGTTAGCGCCGACGCACATATTTCCTCCCGTCCATCAAAGTGAAACCTATTTCCTTCCGCTGCGTTACCCACGCGATAGATTAGTTGACCCAAGGTGAGTGAAATGAACAGATTCGCCATCATTGCCCTGTCGATAGCGACGGCCTTCTCCGGAACGCCGGCCTCGGCAGGTCCGGTTTTCGTGCCGAGCCCGGTGCAGTCGGCGCAGCCGGCGCCTCAAAACACTGACGCCCGCGTCATGACCATCGGCTGTAACAACTTCACGAACTGCCCGGGTCAGTTCAACAATGGTCGCAAGTGGTATCGCAACCGCCACCACTATCGCGACGGGCGCTACTACCGCGACGACCGCTATGGCTGGGATCGCCGCTACGATCGCCGGTATCGCCGATATGACAATCGATATGACAATACCGGCGCCATCATCGGCGGCCTGGCAGCCGGCGCCCTCCTCGGCGGCATCATCGCTTCGCAGCCGCGCACGAGTGGCTATAGTTCGCATGCCGACTATTGCTATAGCCGCTACCGGTCCTACCGCGCCTATGACAACACCTACCAGCCGAATTACGGCCCGCGCCGCCAGTGCCGCTAGTCCGGTCCATCTATCAGAACAAGCCTCGCATGAAGATGCGGGGCTTTTTTGATGGCTGAAAGCCCGTTGCGCGGCTTGCCAGGGACATCGTTAGGCTATTCTGATAATCGTCGCAGTCTAATGGCAATGTCCAGCGCAACGGTCCTCCAACACCGACTCCCTCGCTGCCCTCTCCACTCTCACCTCACGCCCGGCCACAAATCGCCTTGCTCCCTATCACCCACAACTCTATATGTGTGAAAAGCAAGATAGGTTAGCAGATACGCACATACCTAATCCCTCCTCATGCCAAAATGAAACTTAATGCCTTCCCCTGCGTTATCCCCTCGATACATCCATTGACCCAAGGTGAGTGAAATGAACAAATTCGGCATCATTGCTCTGTCGATAGCGACGGCTTTCTCCGGAATGCCGGCCTCGGCAGGCCCGGCTTTTGTGCCGAGCTTGGTGCAATCGGCGCAGCCGGCGCCTCAAAATACCGATGCCCGGATCATGACCGTCGCCTGCAACCCATACTCCATCGTCTGCTCGGGCGACGGCGATAACCGCAGATCCTACCGCAACCGTGACCGCGATAACGATGGCGACCGCGACCGGCGCAGCTACCGCGACCGCCGCTACGACCGTGATGACCGTTATGGCTGGAATCGCCGCGATGATCGCTGGGATCGCCGCTATGATCGCCGGTATCGCCGCCACGACAACAGCGGCGCCATCATCGGCGGCCTAGCCGCCGGCGCCCTCCTCGGCGGCATCATCGCTTCGCAACCGCGCACGAGCGGCTATAGTTCGCATGCCGAGTATTGCTATAGCCGCTACCGGTCCTACCGCGCCTATGACAATACCTACCAGCCGAATTACGGCCCGCGCCGCCAGTGCCGCTAGTCCGGTCTATCCATCAGAACAAGCCTCGCATGAAGATGCGGGGCTTTTTGATGGCCGAAATCCCGTTGTACGGCTTCCAATTGCCGGTCGGTCGTGCTTGCCTGCGCGGCCAAGCTTGATTGGTTAGGCGATAGGAACCTAAAGCATGTCGCGCAAAAGTGTGGTTTTGCGACAACGACATGCGTCGGAATAAAAGGCTAAAGCGTCAGGAGCGAATCTGAAAGATCGCGACGCGCTTTAGGTGCGAAATGCCATCTGGAGATACAGCAAAGCACGCCGTCGTCCTGCTACCGCCGGATCTGGAAAACCTGTCGGGCTTCGAAGCGGCGCTCGCCGCCGGCTGGTCTCCCAATCCGCGCCGCACGGGCGACGAAGCCTATGTTCGCGGCGAGCTTCAGCGGCTGCGCCACGACAGATCAAGCTTTCTCGACGATCTCATTGCTGTTGGCAGCCGGCGCGCCGAATCCGGACTGCGGCCGCTGATCATCCGTCCGTTCTGGATCTGGGACGGCGAATTCTGCGGCAGCATCAGCCTGCGCTTTCATGCCGGCACCGAGGAACTGCCGCCCGACGTATCGGGCCATGTCGGATATTCCGTCGTGCCGTGGAAACAGCGCAACGGCCACGCGACGACCGCCCTCACCCTTCTGCTGGCCGTCGCAGCCAAGGAAGGCCTCGACCGCCTCACCATCCTCTGCAACGAGGACAATGACGCCTCGCGGCGCGTGATCGAGCGCAATGGCGGCGAATTGTTCACGCGCGGCCCCCATTCCTCCGACAGGGCCGATCAGATCAAACTGTATTTCTGGCTGAAGCCCGGAACCGCCAGCTGACATGAAATGCGCAACGGATTTCCAGACGGACGGAGCACAAGCCTTGCCCGCCTTTGCTCCGTCCGTCCCATCAGCCTGGGGCGGGCTGAGTGCTGGTCGCCGCGGCTGTCGGTGCCGCCGCGCATTGTCTCAGTAGGTCGCGGCCGGTTTCGGCTTCTTCTCGGTCCATTGCGGCGGGGCGCCGTATTTGGCGGCGACCGCCCCCATCAATCCGGGCGGCCGGCCGAAGGCGTCGCAGGCGGCGTATTTTGGTTTGCCGCCGAGCCAGGATTTCATCCGTTGCCCCGATGGGAGCGAGATATCCAATCCCTTCGGCTCCTTGCCTTTGATCAGCATCCGGGAAAACTCGCCGCTGAATTTCGAAGCCAGGCTATAGGCGTCGCCGACCTCGGAAACGCGAGGGTTGTTCTGCAGCGAGTTTGCCCCGCGCGACCAGACGATCGCCGCCCGCTGCACGCCACCGCTGTCGACAGCTTCCGCCTCTACCGCCAGTCCGCCGAGGCCCGCCGGCAGCCGCGGCACGCCGACGGGCAGCACGAAACCGGTGCCGACGGTCACGACCGTCGAAACGCCCGCCATAGCCTTGTTGGTCGGCACGATGTCGGTGACGACGGAGCGGATCGTAAGATCCGCCGGCTGGCCGGCAGAGACCAGCTGATATTTGTCGCTGAGCGAAATGCAGAGCGCCCGGTCCAGCGCATTCGCCACCATCGTCCGGTCGGCGTCCGATTTAACGCGGGTCGCAGCGCTGAAGGCGAAGGTCGTCGGCACGATGCTCACCGTCTTTGCCGGGGCAAGGCGCGTCCCATCGACATAGACGCGCGATTTCGACAGCTTGCCCTTCGGCGCGCCGAGATTGCCGTAGGAGGAGAGCGTGCCTGCCTCTTTCAGTGGCACCGAGCTGCACCCGGTCGCGGCCATGACGAGCGCCAGCGGCAGAGCGAGGGACAAGCCTCTCGAGGCCTGCGGGAAGAAAAATAGGAATGGATTGCTGCGCACGCTGTCTGGCCTCCGTCACCGATGAACTCAGGGGAAAGTGGCGTCCAAGAATTGCCGCAACATTACATCGTCTCCGGCAACATGGGCTGCCGGAAGAGCCGGTCTATCCGAGCTGGATCGTCACCTCGGTGCCGGCGGAACTGCTTTCGATGTTGACCTCGCCGCCATGGTTCAAGCAGATCTGCTTGACGAGGCTGAGGCCGAGCCCTGCCCCCCTGCTCTTCGGGGTGACGCGGTAGAAAGGTTCGAACACCAGTTCGCGGTGCTCGGCCGGGATGCCGGGCCCCTCGTCGGCGACGCTGATCCGTCCACGGCCGGCAGCCGAGACCGAAACGGTGATCATGCCGCTCCCGCCGCCATGGTCGATGGCGTTGCGCACGAGGTTGCTGACGGCCCGCGGCAGCGCCGAGGGACTCCCTTTGCATTTCAGGCTCTCGACCTCGCTCTGAAACGATATCTGATAGCCGGCGCCGATCGCCAGCGGCGCAAGATCGGCCACGACGCCGCGGCTGATTTCGACCAGATCGACGATCTCATGGAGATCGGTCGCCTGGTCGTTGCGCTCGAAATCAAGCAACTGTTCCGCCGTCTCGGCCAAACGCGCGACGTCGTCGAGCAACCGCCTGCGGTCCTGCCCCTCGGCCGTTCCATCGATCCGGGTCTGCATGATCGCGATCGGCGTCCTCAGTTCATGCGCCGCATCGATCAGGAAGTGTTGCCGTTTGCGGAACTCGTTTTCCAGTCGGTCGAGCGCCTCGTTGAAGGCGATCACCAACGGAGCGACCTCCCTCGGGATGCCGTCTAGAGGCAGGCGAGCATCGTAGCGGCGAGGCTCGATCTCCGACGCCTTGCGGGCAACCTCGCTGACACTGGCCAGGCCGCGCCTGACGATTCTGGGAACGGCGAGAAAAACCGCGGGCAAGGCAATGGCGAATAGCGGCACGTAGATCGGATAAACAGCGCCCATAAGGGTAAGAACGGGCCAGCCCTTGTCGGCGACGCCGCCAAACAGCACCCGTAGCTCGCCGATCGCGGTCTCCACGCTTTCGACCGAGGCGATCTCGTCCGTGCCGGCCGATCCCCTGATATCAGCCCCTTCGAACAGATAGGTCAGGTGCGCAAGCTCACCGTAGGCTGCAGGGATGGTTCCGTAGGACACGAAAGAACCGTTCTTCGTCGCCGCAACATACCAAAGCCCGTCATACTGCTGCTTGAGCGCGTCCAACTCCGGTGTATCTCTTATTTCAAGCCGCCCTTCGGCATCGAGCGCAACGGCCGGGGCCAACGCGGCGGTGATATGGTCCTCCAGCGCAACGTTCGGAGAAAGGATCGTCGCGCCGTAGAAGCAGAGCCCGATAACCACAGCCGTCACCACACCGACGAAGACGAGGCTGAGCTGCCAGCTGAGCCGCCACCAGAGCGACGGATTGGTGTTTCCCGCCCCTCCCATCATTCTTCCTTCATCAGATATCCGACACCGCGGATATTGTGGATCGAAACCTCGGCTCCTGCGTCGGAAAGCCGTTTGCGAAGCCGCGATATGTGGGCATCGAGGGCGTTCGACTGAATTTCCTCTTCATAATTGTAGACCGCCGCCTCCAGCGTCGAGCGGAGCACGGTCTTCTCCTTACGCCTTGCGAGTGCGGCCAGCACCAGAAGTTCTCGCCGGGGCAGATCGAGCGGCGTATCGCCGACCGTGACGCTCAGATGCAGCGGATCGATCACCATGCGCCCAGCCGCGATCTTGAGATCGGACAGGTTCGGCGGCCGGCGCAGCACGGCGCGCAGCCGCGCCATCAGCTCCTCGACCAGAAACGGCTTGCCGAGGTAGTCGTCGGCACCGAGATCGAGGCCTTCCACCCGTTCCTTCGGCTCGTTCAGCGCCGTCAGCACGATGATCGGCGTCTCCTTCCCCGTCCGCCTCAATTCCGGAATGAAGCGCAACCCTTCGCCATCCGGCAGGCGCCGGTCGAGCAGGATCGCATCGTAGAGGTTCTGCCGCGTCAGCTCGACCGCGTCGGCCAGATGCATCGTGTGGTCGGTGACGATCCCGTGTTTGCCGAGCGCCGCCGACAGCGCCTCGGCCAGCTCCCTCTCGTCTTCTATCAACAGTATCCGCATCGCCCGTCCATTGTCTCGCTCACCCCTGTGTCCGCCACAAGGGTTGCGGCAGCATTGCGGAGCTTGCAAGGCAGCCGGTCATGCTGCTGCAATTGTTGAAGTCCAGCACAAAGATTATTCGCGGCAGCTGGAGATCAAGATGATCCGACCTATCCTCCGTCTCCTGACGAGACACTTCCTTTCCGCCTTCCTCCTCGCCGCGCTGCTCGCAGCGCCCCTCGTGATACTGCACACGCTTCACGAAAAGGCGGCCTTCGAGAGCGGTCTCCTGATGGAGGTGCGATGAGCGTGCGAGCGAGCGAACCTCAGGCGGTCTCGCTGCCTGACATGCAATAGGCCGAGAACGCCTGAAGATAGGCTTGCACCCTGAAACGGTTCTCCGCGGTTTCGACGGTCCTGAGCACATCGGCCGGCTCCAGTTTCATCAGAGGAAGCCGGAGGAAAATATCGCCGGCGAACCGGTCGGTGATGGTCGCAAGGATCGTGCGAAGACCGGCCAGCATGTCGTCGCCGCGATGCGATGCGTGCAGCAGCGCGATCGGCTTATGGACGATCTCATCTCCCGATACGAGCCAGTCGATCGCATTCTTCAGCCCGCCGGGGATGGATCGCACATATTCCGGGCTGGCAATGATCACCCCGTCGCTCTGAGCGATCACCTCGATGAAATCCCGCACCGCCGCCGGCAGAAATTCCCCCTCGAGATCGGGCGAAAATACCGGCAAACCTCCCACGCCATCGAAGATCGCAATTTCGATCTCATCTGGCGCAACGGCGCGCACCGCCCGCAGCATTGATGTATTGGTGGAATTGCGCCGGGCGCTGCCGGATATGGCGAGAATCTTCATGGCCCCTAACAGGAATCGATCGATCATGGCTGTCAACGCAAAAGGCTAGGATCGATTGAGTAACGCTAAAAAAGCGACTTTTGCTTGAACTAGCCAAGCCTCGCGTTAGCCTGAGTACTGCTGCCGAATCGGCGGGAATTACCCTCGAGGAAATACACATGACGGCTTTGATCGAGGCACGGGGCGTCAGCAAACGCTTCCGGCAGCACAAGAGATTTCCGGGCCTGCTGGGCGCCCTGAAGACGTTGGTGACCAACGAATATACCGAAGTTCTGGCCGTTTCAGACATTGGTTTCGACATCACGGCAGGCGAGGCCGTTGGTTATCTCGGCCCCAATGGCGCCGGCAAATCCACGATGATAAAAATGATGACCGGCATTCTGGTGCCGAGTGCCGGCACGCTCTCGGTGCTCGGACGCACGCCGCATCTCAAACGGATGGACAATGCGCGCGAGATCGGAGTTGTTTTTGGCCAGCGCAGCCAGCTGTGGTGGGATCTGCCGCTGGTCGACAGTTTTACCTTGCACCAGCGCATCTATGATATCCCAGCCGCCCGCTACGCGGACAATCTCCGGCGATTCAGCGAGTTGCTCGATCTCACGCCCTTTCTCGACCGCGCGGTGCGCCAGCTCAGCCTCGGCCAGCGCATGCGCGCCGAGATCGTCATGTCGCTGCTGCACGATCCCAAGATCCTTTTTCTCGACGAACCCACAATCGGGCTTGATGTGGTCGCCAAGGATGCGGTGCGGCGCTTCCTCGCCGAGATCAACCGCGAGCGCGGCGTCACCATCATTCTCACCACCCATGACCTTCAGGATATCGAAACCATCTGCCCGCGGCTGATCATGGTCGATCATAGCAGGCTCATCTTCGACGGCGAGTTGAGGAGCCTGCGTGCGGCATTGGGCTCTGCCCGGCGGCTGACGCTTGAATTTGCCAGCGACCCTGGACCGCTGCCGTTGCGCACCGCGGCCCTCGTCAGCGACGAGGGCTTGCGCAAGAACTATCTCATCGAGCGTGAAGACATCTCGCTGGTCGCAATCCTGTCGGAGGTCGGCAGCGGGCGCGGCCTCAAGGACGTGGCGCTGCATGAGCCCGACATCGAAGAGGTCATCCGCACCTTCTACCAGCGCCGCAACGCCGACCAGCGTAGCAATGCCAAGGCCCGGGCATCATGAGCGCCTATTTCGCCTTTGCGCGCAGTTCGTTCCATTCGCAACTCGCCTACCGCAACGAAGTATGGGCCAACGTCTTCGGCAAACTCGTGCAGGTCTTTGCGCGTGTCGCCATCTGGCAGGCGGCCTATGCCGGCGTCGGCGCAATCGTGGTCGAGGGGGTCTCCCTGCAGCAGATGGTGACCTATGCCCTGCTCGGCGGCGCCGTGATGGGCGCAACCCGCCCAGAAAGGATCATCGGCGAGATCGGCCGGTCGCTCAAAACAGGCGATGTCGCGATCTGGCTGCTCAAGCCCTTGTCCTATCCTCTCTATCTCTTCGCCAACGAATGCGGCAGCTTTCTCTACCGCCTGGCAACGCAGGTCATCCCGACCGTCGCCTTCACCGCCTTGTTTTACGGCATGCTGCCGCCCGCAAGCCTGTTCCATGCCGTGATGTTCATCGCCTTCTGGGCGCTGTCCTTTGCGCTGCTGTTCCTGATATCAGCGCTTTTCGGCCTCGTCGCTTTCTGGCTGATGACGAGCTTCTCGCTGGACTGGATCCTGGGCGCCCTGCTGCAACTGTTCTCAGGCGTGCTGGTGCCCTTCTGGTTCTTCCCCGAACCTCTGGCCACGATTGCCCGCCACCTGCCCTTTGCCTGGATCGTCTATTACCCCAATGCCGTCTATCTCGGCAGGCTTTCCACGCCCGAGATCTGGCTTCATCTCGGCCTGGGGCTCGGCTGGGCCGCCTTGTTCCTCGCCGGCGTCCTTTGGCTGTGGCGCTGCGCCTCCAGCCGCATCACCGTGCAGGGAGGTTGATCATGCTGATGCATCACCTGCGCGTCCTGCCGCTGCTGGTGCGGATGCACGTCCGCTCCAAGATGGAATATCGCGGCGCTTTCTGGCTCGACCGTCTTGCACAGATACTCTCCTATGGCAGCGTCTTCGCCACCATCGGAATCCTGCTTGCCCGCTTCGACACGCTCGGCGGCTGGACCTGGCCGGAGCTTGCGCTGTTGTTCAGCTTCCAACTGCTGGCTTATTCGCTCGGCGCTGCGATGAGCTTCGTGCAGTTGCGCGAACTCGAAGAACTGGTGCGGCTCGGCACTTACGACACGCTGCTGGTAAAACCTTTCAGCCCTTGGGCCTATCTGGTCTTTTCCGGCCTCAATATCGGCTATACCGGTCACATCCTCCTCGCGGCGGCGCTGATGGCCTGGGCAGTTCTGTCGGTCGACTTCGTTTGGTCGGTCTGGTCCGCGTCATTCTTCATTGCTGCGCTTGTCAGCGCAACGCTGCTGACGGGTGCGCTCATCACCATGATCGGCGCCACCGCGCTGATCTGGGTGCGGTCCAACCATTTGTTCTCGATCTTCTTCGGCTTTTGGGAGTTGACCCGCTACCCGCTCAATATTTTTCCTGGCGGCATACAGCTCATCCTCATAACCGCAGTCCCGCTGGCCCTCACCAGTTCCGTTCCCGTCGGCGCCCTGCTCGGCAAGCCCATCCCGATCCTCGGGGGCTGGGCCGAGCCGGTGTCGCTTGTGGCCGGGCCGATCTGGGTCTTGCTGGCAATCGCTCACTGGCGGTACGCCACCGGCAAATATCAGGGTGCCGGTGGCTGATCGGGCCTGCCGGCGTCAGGACGCCTGCGCCGACGATCTCGCGCGGACCTCGAGGAATGCCGCCGTCAGCTTCGCCAGCACCGGTGAGGTGCAGGTGCCATTGGCGCCGCCGATCGGATCGACGATATGGATCTGCCGGAGATCCTCCATGAACGCGTCCCAAAGCGGCGGTCCGCCTTCTTCAAGAAGCTGCGCGCGGATGCTCAGTTCCTCGCTCACCGGCAGATGGCGGCGTCCCCAGGCGCCGATCATCGCGAAGACGGGCACGAGCTGGATCGCCGGCTCCGTCAGGCTGTAGATTGCTTTCTGGCTGTGGCTCGGATCGTCCCGCTTGCTGATGAATCCGAGCGAGAGCAGACGCTTCAACCGGGCGGCCAGTATGTTGGAGGCGATCCCCTCCTCCGAATGGGTCAGAAGCTCGCGAAAATGACGGCGGTTGCCAAACATGATGTCCCTGATGATGATGAGGCTCCACCGATCGCCCAGCACTTCCATCGTCAGGTTGATCGGGCAGCCCGACCGCAGTTCGATATCCACCAATTTTCTCCTTTGAAAAACTGGTTGCAATATAGGATCACTTATGCGACAAAGCAACCAGTTTCAAACAGCAATCAGATGGAGGAAAGCATGACCAAAGTGCGTGTCGCAGCGTTTTCCCTTTCCGTGGATGGTTTCGGCGCCGGGCCGGAGCAGAGCCTGAGCGATCCGCTGGGCAAGCGGGGAACGGAACTGTTTGAATGGTTTTTCCGCACCCGCACCTTCCGCGCGATGATCGGAAAGGACGGCGGTTCTGAAGGCGTCGATGAAAATTATGCCGCCCGCGGCATGGCCGATTTCGGCGCCTTCATTCTCGGGCGCAACATGTTCGGCCCCATCCGCGGCGATTGGCCGGATGACGCCTGGAAAGGCTGGTGGGGGCCGAACCCGCCATATCACGCGCCGACCTTTATCCTGACGCATCATCCCCGCGAGCCCATCGTCATGGAGGGCGGCACGACGTTTCACTTCGTCACCGGCGGCATCGAGGAAGCGCTTGCCAAGGCGAAGGCCGCGGCTGGCGGCAAGGACGTGAAAATCTGCGGCGGCGTCAGCACCGTCCGCCAATATCTGCAGGCCGGCCTGATCGACGAATTGCATTTCGCCATCTCGCCTGTCGTGCTCGGCAAGGGCGAATCGATGTTCAACGGCATCGACCTCCCGGCTCTGGGCTTCCGCGTCACCGAGCATGTGACGACCGAACACGCCACCCATATCGTGTTGGCCAAATAGACGAGCCGAAGCAATCCTGGCGGATACCGCTCTGACGGCCGCAGTCTGAATCGTTCCCGGACGCGCCGCCAGACGGTGCCAAAATAGCTTTGGTATTGCTGCGGAATGAGCGTAACATACACGCGCTCGGCCATCGGATCATCGGCGACGCCGTTTGAGAGACCATAGGTGTTCTAGCCGCTTCGTGGAGGGTACGAAGATGCTCCTGTCGCTCATCTCACTCAACGACGATGAAATAACCATCGTCACCGACACTGTTCGGCAATGGTGCTGCGAGAGGAAACTCGACATCGACAGCATCGAAGGACGCCGTGCCATCACTGTCGCCGTCGATCTCGTCCAGATGAACACCGACGGCAACAGGCTTTTTGCCGAGCTGTCGAAGCAGTTGGACCACCGGTAGGATCATCGATCCATCGAACCCGTCCCGGAGAGATGCAGGAGCAACGCTGCGGCGGGTCTCGAAGCGCGAGGCGGGCGCACAGCTTGATCGAATTTGCTTAGCTAAAGACGTTTTTCAAAGAAAGTGTCAGGGTACGGGTCGTCGTTGAAACGGTCGATCTCGTTCCAGCCGGTTCCGCGATAAAGCTGTGTTGCCTCGGGCAGCGCACTATTCGTATCCAAACGCAGGATCTTGACGGACAACTCGCGGGCGATGGTCTCGGCAGCCGTCATCAGGCGTTTTGCCAACCCGAGGCCGCGCGCGGAGGGCGCGACCCACAGTCTTTTGATCTCCGCCACCTCGCCATCACTGCCCTTCAATCCGACGCAGCCGATCGGCAGACGATCTGACAGGGCCACCAGGAATGCCCCGCGCGGACGGATCATATCCTTGGCGTCGGGATCGCGAGAAAGCGAGACATCGAAACCCTTCTCGAAGCGGCGTGCAAGTTCGCCATAATATTCACTCAGACAATATCTGGCGTCCTCGTGTTGAGGATCTTGCTCCTCGAGAATGATGTGGTCACGCCTGAGCGAGGAAGCGACGATATCCATGGCGCGCAGGAGCTCTTCCGGGCGGCGATGGCGTGCCAGAAAAGATTGAGCCTGCGCGTTGGAAAGCGCTTCATAAGCCCGAAACTCGGAACGGCCGCTTTCGGTCAGCCGGACAATACGGCGGCGCGCATCCTCCGAGTTCGCGACCGTCTCGATGAGCCCCTCCTCTTCCAGACTGCGCAGCAGTCGGCTCATCAGACCCGAGTCGAGACCGAGATAATCGCGGATCATCGCAACGTCCGATTGGCCCTTGCCGATCGCATTGAGAACGCGAGCTGCGCCCAAAGGGCGGCCACGTCCGAGGAAAGAGGTATCGAGAGCGCCGACTTCGGAGGTGACGGCACGGTTGAAGCGACGGACACGAGAGACAGGATCGAAAGCCATATTATCTGACTTAGGTCAGGTAATTGATCATGTCAATTCTGCGCACTCAAAAAGCAGATTTTCCGGCCGGTCGCCGGCTGACGCCACCTTGCGCAACACCATCCCCTCACCTATGGAAATGCAACATTCCGCAAGGCCTCTCAGTGTTCCGTTTTGCCCTTCATCTCCTGATCGCCCTCATCCTGACGTTGCTGACTGAGATCGGCGGCATCGCCTATCTTATCGCTCTCGCCGCATCCCACATCTTCGACATACGGCGATTTCCGGCGAAGCTTGCGATTTTCCTGATTTGTTATGCCGGCGCGACATTCGCCGCGAACCTTGCCGCACCGATGTTCGGACGGGTTCCCCTCTCCTGTGTCGCCAGTGCCGCGGACCGGCTCGTGGTCCGCTCTCCGATCTATTGTCTGCTGAACCGCAACTACGTCACCCCAGACGTGCGCGATCTGGCAAAGGCGCTTGCCGTCCATATGGACAAGCAATTCCCAGGCACCGTCACCGTCGCGCTAGATGCGAATTTTCCCTTCATGAATGGCTTTCCGCTGCTTCCGCATCTGTCGCATTCCGACGGGAAAAAACTCGACTTCGCCTATTATTACAAGGATGCGGACGGCGCCTTCCTGAATGGCGTCACCCGCTCGCCGATCGGCTATTTCGCCTTCGAGCAACCGAATCCCGGTGACGAACTGCCATGCGAAGGGCGTCATGACTGGCTCACCACCCGTTGGGACTTCAATGCGCTGCAGCCTCTGTTTCCGGCCTATCGCATCGAGGAACAGCGCACATCGGCCGCGATCGCCTGGCTGACCAGCGAAGGCGTGGCGCGCTTCGGCCTGCAGAAGATCTTCATCGAGCCGCATCTCAAGAACACGCTTGGGTTCACCGACAGCCATATCCGCTTTCAAGGCTGCCGCGCCGCCCGCCACGACGACCATATTCACATCCAGGTCGAATGATCCTCTCGCCGACCCGTCAAGAATGCCGGCGCGCCGTATAGATCGCCGTCGTCATAATGCGTTCGACGTGTCCGCCGAACCTGGATGCGGCGATGTCTTCCAGGGCATCGAGCAGTGCGCCACGCTCCACCGACGGCAGTGCAGTCACGTTGGAAAAAGTCGCGTAAAGCCTGCGAACGGCTGGCGGATCGAGCGTCAGCGTCCACGGGAGAAATTGCGGTGCGTCGGCAGTGAAGCCAGTGGCGGCCAGTTCCCCGACACGGGCCTCGGCGTCCAGCCCGTGAGGCAGCCGTTCGGCATCGCCGCTCGACGGGCTGGACGGGCTATTCGCGAAGAGATGAAGGGTTTCGTCGTGGAAGGCATCCGGCCGGCCGGCATCGCCAAAGACATTCCACCACAGGGCGATGGCTCCGCCCGGCCGGAGCAGATCATGGATCTTTTTCAGCGAATTGATCGGGTCAAGCCAATGGAAGGCCGTCGCAGCGGCGACGAGATCGAAGGAGGCAGGCTCGAGATCCGCGGTCTCGAAAGGAGCCGTCACGATATCAAGACGCGCGTCGTCGATCGAGGCGCGAAGGTAGTCCGCAAGCCGGCCATCAGGCTCGACGGCAACGAGCCTGCGCGGCCGGTGGCCGAGCAACGTCCTGGTCGCCAACCCTGAACCGGCGCCGATCTCCAATATGTCGATGCCGGCCTTGAGACCGGCGCGCTCGCGCAAGGCCGTCCATGTCGCTCGCGGATAAGGCGGCCGCCCGCGGTGATAATTGGCAGGATCATTCCCAAACGCTTCGCGGCCAAACCGACGGTCGAGCTTTACCGTTTCCATCGCGGACTCCATCTACAGCGTCCTTTGAATTATGCGGCAGCCAGGCTATCAAACGGGGTGGGTTTCGTCATAGGCGCGTTGTGCCGCAAAAATGGCATCCATATTCTTCTCGGCCCAGTGGGCAAGAGCGGAAACGGTATCCGTCAGGGTGCGCCCCAGCGGCGTCAGCGCATATTCGACGGTCACCGGCACGGTCGGAAAGATGGTGCGAGAGATCAGCCCGTTGCGCTCCAGCTTCCGCAGCGTCTGGGCCAGAACCTTCTGCGATATACCCTTGATATCGCGGCGGATGTGGTTGAAACGCACCGGCCCGCCTTCCAGCCGGTCGAGAATGAGCAGCGCCCATTTGTCCGCCAGCCGGTCCAGCACCAGCCGCGTCGGGCAGCGGTCCTCATAGACGTTGTAGGCCTGTTGCATCGCCGTCATCTGCTTTTCCCTTCCCGAAGCGGTTTCCCGGAGGAAACCAGGTAACAAAAAAGTGCTCTCTTTTCCAATCCGTATTTACCTGTATCTATCCAATAGTAAGATAGTTTCCAATAGATACCAAGGAGAGTGACATGAGCAACAAGATTCTCGTTCTCGGCGCGACGGGTACCGTCGGCAAGCATGTGGTGGATGGGCTTCTGGCGAAGGGCGAGGCTGTCAAGGCCGCTTCCCGCACGGGCAAGCCCGTGGCGGGCGCCGAGGGCGTCGTCTTCGACCATGGCAAGCCGGAAACCCATGGCCCGGCCTTCGAGGGCGTCGACCGCGCCCATGTGCTTCTGCCTTCCGGCTATGTCGATGCCAAGGGTCTGCTGCTGCCCATCATCGAAGCGGCGGCCAGCCGCAAGGTAAAGGTCGTGTTCCAGAGCGTTTTCGGCGTCGACGCCGACGACTCCATCCCCTATCGCCAAGTCGAGATCGCCCTGGAGAAATCAGGAACACCCTACGTCATCCTGCGTCCGAACTGGTTCGCCGACAATTTTCATACCTTCTGGAAGGCCGGCATCGACCATGGCCAGATCGCGCTTCCGGCGGCCGAGGGCAAGTCGAGCTTCATCGACGCCCGCGACATCGCGGCAAGCGCCGTGGCCGCCCTCACCTCCTCAGCCTTCGACGACAGGGCGTTCAACCTGACTGGGCCGGAAGCCCTGTCCTACGCTGAGGCCGCCGTCATCCTTTCCGACGTCATCGGCAAGCCCGTTGCTTACAACGCCATCACGGACGAAGCCTTCGTCGGCATTCTCACCGGCGCTGGCGTGCCGGCCGACTATGCGAGCTTCCTCGCTTCGATCTTCTATCCGGTTCGCCAGGGCTGGACCGCCGCCGTGACCGGCGATGTCGAGACGCTGACGGGCAAGGCGCCGCGTTCGCTGAAGACTTACGCGGCAGATTATGCCGCGGCACTGAAGGCATAAGTGCAAACAAAGTCGCAGACGGCGGTGTCCGCCGTCTGCCCTCCATGCAATGATAAAAGGAAGTCCGGCAATCGCCGCTGCAGCCGCCCCAGACGACATTCCCCAGGGAGCCATGCCATGCGTCCAGCCATCGCGATCCTCTTCCTGGTTGAAACCTGTCTTTATGCCGTTGCCTCGCTCACCCACGCCGGGCTCGTCCTCGAAGGCCATGAACACCGGCAGGCGATGATTGCCGAAGCAGTGATATCAGCCGTCCTCCTTCTCGGCCTGACCGCGCTCAGCCTTGACCGACCGTGGAGCCGCGCGGCTGCGATCTCGGCCCAGTCCTTCGCCCTCCTCGGCACTCTCGTCGGCGCCTTCACCATCGCCGTCGGCGTCGGCCCGCAAACCAGGCTCGATTACGTCACCCATGCCGTAATGATCCTGCTCCTGGTCACAGGCCTCATCTGGCTGACAAGGAAGCGGAACGCCCCGGGATAAGGATCGAGCCACGACGCCTATCGCAACGGCAGTTCGTAGCTCCGCTTCAGCGTTTCCATCGGCACGTCGGTCTTGACGCTGAGCACGCTCGGAATACGAGTCAGGTGGTCGGCCTGAAAACGCCAGTAGCTGTGCAGATCGGCGGTGACGATCCGAAGCACGGCATCGCATTCCCCTGTGGTCAGGTAGCATTCCATCACCTCGGGAAAGCGCCTCACAGCTTCTCCGAAGCGGAGCGTCACCTCGGCGTCCTGGGTCTTGAACCACACGCGGGCAAAAACCGTCAGCCCAGCCCCGATCTTGGCAGGGTCCAGCACGGCGACGTAGCGATCGATGATCCCGGCCTCTTCCAGCAGCCGCACCCGTCGCAGGCACGGCGAAGGCGACAGCCCGACCTCCCTCGCCAGATCGACGTTCGAAATACGCCCGTCACGCTGAAGCACGCGCAGGATATGGCGATCGATCGGGTCCAACGTTCCTGGCATTTCATAGCTCCAACTATTCTCTGAATGGCAGAATATGCCAATCTTTTGCAATTTTGAAGAAGCTTTGAAAGCTCATTGCGTGCGAACTGGCCTATCGTTGTTCTCATTAAATCGGAGATGGACTGATGGTGAAAAAGATAGAGAAAATCGTGCTCGCTTATTCGGGCGGGCTGGATACCTCGATCATTCTCAAATGGTTGCAGGAGGTCTATGAGTGCGAGGTCGTGACGTTCACGGCAGATCTCGGCCAGGGCGAGGAGCTCGAGCCGGCGCGAGCCAAGGCTGCGATGTCGGGGGTCAAGGACATCCGTATCGTCGATCTGCGTGAAGAGTTCGTCCGCGATTTCGTCTTTCCGATGCTGCGGGCCAACACGCTCTATGAGGGGCAGTATCTGCTCGGCAGTTCCATCGCCCGGCCACTGATCGCCAAGCATCTGGTCGGCATAGCCCGGGAAGTCGGCGCGGATGCCGTTGCCCACGGTGCAACAGGCAAGGGCAACGACCAGATCCGGTTCGAACTGGCCGTCAATGCGCTCGATCCGTCGCTTAAGGTCATTGCTCCCTGGCGCCAATGGAACATCCGCTCCCGCACCC
Source organism: Rhizobium sp. BK212 (assembly GCF_014197475.1). Lineage (NCBI taxonomy): Bacteria > Pseudomonadati > Pseudomonadota > Alphaproteobacteria > Hyphomicrobiales > Rhizobiaceae > Rhizobium > Rhizobium sp. BK212. Next base: position 144,628 of record NZ_JACIFS010000002.1, read on the forward strand.
AGCTTCTCGAATATGCCGAGAATCATCAGATCCCGGTGCCAAGCGACAAACGCGGCGAGGCGCCATTCTCGACCGATGCCAATCTGCTGCACACCTCGACCGAAGGCAAGATTCTCGAAGATCCGGCGCAAGTCGCGCCCGATTATATCTATCAGCGCACGGTCGACCCCGTCGATGCTCCCGATGCCCCCGAGATCATCACCATCGGTTTCGAGGCAGGGGATCCGGTTTCCCTGAACGGCACGGCGATGACACCGGCCGCATTGCTGACCGAACTCAACGGACTGGGCGGCCGGCATGGCGTCGGGCGGCTCGATCTGGTCGAAAACCGCTTCATCGGCATGAAGTCGAGAGGAATATACGAGACGCCGGGAGGCACGATCCTGCTTTCGGCGCATCGCGGCATTGAATCGATCACGCTCGATCGCGCCGCCGCGCATCTGAAGGATGAGATCATGCCCCGCTACGCCGAGCTGATCTATAACGGCTTCTGGTTCGCGCCCGAGCGGGAAATGCTGCAGGCCCTGATCGACCGGAGCCAGGCCTTCGTCAGCGGCGAAGTGGCGGTAAGGCTTTACAAGGGAAGCGCCTCGGTTATCTCTCGCACCTCCCCTTGCTCACTCTATTCCTCCGACCTCGTCACCTTCGAGGAAAGCGCCGTCGCTTACGATCACCATGATGCCGAAGGCTTCATCAGGCTCAATGGCTTGCGGCTCAAGAGCTGGGCAGCCCGCAACGGCAGATGACCGCTCGATCTTACGTCAGCCTGATGGGCCGATAGCTCAATGCCCACATTGACGGCACCTTCCCCCGCGGCGGGCCGAAGCAGTCAAAACCACGGAGAAGCGAGGAACCAAATTTCAAACGATCTAAAAACAGCAGCTCGAAAATTAATCGATTTTAATTTTATCGTTAAAATTTTCTTGTTGCATCGCAAAAGAATTTAGACATTAATTTTTGTGGATGCTCAGTTTATTCGTTGGAGAACTCGCATGACTGTGACATTTCCGCTGACCGAAAAGCGCGACCCGGAGACATTGCTGAAACACTTGATGTTGCACAAGCTAAGCGTTCCGGGAAATTGCGTCGTGTCGCTCAAAGCCAACGTCGCCCACGTCTCATCCTCTCATACGACCGCGCTCGGCACCGCCCGTACCGCCTGGTAGGGATCGGGGCGGCATTCTCCAACTCCCTCATCCTGAGGGGCGATCCGTAGGATCGCCTCGAAGAACACACGCAACGCCGCTTCTTGCCTGTCAGACGCCTGCGGTACCGATCCCCATGTTAGGGGAAATATGAACATTCTCCGAGACATCGGAGAGCGGAAATCGGGATGACCTCAGCCGTCGTAGACGACAGCAATCTTGTTCCCAGCCGGGTCACGCATGTACGCGGAATACCAGTTCGGCCCGTAATGCGGACGTAGACCAGGTGTGCCCTCATCCGTTCCCCCATTGCTCATCGCAGCTTCGTAGAAAGCGTCTACTTCGGCGCGGGACTGGGCCATGAAACCAACCATCGAGCCGTTTCCGGCGCTTGCCTGCTCCCCATTGAAGGGCTTGCAGACCCACAGAATAAAACCTTCGCCTTTCCCGCCTTCGGAATAGGCTCGCCATCCGGGAAATTCCTTATGTTTGCTCCATCCGATCGTTGCCAGAGCGGCATCGTAAAAGGCGTTCGATTTGTCGAAATCGATTGCGCCGAGGGTTGCATAAACGCTCATGACCTTCCCTTCCCTGCTGCAGGATCACGCAGAATTCATATCGCGCACAAACGAACATAACAAGAACAATTACAGGCAATATCGCGAAAGATCATCGCAGCAGACGGTGATTGCCGTGTCTGCAAAAACTCCTATTCTGCACTTCGCCGATGGCGATGAAACCTCGGTGTACCCCCATGACTGCGACGGGAAATTTGGATCACATCATGATGACTTTGGAACGCGGTGATCTCAGCGATATCCATCGTGGCGACTGGGTGGATCGCCGTTTGCCGGCCACATGGAGACCCTATACGCGGTTGGCGCGGCTGGATCGCCCGGTCGGGATATGGCTGACGCTTTTCCCATGCTGGGCCGCCCTCATTCAGGCATCGAGCGGCCTCCCCGACCTCAGGCAATTGGCGGTCTTTTCTCTCGGCGCTCTTCTGATGAGAAGCGCCGGTTCCACGATCAACGACATCGCCGATCGGAAGTTTGACGGCCATGTCGAGCGGACCCGCTTTCGGCCCTTGGCAAGCGGAGAGATTGCCACGCTGCCGGCCTTTGTTTTCCTGGCCGTTGAACTCGCACTGGCGGCTTTGCTTCTGTTCTTCCTGACGCCTTACACACGCCTCATTGCGATATGTGTGCTGCCGCTCGTCTTCGTCTATCCGCTCTGCAAACGTTTCACCCACTGGCCGCAGGCCGTCCTGGGTGCATCGTTCAATTGGGGAATGCTGATGGCATGGGCCGAGGCTGCGGGCCACATCCCGGTTGGTGCCATGCTCATGTGGGCCGGCGCCATCGCCTGGCAGATCGGCTATGATACCGTCTATGCCTATGTCGATCTGAAGGACGACACCCGTCTCGGCCTGAAATCGACGGCAATCCTGTTCGGCCGGCATGGCAAGATCTTGATCGGCCTGTTCTATGCCTTGGCGGCCGGCGCGTGGTCGCTCGGGGGCTGGCTGTTGGAAATGTCACCGCCTTATGCGATCGGAATGCTGGTGATCGCTGTCCATCTTGGCTGGCAGACCCGGCGGATCGACCTTGCCCGCCCGGACGTGAATTATCGCTTGTTCCTGGCGAATATCCTGACGGGGGTGCTGCTCGCCTGCACGGCGTTTTCAGGCACATGGTAAGCAGCTCGAGGACGTTAGCACCGATGACCTACTTCAAACATGGCGTGCTCGCCGCGGTCGTGACGCTGGCGGCAACGATGACATCCCTCCATCAGGCGTATGCGCAACCATGCGAGCAGCAAACCTTCGAAGAAGCAAAATATGTCGTCTGCACGCTGGAACCGGGCAAAGCCGATCTGCGATTGTTCTGGAAGAATGACGATGGCGCGCCATACCGCGCTTTTTCAAGCCTTGCCGAAGCTGTTCGCGCCGAGGGGCGAACCCTGGTTTTCGCCGTCAATGCCGGGATGTATCGGGCCGATTTTTCGCCGATGGGACTTTATGTCGAGAACAGCAGGGAATTGAACTCCGCCAATACGACGCCAGCCGAAAGCTCCGCCGGTCAGGTGCCGAATTTCTACAAGAAGCCGAACGGCGTGTTCTTTCTGAGTGAAGCAGGCGCCGGGATACTCCCGACCGCTGAATTTCTGAAGCGTCGGCCCAAGGTGCGGTTCGCCACCCAGTCCGGCCCGATGCTTGTTATCGCCGACAAGCTGAACCCGATCTTCATCGTCGGCTCGACGGACCGAACCCGCCGCAGCGGTGTCGGAGCCTGCGAGCGCGGCACGGTTCGTTTCGCGATCAGCAAAGACGGGGTGAATTTCCACGATTTCGCACGGCTCTTCCGCGACCATCTGAAATGCCCGGACGCCTTGTTTCTCGATGGCGGACGTGGGGTCGGACTTTACAATCCGGACATGGGCTACAACGACTGGTCCTGGCACGGCGGCTACGGCCCTATCTTCGGGCTTGTCGAGTAACGCAAGGAAAAGCCGGCTTCTACCTGGCTGGCCGAGGATCCTGTCAGTCGATCGTTCACTGCCGGTCCGATGCCTGTTGCATGATGTCCAGGATGACGCGCCTTTCAAAAACCGCCTGCTTCGCATAGGCTCCCGAACTTCAAAATTGGAAGGGCCGGATGGAATATATCGATTCACTCGCATTGCTCATCAGCGTCTATGTCGTCTCCCTCGTCAGCCCCGGACCGAATTTCATCATCGTCACCAACACCAGCATGACGGTATCGCGCGCGGCCGGCCTCTTTGCCGGTCTCGGGCTTGCGATCGCATCCCTGACCTGGGCCGTCATGGCGATGGCTGGCCTCGGCTTTCTGCTGACCCATTTCGATTGGCTGCATATGACGTTGCAGGTGGTCGGCGCGCTGTATCTGATCTGGCTGGGCCTGAAGATGATCCGCGGCGCGGCCAAGCCCTTGAAGACGACCGGACCGACTGAGGTCACATGGCGCTCCGCCATGCGCCGTGCTTACGTCGTCAGCATGACCAATCCGAAATCAGTGGCTTTCTTCGGAAGCATCTTTGCGCTTGTCATCCCGGCACATGCGCCTGTCTGGCTCTATTGCGTCATCGCCCTGACCTGCTTCCTGCTCTCGGCTCTCTGGTATTGCGGCCTGGCCTTTTTCTTCTCGAACCCGCGCGTTTCCGCCAGCTTCCTGCGGTTCAAGGCCGGCATCGAGCGTGTGATGGGCGCCGCCCTCATCCTGATCGGCGGCCGCCTGCTCTGGGCTCGCTGACCTCATTCCGGCATGCGGGAGGGCCGGCCACTCGGTCAGGCAGCAGGCGAGGCCGCCAAGGGTTCGTCGATCTCTTCGGGAATGAAGCCGCCGGTCTGGCGTTTCCATAGGCGGGCAAACAGGCCGTCCCGTTCGACCAGTTCATCCGGCCTGCCCTCCTCCACGATGCGCCCGTGATCGAGCACGACGATCCGGTCCATCCTGGCAATGGTCGACAGTCGATGGGCGATGGCGATCACCGTCTTTCCCTCCATGACGAGATTCAGCCTTTCCTGGATGGCGGCTTCGGATTCGCTGTCGAGGGCGGAAGTCGCCTCGTCGAGCACCAGGATCGGCGCGTCCTTCAGGAGAACGCGGGCGATGGCCACGCGCTGGCGCTGGCCGCCGGAAAGTTTGATGCCGCGGTCGCCGACGAAGGCATCATAGCCCCTGCGGCCTTCGCCATCGGAAAGATCGGCTATGAAGGCATCGGCGCTGGCCATCTTCGCCACCCTCTCGATCTCGTCCGTCGTCGCCTCCGGCCGGCCGTAACGGATATTGTCGCCGACCGAACGATGCAGCAGCGCGACGTCCTGCGCGATGACGCCGATGGCGCGGCGAAGGCTTGCCTGCGTGACCGTGCGGATGTCCTGCCCGTCGATCAGGGTCGCGCCGTCGGCGATGTCGTAGAAGCGTAAGAGCAGGCTCACCAGCGTCGTCTTGCCGGCCCCGGAGAGGCCGACGAGCCCCACCTTTTCGCCGGCACGAACCGTCAGCGACAGGTCATCGATAACAGGCTTGCCGGAGGTGTAGGCGAAACGGATATGCTCGAAACAGATCTCCCCACGGCTGACCGTCAATTCGGTCGCATCCGGCCGGTCGGTGATGGTGGGTGGTGTCGTCATGACCGGCATGGCATCCTTGATCGTGCCAAGCGCGCGGAAGATCTGCTGTCCCATTTGCAGGAAGGTGAAAGACCCGGCCGAAAGGCGCTGGAGGATGTACACCGTTGCAACGAAATCGCCCACGGTCAGGAATCGGTCAAACAGACCCCAGAAACCAATGCTGAGCATGACGAGCCAGAGCACCATGTTGAGGCTGATGACGACGAGTTCCGTTGTCCGGTAGATGCGCTGTTCGTGGTGAAGCGTGTCGACCCCCTTGGACATGGTCTTTCTCAGCGCACCCGCCTCGCTATCTTCTGCTGCGAACTGCTTGACCATCTGGATGTTGCCGTAGATGTCCGTCAGGGCACCGGAGATGAGGCTGTTCTGCTTTGCCGAGCGGCGGGCGCGCTCCGTAAAGTCCGGAACGACCTTGATCGTGAAGAGCACGTTGAAGGCAACCCAGACGACGACCGGCAGCGCAAGTTGCCAGGAGAGCGCGAGCAGAAGAACCACCGACCCGATGATCTGAAGCAGAAAGCGGGGGGCCGTCTGGAACGCGATCACGATCTGTTGCTGAACGGCATTGGCGACCTGACCGAGCCTTGATGCGACCTGACCGGCGAAAAGATCATGGAAGAAGGCGAGATCCTGCCGCTCGACGGCCTTGTGCCCCTGCCATTGAATTGCAACGGGCAGGCTGATGCCGATCGTGTGCGAGTTGAGAATATTGGTGATATAGAAAAGAACGGGCATCACCGGAAAAAGCAGAAAGGCAAGGACTGCCAGCAGCCCGAACTTGCTGTCGACGAAGAGTTCGACACCCTGCGTCGTCACTCCGTCGACAATGACCGAAAGCCCCCAGATGATCGTAAGATTGATTGCTTCGATGGCCATCGAGCTCGCCGCCATAGCGATGATGACGCCTCGAAACATCGCGATGAAGTGCAAAAGAACCGCCACAGGTCCCTTCGTGGGCAGCGGCCGGTAGGGGATATCGAGCGGCCGGATCAAGGTTTCGAAGGGACGATAGATCGCATCTGAAATCGACATGGGCCACTCGGATCAAAAAATCGGGAGGAGGCGTGGACTCAGCTACGCTGGGTCGCAGAAAATCATCTTCCGGCCGCGATCTCAATTAGAAATTTCAGAAAACGCCCGATACAAAAGGTGTCGTGAAAGCCGTTTCAGGAGCACGTGGCGCCTGAAAGCGCCAATTGCGGTCATCGCGTAATTGCGGCAGGATGTCGTCCGTAAACAGGGAGCAGGATTGAACCGGCGATCATGCTGACGGGCTCATGTCATTGCGGCAAGGCGAGCTGGACACTCGAAGGTGATCCCGGCTCGATCACCGCGTGCAACTGTACGCTCTGCCGGCGCTACGGCACGTTGTGGGCCTATGATTACGAAGGAGAGCGTATCGCTCTCACTGGAGAGACCGCCTCCTACACCCGCGCCGACAGGGACGAGCCGTCTCTAGAAATATTATTCTGCCCATCCTGCGCCTGTGTCTTGAGCTGGCGCGGCCTGCGGCTTCGAAAGGATGGCCGCCGGCGCATGGCCGTCAACATGCGGCTTGCGCCGGCCGATCTCGTTCAGGACCTGCCGATCGATCATTTCGACGGCCTTGATACGTTTGAAGACCTTCCTTCCAAAGGGCGCTGCGTGCGCGACCTCTGGTTCTGACAGCCTGTCTCGTGTCGACCGGCCGATTGCGAAAATCGCTACCCGGCCGGGTCGCACCAGACGCAGCGCTCTGACGAAAGATCGTTCCGCGATAGGCTTCTCAGCCGCGCCGCGCCGCCTCGATCGCTGCGATGTCGATCTTCCTCATGGTCATCATCGCGTCAAAAGCACGCTTTGCCTGGCCACCGCCTGCCGAGAGCGCTTCGGAGAGGACGCGCGGCGTGATCTGCCAGGACACCCCCCATTTGTCTTTGCACCAGCCGCACGCACTTTCCTGGCCGCCATTGCCGACGATGGCGTTCCAGTAGCGATCGGTTTCCTCCTGATCGTCGGTCGCGATCTGAAAGGAGAAGGCCTCGTTGTGTTTGATCGCGGGACCGCCGTTCAACCCGATGCAGGGAATCCCCGCAACGGTGAACTCGACAACCAGCACATCTCCCTGCTTACCCTCGGGATAATCTCCCGGTGCACGAATAACGGCGTCCACGGTACTGTCGGGAAAAGTCGCAGCATAGAAGCGGGCGGCAGCCTCAGCATCCTTGTCGTACCATACGCAGATCGTGTTCTTTGCCATTGTGTGCTCTCTCGCTCCTCGTTTCGCATTTCCAACTGAAATAAGAGGCAAGCCGTCTTTCTCCAGCCCACGGCAGCGATTTCCCGCGGGCAACTGCCGAGCGCTGCTAAAATGGTCGAAGTACCCGCTTCGGCCGACAGCAGAAGACTTGGCACATATGGATCGGAGCAGTTGCGGTCATTATTGATCTGTCGCATCACTTGGCCGCTGAACCAGCCTTTTGGCATTCTTTTAGGACAACACAAGTGATTTACCTGCTTCGCCACGGCGAGACCATTTGGAACACCTTGGGTCGGTTCCAGGGCCAAAAAGATTCACCACTTACAGCGCGCGGTATCGAACAGGCCGAACAAATGGCGAAGCTTTTGAAGAAGGAAATTGCAGGCAGTGAGCGATCGTTCCAGCTTCACGTCAGCCCTCTCGGCAGAACGCAGGAGACCGCGGCTCGCATCGAACGGGTATTGCCGCTGGCCGCTCGTCCGGAATCGCGGCTCATGGAGGTGACCGTCGGTTCTTGGGACGGCATGACCAAGTTCGAGATCGACAACGAGTTTCCAGGAATGCTGGACAGGTCCGACGCTTTTGATTGGTATTTCAGATCTCCAGACGGGGAGAGCTTCGATGCCGCCTGTGCGCGAGCAAAGAACTGGATCTCAGGCATATATGAACCGACAATTGCGATTTCTCACGGGCTGTTTGGCCGATTGGTACGTGGCGTATATTCCGGCCTTTCGAAGCGGGAAATGCTGGAATTGCCCGTTCCCCAAGATGGGTTTTATCGTCTTTGCGACGGTGAGTTCAGTCTGGTAAGCGCGTCGGCCGATACTTAGCACCACGACATTCATAAAAACAAAGACCTGCGACCGTCGCATGAATCAAATTCTAAACGACGCGCTTTTTCTGTCTTCGACACAAAACTCGTGTCAGAATGGGCTATCTACGCATACGCCTGCACGACGATCGAAAGGCTCGAAGCCATGCACAAGTTCACTGTCACTATTACGCGGGAGATCGAGGCTGACACCGCCGAGGAGGCCGCCCTGCTCCTCTATCAGGAACTGTCGAGGGGACCGGTCCCCGATCGCTACGCGGTCACCGACGAGACGAACGCCACCGCGGAGGTGAAGCTGGACCGCGAAAAGGCCGATGAATTCGCCAGCATCGATCACACCGCCGACCCAGGCAATTGGTAAGCATCACATGACCTGCCAGAGATCCCGCTTTGCGCCGCGAGCGCAAGTGCGGTAGTTGCGGGTCCCCTTCTCCGGCGCGAATGCTGGCTGTAAATAGCCGTTCGGCCGGAATATCGAGAGCCAAGGAAAGACCGTGATCTCACCAATCAAAATAGCCGTCGCCGGCGCGAGGGGCCGCATGGGTCGTGCCATCCTGCCACTGCTGGCGGCCGATCCGGCTTTTGCGTTCGTCGGCGGCATTGGCCGTGAGGGCTCTATGGGTGCCGGGCTGATCGATCGTTCGGCCGCGATCGGAGCGGCCGACGTGATCCTGGATTTCACGACGGGAAGCGCTGCGGCCGAACTTGCCGGCTTGTGTGCTTCGGCCGGTGGACCGGCCTTGGTAATCGGGGCGACAGGTTTCGAGCCAGATGAACTGGAACGGATCGCCGAGGCCGCCCGCACGATTCCGATCCTGCGCTCCGGCAATTTCTCCATCGGCGTCAACATGCTGATCGGTCTGGTCGCCCAAACCGCCCGCGCCCTTCCTGCGCATGAGTGGGATATCGAAATCCTCGAAGCCCATCACAACAGGAAGATCGACGCGCCCTCCGGCACGGCGCTGATGCTTGGTGAAGCAGCCGCCGAGGGCCGCGGCGTTTCTCTCGCATCCGTCGAGCGGCGCGGCCGTGACGGCATCACCGGCGAGCGGCCGCCCGGCGAGATCGGTTTCGCCGTGTTGCGCGCCGGCGGGATCGTCGGAGAACACAGCGTGATGTTTGCCGCCGCCGAGGAAGTCGTGACGCTCTCGCATTCGGCTCTCGATCGCGGCATGTTCGCCCGCGGCGCGCTTGCCGCCGCCCGCTGGATCGCGGGACGCGCACCCGGCGAATACGGCATGAGGGATGCGCTGGGGCTGGCGTCAATAAGGGAAACAAGCTCACAGCATATCGAGGATTGCCGAAGCGACGACCACTTCGGTTCCGGCCAGTCCCACTGAGCAAAACAGCGTCGTATCCTCAGGTGATCTCCGCCCCGTCGCTTTCCCGGCAATGATATCGGCAAGGTCGACCATGCGACTGTCGTTGCCCGAGCCGGCAAGGAAAAACGGCGACGCATAGGCGCGCGTCTGCTCCGGAGAATCCGTCGCGATCACGGCTGCCGCATCGGCGATATCCAGGCCGAGTTCGTATCCCCGATACGTTTTCGGGCCGACGGTGTTGACGTGCGCACCGGGCTTCAAATCTCCAGCATGAACGACAGGCGTTTGGCTCGTTGTCGCGCAGATGACGATATCGGCATCATCGACGGCTTCGATGGCGCTGCCGGCAACCTCCACCTCAATATCCAAGGCGTGCTGCATCTCGCTTGCGAAAGCCGTACGCTTTTCCTCGTCGCGGCTATAGACGCGGGCGCGATCCAGTTTTCGAACCGCGGCGGCTGCGGCAAGCTGGGTTCGCGCTTGCGCTCCGCTGCCGAGTATCCCCACGGTCCTGGCATCCGGCGCGCTGAGGTGACGGATGGCGAGACCTCCGATCGCACCGGTCCTGAGATTGCCGAGACGCTCTCCGAGAACGATACCTTTGAGCCTGGCGTCGTCGGCCGACCATACCGCCACGATCTGCGAATGCTCCACCCCCTCGAATGTTTCATAGGCCCGAAAGCCCGCGAGCGGTTTGTCGCCGAGGATGCCGCCGACGGTGAAGACGAGATCGCCGCGATCGGCAAACGAGACATGATGCCGGGGCGGAGAGATCAGCCGATTGCCGGCTCTCGCGAGAAAAGCGGTCTCGAGCGCATCGATCGCGACCGTCATCAACGCGCCATCGACCAGATCTTCGTCTCTCAGGATTTTCGCCATCCCCAAACCTCCGGTTCATGCCGGCACCCTGCAACCCCAACCCCGCTTGAGGTCAAGAGGTCAGCAAACCGATATGCGCCGGAGACTTAATCGACCAGACGGCGCGCCATCATGACGTCGTCGATCTCCCTGCCCTCCTCCAGAACCCCGCCGGGAATCCTGCCGATTTCGGAGAAGCCTTCCCGCTGGTAGAACCGTATTGCCGCCGGGTTCTCAGCGCTGACGAAGAGTTCCAGCTGCAGGATGCCGATATCGCGGGCGTGATCGGCAACCGCACTGAGCAGCCTGCTGGCAAGGCCCGTTCCGCGCAGGCTCCTTCTGACATAGACCATGATGATCGTTGCGCGATGGGCCATCTTGCTCGACCGCTGGCGAAGCAGGCCGGTTATGCCGACGGGTTCATCGCCCTGAAACGCGATGAAAACCGGCTCGTTCAGGCGATTGCGCCACTCCTCGAGAGAAAGAACCTCCCAGTCTTCGTAGCGGCTTGCAAAGAGGGACGGTTCGGTGCGAAGCGCTTCCAGACGGATGCGCCGGAAAGCCTCCACCTCGTCTGCCCTGATATGCCTGATCGCCGTGCCGCTTCCATCCATCGGAACCTCCTTCGAGATGAGAGGTACAGTCAATACAAATGGGCTCAGCCGATGCAACCGGCGTTGAAAGCTTCATACCTCAGCCTGTGGCGATCGTCTCAAGCGCCGATCACTGCGCCGGACTCCTCAGCCGGCCGCCCTTGCGGACGGCCGGTTCACGGGGTGGGTCGACGACTGTTTGATCGGTTGGGGGCGCGGCCGGTTCGCCGGTTGGGCCGACCGCTGGTTTATCGGTTGGCCCGTCGACAGGCTGCCTCGTCGACCGAACCACCAACGGATCGGCTGGCTGGACGGCAGATTGATCGGTTGTCGGCCCGTTCACCGGTTCCCCGGTTGGCCCGGCCGCCGATTGTTCGGTTGGTTCGCCCGCTGGCTCATCAGTTGGCTTGTCGATCTTGAACGATACAACTTCATGGATGATGACGAGAAGAACTATCCCGACCAACGTGCATGTCAGCGCGTAGAGAAGGAAATATTTCAGTGCATATCCCTCGCTAGTTGGCAGCACCAACTTGACAATGGTGCAAACGATATTTCAGCATTATTGAACGATACTTGAGACGAAGGCAATCACTTTCAAGCATAGCCATCAAATTTCAAAAATGGACAGCACGTAATAGAGTAAGTATTGTAGATATTTAGGAAGCCCCTCTCTGGATGCTCAACTTATCTTGAGCCTCGGCAAGGACGAGAAAGCACTCTGGATCCCAAGCCCGGGTCTCCTGGGCGAAGACAGAGCTGGCGATATGGGCTAAATTGCATGGCGCCGGCAGCCTGCCTTCGGGGGCGGCCTCTCCAGGATCGGCGGCAGGGGGAGGTTATGTCGGCAATTGAGTCTCTGTTTCAGGAAGCCGCCCGGCTTGCTGCGGGGTTCCGGCGGGCAGGGCCTGCCCGCCATGTGCCTGCCCACGATTACGCAGCCTCGCTTGCCCGCTTCGACGAACCGCTGCCGGCAGCCGGTTGCGATATGCTCAATGTCATCAGGCAGCTGGCGAGTGACGCCGAACCCGGGCTGCACGCAACCACGGGCCCGCGCTTCTTCGGCTGGGTCATCGGCGGCTCCCATCCGGTCGGCGTCGCGGCCGATTTCCTCACCAGCGCCTGGGGCCAGAACGCCGGAAACCATGCCGCCGCCCCGGCCGCGGCTGCAGTCGAGACCATCGCGGCGAGATGGCTCCTCGATCTCCTGAAGCTGCCGGCCGAAAGCTCGGTCGGCTTCGTCACCGGGGCGACAGTGGCGAACTTCACCTGCCTTGCCGCCGCCCGCGGCGAGGTGCTGCGCCGGGCGGGCTGGGATGCCGATGCGAGCGGCCTGTTCGGCGCGCCTGAGATCACCGTGCTGATCGGCGACGACGCCCATACGACGGTCTTCTCCGCACTGCAATTTCTCGGCCTCGGGCACGATCGCGTGTTGCGCGTGCGCACCGATCCAGTAGGCCGGATAGACCCGGTCGCGCTGACCGGCACACTCGATACCGTCTCCGGTCCCCTCATCGCCATTCTCCAGGCGGGGCAGATCAATACTGGCGCCTTCGACGATTTCGCCGCCATCATCCCGCTGTTGAAGGCGAAAGGCGCCTGGGTGCATGTCGACGGCGCCTTCGGCCTCTGGGCGCAGACGTCGGTGAAAACCAGCCACCTCAGCCGCGGCATCGAAGCGGCCGACAGCTGGGCGACCGACGGCCACAAATGGCTGCAGACGCCCTATGATTGCGGCTATGCGATCGTCCGCGACGAACTCGCCCATCGCCGCGCCATGACGATCGCCGCAAGCTATCTGCCGCTCGCTGGCGAAGGCGAGCGCGATCCTTCTCATTACGTGCCCGAGCTTTCGCGAAGGGCGCGCGGCTTTGCCACTTGGGCGATGCTGAAACATCTCGGCCGCGAGGGTGTAACCGCCCTCATCGACCAGTGCTGCGCCTCGGCGCAGCTGATCGCCGATCGGCTCGCACGCGAGCCCGGCATCGCCATTCTGAACGAGGTGGCCCTGAACCAGCTCGTCATCCGCTTCGATACCGACCTGCCCTCCGAAGAAGGCGACGCGCTCACGCGAAAGACCATCGAAAAGATCAAGGCGGACGGCATGATCTTCGCAGGCGGCGCCAAATGGCGCGGCCGCGACATCCTGCGTCTCTCCGTCACCAATTTCCAGACGACATCAGATCAGGCGCAACTCGCCGCAGAAAGCATCATCGCCGCCTTCAAGAGTGTCAGCTGAGAATGATGCATCAGCTCCCCTGGTTCGCCCGCGCACAGAATGGTGCTGTGGCCGGCCGCGCATCCCAAATGAAACTGTCCGCGAGAAGCCCCGGCCATTAACGCAAATGTGGAATAGTTCCTGTCGCAAGAATGAAGCTCATGACAGGCCCCGCGGGTTCCAGTATTTCCAGGCGATCAAACGAGATCGGTCCAGTCTTATCGGAAACGAGAACCATGTTTAAGAATCGCCTTGCTTCATTATTCATTGCCGCCCTTCTGCCTGTTTCGGTTCACGCAGCCGATTGTCCGTCTGCTGACACCGCCACCAAGGGTTTTGTGCTGGAAAATACCGGCGCACGGAGCGAGTTCCACAAGGCGGAAGGGCAGATCGTCAAGACTGTCAATCATTTCGGCGGTTCACAGCAGCAGACGGTGTTTTCCTTTGCAGGTCTGTTCGATCTGGCCCGCTTCAGCAAAAACGAACAATATGCGATGCACCCGCTCTCCGATCTGAGCCGCATCGCTCCGCTGAAGAAAGGCGCTCGAACCAACGTCACTTTCTTACCGCTTGGCCCGGACGAGCGGGCGGATACGCGCTGGAGCCTGGAATTGACCGTCGCCGGACAGGAGAGCTTCAGTCTCGGCGAATGCAAATACAAGGTGTTCAGGATCAAGCAAGTGACCAAGAGAGGCGACGAGCAGGTCGACATCTTGAGCGTGCTCTATTCGCCTGACCTCCGGGCCACGTTGGCGAAGGTCTATGACGAGGGCACGGCCGACGAGTACACGGTCCGCTACGACAGGATCCAATCCCTGACGCACTGATGATACAACGCATCAGTTATTGACACATTTCTTCTCTTCTGGGTTGAGGCGATAGCCCGTCTGCTCTTATAGCTCCCCGCCCGTTCCGATTGCGCAAGGAGGAAGAGCCATGAAAGCCAATGATGTCGCCGTCCATTGGGAGAGCAATGCCGAGACCTGGACGATCTATTCCAGGGCGGGCTACGACAAGTATCGCGATGCGCTTAACACGCCGGCCTTTCTGGAGATGCTGCCGTCGGTCGGCGGCCTGAGAGGTCTCGACCTCGGCTGCGGCGAAGGCTCCAATACCCGCGCGGTCGCCCGGCTCGGCGCCCGCGTGACCGGCCTCGACATCGCCCCGACCTTCATTCGTTATGCCCGCGAGAGCGAGGCAGACGCGCCGCTCGGCATCGACTATGTGCTCGGCGACGGCCAGAGCATCGATTTCCCGGAAGCGAGCTTCGATTTCGTCACCGCCTTCATGTCGATGATGGACATGGCTGATCAGCGCGAGGTGCTGAAGGGCATCCACCGCATTCTGAAGCCCGGCGGCTTCCTGCAGTTTTCGATCCTACATCCCTGCTTCGTGCCGCCGACGCGCCGTAACATCCGCAATGAGGCCGGCGAGCCCGTCGCGGTAGAGATCGCCGACTATTTCGACGAGAGCGACGGCCGGATCGACCGTTGGATCTTTTCCTCGATACCGCAAGCGGAACGGGCGGCGCTGACGCCGTTTTCCGTTCCGCGCTTTCACCGCACGCTGTCGACCTGGGTGTCGATGATCGTCGAAGCGGGGCTTACGATCGAGGCCTTCGGCGAGCCGATGGCCTCAGCCGTGGTGGCGCAGGCCGAACCCGTCGTCGCCGACACCCGCGTCGCGCCGATCTTCCTGCATATCAGGGCACGCAAGGCATAGGACCTGTTTTCCCGCCGCCATTGAGGTTTGGAACCGGCTTTATCGTCGCACGGCAACCACCGAACTGGCACGATAGCGCGACAGCTGCACCCGGTTGGATTGGTTGCCGCCGAAGAGATAGACATATTGCCGGCGCTGGTCGATGTGATCGAACAGGCTGACATGAAAGCGCCGGCCGGTGCGGATCACCACGACATCCCCTCGCCTGGCGGAGCGGACGCCGACCGGCTTGCCGAACTTCTTCCAGGACGCCGCCATGTTGGGGTTGGGCGGCGGCTCCCTTGAAGATCGTTTGGCGACAAAGGCCAGGAACGCCCCGCACCACGATACCCTGCGCGGATTGATGCTAAGGAAGGAGATGGAGCGTTCATGCATGCTTTTGTACTTGGACGCCGTGCCGAGCATATCCGCCTCACAGGGCACGGCAAGCGCCGTGAGGACGATGACGAGAATAACCTTCATAGTTACCCACCATTGTTTGTATAATGTTGAAATTCCGAAATGTGGCGAAGAATAAAACAGGCGCAGCAACGTATATGCGAATTATGGCGTGAATTAGAAACAACTAATACTGGCATTTTGGCGGCGGGAATTTGTCCAAAGAGAGGCACGGATCGGCGCTGGCCACCTCTCGTTGCGGCCGAACGCGACGATCGACGAACTCGTAGAACCCTTATTTTGCAAGCTCGAAAGGCTGACATAGGCCGTCCAGGCCAGGTGTACGCAGAGGAGATGGACCGCGCCCGCAAGTGCTTGAGTGGCAAGACCATTCACCAAGAGTTGACGATCCTGCACTGCCTCGGGCCATCACCTATACGAGCTATATTTACGACGGCCATCAGTAATACTTAGACGTCACCGGCAATACATTGCGCTCACCCTATTCGACAGCGCAAATCGGTGGTCGCCCCCTGCCGATTGCGAATATGCGCGACCTTGGGAGAACGGACGGGCGGCGCGGCGTATCAACCCTGTGGTTGTACCGGTTCGGGCCGCCCTGCGATCGGGGCAGGAGCAGCGATGAGCGCCTTGGTGACGAGGAGTGCAGCGGCAATGACGGGGACGACCACCCAGTACGAAAAGCGGATACCGAAGTGTTCGGCAACGAAACCGAGCAATGGCGGCCCAGCGAAAAACACGAGAAACGTCGTCTGCCCGAGCGCTGCAACGCTGACCGATGCGGGTCGGTCCGTGCACCGAGCCGCGGCCGAGATGGCAAGCGGATAGACCGATGAGCAGCCGATCCCCGTCAGGCCAAAGCCCGCGAGGGCGACGACAGGCTGTGCCGCCGTCGCAACCAAGACAAGGCCGATGGCCGCGATCCCGAGGAGGGTTATTGCGACGGGGCGTGGATTGAAGCGGTCGATCACAGAGTCCATGCCGAGCCGTCCGATGGCGATGAACGAGGAGAAAATGGCCACGCTGAGCCCGCCGACAAATGGTTCGACCGCAAATACGTCGCGCATATAGATCGCCGACCAATCGACGCTCGCGCCCTCGGCGAGAAGCGGAGCAGCGCCTATGAGGCAAAGGGGAAGCAGCCCGATCGTGGGAAAAGCGACGAGCGGAGCATCGCCGGGGTGAGCGTCATGCCGCCGGGGCGCATTCTCGATCCCGGAGAAAACGATCGACCCGGCAATCAAGACCGTCACGAGGACGATGAAGCTATGCAGTTCGATGGAGACGGCGGCCTGCCGCATACCGGCGGCAACAAGGGCGGTGATGCAGAAGCCGAGGCTCCACATGCCGTGAGCCCGGCTCATGATGCGGTAGCCGAGCAGCGCCTCATGGCGATCGGTTTCGAGATTTGCGTTGATCTCGAATGCGCCGGCGAAAATGCCGGCAACAAAGAACAAAGGCATCGCCAGGGAAACTGAAGGCATCCAGGGGATCAGCGCATAAAACAACGTCACACCGAAGACGGTGACGAAGGCCGTTGTGCGCGCACCAAGCCTCTCGATGAGCCTCGCCGAGAACGTCAACCCGCAGAGAACCCCGAGGGACATGGTGGCGAGCAAAAGGCCCAGCTCTCCTTCGCTCAGGCTAAACTTGAGCTGAATGTCAGGCAGCCGCGAAAGAAACGCCCCCACGGAAAGGGCCACGGCAAACTGAATGAAGAAAATACGATGGTGCGGCTTCATCTCGGGGCTCTGCTCCGATTGGCGGGATTGAAGTCCAACTATCCCCCGTGGGATAGCTGGACATTCCAACGAAATGGCGACTGGCTCGGAAACCCGCGGCTTCAGCATTGTCGACCACCATGCTGACAGCCCCTGTCAGCATGGCGGCGCCACCGCCGATTGAAGGAGGACGTGTCGCTTCTTGCCGACGGACAGCCGGATGACGCCGTCCTGGACATCGGAGTGACCAAGCTGCATTGCCTCGTCGTTTACGCTGCCGCCGTTCACCCGCACACCGCCGCCGGCGATCAATCGACGTGCTTCGCTTTTCGACTTGGCGAGCCCGGCAATGACCATCGCATCAGCGAGCGGAAAGGTGCTGCGAAGGCTATCCGCGAACCTGACGGTCGGGAGGCCGACCGGCACCTCACCTTCTTCGAAGGTACGCCGGGAGGTTTCGGAAGCTTGCGCTGCCGCATCCGTCCCGTGGCACAGGCTGGTGATCTCGTCGGCAAGTATCTTTTTCGCTTCGTTGATCTCGGAATCCCGAAGCACGTCAAGGCGGGCAATTTCACTTAACGGCAACTCGGTGAACAGCCTGAGAAAACGACCTACATCGGCATCCCCGGTGTTTCTCCAGAATTGCCAGAATTCATAGGGCGACAACCGGTCGGCGTTCAGCCAGACCGCCCCCGAAACGCTTTTGCCCATCTTCGCGCCCGACGATGTCGTCAGCAGCGGAGCGGTCAATCCAAACAAGGCGCGTCCACCGATCCGCCGCCCAAATTCGACGCCGCTGACGATGTTGCCCCATTGGTCGGAACCACCAAGCTGAAGCAGGCAGCCGCGGCTTTCTGCGAGCACATGAAAGTCGTAGGCCTGCATGACCATGTAGTTGAATTCCAGCAATGACAGCGATTGCTCCCGCTCCAACCGTTGGCGCACGCTCTCCGATGTCAGCATCCGGTTGACTGAAAAATGCGGTCCGACATCGCGCAGGAAGTCGAGGTAGTTGAGCCTGCCCAACCAATCGGCATTGTTGACCATCACCGCATCGGCCGGGCCATCCCCGAAAGCGAGGAACCGCTCGAAGACACGCCGGATGCCGAGCAGGTTTTTCATGATCTGCTCTTCGCTGAGAAGGGGGCGTGACGTGTCGCGCAAACTCGGATCGCCCAGCCGACTTGTCGCACCACCCAGCAACGCGATGGGTTTGTTACCAGTCTTCTGGAACCAGCGGAGCATCATGATCGGAATGAGATGCCCGACATGCAGGCTGTCGGCGGTGAGATCGAAGCCGTTATAGGCTGTGCCGGCTCCCGAACAAAGCCAGCTGTCGAGTGCTTCCAAGTCGGTACATTGATGCAGGAAACCGCGCTCGGTCAGGGTGCGGAGAAAGTCGGATCGGGGTCCGGTGGGCTGAGAGGATCGTGTCACGGGGGTCTCCATTGGGGCCGATGAGGCCGGAGACCTTCTGTTGACCCGCGTGCCGCCGACCATGCGGCGTCTCGGGTGTCAGGAATATGACCTTGCGCCGCTCTCTATGGGAGCAGCGTATAATAGAAGCTCGAAAGGTTCAGGGTGCAGGTCATGGATCCTTATTACCATGCGACTGCGCAATCGCAAGAGGCGACCGCCGAAGTCCAAGCCGATCGTGCGCCCCCACCTCTCTCCCGCTCACGTCGCCGCCCCTCACAAAAAATTCGCACACGCATCAATTTACTTGCCGTTCTGCAATGCGGCATATGTTTGTGTTCATAGGCAAGGGGCATAAGCGGGGAACCATGGCGTCGACGCATATAGACAATACGGGTGAAGGTGCCGGCCGGAAGGGCTTTGCCGGACTGGTCGTCGGCGCGATCGGCGTCGTCTATGGCGATATCGGTACCAGCCCGCTCTATGCCCTTCGTGAGGCGCTGAGGCCTTTTGCCGCCGATGGCGTACACGAGGCCGAGGTCATCGGTCTCATTTCGCTGATGATCTGGACGCTGACGGTCATCGTGACCTTCAAATATGTGCTCTTCCTTCTCAGGGCGGACAATGACGGTGAAGGCGGCACGCTTTCGCTTCTCGCCCTGCTGATGAAGAAGATGGGGCGAAACGTGCCGGTGCTCTTCTTCGCGGGCCTGATCGGAGCGGCGCTCTTCATCGGCGATGCGATGATCACGCCGGCCCTGTCCGTCATGTCGGCGCTCGAAGGCCTGAAGCTGGTCACGCCGGCCTTTGCCGAATACGTCCCGCTCGCGTCGGCCGCGATCATGATCATCCTCTTTGCCGTCCAATCCCGGGGAACGGCCGCCGTCTCGATGTTTTTCGGGCCGATCACGGTCTTGTGGTTTCTGGCCATGGCAGCGGGCGGCCTGATCCATATCGGCGACGACTGGAGGATTCTCGAAGCGCTCAATCCAATCAACGCGCTGTCGTTCCTCGCCCATGCCGGCACTGTCGGCCTCATTGTGCTTGGCGCCGTCTTTCTGACGGTGACGGGCGCCGAGGCGCTCTATGCTGATCTCGGGCATTTCGGGCGCCGCCCGATCCAGATGGCGTGGTTCGTGCTCGTCTTTCCGGCATTGCTCTTGAACTATCTCGGCCAGGGCGCGCTGGTTCTCGCCCATCCCCACGCGGCCACCAATCCGTTCTTTCTGATGTATCCCGATTGGGCCTTGCTGCCGGTGGTTCTGCTGGCGACGATGGCCACGATCATCGCCAGCCAGGCGGTGATAACAGGCGCATTTTCACTGGCCCGCTCGGCGGTTCACCTCGGCTTCCTGCCGAGGCTGCGCATCAAGTTCACATCGGAGACCAACACCGGCCAGATCTACGTGCCGAGCGTCAATCTTCTGCTGCTGGTCGGCGTCTTGATGCTGATCTTTTCCTTCGGCGATTCCGAGTCGTTGGCGACGGCCTATGGCATCTCGGTGACCGGAACCATGGTCATCTCGACCATGCTGGTCTTCCAGTTCCTTCGGGCCGTCTGGGGCTACTCCCTCGTGGTTGCCGCCCTCCTGCTGCTGCCGCTCTTCTTCATCGAAGTCATGTTCCTGGCGGCCAACCTGCTTAAGATCCATGATGGCGGCTGGGTTCCGGTCGCCCTTGCGCTGGCGATCATGATCCTGATGTGGACATGGACCCGAGGACAGGCCTATCTGAAGCGACTGCGGGCCAACAACGAGATACCGCTCGATTCCTTCATCCGGTCGATCGAGCGAAAGTCGGACCATTCGCCGGTCACCGTTCCAGGAACGGCCGTCTTCCTGACCAGCGTCCCGGATCGCACGCCGAATGTTCTGCTCCACAATCTCAAGCACAACCACGTGCTCCATGAACAGAACGTTATCCTGACCGTCTGGACCGAAGACGAACCTTACGTCCCCGACAACAGGCGCATCAAGCTCAGCCAGCTCTCGCCGCGCTTCGTACGTCTCGATATCACCTTCGGCTTCATGGACGACCCCGACGTCACCCGGGCACTGGCGCTCTGCCGTGAGGGCGGCTTCAAGTTCGAAATCATGAAGACCTCCTTCTATCTCGGTCGCAGGAACCTCGTCAGAACGCCGAACACCGGGCTGCCCGGTTGGCAGGAGCGCATATTCATGGCGCTGGAGGGCTTGGCGATCGACCCCTCCGACTATTTCAACCTGCCGTCCAACCGTGTCGTCGAACTCGGTGAGCAGATTGCCATTTAGAGCATGATGCCGAGGCGGGGGAGTCGCGGCTGGGATAGGAGAGATGGAAGCGAGGCACGAGTGGCTTCCGTCGCAAGCGTCACGGCGTGAGGCGCGAAATCATGCCTTGGCCGAGATCGCGCTCAATTCCTCAAGATCGAGATCCCGTTCCAGCTCCCGCAACGTCTCGTCATCGATCTCGCCGGCGCGATGGAGGCGGATGAGTTCCCGGCGTCCCGTTGCAACCGCTTCGAGAATGACGTCGAAATGCGCATGCAGCACCGGTATGTAGTGCTCGGTTCTCTCGGCATAGTCGACGATCGACGTCGCCCGGCGCTGGTAGCGCTCCAGCAATTGCGGATGGATGAGTTTCCCCTCGGCGTCATATGCCAGGCCCTGGACGGTCCCGAACTGCGCCTGGGCCATGGCGGCTTCGGCCTGGCTCATCGTCAGGCGCGCTCTTTCCGAATCCGGCTCCACCAGCCGCGCCCAGGCGATCACCCGCCCCAATGTCGTGCCCTGTATGAGCACGGTTCCGAGAATGACGGCGAACGATGTGACGAGGATGAAGTCACGACCTGCGAACCCTTCGGGCAGGCTCAGCGCCAGGGCAAGCGTGACCACCCCGCGCACGCCCGCCCAGCTCAGAACCGTCGCACCACCGGCGCCGAGCGGTCGGGCGCGCGTGAACCCCAGGACAGCACAGAACCTGAGAACGAAATCGGAGGCGAAGACCCAGGCAAAACGCGCGATCACGAGCGTGACGAGGATCGCCAGCATCGGCAGTCCCATTGTCGCGATCACAGTGGTAAAACCGCCGCCGCGTTCGACGACATCCCTGAGCGACAGCCCGATCAAGATGAACACCGCAGCTTCCATCAGGAAGATCATCACCGTCCAGAACGAGGTACCGCGCATGCGCATTGCGGCTGAAAGCACTGTGTGCTGGTGCCAGCTCATGATCAGCCCCGCGGTAACGGTGGCGATGACGCCGGAAACATGCAGCTGCTCTCCGAGCAGATAGGCAATCCAGCCGAGCAGCACCGAGGCTGCAATGATGAGATATTCGTCGCCGAGACGCCGGACGAGTTTGAACCACGCCGTTCCCACAACGATGCCGACGATGGCGCCGCCGAGCGCCAGCACGAAGAAATTGCCGATCACCTCCCCCGTGCTGAAGGCTCCGGTTGCAGCGGCGGCAACGGCAAAACGGAAAAGAACCAGGCCACTCGCATCGTTGAGCAAGCTCTCGCCTTCGAGCAGAATCTGAAGCCGCCGCGGCAGCCTGACGCGCTCCAGTACGGCGCGCGCCGAAACCGCGTCCGGCGGCGCGACGATCGCGCCGAGTGCCGCGCAGGCAGCCCAGGGAAGTGAGGGAAAGAGGAGATGGGCGACGACGGCGACGACGGCGCAGGTAAAGAGCACCGCACCGACGGCAAGTGAAGCGATGCCGATCACATGACGCCGCAACCGCGCGAGCGCGATCGACCAGGCGCCGTCCATCAACAGCGGCGGCAGGAAGATGACCAGCACCAGTCCGGGGTCGACCGATATCGCCGGCAGTCCCGGCGCAAAGGCCAGCAAGGCGCCACCGGTCAACAGCGCGACGGACGGCGGCAGCCCGAGCTTGTGGGCGGCATAATGCAGCGCGATGATCGCGAGAAACATCACGATAACGAGCTCGAATAAGTGGGTTGGTTCCATCTGCCTCTGCCCCTGCTCAGCAACGGATGTCGCATGCCTGACGCAAAGAGTTACAGCGACCTCGCGCGTCTGAAAAGACGCACCGCGCTGTAAAGCCGCCGAACCGGGAAAACCGCTTCGCCCCAGAGGCGACCGGCGATAATGTCCGCCTTGTGCCATAGCTGGTTGGAGTCGGTACTGCCATAAAGCTTGTCGGCATAGCCCGAGCCGGTCAACCACGCGATCGAGACATAGACGTGACCCCTGGCGTCACCGGAGTTGACGGCCACATTGGCAAGGTTTGCCCTGCACGGCAGGCATTTGATGTCGATGATCGCTTGCCGTCGATCATTGCCGGGATTCAATTGGAATTTCCTGCGCATCCTCCTTACACCCGGAGTCTTGAGGCAAAGGACGATATATGAAGAGACGGACCCTTGTGCTTGGAGGTGCGGCGATCGTTGCATCGTCCGTCGCGGCGGTAGCGATCTGGCCCCGGCGGCATATCACGGTCGCCGCCAGGACATTCGACTGGAAGGGAACGGATTTCCTGAGCGGCGGCACCAAATCGGTCGCCTTGGAAAAGCTACCCGTCCCGCTCTTCCGCAGCAGTCCCAATTGCGTCGTGACATCAGCTCAGACTCTTGGCCCCTGCCACGTCAACAATATTCCCGTCCGTCAGGACGTCTCGGAAGGAAAGGTTGGACTGCCCTTGCGGTTGGCCGTCCGGATCGTCCATGCAGCCGATTGCCGGCCGGTCGAGAATGCCGATATCGAAATCTGGCATACGGATCACCGCGGCATCTATTCCGGCCGCGAGGCTGCGAAGATGTGTACACTTGGCGATGCCGAGGCGATCAGCGGGCTTGCCTTTCGCGGTCGCCAGCTGACGGATGCACAGGGGCAGGCAGGCTTCCTGACGGCCTATCCCGGATGGTACCAGGGCCGCACACCCCATGTTCATTGCCGAATCCTCGTCGACGGCAAGGAGCTTCTCGTCAGCCAGATCTATTTCGACGATGCGCTGAGCGACATCATCTATGGCGAGCATCCGGACTATATTGGACGCCCGGCCCGCGATACGCGCAATGACGACGACGGCATCATCCCTGAGGACGCCGCCGATCACATATTCGATTTCGAGAAGCTCGATGGCGGCGTGCTCTCCGCCACCATCACGATCGGCCTCTCTGCCTAAGCGAGGCAGCGGCGGCGCTTCCGGCACCCTTGTCGGTGGGCACCCCGCCTATATGCCCGCATACCATTCATAACCGCGATCTTCCCAGAAGCCGCCATTGCCGCCGTAAAGCTGGCCGAGATCGGCGACGGCTTCGATGCCGGTCAGGTATTTTGCCTGCTTGTAGCCGAGCTGGCGCTCGACCCGGAGCCGGAGCGGCGCGCCGTGGGCGACTTCGAGATCGCGGCCGTTCATGGTGTGGGCGAGGATGGTCTGGGGATGAAACGCGTCGACGAGATCGATGCTTTCGTAATACCAGCCGCTGCCGTCGAGCGTCTTTTCGTATTCGTCGGCGCAGTGGAACACAATGTAGCGGGCTTCGGGTTTCAGACCGGCTGCCTGTAGCAGCGCGCCGAGCGGCACGCCGGTCCATTTGCCGATGGCGCTCCAGCCCTCGACGCAGTCGTGCCTGGTGATCTGTGTACGGGCCGGCAGGGCTTTCAACTCCGCCAGCGACAGTTGCATCGGCTTGTCGACCAGCCCGCCGACCTCGAGCCGCCAGCTTGAAAACCGCTGGTTCATCCACTCGATATAGCGGGCATTGTCGGGCATGCTCGTGCCGTTGGTGCGGAAGGTCGGTGAGATATCGGCTTCCGTGAACTCGCGGGCGAGTGCGTCGTCGCCGAGCAGGAAGCGCTGGGTCTTCATACTGAGGCCTTCGGCGATCTTGAGCACCGATTTCGTCCGATCGCTTTCGCCGAGCGCATCGCAGCCGGCAAGCCCCAGCGCCGACGCCGTCATGGTCGCGCCGATCAGGAAGCGGCGTCTGGTAATGATGCGGCTCATGATTTCCCTCCCTGGCCGACGTCGTAATAGCCGGTGATCATCGAGCGCAGATTGTTGAACACGCCCGAGACCAGCACCATCGCCACATGCACCGCGACGAAGGCGACAAGCGAGAAAGCAGTCAGAAAATGCAGCGTCCGCGCCGATTGCCGGCCACCGAACAGATCGAGCAGCCAGGGCGCGACCGCATTGAAGCCCGGCGACATGGTGAGACCGGTTCCAACCATCAGCGGCAGCAGCACGAAGATCACCGCGATATAGGCGAGTTTCTGCAGCGTGTTGTAGTGGCGTGCCTCAGGCCCCTTGGGAAAGCGCAGCCGGGCGTGATTGACGATCTCATGACCGAGATGCGAAGGCTTCAGCTCCTGGGGCGCCGGCAACAAATCGCGGCGGAAATGCCGGCTGATAAGACCATAGGCGAGATAGATGAAGCCGTTGATGACGAACAGCCAGGCAAAGAAGAAATGCCAGCGCCGGCCCGTCGCCAGGTCCCGGTAGCTCGGCATGGTCAGCCAACTCGGAAAACCTTGCACAGAAGCCTCGCCGTCGACATTCGAAACCCCGAGAACGCCCGTCGTGTCGAAGGTCAATCCGCCCAGGCGTGTCACCCCTTTCAACGCATCGCCTTCCTGCTCCGCTTCCATGGAAATGAAGGACGGATCGTCATCAGCGCCATACTGGCCCCAATAGAGCGCCGGGTGGGCGTTGAATATCTGCAGGCCGCTGAACAGCAGCACCGTCATGCACAGCACGTTTACCCAGTGCGACAGGCGCACCAGCAGGCCATGGCGGTAGAAGAGCGTTCGTCCGCTCGCCATGCCGGCATCGGTCGTGGCCATCGTAGGTCCTCCGGATCGACTTGAAAGGTCTTCTCGAAAAGACGCGGCCGCGGGCAAAATAGTTTCAGCGGCCGCGATCCACTATTACTTCATCGCGTCGCAGGCCTTCATCATCGTGTCCTTCTTCATAGAGTCCTTCTCCATGCCGGCATTGTGCATGCAGTCGGCCTTGGTGCTGCCGGTCGCCATGTTGTCCTGCTTCATCGCGTCCTTCGACATCGTATCCTTCGACATGGCGTCCTTAGACATCGCGTCGGTCTTCATGCTGTCTTTCTTCATGGCATCGCTGCTTTGAGCGCTGGCGGCGCCGGCAAGCGACAGGCCGATAACGAAGGTGCAGGCGGCAAGGGTGGAAAGGATCTTGGTCATGAGGGTCTCCTCGGATCGATTGATGTGTCCGCGGCACCCGCCGACGGCTCACAGTGCTGAATTCGATCTTCTTGCGAAGGCAGTTACAGCCTCACGCTTATGTGATAGCGCTGGCCCGTCAGGAGATTTTTGAATCCGCCTGTAACCAAAGCGTCATCCACGCGAATGACATTGCAGACGACATGACGAACGCCCATTCGGAACAAGCCCTGAAGATGCTGATGCTTCTGTCCCTCGACGGGGACGAGGCTGCCTATCGGCGTCTGCTCGGCACGTTGCGACCCCTGCTCGTCGGCTACTACGGCGGGCGTATTGGCACCGCGGCGAAGTCCGACACGGAAGATCTCGTGCAGGAGACGTTGCTGGCGCTGCATGCGCGCCGGGCGACCTATGACAGGGAGCGGCCGTTTACCGCGTGGTTCTTCTCGATTGCCCGCTACAAGCTGATCGACCATCACCGAAAACATGGCGGTCGCTACAAGTCGGAAATGGAGCTTAACGAGGAGATCGAAGGCGACTTCAGGGAGGATGCGATTGCAGCGCGCATGGATGTCGAGCGGCTGTTGAACGGCCTGCCGCAGCACCAGCAGGAACTGATCCGTCAGGTCAAGCTCGAAGGGCAGTCGGTGGCCGATACGGCAAGCCGCACCGGACAGTCGGAATCGGCGGTCAAGGTCGGTGTTCACAGAGGCATCAAGGCGCTGGCGGCAAGATTGCGAGGTGGGACGTGAGAGAAACTGAGGACGTGATCGACATCCTTGTCAGAGATCTGCAGCCGGTGCCGAGACATGCGCTGGAACGCCGTTTCGTGCTCGCCGTCCTGCCTGCTTTGGCAGTCTCGCTGCTGCTGATGCTTGTTGTCGTCGGCCTTCGCACCGACATGGCGCAGGCGCTGACGCTGCCGGTTTTCTGGATCAAATCCGGCTATAATGCCCTGCTCGCAATCGCCGCCTTCGCCGCCGTTTACCGCCTCTCCCGGCCGGATGGCTCGGAAGGCCACTTTTTCGGCATTGGCGCGGCAATCGTGCTGGCTCTGGCCGCCATGGCGGTCATCCAGCTCGCTTTGTCGCCGGCATCAAGCTATCCCGTGCTGGTGCTCGGCTCCTCCGCCCTGCATTGCCCGCTGCTGATCCTTGCCTTTGCCATGCCCATCCTGATCGCCAATACATGGGTTCTACGCGGCGCCGCGCCTAGCAAGCTTGGGGTCACCGGCTTCATCGCCGGCATTGCAGCAGGCGCATCCGGCGCCTGGGTCTATTCCTGGTTCTGCACCGAAAACGGCCTGCCCTTCGTCGTCCTCTGGTATTCGCTCGGCATCCTGTTAACAGGCGCAATCGGCGCCCTCTTCAGTCGTCGCCTTCTGCGCTGGTAGGACCGGCTGTCGGATTCTTGCGCCCCGATACCACGATGCAATAACCAATTTTCCCGTGAAGGAATCGGAGCGGCGCGCACTAATCCTGCATCCGGCATGAAACCAGATGCAGCATTCCTGCGTACTACCCCTCAGGACAGGCAAACGAAGGCAGCGAGGGGTGATGGCATGGTCAGGAAAGAAGGCATAGCACACATTCCCCGGCAAGCCGCCGAACAAGGGCTGGCCAGGCTGATGATGAGGCTGCCCGCGACGCGGGCAACCATCAGAGCAGCCGCGGCGAGCCGCCCCCATCTTTATGAATTGTGCGGCGCCTATGGCGAGGCCTGCGCCGTCCTTGACCGCATGCGCAGGGAAATCTCCGCCGATCCCGCAATCGTCACCGAATACGAGATCATCTGCGCGGAAATCGAAATCGACGTCACCAGGATCCTGTTCAGCGACCGCTGAGACATGCGCTCTCCTCCTCCATCGCCGCGCCTCGGACCGGGCAAGGCGCCGTTTGCTGCCCACATTCCTCTCAGCTCAGCAAGTCATCCACATGGATGGAGATGCTCAGCGTATCCGTGTCGAAATGGTGCGCGGCCCCGTCGGAGATCTTATAGTAAAAAGTCTCGCTCACCTCACCGCTAAGCCCGGCAAGCTTCGTCGCGTCGACCGTGTAGCTATAGTCACCATGATCGTCGACATGGATGGTGCCGTATTGGCCGGTCAGCGTCAGACCGTTCTTGTTGACCAACTCGCCGTCAAAGCGGCGAAGCAGCAGGATCCCATTGGCCGAGCTGTCATTTTCGAGGAGATTGCCATGATGGGCGTCCGCGTCGGCCGAGATTTTCAGGCTGTCATGGGTTGCGACGATCGTCGGGGTTGCATCCGCATGCGTTGCATCTCCCGCAACGTGACTATCAAGAATCGCAAGCTGGGCCTCTTCGAGCGTCGTGTTGTTGCTGACCGGAAAGGTGTTCGCGGCGATGATGGCCGGGGATATGCTGTAGGGCGTGACATCGCTGGCGATGACATTGTCATGAAAAGAGCCGGATGCAGGCCTGTCGACCTTCAGCGCCGCCTGCGACAGGTCGTCGAAGACATTGCCGTAGATCTCGATACCTTCGCGAACGTAACTGGTGGTGCCGGCAGAGCTGACCGCCACGCCCCATACGCCGTCATGGATATAGTTGCCTGAGATATCGTAGTCCCGCGTATTGCCCTGGTCCCCGAGACCGATGGCATAGGACCAGCTGTACCCGCCATAGCCTGAAATATCATTGTCGTGGATGGCGATATTCGTGCCCGCTTGGGCGCTGATCCCGAAGCCGCCACCAATCAGCGTATTATCCTCGACCACGGCATTCACCGGCCGGATGAGCGCAATGACGCCCTTCGGCGTCGCGGCGCCCGTCTGGTCGAGGTAATTGCCGCTGATCACGATATTGCTGCTGTCGTTCATCTGTACGGCATCTGCCGCGGTGCCGTGGGCGTTGGTGACGGTGTTGTTGAGAAAATTGACGCCGTTGACCTTCTCGATCCAGACGCCGTCACCGTTCACGCCGGTGATCGTGCTGTTTTCGATGGTGATGTTCGAGCCGGTCCTGAACGTGACGGAGCCGGACTTGGTGGAGCTTCCGGTATTTTCCACCTCGACATTGCGGACGGTCCAGTTCGAAACATAGCCGCCATAGATGGCCGCGCCTGCTGTCTCGGAGATCTTGAGGTTCTCGATGACGATATTCGACGCATAGAGGCTGTGAATGCCGTCGCCGGGGCTATGGATAACCGGCGCGTCGCCGACCCCATAGCTGCCGATGGTGATCGGGGCGCTAGCGGTGCCGGAATATTTCAGGTCGAGTTGGTCGTTGAACACGCTTCCGGCGGCGAGCAGCACGCTGTCGCCCGGCTGCAGCTTCAAGTTTTCCACCGCCCAGAACGATGCAAACGGCGTGTCCACGCTCGTTCCATTGTTGCCGTTGGAGCCTATCGCTGGATTCACATAATAGATTGCCATATCGCCTTGTTCTCGAATTGCCGCGCAGCCGTCTGCATCGGCTGCAACGCGTGGATCGGATGCGGTCGGGGTTAAAGGCCATCAAGAGGGCCTTCGATATTGCCTTCACGGCGGTTGGCAGACCCTGTGGGCGGCCTGCCTTGGTCCCGAGAAACGCCTGGCGGTGGCGGTATATTAAAGGCTACAACTTATAAGAAAATAATCTACAGAACAACGACCGAAAGGTGAATGAACCGTATCGCAGCTCGCGACCAATGGTCACCGGAGCTGACAGTGAACACCCTTTTGCAGGCTTTCCGGTGCATTTGAATGCAGCTGCGGTTCATTATGAGACACCGCGACGTTCCGCGGGCAAGGACGAGGTCCGCATCCTGGAAGGCGCTGCCTCCGCCGATGCACGACCGGGTTGCAGCTGCGGCGAAGGTTGTGCCCGTTCCGTCGTTGTCTGAATCCGATCCCGTGGCAACGAACAGCCGGGAAAAACTTACGGTTGAGCTTGAAAAAACGCGTCCGCGCCCCGCACGGGGGCTGACGGCTGCTTATGAAATCCCGGAAACTTTCCGGGATTTCTCCTTGTGTCATTGCAGCCTCGCACCCTCAGCCCAGCAAGTTATCCATATGGATGTAGACGGTCAGCGTATCGCCGTCGGTGTGGTGCGAGTTTCCGTCGTTGATCCCGTAGCTGAAGGACTCGCTCACATGGCCGTCATGGTCGGGAAGCTTCGTTTCATCGAGCGTGTAGGCATAGTTGCCTTCCCGGTCCACGTGGATGACGCCGTAGTCGCCAATCAGTGTCAGACCGTGCTTGCCGACGCTTTCGTCGCCGAAGCGGCGCAGAACCAGGGTGTCGTTGTCAGAGCTGTCGTTTTCGAGAAGATTGCCGCGATGGGCCTCGCCCGTATCGCTGAAGATCTTCAAATTGTCATGGACGGCGGCAACAGCCGGATCCGCGGACGCCTCCGTGACTGCGGCAGTCTTGGCAACCGGGCTCGCCAGCACCGTTTCGACATTGGCGACCGTATGGTTGTTGCTGACGGTGAAGGTGTGTGCGTCGACGATGGAAGGAGATATGGCGGTGGCGGTGGTGCCGGTCTCGATCGTATTGTTGGTGAAGGAGCCGGAAGCCGGCCTGTCGACCTTCAGCGCCGCCTGCGAGAGGTCGTCGAAGACATTGTCGTGCACCTTGATATTCGTGCGGGTATAGCTGGTGCCGCTGGCGTCGCTGATGGCAACGCCCCACGCGCCGTCATGAATGTGGTTGCCTGAAATATCATAGTCCCGCGCATTGCCCTGATCGCCGAGGCCGACGCCGAAGGACCAGCTGTAACCGTGAAATCCCGATATGTCGTTGTCGCGAATGGCGACATTCTTGCCGGCCGGCGCGCTGATGCCGAAGCCGCCGCCGGTGAGAACATTGTCCTCGATCACGGCATCGGTGGCCCGCACCAGCGCGATCACGCCCTTGGGGCTATCGGCGTTCGTCTGATCAAGATGGTTGCCCTTGATCAGAATATTGCTGCTGTCGTTCACCTGCACGGCATCGGCGGTCGAGCCGTTCGCGCTGGTCACGGTGTTGTCGAGAAGCTTGACGCCGGCGACCTTTTCGATCCAGAAGCCGTCGCCCTTGACGGCCGTTATCTTGCTGTCTTCGACCGTGACGTTCGTGCTGCTCCGGAAGGTGACGGCGCCGGCATTTTCCGACATGCCTGTCTTGGCGATCTCGACATTGCGGACCGTCCAGTTCGTGACACTGCCGCCATAAATGCCGGCGGTCCCGGTATTCGATATTTTGAGGTTCTCGATGACGATGTTCGAGGCATAGAGACTGTGAATGCCGTCGCCGCCGCTGTGGATGACGGGCGCTGCCCCCGTCCCGTAACTGCCGATCTTGATCGGCGCGCTTTCGGTGCCGGAATATTTGATATCAAACTGCTCGTTGAACACGCTCCCCTTGGCAAGAAGCACGCTGTCGCCCGGTTTCAGTTTCAAGGATTCCACTTTGGACAAAGTCGCAAAAGCCGAGTTCTGGCCCGTTCCGTTGTTGCGGTCGGAGCCAGTCGCTGAGTTCACATAGTAGATTGTCATATCGCCAATGTTGCCCTGTTCGTCGGATCGCTAAGTCGCCACGAAGATCGACCGGGATCGGCCGATCGAGCGCGGCGGGGGGCAACCGTCCACGGCAAGAAGGCGATAAGATGTTGTCAATGGGGCAACTGGCCGGTTCACGGGCCGTATTCCACAGGCAATGGCCTGGGCGCCGCATAGATGGCCGAAAGCTGCAACTTCGGCCTGGAAAACAACGACTTCGAGGCGAATAAATCGGGGACCTGCTGCGCGGGACTTATGTTAGCTCAAGCTGTTTAACATGCGATTCGTGGCTTCGCTTACGCGCAGCGTATTCGCTCCTCACCCCCTCGCCTGCAAAGCCGCCCTCAACGGCAGCCGCGTCGCCGCCAGCGCCGGCAAGGCTCCGCCGACAATCCCGATCGCAAGTCCCAGCAGGCCCGCGGTGAGGACGACGTCGCTGGTGACGTCGAGCTGGAAGGCCATCTTGGTATTGTTGGCGCCCATTGTGCTTGCCCGCCAGCCGTCGAAGGCGAGCCGCGAGGCGAGGATGCCGACGACCGCGCCCACCGACGACAGCAGCACCGCCTCGACCCAGGTCGCAGCGAAGGCCGGCACGCGGGCGAAGCCGATCATGCGCAGCGTGGCGATCTCGACGGTGCGGTCGGAAACCGAACTCATCATCGTGTTCAGCGCCCCAGCCGTGGCACCGACCGCCATTAATAGCGCAATCGGCCAGCCGAACAGGCGAATGAGGCTCTCGGTACGCTCCGCCTGCCCGGCATAGAGATCGGCTTCGGAGACTGAGGTAAGTGGGGCGCCGGGAACCGCAGAAAGGCGCGCGCGCAACGTCGTCAGCGGAAGAGCGGGATCGCCTCGCCCGTCGAGGCGCACGCGCAGGCTCTGCACCTGCCCCTGCCGGTCGAAAGCCGATTGCACCGCCTCCAGATCCGCCCAGATCTCGGATTCGAAGGCGCTGCCGCCGGAGGTGAAATGCCCCACGACAGTCCATTCGACCGGGCCGAGCCGCACCCTGTCGCCGACCGCAAAGCCGGAGAATTCGTCGGCGATACGGGCGCCGACGACGATTTCGCGGGCGCCCTGGGAAAACAGCCGCCCCTGCGAAAGCGCCGCACGATCGCGCAAGCCGGGCCCCAGCGGGTCCATGCCTCTCAGCGACAGCGTCTGCTCCACGCCGTCACCTTGCCTGACGACATCGACGGGAACGACGATCTCGCGCGACAGCGCCAGCCCGCCCGCGCCATCCCGCACCACGCCGATATCACCGGTCATGGCGGCAAGGCTGCGGATCGCCTCGGCAGGTACGTCAGAGCCGATCTCCTGGTTGGTCCCGCCGCCGAGAATGACGGCGATGCCAGGCGAGCCGGCGCCGGCAAGCGCGGCTTCAAATCCCCGCGCCATGGCGAGAAATCCTGCGAGCACCGCCACCACGAGAGCGACCGAGAGCACCATCGACAGCGAGATCCAGAGCCGCCGCGGCAGGCTGCCGAGGTTGATTCTGATCATGAGAAAGGTCTGCTTGAGCACTGATGACATTGGACTATCTCGATCTGATGGCATTGACGATGGGCAGGCGCATGGCGTTCCAGGCGGGCAGCAGCCCAGTCAGGAGGCCGAGACCCGCAATGATGGCGAGGGATTTCGACAGCACCGACAGACTGAAGACGAGGCCGAATTCAGGCCCGATCAACAGTGTCGCAAGCTTGGCAAGAAAGAGCCCGGCCGCCCCACCGGCGGCAAAGATGAACAGCGTCTCGCCGAGCACCAGCGTCATGATCCGGCCTTGGGAAAAGCCCAACACCTTCATCACGCCGATCTCGAAGCTGCGTTCCCTCACGGCAAAGAGCATGGTGTTCACCGTGATCATCAGGATGGTCACGAAAGCCGCGCCGACGACGAGGCCGACAATCAGGCCGACATCGGCGAACTGCCGCAGGAAGCCTTCGAGGAACTGCTTTTCCGATTGCGTCCGCGTCTGTGCCGCCGAATTGGTAAACAGCGCATCGATCCGCGCCGCCAGCACGCCGGATGATACTCCCTCGCGCGGGCGCACCACGAAGGTGTCGACCGTATCCTTGTCTCGCGCCCGGGCCTCATTGATCGTGTCGTAACGGGCCAGCATGAAATAGGTGTCGGTGCTGGCATTAGCTCCCTCGAAGATGCCTGATATCACGAAGCGCCAGTCGCGGCTGCCGTCGGCCCTCATCAACTGGCTGGTGACGCCGATGCGCTGGCCGACCGACCAACCCTGAGCCTCCGCCAACGCTTTGCCGACGAGCACCCGGTCACGGCCCTCTTCGAGTGCTGCGATCAGATCAGGCGTCAGTCCAAGCTCATCGCCATTGGCAGCGGCGATCGCGCGCGGATCGACCGCGCTGGTCATCACGATATTCTTCTCGACCTCGACGAACCCGCGCATCCGCGCGGTATAGGCAACGGCGGCGACATCAGCGTCCGCAGCGATCCGGTTGAGATAGGCGAGCGGCAGCGGCAACCCACGGCCCGACTTGTTGAAGACGCCGAGCAGGTTGTCGCTGGCGCCCGCCGCCCCTTGGCTGCCGCCGAGGAAGCTGGCGGTCAGGGCGTAAATCAGGAAGGCGACGCCGACCGAGAACATCAGCAGTGTCGCCCTCAGCCGCTTGCGCCAGGCATTGCGCCGCATGAGCTGGAAGAAAGTCATTGGCCCCTCCCTTGCTGCTCGACGAATTCGCCCTTGTTGAGATGCAATGTGCGCCGGGCAAAGGCGGCGGCCTCGGGATCATGCGTGACCATGATGATCGTCTTCTGAAGCTCACGATTGAGAAAGCCCAGCATCTCCAGGATATCGTTGGCCGATTTCCGGTCGAGATCGCCGGTCGGTTCATCGCAGAGCAGAAGGTCGGGATCACCGACGATGGCGCGCGCAATGCCGACGCGCTGCTGCTGCCCGCCGGACATGCTCGACGGAAACTGCCGCTGCCGGCCCGCAAGCCCGACGAGATCCATGACGGTCTCGACGCGGGCGCGCCGCTCCTTTCGCCCGAGCGGCTTCAAAAGCAGCGGCAGCTCGATATTCTCGCTCGCATTCAGCATCGGCAGCAGATTGTAGAACTGGAAGACGATGCCCATGCCATGCGCCCGCCATGCGGCTCTGGCGCCCTCACCCATCTGTTCGAGATGACTGCGGCCGATCCTGATCTCCCCGGCATCAGGGCTGTCGAGGCCGCCCAACATGTTGAGCAGCGTCGATTTCCCCGAGCCCGATGGTCCCATGACGGCGACGAAATCGCCGCGCGCAATGGAAAGGTCGAGCCCGGAAAAGATCGGGATCGTCTCCGCACCGATCCTGAATGCCTTCTGGACGCCGCGAAGCGCGATATAGGGTTCTTGCTTATCGTTCATCGCTCTGCTCCTTGCTGATGATCTGTGATATCCGCGGCCTGCGGCCGAACGGTCGCAGCTCCGCCCGCCTGCGGACCGGAAGCTGTTGACTCATCCACCACAAGGCGGATGCGCGCGGCCATCGCAGGGCGCATGCCCGGCGGCGACGAAGACAGCGACAGGCGAAGCGTCACCGTTCCCTTCTCCCGCGAAATCATGGGCGCGATCTTCGACACTACGACCGCAAAGGGCCGATCCGGAAAGCCGTCGAGGACCGCCTCACCGGATAGGCCTGGCCGCATCTGCGCGATGTTGGTCTCCGCCACATCGGCATCAATGGCCATGTTTGCCGTGTCGGTAATCACAAGCAGGCTTTCATTCTCCCGCACGCTGTCCTCGCGCGACAGCACGGTGTCGCCGGCATGCGCGGTAAGCCGCGTGACGGTGCCCGATATCGGCGCCCGGACGGTCAGCGCCTCCACCTGCTCGCGCGCCCTGTCGATATCGAGATCCGCCTTGGCCACATTCTGCCGTGCCTGCAGGGCAGCATTCTCGGCAGTGTCGAAAGCCGTCCTTGCCTCCTCCAGCGTCTGCGCCGACATGGCATCGCGCCGGGCCAGCCGCTCGATGCGCGTCAGGGAAGACCGCGCCTGCGCGAGATCGATATTCTTTGCATCAAGCGCCAGTGCCGCCGCCTGCCGGGCGATCTCGGCCCCCCGAAGCGCAAAGCGGGCGCCTGCATCGTCGAGCCGCACCAGCACCTGCCCCGCCGCGACCCTGTCACCCGCCTCGACCTCGACGGCGACGATCCGGCCTTCATATTTGGAAAAGACGGTCGCGGCATCGGGCGCCACGACATAGCCGGAGCCGGTGACCTCCCGGGCCGGCAAGGCCCGAACCGCCGGTGCGTCAGCAACAGCCCGCATCCGCTCGGCAGCGGCACCCTCGGCAGGCCCTTGCGTTCCGCCTATTGGTGTCGTCGCCCCGCGCTGAACCGCGAGGCCTGCAAGCACCGTTTCGATGCGCTGCAGCATCTCGGGCCGAGAGAAAAGAACCACCGCGAGCGATGCCGTCGCGGCAAGCGCAAGCATAGCAAGTGGCATCACGCGCCGCCGGGCTTCACGCTCCGGCGGCTCTGTCTTGAAGGCCGCGGGTTCGATCGAAAGCGATCTCAGCTTGGCGGCAAGGTTTCGGTCATGTTCTGATGTCGTGTTCATGCCGACAGAATGGTCGCCGGCTGCAAAACCGCGACCTCGAACACGTTTCCGGCAGTCCTCGATCGCGATTGTGTACGTGGCGTATCTCAGGACGAGGCCGGAGAGCCTCCCACCCCACCCTTCCTCTGCCGCCAGGCAAGCGGTGTCATATCCGTAACCCGGCGGAATTCGCGGTTGAAGTTGGATTTCGTCTGGAAGCCCACCTCGAACATCACCTCGGTCACCGATTTTTCGGTGCCGGCAAGCAGCCGGCAGGCATCGCCGATCCTGTAATCATTGACATATTGCGAAACGTTCTTGTCCATCGCCCGGTTGATCGCCGCCGAGATCTGGCGCGCGGGAATGCCCGCCTTGCGAGCCAGCCGGTCGAGATTGAGATTGGCGTCGCGATAGAGTTTTCTTGCTTCCATCAGCGCATCGACCGTGGCGATGGTCTCCTTGTCCTCGGTCGTTTCGGACTTCAACCCCGTCTCCACCGTCTCGGCCGGCGCCCGGCTTCGGCTGGCCGCCGCCGCCGCAATGCCGAGGATGACGAGGACGGCGAGATTGCTGACGCTGATTAGCGTCACCGCATGCTCGCCATGTGCCCAAGTGAAGTCGAGAAACACGAAAATATCGACTGCCGCCGACAGGCACAGCGCCACCGCCGCGAAGATGATCGCCCGATAGGCCGGCACCGCCCCCTCAAAGGGCGCAAGCCGAAGCGCATCCGCGCCCGGCCGCATCAGAAGCAGGATGGCCAAGGCATACCCGATGAAAACAAGCACCAGCGCGATATCGATCGCCTCCCGCCGGAAGGTGATCAATAAGAGGATGACGACGGCCGGCGCTGCATGCAGCGCAATCCGCTGCGACAGCGACCGGCGGCTCGTCCGCACCAGCCTGGATACTCCGGCATAGGCAAGCGGCGGCACCATCGCCGCGATGACAGGCGCGATCATACCCACCGCCTTCACTCCGTAGCCCCAGCGCAAGCCGGAGAGGATGGACAGCAAGACGCTCAGGAGGATCAGTGCCAGAAATGGCCGGTTCGGCGCCGCCTCCTCGTCGCGCTTGAGCACGGTAACGAAAAGGACCAGCAGCAGAAGAGCAACGACGAAGGGAAGCGGAATGAACAGCATGGCCTGGTGGGATCGGAGTGACGAATAGATGCCATCATTGCCGAGATCCTCACTCGGCGCGACCTCCATCGTGTTTTAGGACGCGTTTTAGGCTGGGATTTTTGATGGCCGGAGCGGGGCCGACCAGAGGATCGGCCCCGACATTCAGCCTACCAGCCGCCGTTCAACCGCTCGAACATCGCTTCGCCATGCTTGCGCGTGTGGACGGCGGTGCCGACCAGCAGTTCGTCCTGGTCATTCTCCAACTGGGCAAGTGCGTCCGTGGCGAATTCCTCCGGCGACATCATGTATTGCCGCTCGGCACCCCCGGCGCGGACGCCGCCGCCAAGGTTCGTGTCGACCATCGGCGGGATCATCTCGACCACCCGCACGCCCGTCGCCTTCAACTGGTGGCGAAGCGACAGCGTGAAGGAATGGAGGGCGGCCTTGGTCGCACAATAGACGGGAATGTCGGCCTTCGGCGTAAACGCCAGTCCCGAGGTGACGTTGACGATGACGGCGCTGGGTTGCCGCTTCAGCATCGGCAGCAGCTCGCCGATCAGTTGGATCGGCGCGGCAAGGTTGATGGCTATCTCCTGGTCGAGATCGGCCACGGCCTGATCATCGTCGAAATGCCTGACGTACTGCACCCCGGCATTGTTGATCAGCATGTTGAGGTCGGGATGGTTGTTTTCCAGCCAGCCCGACAGGCTGTCACGATTGTCGAGATCGGTGACGTCGCAGACCCGCGTTATCAGAGCAGGAACGGCCGCCTGCGCCGTGTCCAGCGCCTCCCTGCTCCTGCCGCAGATGATGACGCGATTTTTCCGTTCGGAAAGTTGCTTAGCGAGCGCCAGCCCGATGCCGCTTGCGCCGCCGGTGATGAGAATGGTGTTGTCCGTCAGTTTCAAGTCGAACGTCCTTCTATGTTGACATGAAGGTGCGCCGACGAAGATGTCAGAGTTCCCGGCGGACACACCTACGAGACCGGCAAGCCGGCTGCGGTGTCGCGGTTACCCTGAAAGGAGGAGTTGCCGCCCGATGGGCGGCGGCCGGGCTACCATCCGACCAGCACTCTTTCGACGGAATTTTTATAAGGCAGATTTTGCTTCGATGGCAAGTGGCGAGGATGGCTGTGGCGGACTGCTGTGCTCAGCCATATCCCTCCCCTCCGGTCTCATCCAGACGTGTCCAAGGAGTCCAGGAACCTACGCACTCGGTTGATGAGAAGCGCAGTCGCATCCGCGTCATAGGATGGAAGCGAGCTGTCGGCGAAGTAGTGCTGATCGCCGGGATAGAGGAAAAGCTCCGCCTTCTCGACCTTTTCCACAATCTCGCGGGCGGCGTCGATGTCGCCCTCGCCTGTGAAAATCGGGTCATTGTCCATACCGTGAATCTGGACTGGGACACCGTCCGGCCAAGGCCCAAAGGACCACTCGCCGCTGATCGGCAGACAGGAATAAAAGAGCAGCGCCCCGCGGGCGCCACGCCGTGTCTGCACCAGCTTCTGCGCCGGCAGGACACCGAAGGAGAACCCGGCATAGACGAGCTCGACCGGGAGTTCATCGGCGAGGCGGACGCCGCGCTCCCTGAGGTCGTCAAATCCGATCTCACCGATATAGGCGAGCCCCTGCTCGATGCTTGGGAATGTGCGACCGTCGAACAGATCAGGCGTGTGCACGACGTGGCCGGCAGCCCTCAAAGCGTCGGCGAACGCACACACACCCGGGGTCAGCCCCTGTGCGTGGTGGAATAACAAGACCTCAGCCATACGAAGCCTCCGGATGGGATGATCGGGCGCACATTCGGCAACTCTACCGGGTCATCGCCTCGTCGGGAAGACGTCAGTCGCAGGCCAGTGCCATACTCTAGGTGTGACAGCAGGAATCGTGCCCGCTGTCATCGGGTGAAGGCTGCAGGCGATTGTCGACACTCTCCTCGTTTCCACCAGGCGGCAGGTCCATGGCGATGTTGGATGCGAAAAAGCCGTTCGGTTTCAGTGTGAAGCCTGCATATTCCACCGGCATGATCGGAAAATCCTCGGGCTTGCAGACGTGGGTATGGCCGAAGCAATGCCAGAGCACGATATCGGCATTCTCGATTTCGCGGTTCTGCTTGACATAACCCGGCAGGCCGTCGCCGCCGGCATGCACGTTCGGATAATCGCCGCTCGCATATTTCTCCCTGGCATCGAAGGCCGTGACCCAGATGTGTTTCTTGGCGAAGCCGCCGCGCTGGGCAACGGTCGAATCCGGCTGGGCAAGCATGACCGGTGACGGCATGACGATGATCTTGTAGCCCGGCGTTTTGCCGACGCTGTTCTGCATGTTGGGGTTGGAGACTTTCCAGTAGCGGCCGGTCTCGCCATTGGCGAGTGCAGGCGAATCGAGTTCGCGCTTCAACACGCGAGTCCTGGTATCGAAGACATTGCCATAGGGATTGTCCTCACCCCAGGGACGCGGCACGAACTCATGCTCGGTCACAGTGTTACCACCGCCATCGACATCCATATGCAGGCGCGCATTGAAGAAATGCTGGTGGGTCGGACCGCCGAGATTGTCATCGACCATGCCGCCCCACGGATAGGTTTCGCCGGTCGCGACTGCCGCCGTCTGGATGATGCCGGTAAGCTTGGCTTCGAGCTGGATCGTGCCGTCCTGGTAGAGA
Organism: Rhizobium sp. BK212; assembly: GCF_014197475.1. Taxonomy (NCBI): domain Bacteria; kingdom Pseudomonadati; phylum Pseudomonadota; class Alphaproteobacteria; order Hyphomicrobiales; family Rhizobiaceae; genus Rhizobium; species Rhizobium sp. BK212. The sequence continues at coordinate 184,215 of NZ_JACIFS010000002.1, forward strand.
TACCAGTAGAAGCCGTAATCATAATTGCCGACGGTTGCGAAGAAGGAGATGACGAGGCGGCGGGAGCGGCGCACTTCGAAAATACCGTTGCGAAATTCGTAATGCTTCCAGAGGATTCCGTAATCCTCCTCATGCATGCAGATAGCGTTCTTCATGATGAAAGGTTGGCCGAAATCATCGGCCGCCGGCACGTCGAAATAGTGAATATGGCCGAGGCAGTCGCAGCCGAGTTCGAGGCAATTGGCCAGGCGCCCGAGGCCATATTCGCCGGCATCGAAAGCGCTCTTCCAATAATGGTTCGCAGTCGGATCGGCATAGGGAACGACCATTTCGGTGACGCTGGCGCGAAAGACGACAGGCCGCAGCCTGCCCTGATCCCTGATGCCGAGTTCATGCAGAACGAGGCCTTCGCGCGGGGTGAAACCGACACGGAAACTCCAGTTCTGCCATTCGACTTTCCAGCCGTCGACAGCAAAGCTCGGCCCTTGCGGCTGAACGATATGCAGCGGCTTGAGATCGGGTCGGAGTTCCGGCAAGGTTTCGCGGCCATAATTGCGCTTCTTCCGTGGAACCGGAATGATCTTTTCATCGTCGACGAGATCGACCACTCGGTTGGTGATCAGGTCGACCACCGCCACCACACCCTCGATCGGATGCGCATAGCCGTTGTCGCGGATATCCTCGCGCCAATAGGACACGGCGCGGACGATGCGCTTTCCCTTCTCGAATTCGCGGCCAAAATAGCCGGAGGAAAAAGGATCGATCTGGATGAGCGGAATATCCTCGTCGGTGATGCCCCGCTTCTTGACGGCAGCGATCCAGCGCGGATCGGATTTGACGGTGCCCTCAACGGTTTCGAATTCGCACAGCATGACCGGCGGCTGGCCATAAGGCAGCTCGCCAAGAGGCAGTCTTGTATAGGAGGACACTTTGCCGGCGGTCAGATCGACGATGCCCTCGAAGGTCTCGCCGTTGCTGATATCCATGGCCAGGATGAAGGCGAGACGCGGCAGACTGTTGCCCAAGCGATAAGTGGCAAGATCCGTCTTGGTCGGCTCCTCCAGCCGGGTTATCGGAAAGCGGAAGGTGGCTGCGAGTTTCTGCTTATCCTTGAGGATGGCAACGGCAGAAGCGATCTCGGCCAGGCTCAGGGGATCGAGCGGATGGGTGACTGCGACAACGGCGTCCATGGACATACCTCTTTGATTTGGGCCTCGTTGATTTTGGGCCTCTTGGCTTCCGGAAAGACGACGCACCATCGCGCGTCGCAAGCTGTGCGGTGATCAGGATCGACCGGAGCAGATCTGCGTCTCGATCGTCATTGCCTCTGCGTGAATGCAAAACACCGAGCAGAAGACGTGCGCCTCAACGGCAACCAGCAAAGTCGCGCCGGTAAGGATCGCGCTCGCGAGAGCCAAAAAGCGATCGAAGGGTGCAAGTTCGGCAATGGCACTCATTCGAAGACCTTTCCGAGTGAGGCATAGAGAGCGGGCTTGGCCTTCTTGACCTGGATCGCAAAAAGCGCACCGAGAATGCCCACCAGTACCATCGCATAGGGGAAAGCCTTGACGATCGGGCTTTCGCTGCCGGAAAGCAGGGAAAGATTGGAACTGACCAGCACCAGCGAACCCATCAGGCCGAGCAGCGCCAGCGCCGGAGCGATCATCGTGGTCCAGGCGCTGTAGCTGTTCGGCGTCTTGCGGAAGAACATGACGATCGCGACGGAGACCAGCACCTGCACCAGCAGGATACCGATCCCTGCAAGCGCCGCCATCCACGAGAACACGACGGTGTAGGGATCGGCGCCGAAGATGACGAACAGGGCAAGAACGACGGCCGCGATCAGACTTTGCAACAGGCCTGCGGCATAGGGTGAGCCATGCTTGGCGTGAACCTTGCCAAGCACCTTGACGGCCAGCCCTTCCCGGCCAAGGGCGAAGAAATAGCGGTTGAGCGTATTGTGGAAGGAAAGGATGCAGGCAAACAGGCTGGTGATCAGCAGCACGTTCATCACCTGGCTCGACCATGCGCCGAGCACGGAATTGGCGGCAACGAAGTAGAAACTGTCGAGGCCGGCGGCAGCGGAGGCCTGCACATTGCCCGGACCGTAGAATTGCACGATGGCCCAGGTGGAGAAGGCGTAGAACAGGGTGATGAGCAGCACCGCAACATAGGTGGCGCGGGGGATGGTCTTTTCCGGATTTTCGGCTTCCTCGCCGAAAATGGCCGTCGCTTCGAAGCCGATGAAGGAACCGATGACGAAGACCAGCGCCACACCAATACCTGATGTAAAGACCGACGATGGAGCGAAGGAGGAAAAGGTGATGCCTTCTGGTCCGCCGCCTGAAAAGACGATGGCAAGATCGAGAACCAGCAATATGGCGATTTCGGCGATCATGCAGACGCCAAGGATCGCGCCTGAGAAGGCGATGTTGCGTTGACCGCAGACCAGCACGACGACGAGTGCCGCGAAGGCCCAGGCCCACCACGGCAGGACCAGCCCAAGCGGCGCTATGGCGTTGGCCACGAAGAAGCCGAACAGCCCATAGATGGCGATCTGAACCGCGCTATAGGTGACCAGCGCCATGAAGGCGCCACCCACCCCGGCCGGCTTACCGATGCCATGGGTGATATAGGTGTAGAAGGCCCCCGCCCCGCCCACATGCCGGCTCATGGCGGTGAAGCCGACCGAGAAGAGCAGGTAAAGCAGGCCGGCGAGCACGAAAGCGCCGGGAACGCCTGCGCCATTGCCAAAGGCAAAGGCGGCCGGTGAAGCGCCGACGACGGCCGTGAGAGGCGCGGCCGCGGCAACGACGAAGAACACGATATGGGCAAGCCCCACCGAGTCCTTGGCCAGACGACGCTCCGGCGATGACGGCGCGGGCATGCTTGCTTCCAATGTCATGGAGAAACCCCTCTTTGCTTGTTTGTTGCCAAGAGGGTAAGCGCGGCGATCTGGCCTCGAAATTGCAGTTTATGCCAATGAATCGATAATTCGCGCCACGACGGTCACCGGAGACGCTGAAAATGGCAGTTGCACGGCATTTGATCAGCCGAATGCCCGCAGTTGCTTCAATTCGAGCCTCTGTCTTGATCCCGCTGGTGCAACAAATCGATAAAAGATCCGGGAAAACCGACCTTCTTCTGGCTTCGCACGGCATTCTGCGCTCGCAACTCGAAGATCCCTACGCTGTCCTGCCTATGGCGCGTTATGTCGCGCTGTTCGAGGATGCCGCGACGATAACAGGCGAACCGGCACTCGGAGCCCGCATGGGCACCGGTTTCAGGCCCGCCGATCTCGGCCCCATCGGCATGCTCTTTGCGCTCTCGCCGAACATTCGCAGCGCTTTCGAACGGCTGTCGAAATATGTGAACGCGTTGCAGGGCGCGACCAGTTCCGGCGTATTCGAGGAGAATGGCGATTTTGTCTGGAGCTACCGGATCGTCGACCCCAGCATGTGGCCGCGCCGGCAGGACAGCGAATTCACGATTGCCGCCTCCTGTCAGCTCGTCCGTTCGTGCTTCCGCCGAGGCTGGCGGCCGATCGAAATCCAGCTCGAGCATCACGCCCCACGCGATGCCGGCGTGCTGGAACGCATCTATGGCGCGCCCATCCTGTTCGGCCAATCCGGCAACCGCATCGTCATGAACAAGGCGGATGCCGATCGTGTCCACCGCTCGGAAGACAAAAGCCTGATCGAAATCCTGGAGCGGCACATCGGCGATCTGGTCAACGAGCCGGCGGCCGGCGAAGCTGTCAAGGAAAAGGTCCAGGCCCTGATCGGCATCTATCTTGGCCGCAAACCGATCACGGTCGCAATCCTCGCCGCCGAACTGAAGATGTCGCCGCGAAGCCTGCAGCGTCGGCTGTCGGAGGAAGGCGTGTCGCTTCGCGATCTCGTTCGCCAACACCGCCAGACACTCGCCGCCCATTATCTCGGCGACCGACATGCCGCGCCGATGTCCGAGGTGGCGCGTGTGCTGGGTTATGCAGACAATACGGTGCTCTGGCGTGCGCTGCGGTCCTGGGAGAAGAAAGGAAACCGCTCATCTTCGATAGGTTGAACGAAGATGTAAAAGCAAAGCAAATACGAACGGAACGGCAACGGAGACTGCCCGATTGCCGCTCTACGGCGTAGCACCGAAAAACGCTATCCGGGTGAAGATCGTATAGTCCGCTTCCGAGACCATCAGCGCCACGAAAACCAGTACCAGCAGCGGCGGCAGCAGGATGGCGTAGACCAGCGCCAGCCGTTCCCAGGCCATGTGCATGAAGACGGCGACGATCAATCCGGCTTTCAGCATCATGAACACCAGGATCAGCGTCCACCTGAGATAGCTCTGGACGCCAAGATAATCGACCATATAGGACGCCGCGCTGAGCACGAAGAGCAGGCCCCAGACGAAGAAATAGAGCCCGATCGGGTGCTGCTGTCCGCTGTGTGCCTGTGCGTCCATCGTTTGGCTTTGTGCATGCGCCGTTGTCTCGCTCATGACGACCTCACCACAGATAAAAGAATGCAAAGATGAAGACCCAGACCAGGTCGACGAAGTGCCAGTAGAGGCCCATGATCTCGACGGCCTCGTAGCGGCCTTTCCGGCTGGTGAAGAAGCCACGCCGTTCCACGTCGAAATCGCCGCGCCAGACCTTGCGGGCGACGATGAGGAGGAAGATGACGCCGATCGTGACATGGGTGCCGTGAAAGCCTGTTATCATGAAGAAGGTCGAGCCGAACTGCGCCGCCCCCCACGGGTTTTCCCAGGGGCGCACGCCTTCGGTGATCAGCTTCGTCCATTCGAAGGCCTGCATGCCGACGAAGCATGCGCCGAGAAGCGCTGTCAGCAGCATCAGCACCGCCGTCGTGCGGCGGTCGCGGCGATAGCCGAAATTGACCGCCATCGCCATGGTGCCGCTGCTCGAGATCAGCACGAAGGTCATGATCGCGATCAGGATCAACGGCACATCCTGGCCGCCGATATGCAGCGCGAAGACCTCGCTCGGATTGGGCCATGGTACGGGCGTCGACATTCGGGCGGTCATATAGGCGATTAGGAAACAACCGAAGACGAAGGTGTCGCTCAAGAGAAAGATCCACATCATCGCCTTGCCCCAGGAGGCGGTCTTGAAGGCGCGCTGATCCGAGCTGAAATCGGCGGCGACACCGCGAAGGCCTGATGGCCTGAGGTCAGCCCCGCCATGTGTCTCGATAGTCTGTGCCATCTGCACCCCCCTAGCTAATCAACGTCCGGCAGAGATCGACGAAATCGCTGGCCCAGCCGGCAAAAAGCGCGAAGAGCAGCAGCCAGACCGCAAGCATGAAATGCGAATAGATAGCCGAGAGATCGACGCTAAGGCTCAGCCTCTCCGGCGCGATATCGGCTGCGAAGGCCTTGACCGTCGTGTGCGCCAGCACCGCCAGCCCACCAAGAATATGCAGGCCATGCAACCCGGTCAGCATGTAGAAGAAGCTGTTGGCGGGGTTATCATCAAGCACGTAGCCTGCCGCGACCAACTCCCGCCATACCTGGATCTGCCCGGCGAGGAAGAAGACCGCAAGCAGAAGTGCCGTAACGAGCGCAGGCCGCAGGCTTTCCATGCGGCCATGCCGCACTTCGCGCTTAGCCCATTGCAGCGCCGCACTGCTCAAGGCCAGCGCCGCGGTGTTCACCCAGAGCAGGCGCGGAACCGGCATCCCCCACCAGTCGGCCGAGGCCGCGCGCATGAAATAGGCGCTGACGGCAAGGCTGAAGAGCGCGCCGACGACGCCGAGAAAGACGAAGAGACCGATCTTCACCGACGGCACCGGCGGCCGGTCGGTGCCGCCATGAACCGGCATCTGCACGGAGCCGGTCTCCAGCCAGGGCTTCGAGGTCAGCCGCTGCCCGGAGAGCCACCAGATCATGATGGCGGCGATGGCGGCCAGAAAGATCAGCACGACGCTCATGCCGGCGTCTCCCGGGTTACGCCAGCCGTTGCCGGCACATTCTGCGGAATGAAATCCTCGGCCGCGCCCGGCACGCTGTAATCATAGGCCCAACGATAGACCACAGGCAGGTCTTTGCCCCAGTTGCCGTGCGCCGGCGGCGTCTGCGGCGTCTGCCATTCCAACGTCGTTGCCCGCCATGGATTGCCGCCGGCCTCCCTGCCCCGGAAGAGGCTCCAGGCGAGATTGAACAGGAAGACCATCTGCCCGGCGCCCACGACCAGCGCCATGACTGTGATGAAGATGTTCAGCGTGTGGGCCGACGGCGGAACGAAGGCCGTCTCCCCCATCTCGAAATAGCGGCGCGGCACGCCGAGCAGACCGAGATAGTGCATCGGAAAGAAGATCGCATAGGTGCCGAGGAAGGTGATCCAGAAGTGGATATGGCCGAGCACATCGTTCAGCATGCGCCCCGTCACCTTCGGATACCAGTGATAAATCGCCCCGAAGATGACGAGGATCGGCGCGACCCCCATGACCATGTGGAAGTGGGCCACGACGAACATCGTATCCGACAGCGGCACGTCGACGACGACATTGCCGAGGAACAGGCCGGTCAGCCCGCCATTGACGAAGGTGACGATGAAGGCGAGCGCAAAGAGCATCGGCAGCGTCAGGTGGATATCGCCGCGCCACAGCGTCAGCACCCAGTTATAGACCTTGATCGCCGTCGGGATGGCGATGATCAGCGTCGTCGTGGCGAAGAAGAAGCCGAAGGCCGGGTGCATGCCGCTGACATACATGTGGTGCGCCCAGACGACGAAGCTCAACGCCCCGATGATGACGATCGCCCAGACCATCATGCGGTAGCCGAAGATATTCTTGCGCGCATGCGTGCTGATCAGGTCCGAGACGATGCCGAAGGCCGGCAGCGCCACGATATAGACCTCGGGATGGCCGAAGAACCAGAAGAGGTGCTGGAACAGGATCGGGCTGCCGCCGCCATGCTGGAGCTGCGTGCCCATCTCGACGATGGCGGGCATGAAGAAGCTGGTGCCGAGCACGCGGTCGAAGAGCATCATGACGCAGGCGACGAAGAGTGCGGGAAAAGCGAGCAGCGCCATCACCGTCGCGGTGAAAATGCCCCAGACGGTGAGCGGCATCCGCATCAGCGTCATCCCTCGCGCCCGCCCCTGCAGCACGGTTACCACATAGTTCAGCCCGCCCATCGTGAAGCCGATGATGAAGACGATCAGCGAGGTCAGCATCAGCAGGATGCCCCAGTCCTTGCCGCCTGGTGTGCCTGAGAGAACGGATTGCGGCGGATAAAGCGTCCAGCCGGCCCCTGTCGGGCCGCCGGGGGCGAAGAAGCCGGCGGCGAGGATCAGCACCGCGAGGAGGTAGATCCAGTAGCTCAGCATGTTGGCGTAAGGGAAAACCATGTCGCGCGCGCCGACCATCAGCGGAATGAGGTAATTGCCGAAGCCGCCGAGGAAGAGCGCAGTCAAGAGATAGATCACCATGATCATCCCGTGCATGGTGATGAACTGGTAATAGTGATCGGCATCGATGAAGGTGAAATAGCCGGGGAAGGCGAGCTGAATCCGCATCAGCCAGGAGAGTACCAGCGCCACTAGGCCGATCGCGATGGCGGTGATCGAATATTGCACGGCGATGATCTTGGCATCCTGGCTGAACACATATTTCGTCCACCAGCTGTGTGGATGATAAAGCTCCACATCCTCGACTTCGGCGGATGGGATGCTGCCGGATGGAATCTCGACCATGATCTCTCTTCCCTTCCCCCGCCGGTTCACCGAACCGGCCTGCGGTCTGCGACCACTGCACGGTTCAGTTTGCCGACGGCAGCTCTCCCGATGACGCCGTCAACTGGGTGAATGTTTGCTGCTGCCCGAGCCAGGTCTGATAGTCCACGTCGTTGTCGACGACGACGGTGCCGCGCATTTGCGGATGACCGACGCCGCAGAGTTCGGCGCAGAGGATCTCGAAGGTACCCGTCCGCGTCGGCGTGAGCCAGAAGTAGGTGACCATGCCGGGGATCATGTCCATCTTGGCGCGAAACTCAGGCACGTAGAAATCATGAAGCACATCGACCGAGCGCAGCAACATGTGCACCGGCTTGCCGATCGGCAGGTGCAGTTCGCCGCCTTCGATGATGATGTCATCGAGGCCGCTTGCATCGTTCTTGTCGAGGCCGAGCGGGTTTTCGGGCGTAACGTCGCGCGTTTCGGCGCGGCCGAGCTTTCCGTCCGCCCCCGGCAGGCGGAAGCTCCACAGCCACTGCTGGCTGACGACCTCCACCGATGCGGCATCGGCGGGCACCGTGATGAACTGGTTCCAGACGATGAGGCCGGGCGCCAGCATGGCGGCGACGCCGACCGCCGTTCCCGAGGCGAGCATCACCTCCAGCCTGCGGTTTTCAGGCTCGTAATGCGCCTTGTTGCCCGGCTTATGCCGGAAGCGAAAGACGCAATAGGCCATGAACAAGACCACTGCCACGAAGACGATGCCGGTGATCCAGAAGGTGATGACGAGAGTGCTGTCGATATAGGTCCAGTTGGACGCGATCGGCGTCCACCACCACGGGCTCAGCACATGGAACAGCACGGAGCCGACGACAATCAGGACGAGGATCAGCACGACAGCCATTTCCGCTCCTCCTCGAGCAGGTTGACCCGTGAAACCGCATTCCGCAAAAAGTCCGTCTTTATTATCGCACAGATAGAAAATATCGGCAATTACGGCAATTTAGGCACCTGCCGCGTCACTTCCACCCGTCATTTTGGAGTATGGCCCATCATTTGGAATATTGCTTGAGATAGGCGATGAGATCGGTGATCTCCTGGTCGTCCTTCACGCCGACGAAGGCCATCTTCGTGCCCTTCACCTTCGCTTTCGGATTATGCAGATAGTCGCGCAGCACTGTCTCGTCCCAGACCAGACCGCCTTCGCCGGCCGCCTTCATTCCGGCCGAATAGGCGAAATCAGGATGCGTGCCGGCCTGTCGGCCGAACAACTTGTTCAGCGACGGACCGACCTTGTTCGTATCGGAATCGGCGACATGACAGGTTGCGCATTTCTTGAAAACGACGGCACCCGCGGTCGCATCGCCTTCCTGCGCCCCGGCGCGACCGGGGGAAAGGGCAATCACGGATGTGGCAATCAGCAGAATAACACGATAGTCCATGGCAAACCTCATCCTCCTCAAGGTTGCCAGCCACTTGCACCCTCAGCAATCTCTCGCGTATGGGTAGTGGTTGTATGGCTTAAAGCTTAGTCCTTCGCGGCAGCAAGTCAATCGGCCCTACAATTGGAGCCATCTGAACGTAATCTGATACGAGGTGAACCCGGCGCGGATGAGCTGCCTGAGCTGCCGCTATTTGACCTATTGCCCGATCGAAAGCGCCTCCTCTACCGCCAGTTCGGCCATGGCAAGCGCCGCCTCTCGGGTCCTGGCGGCGGCGATGAATCGGCCGTTGTGGCAGAAGCTCGCGCCCTCTATGCCGCACGCCGCCTCCAATGCGCCATTGGTGAGCCCGGCCCAGGCCGCCGGCAGATCGGCCCTGAGCTCGAAACCATCCTCGGCGCGGCGGATGCCGGTCACGCACCAGTCCTTTTCGCGCGGGTGGACGACGAACAGCAGATGATCGGCGCCTGCTTTCACGATAGCAGGCCGGAAGGGCATTCCCCTCGGCAATTCCAAAACACGCCCCTGCCCGGTAGCCTCGATTGCCTGATGCACGACCGCCTCGGCCCGCAATTTCGCAGCACTCTGCGCAATCCTGGCCTCGACGAAACTGCGGGCGATGGCAAGGGCCGCGTGGAAGGCACGGTCGTCGGCAGCGGGGTCGGCATCGTCGAAGACCGGTTTCAGCGTTTCCAGCAGAGCCGGCAGCGTCAACCCGGCCAGCGGCCCGGAGGGGCTGAGCGCGCCATTGTCCGTCAGATCGACCGGCAGCACGAAACTGGCGTCGAAAGAGCCATGCAGCGTCTCGACATGTGCTTCGGGAAGGCCGGAGGCTGCGAGATAATCGCGGCCGTAATGCTTCCAGATCAGGCCGAACGAACTGAAAGGCTGGCCATCTTCGCGCAACGGCGCGCCGCGCTGGTGATGATCGAATATCCCGGCAGCAGGATCATAGGCGCCGCCGACATCGTAGATGATGCGATCCTTGCCCGGCGTTATCCATTCCGGTGCCCGGCTGCGGATGATACGCGCCTTCGGGAAAAGCCGGGTCAGAATGACACTCGACAGCAGTTCGTCGGCATGGAAGCCACCGGAATGGGTGACGAGGAAATCGGGGATCATGGGAGCTATACGCCTTGTCGTTCGCGGAGGATGCGCTTGCCGGTCGGCACCAGATAGCCGGTGCCGGCTGCTATCTCAACCCGTCCTTAACGCATTTCACTCACTGCGCACCTCGGCATAGAGATATCAACCGCCGTCAAACCGAGAGCAGGCTCTGGTCGATCTCCCGGATCGCCGTTGCAGCCATCGCAAAGCGGCCTATTCTGCGGCCTTTGGAGCGAATGGCGACATTTGCGAAAGCGGAAAGAGGCAGCGCTTGGACATTCCTCAGCATTTTCATGTTGTCGAGACGGCCGGATGGCTTGTGAACCACCGCATGAACTCCGCCCTTCCCGGCTACCTCATGCTCAGTTCCAAGACCGATACCAACGATCTGTCGGATTTGTCTGAAGACGCTTTGGCCGAATTCGGCCCCTTGCTCGCAAGGGCTCAGAGCGCCCTGAAACGGAAATTGAATGCCCAGCGCGTCTATATCGGCCGATACGGGCACACGCCCGGTTATCCGATCCATTTCCATGTGATCCCGATATATGACTGGGTGGAGGAGTTGTTCTGGAAGAACGCTCGATATCGCCTGCTCGAGAGTTTTGCAGAGGGTCCGGGGGAAACCGCAACGGATGGCGCGGAACTGACGCTGTTTGTCTGGCGCGAATTCTGCGAACGCGCAGAGCCGCCGCCCATCAGCGGGCCATCGGTCTCAGAGGTCATCAAGCTGTTGCGGGAGGCAATGCGGTTTTCGGCGCCTGAAGCCTAAGACAGCGCCGGTCCCGGCTGCCTTGCGACGAGCGCACGGCGCCAGGCCCGGAAGAAGGCCAGTGAGGTCATACCTGCTTGAGATCGAAATTCCCCGCCGTTCCTCAATCCATGACGTATTGGATATGATGCCGGCCATGCACGGCCGATTTCTGGACATGGGCGCGAACGCCGAAGACCCGGCCGATCATCTCCTCCGTCAGCACATACTCCGGCGCGCCCGAGGCGATGACTTCGCCCTTTTGAAGTACCGCCAGGCTGTCGCAGAACATTGCCGCCAGGTTGAGATCGTGCAGCGCGACGATACAGGTGATACCGAGCTTCGAGATCAGCGAGAGAATGTCGAGCTGGTGCTGGATATCGAGATGGTTGGTCGGCTCGTCGAGCAGCAGTTCGCTCGGCGTCTGCGCCAGCGATCTCGCAATATGGACGCGCTGGCGCTCGCCGCCCGACAGTGTCTGCCAGAGCTGGCCTGCCCTCTCCCGCATGCCCGTCCGCGACAGCGCCTGGTCGACGGCAGCATCGTCTTCGGCGCCCCAGGACGTCAACAGCCCGAGATGCGGCGTGCGGCCGAGCCGCACCACGTCGCGCACGGTCAACTGCGTATCGGTCGTCGACTGCTGCTCGACGAAGGCAACGCGACGCGCAAGGGCTGCACGCGACAGCGAGGAAATGTCGTCCTCGCCGAGCCTGATGACACCGCTGCGAACCTTGCGCAGCCGGCAGATCAATCTGAGAAGGCTCGACTTGCCGGAACCGTTCGGCCCGAGCAACCCGAGCACCTTGCCCTCTTTCACCGTCAGGCTGACGCCGTTGACGATGACGTTGTCGCCGGCGGCAAAGCTCACCTCGTCGACGCTGATGCTCATGCATTCCCTCGTACGCGATAGAGGATGACGGCGAAGGCCGGCGCGCCGAAGAGCGCGGTGACGACACCGATCGGCAGGATTTGCTGTGGTATGATGATGCGCGAAAGGATATCGGCGCCGACCATGTAGATGGCGCCGCCGAGCGCCGTCGCCGGCAGCAACCGCGGGCCGGCCCGACGAGAAAGCGGGCGGCATGAGGTATGACGAGGCCGACGAAACCGATCGAGCCCACCATGCTGACGACGCTTGCCGTCATCGCCGCCGTCAAGGCGAACAGCACGATCTGGACGCGGCGCACGGCAATGCCGAGAGAGGCGGCGGCGTCCGTGCCGAACGCAAAGGCATCGAGCGCCCGCACATGGGCCATGCAGACGATGAAGCCGGCAAGCGCGATCGGCACCGAAAGGTAGACATCCGGCCAGCGTACGCCGCTGAGCGACCCCAGAAGCCAGAACAGGATGCCGCGCGCCTGCTCGGCATTCGCCGATGTCGTCACGATGTAGGAGGTGAGCGCGTTGAAGAGCTGCGAACCGGCGACGCCACACAGTATGATGCGTTCGCCGGTTTCCCCCGCACCCGTCGCCAGGAAGCCGACCAGCAAAAAGGCCATGACTGCGCCGATGAAGGCCCCGCTCGACAGGCCGAGAATACCGTAGCCGAAGCCGAGAATCATCACGCAGACCGCTCCCGTCGAGGCGCCGGCGGAGATGCCGAGCACATAGGGTTCGGCCAGCGGATTGCGCAGCAGCGCCTGCAGGATGGCGCCGCAGAGCGAGAGCGACGCGCCGGCGCTGGCCGCGACCAGGGCGCGGCTCAGCCGATAATCCCAGACGATGCCCTGGTGGATGCGGCTGAGCTCGAAATCGGTTCCGAACAGGCGGTTCGAAACCGCCTCAGCCGTCGTCGCAAGCGGGATGGCAATCTCGCCGATGGAAACGGCGAGACTGATCATCAGTCCAAGAAGGAGAAGCGCGGCAATGGTGAGCGCGGCGAGCGCCCACCATCCCTGCTGCCTGAGCGATACTGTCTTCACTGTGCCAGGCCGAAGGACTTGATGCCCTTCGCCAATGTCTCGATGCCGTCGATCGTGCGGATCGTCGGGTTCATCGACTGCGCATCCATCATCACGAAGTGCCTGTTCCTGACGGCATCGAGTTCCCTGGTCACAGGGTCGTTCTCGAGAAAGTCGAGCTTGACCTTGGGATCGTCGGCCGCATAACGGCGACGGTCCATGGTCGCCAGCACGATCACCGCCGGGTTCGCCTGGGCGATAGTTTCCCAGCCGACCAGCGGCCATTCCTCTTCGGTTGTCACGACGTTCTTCGCGCCGATCGTCTTGAGGATATAGGCAGGCGCGCTGTTCTTGCCGGCAATGAAGGCGTCGCCGTTGACCTCCTTGCTGGAAAACCAGAAGACGACCGGCAGGCTCTTGCCCGTCGCGCCCGATATCGACGCCACGGCATCCGCCTCGCGCTTCCTCAGCTTGGAAATCAGCGCATCGCCGCGCTCCTTGACGTCGAAGATCTCCGAGAGTTCAGCGATTTCCCGGTAGATCAGGTCCATCGTGAACAGCTCCCCACGCACACCGTCGCCGCCATCGGTGTTGACCTTGGCGACGCAATCGGCCGGCGCGAGATAACTATTGATCCCGAGATCCTTGAACTGCTCCCGCTTGCCGACGGAGCCCTGCGCGCCGACATGCCATTCGAACTCGGCCGCCACGAGGTCGGGCTCCTGCCCGACGACGGATTCGAAGCTCGGATCGTTGTCGGCGAGGCGTTTTATCTTGCTGTTGGCCTCGGCATATTGCGGCAGGACAGGGCCAACCCAGACGGCGGTTCCGGCGATCTTGTCGGCAAGGCCGAGCGAGAACAGAATTTCAGTCATGCCCTGGCCGATCGAAACGATCCTGGCGGGCGCCTTCTGGAACGTCACCTGCTGGCCGCAATTGCTGACGGTCAGGGGATATTGGGTCGCGGCCAAGCTTGGTGCCGCAAGGCCGGCCAGCCCGAAGGTAAATGTCATGATGGCGAGAAATTGACGCATGAAAACCTCGATGATGGGAAAACAGGCACGGCCGCGCCGCGCGCATATACGCAACGCTGAAGTCACGCTGACGCGTAGACTAGCCGCGGGAGGCCCAATCGAGACGGATGCATGCCGATATCAGGCGAAGGTTCAGAAGGACAATCATGTCTGTTCCTTGTCCGGGCATCCCCGCCCGGTTGATTGGATCGCGATTGACGGCAGGTCTCCTGGCTTGCGGATATCCGTCTTTCATCCGCCTTCCCGCGATATCCGCAGTGGCGTGGCCTTTAGGCCAAGGGCATGATCGCTCCGCGATCAACCCCGAGATCGACAATCCGCTTACAGTTGCGGGGGCAGCCACGGTCTCGGTCCCTACTGGGTCGTCCTCACCGTGTTCCCTATTAATCCCCTTGGAGTCATCTTCAGGGAACCGTCTCCCCCAGTTACGTCGCCTGCCCGCGCGCCGTCAATGATTATTCAGAGGGCGCCGCACCACCGGCGGATAAATATATCGCGCGCATGGCTGCGCGCCGCCGTTCGGTGCGCAAACTGCCGGTGGCGGTCGGTTGATATTGCGGCGAAAAGCGCTTCCTTGCGATAAACTGCCTTGCCTATGAAGCAGTCGGGGAACATGGGTGCCGGCTGCTATTGGTGGGGATGACTTCGCCGGGGCTGCTATAGGAAGCACGCTTTGAACGATGCGGCGGTTGCCAGGGCCGCCCCGTCACAACGCATCCAGCGGAATCTTCAGATACCGCCGGCCGTTCTCCTCCGGCTCGGGCAGCCGCCCGCCGCGGATATTGACCTGCAGCGCGTGCAGCATCAGCTTCGGCTTCGGCAGCGTGCGGTCGCGCGCCTGGCGCAGCGCCACAAAGCCGGCCTCGTCGATGCCCGATATATGCGGATTGGCGCGCTTCTGGGCGGCAACCGTGCTTTCCCAGCGCGGGTGGCGGCCACCCGGCTGATAGTCGTGACCGGAAAACAGCCGGGTCTCCTCGGGCAGCGACAGGATCGCCTGGATCGTGTGCCAGAGGGCGCTGGCGCTGCCGCCCGGGAAATCCGTGCGGGCGGTGCCGGAATCCGGCGTGAACACCGTATCGTGCACGAAGGCGGCGTCGCCGATCACATAGGTGATCGAGGCGAGGGTGTGCCCGGGCGAAAACATCACGCGGGCCTTGAGCGTGCCGATCTCGAACGTCTCGCCATCGGCAAACAGCCGGTCCCATTGCGAGCCGTCGGTCGCGAGCGCCGGCCAATTGTAGATCTCCTTCCAGAGCGCCTGCACGTCGGTGACATGGGCGCCGATCGCCGTCGGCGCACCGGTCTTTCCCTTGAGGTAATACGCAGCGGAGAAATGATCGGCATGCGGATGCGTGTCGAGGATCCACTCGACCGTCAGCCCTTCGCTCTCGATATGGGCGAGGATGGCGTCGGCATTGGCCGTGCCCGTCGCCCCCGACATCTCGTCGAAATCGAGCACCGGGTCAATGATGGCGCAGCGTTTCGTCGCCGGGTCGGAAACGACATATTGCACACTGCAGGTGCGGGGCTCGAAGAAGGCCTTCACATGAGGTACCTGCCCTGCCCGCTTCTCCAGCCAGCGCCGCGCGCCGGCAAGATCGAAGCCGAGGCCTTGACCAAAGGCCTCGACATCCCCGGACTTCATCCGCCCGTCCAGCGCCTCGCCCAGCGCATAAAGCGTCAGCGCCCGTATGCCGCTCTTGCAATGGGCGACGACCGGCCCCTTCGCCTCAGCTATCGCCGCCTGAAAGGCGCGGATATCGGCCTCGGTAATCTCGGCCCCCTTCACCGGCACGAAGCTGTAGGCGAGCCCGGCGGCGGCGGCTGAAGCCTTCTCCGCTGCATTACCGGGTTGCCCCGGCTCCTCGCCATCCGGCCGGGCATTGATGACGGCGGCAAAGCCGTCTGCCGCGAAAGCACCAAAGTCCGCGGCGCCGGGCTGCCCCGTCACCGATATCAGCTCATTGACCCTCACGGATGTCATCGAAGCCCCCGCGCTGCCCTCATCAGGCATTATCGCATGTATATCGACACAATCTCACAAGTATATTGCCGAGCGCAAGAATAGACCACTTGTCGCATCCCCGAGCTTGCCGCCGGCCCGCAAAGCCTGACGAAACCGGCGGGAGAGGCTCCTCATACTTCCGCCCGGCCCGGCTCCTCCGGTCAAAACGACAGCGTCGCAGCGCCCTCCTTGATCTCGGCATGCATGGCGCTGGCGCCGACGATGACGACACCGTCGAGCATGTCCTCCTGCGTGTAACCGCGCGAGGTCACGCAGGGCGGGCAGGCCCAGATCGTGCCGCCGCGCTGCTGGAAATTCTCGATCAGCATCGACAGCGGATCAAGCGGCGGCACCTGTGTCATGCGCTGGCCACCCTTGCGCACCAGATCGATCCCGGTGCTGGTGAGGAACACCGAGACCTTCAGCCCGGCGGTGATGCCGCCATTGGCAATGGTGAAGGCGACGGAGGACAGTTCGGATTCGATGCCCTTGGTGATGAGCACGACCAGTTTGTCGCTTTGAGTTTGCATAGTATTCTCCCAGTGAATTGAAATGAACGCTCACCACGAGTGAGCGAGAACACCATAGGAGGGTGCGCGGGGCGCGTATTTGGCCGGGATGCGTGAAGCCTTGTCCGAAAATCCAGGCGTTGCGGGTGTCGTGCGCGACGACGTGTTGTCGGCGCTGCTTTCGACGATCCGCCTGTCGGGATCGCTGCAGTTCTGCTTCATGCCGACGGGCGACTGGCAGACGGATGCCGCGCCGGCCTTAGCAAACCTCTCGGCCAAGGCTTCGGGCACGATGCCTTTTCACATCGTCGTGGCCGGCAGCTGCTGGCTGAAGACGGAAGGGGAAGAGACCGATCTGGAGGCCGGAGACGTGCTGGTCTTCCCCTTCGGCACCGGACATCAGCTCGGCGCCGGAAGGGACGGCATGCTGGTGCTGCCGACGCGCGACCTGCCGCAGAAGCCCTGGCGTGAGATTCCCGTGCTGCGCTATGGCGAGGCGGCGCAAAGGGTGCGGCTGCTCTGCGGCTATCTGCAATGGGACGGCTTGAGCTTTGCGCCGCTGCGCCAGGCGCTGCCGAAAATGATCCATGTCAGGACACGGGCCGTCAATGACGGCGACTGGTTGCGCGCCACCATCCGCCAGATGATCGAGGAGGTCGACAGGCCGCGCGCCGGCGGAGTTTCCATGCTGCCGCGGCTGACTGAAATCGTCTTCATCGAGATCCTGCGCCATCAGATCATGATGGCCGAACCGCGCTCGGTCGGCTGGCTGGCAGCCCTTGCCGACCCCGCGCTGTCGCGCTGTCTCTCCCTCATTCACGACGATCCCAGACGCGACTGGTCGCTGGAGGACCTCGCCTCAGCCTCCGGCCTGTCGCGCAGCGCCCTCGCCGACCGCTTCCAGGCGATGCTCTCGACCTCGCCCATCCGCTATATCAGGGACTGGCGGCTCTACCTCGCAAGTGTCGCCCTCGCCACCTCAGGTCAGCCGATCGCAACAATCGCCTACGACGCCGGCTACGCCACCGAAGCCGCCTTCAATCGCGCCTTCTCCCGCGCCTTCGCCACCCCGCCGGCGACGTGGCGGGCGATGGCGCGGGCCTAGAGTGGGATCGGCTCGGACAAGGTTGGCATGAGGAAGCCGCAACACTCATGGGTGGAAAAAATCAAAGGATGCGCTAATTAGAAGCACCATCAAAATCGGGAGCGCGCCTTGGATTCCGAATCCCCTCAGCCACTCACAACTCGCTTTCCTGTCGGTGGCGGGGAAACTGGCCGACTGATCCAGACCCGCGACTGGAGCAAGACGCCGCTCGGTCCTCTCGACCTCTGGCCGCAAAGTCTGAAGACGGCCACCAATATGCTCCTGCTTTCACCCGTGCCCATCGTTCTTCTCTGGGGCGAGGACGGCGTGATGATCTATAACGACGCCTATTCCGTCTTCGCCGGTAGCCGCCATCCGGATCTTCTCGGTTCGAAGGTCCGCGAGGGCTGGAGCGAAATTGCCGACTTCAACGACAATGTCATGAAAGTCGGGCTGTCCGGTAAAACGCTCGCCTACGAAAACCAGGAACTGACGCTGTTGCGCCACGGCAGCCCGGCTCCGGCCTGGATGAACCTCGACTATTCGCCCGTCCTCGACGAAAGCGGCAAACCCGCGGGCGTCATCGCGATCGTCGTCGAAACGACGAAAAGCGTCCTTGCCCAGCGCCGGCTGCGCGAGAGCGAAGAGCGGTTCAGGGCGTTCACCACGGCCACGACCGATATCGTCTATCGCATGAGCGCCGACTGGAAGGAGATGCAGCAGCTCGACGGTCGCAACGTTCTTGCCGACACCGCCAATCCGACTGTCGCCTGGCAGGAGGCCTATTTGTTTCCCGAGGACATTCCGGCGATCCAGGCGGTGATCGACGAGGCGATATCAAGCAAGGGTGTTTTCGAATGCGAGCATCGCGTCCGGCGGGCCGACGGCAGTACCGGGTGGGTGCTGTCGCGGGCCGTTCCACTCTTGAATGACGCAGGCTCTATCGTCGAATGGTTTGGGGCCGCGACCGATATCACCGAGCGGCGACGCAAGCAGCAACAGCTGGAACTTGTCGTTCATGAGCTCAATCATCGCGTCAAAAATAATCTGGCGATGGTGCAGGCTTTTGCGTTTCGCACCTTCCGGGATTCCGAAGACATTCCTCGTGCACTGGACAGTTTCACGGCGCGGCTGGTGTCGCTCGGCCGTGCCAATGATCTGTTGACGGGGGAACTGTGGAGCAGCGCTTCGTTGAAACAGACGCTCGACCAGGCGACCGTTCCGCATCGGCCGGATGGCGGGCGATGGGAGCTCGCCGGAGACGATATCCGGGTTTCGGCAAAGACGGCGCTGGCGCTGACCATGGCCTTTCACGAACTCGGCACAAATGCTGTGCGCCACGGCGCATGGTCGAATGATGGCGGCGCCGTCCGCGTCAGATGCTCCCTTCAAATCATCGACGAAGGAACGCAACGCTACCGCATAGACTGGGACGAACATGGCGGACCGCCGGTCGAGCAGCCGAAGCGGAAGGGTTTCGGCACGGTCCTCATCCAGCGCGGCCTTGCCGCGGAGACGGGAGGCAATGTGGAGATTTCGTTTGCCGAAACGGGTTTTTCCTTCCGTCTCGACGCTCCGGCAGACCGTCTCCGGAACGAATGACATGGCCAAGCGTGTTCTTGTCGTTGAAGATGAAATGACCATCGCCATGATGATCGAGGACATGCTGATGGACCTCGGTCACGAGGTCGTGGCGACAGCCGCGCGTTTGCCCTCGGCGCTGGAGGTTGCCGCCGATGGCAATCTCGATTTCGTCGTTCTCGATGTAAATCTCGCCGGCCATAAGTCGTTCCCGGTGGCGGCAGTCCTTCAGCAGCGCGGTATCCCGTTCGCCTTCGCAACCGGATATGGGCCGGCAGGTATCGATCCCGCCTTTGCCGGCCGGCCGGTGCTGACCAAGCCGTTCACATCAGCCGATCTTGCCGCCGTCATCGAAACTGTCGGCTGAGATTACAGAAGGCCGATACCCAAGCCCAAGAGAGCCTCATCCTGAGGCGCCCCAAGGGACCTCGAAGGACGAGGTGGGTGCGCCAGCGCCCGACGCATGCAATCAGATCAACGGATGGACGCCGATATCACGCTTGCGGCGCCGGCTCATTGAGCATCGCTTCGATATTGTATCCGTCGGGATCGAGAACGAAGCAGGCGTAGTAGTTCTCCTCATATTCCGGCCGCGGGCCGGGCGCACCATTGTCCCTCGCACCGGCTTCGAGCGCAGCGCGATAAAACGCCTCGACCTCGGCCCTGCTGCGGACCCGGAAGGCAACGTGCACACGCGTGTAAGGCGGCTTGTCGTCGATGCGCTGGATTTCGAACAGACTGCCGCCGACATCGAAGGCCCAGAACACGCCCTCCTTCCCGAAGGTGCAACGATAGCCCAGGGGGGCGAGAGCGCGTTCATAAAACAACTTGCTCTTCTCAAGGTCACTTACTGCGATGGTGATATGATCGATCATTGCCATGCATCCCTATCGCTCCAGCGTCCCATCATAGTCGAAATCGCCGCGGCGGAAAAACAGACAAAGCCACCCCGACACCCTGCATGCCGCCGGCCGCCATGAGATGCCGCAGTGTCCGATTTCCGCCTGTGGAGAAATTGAGCGAAATCCCATTAAGGTCGCGATGACCGTTCCGGCGCCCAGACGATCATGCACGATATATCGAGGCTCTCAGGATGGCGTGACTACCGGAGCAGCGCCGCCTTCCGAGGATGCCCCTCACCCCAGCACCGACCGCACCACGATCCTCCTGGATGAGGCTCTGCACCGCCAGCTTCTCCGCCTGTTCAGTTTCGCTCACCCCAATTGCTCGTAACTTTACAAGACGGCTCGTCTCTGACCTAACGGAGACGCATTTATGAGCTCAACTCATAAGTCCATGCCAATATCACCGGCTAATCGACACCAGTGTTTGCCTTTACATTACGATCAAACCTGAGGAGGACATCCACGTGATCAAGCGCAAGCTCGGCCAAAGAGGCCCTGACGTGTCGGCGATCGGTTTCGGCTGCATGGGGCTGAACTATCATCGTGGGCCGGCGATGGAGCGCGGCGATGCCATCGCGCTATTGCGGGCGGCGCATGACCGGGGCGTGAGTTTCTTCGACACGGCAGAGGCCTATGGGCCGTTCACCAACGAGGATCTCGTCGGCGAGGCGCTGGCGCCGATCCGTGATGAGGTGGTGATCGCGACGAAATTCGGCTTCAAGGATGGCCGGCCGGAAGTCGGCCTGGATAGCCGGCCGGAACGCATCCGTGTGGTCGCAGAAGAAGCCCTCAAGCGGCTACGCACCGATCGCATCGATATCTTCTACCAGCATCGGGTCGACCCTGCAGTACCGATCGAAGAGGTGGCAGGCACGGTGAAGGATCTGATCGGCGCCGGTAAAGTGCTGCATTTCGGCCTATCCGAAGCCGATGCCGGCTCTATCCGCCGCGCCCATGCCGTGCAGCCGGTCTCCGTGTTGCAAAGCGAATATTCGTTATGGTGGCGCAACCCCGAAGCGGAAATCCTGCCCGTCCTCGAAGAACTCGGCATCGGCTTCGTGCCCTATAGCCCGCTCGGCCGTGGCTTCCTCACCGGCAAGATGGATGAGAACACCAGTTTCGAAGGCGCCAACGACCACCGCAAGACCAATCCGCGCCTCTCGTCCGAAAATCGCAAGGCAAACCAGCCGGTGGTCGATGCGATCGAGGCGATCGCCGCTCGCAGAAACGCCACCGCGGCCCAGGTCGCCATCGCCTGGTTGATGGCCCGCAAACCCTGGATCGTCCCTATTCCCGGCACCACCAAGCTGCATCGGCTGGAGGAGAATATCGCCGCCGCCGACATCACCTTCACATCGAAAGAACTGGCCGAGATCGACGCGGTCTTCTCAGGCATCGAGATCCACGGCGACCGCTACTCCGCAACGTCGGCAGCCCGCGTCACGCGGTGAGCCGACGCCCCTCAGTCGCCGACCGTAAACTCCCGTGGCGAGGGATCGACCAATTCGCGGCATCATTCCTTGAGGTCTACGGGGCGGCGTTTGGCCCCGAGAAACACGCAAAACCGCCCGCGAGAAAACGCGGACGGTTGCATTATCGTGCGGCATCCGCCTCAAGCGCGGATGATCAGTCCTGCCCCTGCAGGCGGTCCATCACCTGGAGCAGCAGATCCGCGCAGGCCTTCATCGGTTCGTCCTCGGCGCATTTCAGATCGATCCGGGTGTTTCCATCCTCGATCCGGAAATGCGCTGCCTTCGATGGCGGTAGCGGTGGCGGGCGATGACCGCGGAAGCCACGGAAGCCCATATCGCCTCTCGAACCATGCCACCGGTCATCAGGGCGATCTCTCGGCGACGAATCCGGCCCACCCATCATACGGTCATCGTCATCAGAGGCAGAGGCAGGTGGAGACGGCGGTGGCGATGGCGGCGAGCCGGGCTCGGCCGCGGCGGGCGGAGTCCCGGCGGATGGTGGAGGTGGCGGCTGTTGGGCGAACGCAGTGCCGGCGAGTGCAGCAAGGGCAAGGCCTGATAGGAGAAGTCGTTGCATGGAAATTGTTCCTTCTGAGTTATGAGCCGTGACTGTAAACACCGCAGCGCGGCTTTAGTTCACGCCCGTCAAGGCCTGTGATCGAAATCTCCAAACCGTCTGTGCGGAGGACCTTTCGGCGGACCTAGCGCTTCGGTTCGTCCGTCCTGGCGAACGAGGTAACTCGCATGCACAAAGCCGTCGTCGAACCGCCCTTGCACGGTGACGGCCTCATCCTGGGTGACGAGTGCGCCACCCTCGCCGGCCCGACCGGTTTCAACAAGCGCCTTGCCGCTGTCGTCCTGCAGCACGAACTTGTTGCCGTAGATCTCGGCGACCTTGCCCTTGATGGTGACGAGGCGCGATACCGGCATGGTCGAAATCGCCACCGGCGTCATCGGCGCCATTTCGGGCGTGGGGCGCATCATCTTCGCGGCGCCGGCACCACCGGCAGCACCAATAACAAGCGCCACTGCGGCTGATATGACAGGAATCGCCAGCCGGCGCCGGCGGTGTCCTGGCGGCATCGGCGCGGCGGCACCTTCGGGATGTCCGTTGTCCTGGTCTTCATCAGGCATATATCTGCTCCTTGCTTCAGTAATGGCCGCAATCTAACCGCCACCCCCCCTCGCCTGCCTGAACCTCTCCGTTCAGATTGAGTTAAGCTCGGCCCGATAGTTTTGGTCCGTCCCCGGCGATGCCCTATGAAAGCCCTGCCCATGCGCGTACTGCTCGTCGAAGATGACGAAGACCTGAGCGGCCGGATCGCCGCCGTGCTCCGATCGGAAAACTTCGTCGTCGATATTGCGCGCAACGGCGAGGACGCTCTCCATGCGGGACTGACCGAACTCTTTGATGTCGCAATCCTCGATCTCGGCCTGCCGAAGATCGATGGCGTCAGCGTGCTGAAGGGATGGCGCGAGGGTGATCGCAACCTGCCGGTTCTGGTGCTGACGGCGCGCGACGGTTGGCCGGACAAGGTCTCGAGCTTCAAGGCCGGCGCCGACGATTTCCTTGCCAAACCTTTCAAGGTGGAGGAACTGGTGCTGCGCCTGCGCGCCCTGGTGCGCCGGGCGTCCGGTCACGCCGCCTCGCGCCTTGTCTGCGGCGCGCTGGTCTTCGATGCCCAACTCGGCACCTTCGAGCTCGACGGCCTGCCGCTGAAGCTGACGGCGCTGGAATGGCGGGTGCTCTCCTGCCTGATGCTGCGTAAGGAGATGATCGTCGACCGGCGCGAACTCACCGAGCGCGTCTATGACGGCGATGCCGAAGTCGACTCCAATTCCATCGAGGTCATCATCGCCCGCTTGCGCAAGAAGCTCGGGGCCAACAGCATCGAAACGGTGCGCGGCCGCGGCTATATGCTGACGTCAGCAGCGGCATCATGAAGGCCCCGTCCGTCAAGCCGAGATCGATCGCCGGCCGGCTGCTGATGTTTTCCGGCATCTTCGTGACGCTGGCGCTTGTCGTCGCCGCCATCGTACTCTGGCTGGCGCTGAAGACTGTGGTGCGCGAGCAGGTCGACCAGCGTTTGGACATTCAGATCGGCGCCCTCGCTGGCGCGGTGACGCATGACGCTGGGGGAAGGCTCGCCCTTTCCGCACCGCTCGATGCGCCCCCCTTTGATCGCCTCTCATCCGGCTGGTACTGGCAGATCGATGACGGACAGCAGCGCCTGACCTCGCGCTCCCTGATGAACGGCACAATAGACGCGCCGCCACCCCGGCAGGATCTGCGCCATGTGCTGATGGGCATGCCGACATCAGGCATGGGCGGTGATCGCGGAAGAGGACCGCTCTATCTTCGGCAGGCCATCCGCAGCATCGACGGAATGACGCTGACGATCACCGCGACGGCGCCGATGATCGCCCTCGTCGGCCCGGCACTGCGCGCCCTCTTCTGGCTGGTGCCCTGCATGCTGCTGCTCGGCCTCGTGCTGATGGCCGGCACGCTCTGGCAGATCCGCTTCGGCCTGCGCCCGCTGATATCCATGGCGGCCAATATCGATGCCATCAACCGGGGAGAACGCGGCCGCCTGCCCGATGAGGCGACAGTCGAACTTGCACCGCTCTCACTGAAAACCAATGCGCTGCTGGAGGCCAACGAAGAGAGGCTTGCGGCAACGCGCATGCAGTTCGCCAACCTCGCCCACGGCCTCAAGACTCCGGTGGCGAGCCTGCTGCTGGCGCTCAACGAGCAAAACGATCCCAAAGGCGCATTACGCGGCCTCGCAGCCCGGATAGACAACAGGATCAAACATCACCTCGCCGCCGCCCGCCGGGTGATGGCCTCCTCGGACAATGTCGCCAGCACCGACGTGGCGGCATCGGTCGCCGATCTGCATCGGGCGATCGGCCAGATCCATGCCGAGCGCAACATCGCCTTCGATACCGATATCGCCGAAAGCCTGCGCGTTGCCTGCGACGAAAGCGATGTCGAGGAAATGCTCGGCAACCTGATCGACAACGCCTTCAAATGGGCCGCCTCCCGTGTGACCGTCCGCGCCCGCCGCGACGGCCCAATCGCACGCATCACCATCGAGGACGACGGGCCGGGGATACCGCCGGACCGCCTCGCCGCTGTGCTGCTGCCGGGTGTGCGTGAGGATGAGCTTGTGCCGGGGAATGGGTTTGGGCTGAGTATCGTGAGTGAGCTGGCTGGGCTTTATGGTGGGTCGCTGGTGCTGGAGGCGAATGGGGCGGCGGGGTTGCGGAGTGTGTTGTGTTTGCCGGTGGCTGTGGGATCGAGGCTGTAGGTTTCTTCTGTGTCGATGCAGAAATGGAGTCACAGCGCAATTTCATTCCGAGAGGCGTAAAACAAAACCCTACGCGGCGATTTTTTCAACAATATCGCCGCAAGCTACCTTCACGGCCTGTCCTTGAAGCATAATTGTCAGCTCTCGGCATAATGCTCCCTCCCTGAAAGGCCCCAACTGGGGCCCTTCCCGACCATCTCCGCTCCCGCCGAGACGTCTTTCGCCTCGCCTCTGCCTTGTTGCTCGCGTATCGTGAGGCACGATTCGCCGTCCGCAAACGAGGGTGGGCATGAACGAAACATCAAAGGAGAGCGCGATGTCGGACGCCAAGAGCGGCATTTCTGGACTACGGCCGCATATTACAGTCATCGGCGTCGGCGGCGGCGGTGGCAATGCGATCAACAATATGATCGCTGAAAACCTGGCAGGTGTCGAATTCGTCGCCGCCAACACGGATGCCCAGGTGCTGGCCACCTCCAAGGCGACGCGCCGCATCCAGCTGGGCGCGAATGTGACGGAGGGTCTCGGCGCCGGTTCGCTGCCCGAGGTCGGCCATGCGGCTGCCGAGGAGTCGATCGATGAGATCATGGATCACCTGGCAGGGTCGCACATGTGCTTCGTCACCGCCGGCATGGGCGGCGGCACCGGCACGGGTGCCGCACCTGTCATCGCGCGCGCTGCGCGTGCCGCCGGCATCCTGACGGTCGGCGTCGTCACCAAGCCCTTTACCTTCGAAGGCAATCGCCGCATGCGAATGGCGGAAATCGGCATCGAGGCGCTTCGCCAGGCGGCCGATACGGTCATCGTCATTCCCAACCAGAACCTCTTCCGCATCGCCGATGCAAAAACAACGTTCGCCGATGCCTTCATGACGGCCGACCGCGTGCTCTATGCCGGCGTCGGCTGCATAACCGATCTGATCGTCAAGGAAGGCCTGATTAACCTCGATTTCGCCGACGTGAAGTCGGTCATGCGCGGCATGGGTCGCGCCATGATGGGCACCGGCGAAGCCTCCGGTGAAAGCCGTGCGATGAAGGCGGCGGAAGCGGCAATCGCCAATCCGCTTCTCGACGATATCTCGATGCGGGGCGCCAGGGGCGTGCTGATCTCGATCTCCGGCGGTTCGGATATGACGCTGTTCGAAGTGGACGAGGCGGCAAGCCGCATTCGTGACGAAGTGCAGGAAGACGCCGATATAGTCGTCGGGGCGATCTTCGACCGCAGCCTCGACGGCAAGTTCCGCGTTTCGGTGGTGGCGACCGGCCTCGAAGGCAGCCCCCTGCCCGCATCCGCGCCTCACGCCGCCGAGCAGATCCAGACGCGCACGCTGCAGTAAGCGCAGTGGCGCGACATATCCGAGCACGGCAGCCTGCCGCGTCTTTTCAGACGCGCGGCGCTGTGGTGCTTCAGTGTCATGCGCTCCGGGGAATCGCTGCGATCACCGGTCGTTGATTCGCGATCACCTGTCGTTGATCGTGGGAAGGTGCGTTACGACCTCTACGCGGCGCTTGTCATCCAGCGGCTCGATGTGCTTCTGCCAGAAGGCTTCGGCCTCCGGCGTGTCATCCTCCCAGTGGCGGATTTTAACGATATTGTCATCGATCTTCGCCAGCCGTTTGCCGCCAAGCCGCAGGTATTCCTCCGCCAGTTCTTTCGATCGGGTCGTTTGCATGTCGTGTTCCTCCATAGGCGAACCGAAAGGCCGATCGTCATTACCGGGTTGGCCGGCAATCGGCATCCCCGTTATCGGCGCTTCCGCGCCTTCCAGTTAAACAGTACGGTGGGATCATGGTTCCAAATCATCGGCCGAAACCAGTCCACGCGGCGGGCTGAAGGCGTCGGCCGCCATCCATGTTCCACACGGCCCGCCGCTCTTGCTGCCGGGACAGCCGGAGACGCCCCGTACTTGCTGGAAAGCGGCCTTGTCCGGAACGGCAAGACTGCATACGTCGGGGCGATCTTCGACCGCAGCCTCGACGGCAAGTTCCGCGTTTCAGTGGTAGCGACCGGCCTCGAAGGCAGCCCCCTGCCCGCATCCGCGCCTCACGCCGCCGAGCAGATCCAGACGCGTACGCTGCAGTAGCGTGGCTGCAATTCTATTGATTTGTGTTTACGAAGGCTCCGGCCGGTTAAACGCCCTGCCGTCAACAGAACGCGCGGGGCGGCGTCGGCATTCGAGCGGTAAGGCCCATTAGAGCGCCGTACGTCCTTTCGGACGCACAAAGGACGCTCTAACACTTTCAATCCTCGCATTGTGCTTTCCGAAAATCGATTCGGATTTTCGGGCCGATGCGCTAGGCGAACAGAACGTCCGAGATATTGTGCACCACGGCGATTTCGTCGGTCCCGGTGTTGGTGAGGTAGAGATTATCCGCCGCTGAGTCATAGACCACGTTGGTGATCAAGTCGTCTCCCGGTATGGCGATGTTGACGTCAACCGTTGTCTTGACTCCGGTTTCGAAGTCGAAGGCCGTGCCGATGTGTTCGCTGCCGAAGGAATCGCCGAAGAAGAACGTGCCGTCGACAGCGAAGCCGTATCCGAGCTCGCCCGCCGCGAAGGTCTTGGATTCGATCGGATTCAGCGTGCCTGGATCGATCTTGGAGACCTGCCAGGTAGTATCGTTGAGGCGGCCGACGACATAAATGCCGGTCGAGTCCTGCATCGTATTGACGGCCGTGAATCCACCCCAGTCGAACGTACCCGCCCCATTCTCGCCGATAAGGCCGGGAATCGAAGCACCCTTCTGATCGAGCGATCCGTCGGCGGCATCCCACTTTGCGAGATAGGTCTGATCGGGGAAAGGGTCCTCCTCGCCTCTCGCCTCGTTGGTTCTTCCGATGATCTCGCCTCCGCGGACCGAAAAATAGGTTCCGCCGATGTCATATTCGCCCTTGTCATAGTCGCCGAGAGAGATGGCGCCGCTGGCGTTGCCGGCCTCAAATGCCGAGGCGTTGTCGTAAACGCTCACCATGGAATCATCCGGGAAACCGTGGCCGGAACTGACGTAATACTTGCCCGTTAGCGGATCGACCGCGACTCCCTGGAGTTCGTAATGATCCAGGAAGGGGCGCACCACATCCGCCTGGACCTCGACATGATTGGTGTTCAACGACTTCCCGTCCGTCGCGCCGTCGACGGTCAGGGTGATCACGCCGGCATCCGCGTGACCGGCGCCGTCGGAGACCTTGTAATATTGGAGTTTCTCCGTGACATGCTCGCCATCGTCGAGGCCCGCCTTGACGGCCGGATTGAGATCGTAGGTGAAGCTTCCATCGCCCGCGAAATGGAAGATACCGAATTCACCCGCCACATCGGTCGTCTGCCCCTGCCCCTGACCGGCAGGAATGCTGGTGCCCTCGACCGAGCGCAGAAAGAGCGTGCCGGCCTCTCCCGCGTGATCATTGGCGAGCACGTTGCCAGCCATCTCGCTTCCTTCGCGGAAGGAAAAGGCGTCGTCGACCGCGACCGGCGGGCTCGTGACCCCGTGAATGTCGAGCGTGAAATGGCCGACATCGGTGTTGCCGGCACCGTCGGAGATCTTGTAGCCGATCGTCTCCGTCAGCGTCATTCCCTGGAGGAAACCCGCCTTGGCGGTCTCGTTCAGCGTATAGGTGTAAGAGCCGTCGGCCTTGACGTGGAACGTGCCGTATTCACCCTCGATATCGGTGACCTGCCCGTCCCTCTTGGCAAGAACTCTCTCGCCGTCGAAGAAGTTGAGAAACATGTTGCCGGAGCCCCCGGCCAGATCATTCTCCAGCAGATTGCCTGAGATCACGTCATTCTCGGAAGCGCTGCTGACATCGTCGACCGTCACAGGTTTTGCAAGCTCTGTCATGGATATCTCCTTCAAGACCCATTCGCCTTGGTCTATCGGAAAGAAAGCAGCAGAGACTGGGACGGTCAACGAATTTTCCAGCAAAGGTAGTATTTTAGATTTTCACAGCTTTGCCATGAAGGCTTCGCTCTATGGGTTGCACACCAAACCACTAGGGACGACGGAAGATGCCGCGCCTAAAGGCGTCACGGAATTGCCCTAGCCTCACCCCACCAATCCCTTGATCTTCGCCGCATCCTCCGCCGTCGCCGGGTTGTACACGACCATGCTGAGATCCGGCCGCCCGTCCACCTGGAAGGCGGAATATTCGAAGGCGAGCGGGCCGAGGATGGGGTGGCGGATATGCTTGGCGCCCTCGCCGTGGCTGCGCACGTCGTTGTCGCGCCACATCGCCAGGAATTCGGGGCTCTTGCGGCAGAGTTCGTCGACGAGGGGCTCGACCGCGGCCGCGGCACCCGCGCGGGCCGCATCCACGCGGAAAGCGGCGACGACGAAGCGGGCGACACTTTCCCAGTCGTACTGGGCGGCGCGCACGCGCGGATCGAGGAAGATGAAGCGCAGCACGTTACGCTCTTCCGGCGGCAGCGCGCCGTAATCGGTTAGAAGCACAGTCGCCGCCCTGTTCCAGGCAATCACGTCCCAGATGGCGTTGCGGATCAGCGCCGGGCTCGGGTCCAGCGCATCGAGCACGCCCTGCAACCTCGGCGTCACGCCCTCTTGTCTGTGGTAACGCACCTCGGGCGGTCGACCGAGGCCGATGAGGAAGAGATGCTCGCGCTCGACATCAGTCAGCATCAGCGCGCGAGAGATCCGGTCGAGCACGTCGGCAGACGGCGCCCCGCCACGCCCCTGCTCCAGCCAGGTGTACCAGGTCGGGCTGATATTGGCGCGGCTCGCGACCTCCTCGCGCCGCAGACCCGGCGTGCGCCGCCGCTCCCCCGCAAAGCCGAAGGCAGCGGGATCGAGCCTGACGCGGCGCCCCTTCAAATAGGCACCGAGCCGGTTGTCCGAGGTGACGAATTCGCCCATCCTGTTAGCCTTTATACCATGATAATGTCACTACTTTACCATGATACAGGCAGGGCCGATATGTGTCTCCGGCAAAACTGGAGATATCACATGCGCGTATTCGTCACTGGAGCCACCGGCTGGGTCGGCTCGGCCGTCGTCGATGAACTGATCGCCGCTGGCCATCAGGTGCTGGGCCTCACCCGCTCGGACAAGGGAGCGGATCAACTGGCCGCCGCCGGTGCCGAGGTCCATCGCGGCACGCTCGACGACCTGGACAGCCTGAAGAGCGGCGCGGCAGAGGTGGATGGCGTCGTCCACACGGCCTTCAATCATGATTTCTCGAAATTTGCCGAGAACTGCGCCGCCGACCGGCGCGCCATCGAGGCGCTGGGCGAAGCCCTCCAAGGTTCCGGCCGGCCGCTGCTGGTGACGGCGGGCCTCGGCCATGCGCCGGGGCGCACCGGCACCGAGAAGGACCCGCCCATGCCAACGTCGCAGACCTACCCTCGCGCCTCCGAAATCACCGCGATATCGCTTGTCGCGCGTGGCGTGCGGGCCGCCACCGTCCGGCTGCCGCCGTCAGTACATGGCCATGGCGATCATGGTTTCGTGCCGATCCTGATCGATTTGGCCCGGCGGACGGGAGTCTCGGCCTATATCGGCGAAGGGCACAACCGCTGGCCCGCCGTGCACCGGCTCGATGCCGCCCGGCTCTATCGGCTGGCGCTGGAGCGCGGCGCTGTCGGTGGCCCGTTCCTGTCAGTCGCAGAAGAGGGAGTTCCCTTCAGGCAGATTGCCGAGGTCATCGGCCGGCGGCTCGATGTGCCCGCTGTCTCGCTCTCACGGGAAGAAGCGGCCGAGCATTTTGGCTGGTTTGGCATGTTCGCCGGCTTCGACGTCCCGACATCGAGCGAGCATACCCGCGCGCTGCTCAGCTGGGAGCCAAAGCAGCCCGGCCTCCTCGCCGATATCGACCATCCGGCCTATTTCGGTGGGTAGGAACAGTGTCCACATATGAAACTGGAGCATTTCCCTGACTGGAGAAAACGGAAATGCCTCGCGGCTTGGCTCGTGAGGAGAAGCAGCGACAGCCGGAGCTAGTGCGACCGGCTCTCGTTCCTAGCGGCCGGATCGTAGTTGATATCCCAATCCTTCCCGGACTTCTTCTTGCCGGGCGGGTTCTTGTTCACCGTGGCATCTTCCGAGCCGGTGATCACGGTCGGTTTGGCGCTGGCCACACCGCTGCTTTTCCGGTCGGCCTGGGATCTGGCGAACTGGCCGGCTGCGTCTTTTTTGGGATCAGCCATGTCATTGGCCCTTCTGCTTCAGCGCATCGCTGAGATTCTTAGTCTCGGGATCGCGGTTGCTTTCGCCATGCGCGTCGCGATCGCGATCCGGATCGTCCTTGGCCTTCATGTAGCCGCGAGGTTTATTTCCCTTCGGCCCTTCCCAGCGGGGAGACTGATCGGTGGTGCCGGGGGCGCCGTCTTTCGGTGTCGTCATACCCATCTTCGTTTCTCCTTGTTGAACAGGGGAAACCGAAAAGATCAGGAAGTGTTCCCGCGGGAATTCTTCCCCGGTGAGCCGCCCTGTCGTTCGAAAGCAAGCTTGGCGCAACAGAGGTGAGCAGGCCCAACCCACTACCCGGCCCCGCCCTCCGCAAAAAATATGGAACCGTGTTGTCCGCCATTGGTTGACCAGAGGTCTACGTCAAACATGGAGCCGAAAATGAGCAAGACCAACGTTCGTGAACTCCAGAAACGCGCCGAACGGCAGGTAAAGAACACCAGCGCCGGCGGCCATCTCGGCGGCACATATTTCGGGCAGCAACCGGATGGAAAGACCGCCTCGTCGACCAGCAACGACAGCGCCAAGGCGCGGCCGAACGACGGAAGCAAATAGGCGCCGCGGACCTTACCTCACCTAGTAAAAGAATTTCTCCTGCGCCCAGGGACCTGGGCGCCTCCTCTGCTCGCGCCACTCCACCTCGCTATTGATCGGCGACGCCTCCGCTCTAGCTTCTGCTCGCGGGCAGAGCGGCCGCGAGAGATACGATCTTTGGGCGAAGGCTGAGGGGCGACGTGGCATCCTATTCGATTGACGATGCGATCCGGGAACTTGCGCCGGCTCTCGGCAAGGCGCCGGCGGGCGCGGTCAGTGGCGAATGGACTGCCACCACGATGCAGGCGGGGCACTCGTCCCGGACGGGCGGTTACCGCGATGCCGAAGGAAACTATGTCCCGGAGGCATCCAGGCATCCGCTCGATATCATCTCCGAAGTCGTCGAAAAGCTCGGTGCATCAGGGGTGCCTCGCTTCAACAAGGTGCTAATACGCTGGAAGAAGCCGAAGTTTCCCTTCATGCGGGGAGAGATCACGCTCCAAACCAGTTATGATCGGACGATCGTGCCGCGCGCCCCCGACGACCCGATCTACGAAACCGCAGCCGCTGCGCGACGCGTCTTCTGGCAGAGCCGCGGTACAGTGCTTCAGAACTTTGCGGCCGAGCGCGGAACGGCCAACATTCACGCCCAGACGAAATGGTTCGGCCCGCATCGCCGCATCCTCGCCATCCAGGCGCCGGAAAGGCTGACGCTTGCCACCGACGGGCTGTCGACCCCTTGGGCCGGCATATCCGAGCCGGAGAACGGCGTCGAATGCGAACTCTTCATGGAATTCGGCCCCGCGACCCTGAATGCGGAGGGGATCGAAAACTGGGCAAACCTGCTGATCAACATCGGCGACCTTGTGGCGGACGGCTATCGCGTCGCCCGTGATGTCGAGAAACACCGCGCCATCCTGTTCTGCCGGCTGACCGAGGATCATAGCCCGATGAGCCGGATCATGCTGAGCCAGGGCCCCGGGCGGATCGACGGCCTGCCTTTCGGCTCCGTGCCGCTGATCCGGGCAACGCCGATCGCCGAAGCCGAGATCGAAGGGCAGGATCTTTCCGACGACTGGGGCGCTGTGGCCGCCCGCAACGCGCTCGCCAAACGCGGCGTCGGCAGTCATTGACGTCGGCTGGTGCCGGGCGGTTGCCGCCCGGCCAGCGCGATCTTGGACTATTCCTGGATGTCGGGCTCGACGACCCTGGCGAGGTTTCGCAGCGACTCCTGCCAGCCGAGATAACAAGCCTCGGGCGGAATGACGTCAGGCACGCCGGCCTGCACGATGTCCACCTCGGTGCCGACCGAGACCTTTTTCAGTGTCACGGTGACTTCCATTTCACCAGGCAGGTTGGGGTCGTCGAACCTGTCGGTGTAACGCAGGCGTTCACCTGGGACGAGCTCCAGATATTCGCCGCCGAAGGCGTGGCTGTTGCCCGTCGTGAAGTTACGGAAAGACATTCTGAACGTGCCGCCGACGACCGGCTCCGAATGATGCACGGTGCAGAGGAAGCCGTTCGGCGGAAGCCACTTGGCAAGCGCGTCCGCCTCCAGGAATGCGCGGTAGACTTTCTCCGGGCTGGTCGCCAGAACGCGGTGCAGGCGTATGGTACTCGGCATGGTCGTGATCCTTTTTGAATGGACGGAATGGACGAACCTAGGACGGGCGTGGGCTGACCGATCCGACACCGGATGGAACTTTTCTTCAAGAAAAATTGCTCAAAGCATGTCGCGCAAAACTCGGCAGCGGTTTGCGTCGCGGCTCAGCCGGGCATGCCGTCGAACTGCGGAAGATCGAGCGGCCTTGCCCAGGCGAGCCGCCGCTTGGTGAACATTTCGACTCCCGGCTTGATGAGCTCGGGCTGATCCAGACTGCCGAGCGTCACGAAGACGAGGCCAGGAAAGCTCTCCAGGTTGCTGCTGAACAATCTGGCGCCGCAATCCGGGCAAAAATTGCGGTCGAGCCCCTTGCCTGAATTGGCGACATAGTGAAACGCCTTCGGGCTACCGCTGATCACGTTGAAATCATCCTGCGGTACGGCGAAGAACGTGGCGGCCTCGCCGCCCGTTGCCCTCTTGCAGTCCAGGCAATGGCAGTTGGCGACGAAGTTCGGGTCGGTGTCGAAGGCAAATCTCACCGCGCCGCAAGCGCATTGTCCCGTATATTTCCCCGTCATGTCAGGCGCCTTTCATCCGTGTTTGAACGTTGGCTCGCCGCCGCCGTGCTGCAGACGTCGTCGAGACGCACCTGAGGCCGGCGTCGGCACAAGCCGAATGAGGAGATCTCGAAGCCATCGTGCCCAGGGCTTAAGCCCTTAAGCCGCGTCCTGCTTTCTCAAGGCCTCAACAAGCCTCCGGGCGCCCTGTTTTGACGAAGCCGGGTTTTGACCGGTGATCAGCAGGCCGTCCTGGACGACATGCACGCCCCAATCCGCCGTCTTCGAAAACTTTGCGCCCTGCTCCTTCAATACGTCCTCGAGCAGGTAGGGAACGACCTCGACCAGGTGCATCGCCTCTTCTTCGGAATCGGTGAAACCCGTGACCGTCCGGCCCTTGGCGATGGGCTTTCCATCCGGGGCCTTCACATTCGTCAGGATACCTGGTGCGTGGCAAACGAGCGCCACGGGTTTTCCCGCCGCGAGCATATCCTCGATGAGCGACAGAGCGTTGCGGTCGTTCGTCAGATCCCAAAGCGGACCGTGCCCGCCGGGGAAGAACACGCTGTCATAGTCCGCCTGGTTGATGTCGGACAATCTCAAGGTGTTGGCGAGCGCAGCCGTTGCCGCCTGGTCTCGCTCGAACCGTCGCGTGTCTTCCGTCTGGAAGGCCGGCTCGTTGCTCTTCGGATCGAGTGGAGGCTGGCCGCCCTTCGGCGAAGCGAGCGTGATGTCGGCTCCGGCGCCACGGAAAACAAAGTAAGGGGCGGCGAGCTCCTCGAGCCAGAAGCCCGTCTTCCTGCCGGTGTTTCCCAGTTGATCATGCGATGTGAGAACCATGAGAATTTTCATTGCTCAGCTCCTTCAAAGCCGGCCGGCGGACAACGCCGTCGGCGCCCGGTTTTACGGTGAATACTGCCTGCAGATCTCATGCTGAAACGGGAGAGGACATAGAGCGGCTGCGCTGGGAAACAAGCTTTCCCGCGTGGTGTTTGCTAGAATTGTCTGAGCAGACGCCTAACCAAACGAACGGATGTCCCGGGCGACCTCGCTCATGTCATCATTGAACTGGTGATCCCTGCCCTCGAGCGTGCGCACCACGGCGTGCGGAATCGCTTTCGCGTAGAGATGGACGTGAGCCGTCGGCACCTCGTCGTCATCAATCCCATGATAGAGATGGACGGGAAGGCCGGGCGGAAGGGACCCCGAGAAATCCTCGGCACGGCCGATGTCATCGCTCGGCCATCCGCCTTCGCCGATGAAGGGTGCGGCGATGAGAAATAGCCCGCCCAACCTCGGTGTCAGCGGCTGCTCGGCAAGCGCATGCATCAAGATGGTGCCGCCGAACGAATGGCCGACGAGCATTACGCCATCTTCCAACAAGGCGAATTCCCTCATCAGCGCAGCCTTCCACGCAGAGAAGCTGGGATTGTCTTCGCCGGGCATTCGGGGATAGCGGACAACATAATTTCCGCCAAGCTCGCGCTCGAGGCTCGCCACGAGCTTGTTGTCCCAGTGGTCATGAACGCCTTCGCCGGCGCCTTGGACAAAGAGAACCTGTTTGATCATCCCGGCAGCTTATTCCCCACAGCAGAAGCAGACAAGATTGCAGCCGCGGCCACGCCCAAACTGTCCGACCTGAGAGATAGACGGAGACCGAGGTTACCACCCATCGCCACGAAAAAGTCAGCTGTCTGCAAGAGCCGTGGACGAAACATTTTCTACAAATTCAGTAGAAAAAGAACGACCTGTCTTTCTCCTCATCTCTCAATCCTCTAGCTTCCGCATTGCAAATCGAGCGGGATCATCTGTCGACGGTCGATAGGGAGTACCGCTTGAAAGGGAGACGAAAAACAAAAACGGCTTTCGCCTTAGGAGCCTACCGGTCGGAGGCAGCATAACCAGCCTTTGCCCTCGGTTTCTTGTCCGCTCGACGCCACCGATCGCGAAACAATGCACCGAACCCCGACAGGAACCCTTGCAATGACCTGATGATATGGGCTTGCTGATCCCATGATACATTCCCAACCCGAAGCGATCCAATGAAAGAGCCTATATCAGATCAGATCCTTACCGCCGCCAGCGCGCTTTTTTATAGCGAAGGTATTCGCGCCGTCGGCATAGATCGAATCATCGAAGAAGCAAACGTTGCCAAGGCGACCCTCTATCGACACTTCCCATCCAAGGACCACCTCGTGGCAGCCTATCTCCAGGATCGCCACGACCGCGTCATTCGTTCGCTACAGGAGGTTTTGGATGCGGCAAGCATGCCGAGGGATCAGATCAAACTGATTTTCGAGCGCTTGTACGAAAAGGCCGACAGCCCGGAGTTTCGGGGCTGCGCCTTTGCACTTGCCGTCGCCGAGCACGGCGATTCAGAACGTGTCCTCACCGTCGCGCGAACGCACAAGAAGGTCGTGAGGGACATATTTCGCACCATCCTGTCGAGGGCCGATGTCAAGCCCGACCAGGCGGCTGCTCACCTTTCCCTTCTCTATGAAGGCGCCCTTGCCACGGTGGCGGTCGGACGCGATCCCCAGGCCGTTCTCGTCGCCCGGGACTGCGCGCTATCGGTATTCGACGCGGCAATCTACTCGACCACATCTCTTGAGAAGAACGGAACATGACAAAGACCATCGATTACTTCTTCGGCATTGGCTCTCCCTGGGCTTTTATCGGCCTCGAGCCATTTGCGGCGCTCGCCTCCGAGCATGGGGCATCGATCCGCCCCTATGTGATCCCGTTGATCGAGGACAATGGCGCGATCTATTCCCGCAACCGGCCGGAAGCGCGCCGCGCCTATTGGGTCAAGGACCTGAAACGTTGGGCCGCGCTGCGGGGTAAAACGCTGAACTTCGAAAACCGCGCCGCCCTTTCTGACCCGACCCCCGCCGGTTTCATGGTCCTTGCCGCCATCGATGCGGGGCAAGACTGGCTCAGACTGACAAAGGCGCTTCAGGAGGCCTTCTGGACATGTGGCGAGGACATCGGCCGAGCCGAGGTTCGTCGCGCAATTGCGGATAAGGCAGGGTTCGACGGTGCAGTTCTGGAGCAGCGCGCTCAGGCCGAGGACGTGCAGGCGATCTGGAAATCGAACGCCGAGACCGCCAAGGCTGCCGGTGTCTTCGGGCTTCCAACCTTCCGATACGAAGACGAGTTGTACTGGGGACAGGACAGCCTGCCATTCCTCGAGCGCCATCTCAACGGCGACAAGATCGCCGCCTGATGGATCATCGAGCAGGCCGGCGCCAACAGCATCGGCCCGTTCGTCCCCCGCCAGAGCATCATCCGGAGCACTCCATGTCCATCACCCCCACCGAATGGCTGGCGGCGCATCCGGATAACCCTAGCCGCGTCATTCCTGGAGAGCGTCGAGGCGGCAAATGAGTGTTCTTTCTCCCGCTCTTTCGCAAACGCTTCGCATCCGTTTCGGCGATCGCTTCTCCATCTCGCAGGCCTTCCGCGAACAGCACGGCCGCGGTGAATCCCACCACACGCCCGCCATCCCGGATGCTGTCGTGTTTGCGGAAAGCACCGAGGACGTGGCCGAGATCGTCCGGCTCTGCGCGGCTGAAGACGTGCCGGTGATCGCGTTTGGCGCAGGCACCTCGCTCGAAGGCCATCTGACGGCGGTGCGCGGCGGTGTCTCGATCGATCTTTCACGCATGTCGCAGATCGTCCGCGTCAGCGCCGAGGACCTCGATTGCACCGTCGAGGCCGGTGTGAGCCGCGAGCAATTGAACACGCATCTGCGCGATATGGGCCTGTTTTTCCCGATCGATCCCGGCGCCAACGCCTCGATCGGCGGCATGGCCTCGACGCGGGCATCGGGGACGAACGCCGTGCGCTACGGCACCATGCGCGAAAACGTCCTGTCACTGACCGTCGTGCTGCCGAGCGGCCAGGTCATCCGCACCGGCGGCCGGGCGCGCAAGTCGTCAGCCGGCTACGATCTGACCCGACTGTTCGTCGGTTCCGAGGGTACGCTCGGCATCATTACCGAGGTAACGCTCAGGCTCTACGGCATCCCGGAGACGATTTCCGCAGCGCTCTGCTCGTTCGAAAGCGTCGAGCAGGCGGTCAATGCGGCGATTGCGGTCGTGCAGCTCGGCATTCCGGTTGCCCGCATGGAGTTGATGGACCGCGGCCTGATCGCGGCCGTCAACGCCTATTCCAATCTGTCGCTGAAGATCGAGGACACGCTCGCCTTCGAATTTCATGGCTTTCCGGCTGGGGTTCAGGAGCAGGTCGAAATGGTCAAGGCGATCGTCGAGGAGAATGGCGGCAAGGATTTCGAATGGGCAAACGCACCTGAAGAGCGCAACCGGCTGTGGAAGGCGCGTCACAACGCGTTCTACGCGGTCGTCTCCCAGCGGCCGCATGCCAAAGGCTGGTCATCCGACGTCTGCGTCCCTGTCTCACAGCTCAGCAGCTGCATCCTCAAGACGCGTGATCTTCTGCGCGGCTGCAGCGTTCCCGCCGCCATTCTCGGCCATGTCGGCGACGGCAATTATCACGTCGTCTTCGCTGTCGACCCGGGAAATCAGGCGGAACTCAATGAGGTTGCAGCCATCAACAAGAAGATGGTGCAACATGCAATCTCGGTGGGCGGCACCTCTACCGGCGAACACGGCGTCGGTACCGGCAAGATTGGCTATCTGCGCGGGGAACATGGCGATGCCGTCGATCTCATGGCCGTCATCAAGCATGCCATCGATCCGACAGGCATCATGAACCCAGGCAAAGTCTTGCCCGGATAGACGTCCGCAGTCCGTTGATAAACCCTTGTTTGCCTGGAGCTTTACAAATGAGTTCGTTTCAGCCCCATAGCTCCCACTGGGGCGCCTTTTCCGGCCGCTACGAAGATGGAAAGCTTGAAATCCGTCCCCATCCGGCCGACCCGCATCCATCGCCCCTGCTGGGCAATCTCGCCGCGATCGCCCATAGTCCGGCGCGCATCAGACGTCCGGCTGTCCGGCGCGGCTGGCTCGAAGGCAGCACCGGCAACGCGCAAAATCGCGGGGCAGACGATTATGTCGAAGTCAGCTGGCCGCAGGCGCTGGACCTCGTTTCGAAGGAGCTTCAGCGCGTTTACGCGGACTTCGGCCCGCGAGCCGTCTTCGGCGGGTCCTATGGTTGGTCGAGCGCCGGACGCTTCCATCATGCGCAGAGCCAGATCCATCGGTTTCTGAATGTGCTGGGCGGATATATCAGATCCGTCAACACCTACAGCTCGGGTGCGGCCATGGTCATCATCCCGCATGTCTTGGGACCCTACGACCATTTCGAGCGCAAGAGCGTCACCTGGGATGCCATCGAGCGGAGCAGCGAACTGGTCGTCGCCTTCGGCGGAATGGCGATCAAGAACACGGATGTGCACGGCGGCGGCATCAGTGCACATATCGTGCCCCGGACGCTGAATGGCGCGCACGCGCGCGGTGCGCGTTTTGTCCTCGTCAGCCCGTTGAAAGACGATTTTCCTGCTGACGTGAACGCCGAATGGCTGCCCATCTTGCCCGGCACCGACATAGCGCTGATGCTCGGCCTCGCGCATGTGCTTGCCAGCGAGGGATTGCACGACCGCCAATTTCTCGACCGCTATACGGTCGGCTACGAGCGCTTCGAAGACTACCTGCTTGGCCGGACCGATGGTGTCGAAAAGAGCCCGGAATGGGCGTCCCATATCTGCGGCATCGGCAAAGACACCATCAGGAAGCTCGCGCTTTCAATGGCGCGCGCCAGAACGCTGATCACCGTCAGCCATTCCCTGCAGCGTGCCGAGCATGGCGAGCAGCCGGTCTGGATGGGCATCGTGCTCGCCGCAATGCTCGGGCAGATCGGACTGGATGGCGGCGGCTATTCCTATTCGCTTGGCGCATTGGGCAATATCGGCAAACACCAGCTTGCCGTCCCACTGCCCACGCTCAGTCAATTCAAGAACGCCGTGCCGGATTTCATTCCCGTCGCGCGCATCGCCGACATGCTCCTCAATCCGGGCAGCGCGTTCAACTATAATGGTCAGGCGATGCGTTATCCCGACATCCGCCTCGTCTATTGGGCGGGCGGCAACCCATTCCATCACCATCAGGATCTCAACAGGCTGCGGGCGGCGTTCAGGAGGCCGGAAACCATCATCGTGCATGAGACGGCCTGGACGTCGTCGGCCCGTCATGCCGACATCGTGCTGCCGGCGACCACCACGCTCGAGCGGGACGACATCGGCGCGGCGGACCGCGATCCGCTGATGATCGCCATGAAAAAGTTGATCGAGCCGGTCGGCGAAGCGCGGGACGACTATGACATCTTTTCCGAGATAGCCCGCCGCCTCGGCAGAGCCGAAGAGTTCACCGAAAACCGCACCAGCAAGGAATGGCTCGCCTTTCTTTTCGAGACGACGCAAAAGGCGCTTGCTACCGCCGGACACGAAGCTCCCGACCTCGAGACGTTCTGGGAACGCGGAGAGATGCGCCTGCCGCTGAAGCCTGACGACGGCGGACCGGCGCGCGCCTTTCGCGATGATCCGTCCGGATCTCCGCTGCAGACGCCATCCGGAAAGATCGAGATCTTTTCCGAGACGATCGAGAGCTTCGGTTACGACGATTGCCGCGGCCATCCGCGATGGTATCCGGCCAAGCCGCAGTTAGAGGGCAATGCAAGCAGCTACCCGCTCCATCTGGTCTGCAATCAGCCGCATCAACGGCTGCACAGCCAGTTGGACTATGGCGATTTCAGCCGTTCCACCAAGATCAAGGGCCGGGAACCGGTCCGCATCAACCCGGCCGACGCGGCCGAGCGCGGCATCGCCGATGGCGACATTCTGAGGCTGTTCAACGCCCGCGGCAGCTGCCTTGCGGCGGCGGTGATAAGCGAGGACGTGAGACAGGGCGTGATGCAGCTTGCGACGGGTGCGTGGTTCGAACCGAACGACCCGACCGCCGAGAAGTCCATGTGCATCCACGGCAACCCGAATATCCTCACCCGCGACGTCGGAACCTCGCAATTGGCCCAGGGCTCGACCGGACAGCTTACCAGGGTGGAGGCGGAGCGGTTCGCCGGCGAACTACCGCCGGTGCGGATCTTCGAGGGAATGAAGTTCGCAGACATATCGCGACAAGCCCGGAAAAGCTGATCCACACACACGCAGAAACCGAACAAAATAATCCATAAATTTAGTAGAAAAAGAACAACTGGTCTTTCTCCCTCCTGTTGCCCTGCTTAGGCTATGCGTCGTGATCTCCTTGGCAAACAATACAGGACCGCATTATGATCGAACGCTTTTCCCCGTTCTCCCTTCCCCGGCGTCGTCTGCTGATCGCCACGTCTGCACTGGCAATCGCCGCCTTGGTGGTAACGGCGGAGTTCAATCCGGCTCTGAGTGCCGATAGCCCACACAACGGCGGTGACATCACCTTCCTCATCGACTCGTTGGGCGATACCTGGATCCCGAACAACAGCGCCATCTCCAGTTTCCAAGGCCACATCTGGGGCCATGTGACCGATAAGCTCCTTTACGTCGACGCTGACGGCAAGGTCAGCCCCTGGATTGCCGAGCGCTGGGAACAGAACGACAAGGCCACCGAGTTCACGCTGCACCTGAAGAGCGGCGTAACCTTCTCCGACGGCACCCCGCTCGACGCATCCGCCGTCGTCGCCAACCTCGACATCTGGTACGCCGGCCGCAAGAGCGAGGGCATCAACCCGATCGGTCTCTTCCCGAAGACTTACGACCACGCCGAGGCAGTGGACGCGGCTACCGTGAAGGTCTTCTTCAAGGCGCCGACACTCGGCTTCATCCCGACCCTCGGCTACCACGGCTCGATCCTGATCTCCCCCAAGACCCTCGCGCAGCCTGCCGCCCAGCAGGCCGACCTCAGCAAGACCGCCGGCAGCGGCCCCTATGTGGTCGATTCCTGGAAGGAAGGCGACTTCGTCAAGCTGGTCAAGCGCAAGGACTACAATTGGGGTCCCGCCGCGGTCGGCCATACCGGCCCGGCCTATCTCGACACGATCACCTACAAGCTGGTGTCCGAGCCGTCGCTGCGCGTTGCCGCTGTTCAGTCCGGTCAGGCCGACGTCGCCTACAACGCCTCGCCGCAGGAGCTGGAATCTCTCAAGACAGAGGGCTTCACCACCGCGACACCACGTTATCTCGGCTTCGTGAACGGCTGGGCTGTCAACACCAAGCTTGCGCCATACGATGACGTGAAAGTACGCCAGGCCCTCCAGGCCGGCATCAATCGCCAGGAGATCATCGACACCGTCTATACGTCAGACTGGAAACTGGCGACCTCCTTCATCCAGAGCAACGTGCCGGGAGCGACCGACCAAAGCGCCCTGCTGGTCTACAACCCCGAAAAGGCCGAGAAGCTCCTGGACGAAGCGGGTTGGACAAAGGGCGCGGACGGCATCCGCACCAAGAACGGCCAGCCGCTGGTGCTGACGCTGCATTCCAACCCCTACCTCGCAACCTCGAAATCAGTCGATGAGCTTATCTCCCAGCAGCTCGGCAAAATCGGCTGGAAAGTCGCCATCCGTTCCTACGATGTCGTCACCTACGGCCAAAAGGTCAAATACGGTAGCCCGGCCGTGCCGGCCTATGAGGTGACCCGCAGCTTCATCGACGCCGGCACCGTCGCCAGTATCCTGACAAATGCCAACAACGGCGAGAACTGGTTCGCCCTCGACGAGAGCGACAAGACGCTCAACGAACTCCGGGACAAGATCGCCAGCGCCGGTTCCATCGAAAGCCGCAAACCGCTCCTCGACGAACTGCAGAAATACATCCTCGATCAGGGTTACTTCATCCCGCGCACACAGATCGTCCAGCGGATCTACGTGCAGTCTCCGAAGCTCAAGGGCGAAGTCTACAACGGCGTCGCCTATGCCAGCTACTACACGGCCACGAAAAGCGAATAATCCGCAATTCAACCGAGCAACGTAAGAAGGTGACGGCATGAGCAAAGCCTACCTCAACTACGCCGCAAAACGCCTCGTGCAGGCGATCGTCGTGATCCTGCTGGCTTATGTCTTCACCTTCGTCGTCGTCAGCATCCTGCCCGGCGACCCGATCACCAATGTCCTGAACAATCCTCAGAATGGCTTCACACCGGATGAGATCAAGGAGATCATCGCCGCCCAGGGCCTGGATAAGCCGATCCCGGTCCAGCTGTGGACGTCTTTTTCCGGCTTCGTGACCGGGGATCTCGGCCTGTCGATGCGGACCAACCGGCCCGTCTCGACCCTGATCGCCGAGGTGCTTCCGTCGACCTTGGTCCTTGCTTCCGCAGGTCTCGTCGTCGCGCTGCTGCTGTCGGCAGTGATCGCCTATGGCACGCAGTTTCTGCCAAAACGGCTCGGTCAGGGCCTGCTGCGGGGCTTCCCCCCCTTGTTCCTGTCGGTGCCGAACTTCGTGATCGGCCTGGTGCTGATCCATCTCTTCGGTTTCCAGCTCGGCGTCTTTCGCGTGATCGAGCCCGACAGCTTCTGGGCGACGCTTTTCGCGGCCATCGCGCTCGGCATCCCCATCTCGGCACAAATCGCCGAAGTGCTCATCGCCAATCTCGATCATGAGTCCGGGCAGGAATACGCCGCCGTCGCACGGGGCCGCGGCCTCGGGCAAATGCGCCTGTTCGCCAAGCACCTGCTCAAGCCGTCGTCGCTGCCGGTTATCACCGTCATCGCGCTCACCATCGGCGAACTGCTCGGCGGCTCGCTGATCACCGAGACGGTGTTCGGGCGCACCGGTCTCGGCAGCCTGGTGCAACGGTCGGTGAGCACGCAGGATCTGCCCGTCCTGCAGGCGGTCGTCTCGCTGGCAGCGGTGGTCTTCGTGATCGTCAACCTGATCGCCGATCTCACCTACCCACTGCTCGACCCGCGCGTAAAGCTTCTTGGCGCTCCCGAGCGCCGTCCAACCACGGCTGACGAAGGCTCCGCCGGCATTTCCAAGGCGGTGACGCTATGACCCTCGCCTCCGCCTCCTCTGCCTCGTATGTCACGGCGATCAGCCGGCTGACGGCGCTGCGCGTACCGCCGGTCGTCGCGCTGTCCTTCGCTATCGTCGCGCTTGCCATCGCCTGGTCTCTCGCCCCTGGCCTGTTCACGATCTATGACCCGGTCAACGGCGTTCCTGCTCAAAAGCTGCTCGGCCCCAGTGCGGCGCACTGGTTCGGCACCGATCACCTCGGCCGCGACCTCTACACCCGCGTCGTCTACGGCACGGCCTCCTCGGTGGCGAGCGCGCTGATCGCCGTCGTCATCGGCGTTGTCGCCGGTGGCCTCATCGGCCTCCTGGCCGGCTTCTTCGGCGGCTGGGTGGACACCCTGTTCGCCCGCCTCGTCGACGTTCTGCTGGCTATTCCGAAATTCCTGCTGGCCGTCATCGTCGTCACCGCGATCGGCTTCGACACCACCAACGCCGCCATTGCAACAGGCGTTTCGGCGGTCGCCCTCTTCGCCCGGGTGATCCGCTCTGAGGTGATCAAGACCCGGCAGGCCACATTCGTCGAATCTTCCTTTCT
The DNA here is from genome assembly GCF_014197475.1 of Rhizobium sp. BK212. NCBI lineage: Bacteria > Pseudomonadati > Pseudomonadota > Alphaproteobacteria > Hyphomicrobiales > Rhizobiaceae > Rhizobium > Rhizobium sp. BK212. Next base: position 228,415 of record NZ_JACIFS010000002.1, read on the forward strand.
GCTCGGTGGGTCGCGCTGGCACATCCTGTGGCGTCACGTGCTGCCGAATGCCTCGCGATCGGTGCTGCCGCTCGCCGTGCTGCAGTTCGGCGACTCGATCCTGGTGATCGCCAGTCTCGCTTTCCTCGGCTACGGCGACCCGCCGCCGGCCTCCGACTGGGGCCTGCTGATCTCGATCGGCAAGGACTACCTCAAATGGCCGTGGCTGGTTTACGCCCCCGCCTTCGTCACGATCGCAACCGTCCTCTCCGTGAACAGGATCAGCCGATGGCTTCGCAAAACAGACTGACTGAGCTTTTCGCTCACACCGACGCCGCCGGGCTGCCGCTCAAGCGATCAGCCCCTCTGCTCCGGGTTGACGGGTTGTCGGTTTCCTACGGGCCGCACGAAGTCGTCAGCAACATCGGGTTTCAACTCGGCCGTGGCAAGAGCCTCGCCCTCATCGGCGAGTCGGGCTCGGGCAAGTCGACCATCGCCCGGGCGGTGTTGCGGCTGCTCCCCAGCGGTGGACGCGCTGCCGGCCGCGTCGAGTTCGACGGCCAGGAGATACTGGGACTCCCGGAGCGCCGTTTCCGGCCGCTCAGAGGACGGGCGATCGGGTTCGTCCCGCAGGATCCCGGCAACTCGCTCAACCCGGTGCGGACGATCGGCGCCCAGGCGATGGAGGCGGCAGCACTCGTCGACGAGCCCAATAAGGCAATCCGCAAGGCGCTCATCCTGGAGACCTTCGCCCAGGTCAGGCTCGACAATCCCCAACGGGTCTACGACTCCTACCCGCACCAGCTCTCCGGCGGCATGCTGCAGCGTGTGCTGATCGGCCTTGCAGTCCTGCCACGGCCGTCGCTGCTGGTCGCGGACGAGCCGACGTCGGCTCTCGACGTCACGATCCAGAAGCGCATCCTCGACCTGCTTTCCAAGTTGCAGCACGAGCTTGAGATCAGCCTGCTTCTCATCACCCACGACCTGGCGATCGCCGCCGAGCGGGCAGACTCGCTGGTGGTGCTCAAGGACGGCGTCGTCCAGGAAGCCGGCAGCACCGCTTCCGTCTTCTCTGCGCCCTCCTCGGCATACGCCAGGAAGCTGCATGCCGACGTCCCGGCCCTCAACCCCGATCGCTACCGTGCGCTGCGCGACCCCGGCTTCCGTTTCCTCGGAACCAAGACCGGCAAGGCGCCGAAGATCGAGGTCAGCGGCGTCACGAAGACCTTCACGGTCGACGGCAAGGTTCTGACGGCCGTCAATGACGTGTCGTTTGCCGTCCCGGCTGGCACCACACACGCGCTGGTCGGCGAATCCGGTTCGGGCAAGACGACGGCAATCCGGCTGCTGCTCGGGCTCGAACAACCTGACGTCGGCAATATTGCCGTCGCCGGCGAGCAACTCACCGGTCGCTCGCACGGCTCACTGCGCGCGGTATGGCGCCACCTTCAGCTCGTTTATCAGAACCCGTTCACCTCGCTGGACCCGACCTGGAAAGTCGAGCAGCTGGTGCGCGAACCGCTCGACCGGTTCAAGATCGGCACCCGCGAGGAACGATCCGCGCGGGTCCGCGAAGCGCTGGCCAATGTTGGGCTCGGCGAACATCTGCTATCCCGCAAGCCGGAAGCTTTGTCAGGTGGCCAGCGCCAGCGCGTGGCCATCGCCCGGTCACTGGTGCTCAAGCCCGACGTCATCGTGCTCGACGAGCCAACCTCCGCGCTCGACGTCAGCGTCCAGGCCGACATCGTCGAGGTGCTGCTCTCGCTGCAAGCCAAGCTCGGCCTCACCTATGTCTTCGTCTCCCACGACCTGGCTCTGGTGCGCCAGCTCGCCCACACCGTCTCGGTGATGCAGCGTGGGCGTATCGTCGAGCATGGGACCGTCACCGACATCTTCGAACGCCCCCGGGAGCCGTACACACGCTCGCTGCTGGAATCGATCCCATCAGGCGCCGCTGCTATCGCCCGCGCGCCAAACCCCAGACCGCAGCGGTTAGTCAACGAGGAAAAGATCGCATGACCATCGCCGCGCCTGCCATCCCCCTGCCCGCACCGTTTCGTCCGAAGCAGCGGCTCGGCTTCAACACCCGGGTGTCCTTCAACGACGACGCCGGGCCGGCGCAGGGGCTACGCGACGGGATCGAGCTGTTCAAGGCCGCCGAGCGGCTGGGTTATCAGTCAGGCTGGGCCTACCAACGGCACTTCGACCACTACCTCTCGTCACCGCTTCCGTTCTTCGCCGCGGCCGGCCAGCATACCAGGCATATCACGCTCGGCTCGGCTGTTATCCCGATGCGCTACCAGGACCCCATCCTGCTCGCCGAGGCGGCCGGCACGACCGACCTTCTGATCGGCGGCCGCTTGGAGTTGGCGGTCTCCACCGGCGCCAATGCGGCGTTCGACGCCGTCTTCGGTACGGCAGACACCGATGCCCGGACGGAAGCCAAACGCCGTCAGGCGCGCTTCCTCGCCGCGATCTCGGGTGAGGTTCTCCACACCGTCGCCGGGCAAGGCCAAGGCGCCCCGGAGGGTACTGAACTGCGGGTGACGCCGCACAGCCCGACCCTGCGCTCGCGGATCAGGCAGGGCTCGGCTAGTCTGGATTCGGCGGTGCAGGCTGCCAAGCTCGGAATCGGGCTCATCTCAGGCACAGTGCAGCACGACCACGACGAGGGCGAAACCTTCGGGGAGTATCAGGCTCGCTGCATCGCGGCTTTCCGTGCGACCTGGCGCGAGACGTGGAACACCCAACCGCCGCCAGTCGCCGTTGCCGCCTCAATCCTGGTCGGCACCACGGCCGAGCTTCGGGAGAAGTATGCAGCCTACGACCTCGAGCGCCGCACCCAGGGAATTGCCGCGTCCCGTCCCAAGGGGGCGCTGACGCCGGCCGCGCCAGCCAATCAGCCGCCCGGCATCCAGATCTCCCCGGTCTTCCAAGGCAGGCCCGACCAGGTGCTTGAGGCCGTGCTTGACGACCCAGGCCTTGCCTCCGCCGATGAGCTTGTGCTCTTCCTTCCCCCCGCCTTCGACCTTGCCGAAAACGTGCGGCTGCTGACGGACCTGGCAGACACGGTGGCCCCCAACCTCGGCTGGTCGCCTACCATTTGAACCACACTGATGCCAGCGGTCGAGCGTCGCCATTGCGGCTGGAGCAGCCATCAGGGTTTTCAATGGAGAAGGTGACCAACTCTTCCCCACCAGGCTGCGACGCGCGAATATTTTCTACAGTTTTAGTAGAAAAAGAAAGACCTGTCTTCCTATGGGATTTGTCACGCCATAACGTGAGGGCATGTTCGGCAACCCCGGGAGAAACGCTCACATGGCCACGGAATTCATCAGCGCAAGCTTTGCCAATGCCTCCAATGACCTCAACCCTATTCCCGACGCGCCGGTGGATGCGCGTTTTCTGGAGCGATACGCGCGCGCGCTCGACGATTACGGCTTCAACTACACGCTGATCCCCTATTCCTCGTCTTCCTTCGATCCGTTCACGCTTGGAGCGACGATCCTCGCACATACGAAAAAACTCAGCATCATCGTCGCCCTACGTCCGAACACGGTCTATCCGACGGTTGCGGCGAAATCGCTGGCGACGCTCGATCAGTTGAGCGGCGGGCGCGTCGTCGTTCACTTCATTGCCGGCGGCAGCGACGAGGAGCAGGCGCGTGAAGGCGACTTCCTCAATAAGGAAGAGCGTTACGAGCGGCAGGAGGAATATATTCGCATCTTGCGTCTGGCCTGGACGTCGACCGAGCCCTTTGATTTCGATGGGAAATATTACCAGTTCAAGCAGTTTCGCAGCGCCGTGCGTCCCACCAGGGGCCTCATCCCCATCTCGCTCGGCGGCTCGTCGGATGCGGCTTACCGGATCGGCGGTTCGCTGTGCGACATCTTCGGCCTATGGGGTGAGCCGCTTGCCGAAACCAAGCAGCAGATCGACCGGATTTACGACGAAGCCGCCAAGGCTGGCCGCGCAGATCGTCCGCGCATCTGGGTCACCTTCCGGCCGATCGTGGCCGAGACCGACGAATTGGCCTGGGCGAAGGCGCACAGGGTTCTGGACCGGCTGAACGAGAACCGCGAGAAGGGCCTGAGCCGTGCGCCGCTTTCGGCTCCGCGTCCGGCCAATGTCGGCTCGCAGCGGCTGCTGGACATTGCGGCACGCGGCCATGTGCAGGACCGCGCCCTGTGGTATCCGACCGTGACCGCCACCAATGCCAGCGGCGCCACCACCGCGCTGGTGGGTTCGCCGCGCACCATCGCCGATTCCATCCTCGATTATATCGATCTTGGCGCCGACCTAATCTCGATCCGCGGCTACGACAATTACAACGATGCCGTCGATTATGGCCGCTACATCCTGCCGCTGGTGCGTGACGGCATCCGCGAGCGGGAAGAGGCCAAAAAGAAAACGGCCGCCTGATGATCACGGTCCGGTACGGTTGGACCATGCATTCAATCCCAGAACGAGCAGGCGACGCTGTCTTCATCGCGTCGGAGGATATCGCTCGGGCTTCCATCAGAAGGCTTCAACGACATGCCCCATGACACAACCGTCCTGAACGCAACCGCGCGGGTTCTAGCCGAGGCCGCTCCGGAAGCGGATCGTACCGGTCAGTTTCCATGGACGGGCATTCGTGCCGTTCATGAAAGCGGCCTTCTGGAAAGCACTGTCGCCGTCCGCTACGGCGGAGGAGGTGCCAACCTTGCCGACACGGCTCACATCCTAGCCGCCCTCGGGCGAGGCGATCCGTCGGTCGCGCTCATCAGCGCCATGACAATTTTCAACCATCTCGGCCAGGCCGGAAAAAACCATTGGCCGGAAGATCTCTACATCAGGCTGCTGGCGGAGGGAAAGCAGCGTCCGCTTCTGCTCAACGCCGCCCGCGTCGAGCCGGAACTGGGGTCGCCGGCGCGCGGCGGTCTGCCGGCAACGCGCGCCCGCCGCACGGCCAACGGCTGGTCGATCACCGGTCGCAAGCGCTTCGTGACCGGCGCGCATGGTCTCACGCATTTCCTCGTCTGGGCGCATACCGATGAAACCCCAACGCGGGTTGGAACCTTCGTCGTGCCGAATGGACTGCCTGGCATTCGCGTGATCGAAAACTGGAGCAGCCTCGGCATGCGCGCCACAGGTTCGCACGACGTCGAATATACCGACGTCGAGATCCCGGCAGAGGACGTGCTTGATCTCACCGACGCCACAGTTGCCCAACAGGACAATCGCGCCCATGCGGCGCTCACGCTGGCGCTGACCGCGCTCTATCTCGGCGTGGCGGAAGCCGCGCAGGCCGCCTTCATCCGCTTCGCGCATGAGCGGGTGCCGACCAATCTCGGCCATCCCATTGCCCGCACGGAGCGTTTCGTGACGCTTTCGGGCGAAATCGACCTGCTTGTCTCCGGCGCCCGCCAGATCATTTTTGGCGCGCTCGAAGCCGGCCAAAGTGACGCGGAAAAATTCATAAGAGCCCGGCTCATTGCCGGCCGGCAGCTGCGCGAGGCAGTCCAGATCGCGGTGCGCGGCATCGGCAATCCGGGCCTGAGCGCCGACCTGGGGCTTGAACGGCATTTCCGGGACATCCAGTCCGTGCTCGTCCATGCTCCGCAGGAAGACGTATCGATTTCCATTCTGGGGCGCGCCGCCTTCGACCGGTGGAACCGGGATGAGACCGCCCTATCGAGCTATTCGACAGGCGTCCCCGTCCTTAAAACAGCCTGACGCGACGGGGACGGACCTCGCCTGATGACCTTCCCACCTTCCCCTTCAACCCTCCGGTCAACTCGCAGTGGACGAACATGCCACGCTACATCATCATCGGCGCCGGCGCGGTCGGCGCAAGCCTTGCCGCCGAGTTCGAAACCCACGACATTCCTTACGTTCTGGTGGGACGCGGCGCTCAGATCGCTCATATCGCCGCCCATGGCCTTTCCTATCGCCGCCCGAGGGAAACCCGGCTGGTTCAGCTCAATGCGGTCGACACCGCAACGCCGCCCGTTCTGAAGCCGGACGATATCCTGATCCTCACGGTCAAGGCGCAGGATGTCGAAGCGGCAACCGATTTCTGGGCCTGGCGCGATGTGGATGGCGCGGGTCTCGCATCCGATCTGCCGCTGGTCACGCTCCAAAACGGGCTGGCGGCCGAGGATATTGCGCTGCGACGCTTCCATCGTGTCTATGCGGCCAGCATTCTCATTCCCGCGCGCTATACCGTGACCGGTGAGGTCGTCGTCGGCGGTGAACCGAATCTCGGCATCGTCACGCTCGGACGCTATCCGCACGGACTGGACGATACCGCATCGGCTGTTGTCTCCGACCTGACGAAGGCGGGATATCTGGCCGAAGCGCGTGCAGACATTCGCCGCTGGAAGGCCGCCAAACTGCAGCACAATGCGACTAACGCAGTCGAGCTTTTCGCCGGCACACCGGAGGTGCGCGCAAAAGCCGCCGCCGAATTGGCAGAAGAAGCCCGCACCGTCCTGAAGGCGGCGGGATACGATCTGGCGGCCCCTTCGGAACGGGCGATCGACATATCAGGCTGGCGCGTCGCCGAAGACAGCGGCATCGAACGCGGCCAGCAATCGACATGGCAGAGCTTCGTGCGCGGCACGTCAAGTGAGGTTGACTACCTGAACGGTGAGATCGTGCGGCTCGGACGTCTTCATGGCGTAGCCGCACCCCTCAACGCGGCCTTCCAACGAGCGGCGGCAAAGCTTGCACGCGATGGAGGCAAGCCGGGTTCGCTGGGCATTGAAGAGGTAGGACGGTTGGCGTGACCGAGGGACCAACAATTCAAGGCGGCTCTTCCTCCGAATGACAGAACAGAGAAAATATGTGGTCGGAATCACCGACCACATGATCGGCTCTCCGGACCTCGAGGTCGAGGTGCTCGGCCGGGAGGTCGAGATCGACTTCTTCGCCACCACGGATGAAACGCTTTTCGCTGCCGATCGCCTCGCCGGGCTCGATGCCCTGATAGTCTGGGGCGCACGGCTCGGGCCGCGAAGCATCGCGCATTTGACCCGCTGCCGGGGCGTCGTGCGTTACGGCGTCGGTTACGAGAAGATCGATATCGAGGCCTTGGCGGCCGCCGGCATCCCCTTCGCCAACAACCCGGATTATGGCACCGAGGAAGTTGCCGACCACGCGGTCGCGATGATCCTGTCCCTGCAAAGACGGCTCTGGGAACATGATGCCCGCGCCCGTGGCTATCGGTCCGGATGGCAAGTCCACAGCCTCAAGCCGCTTTCCCGTTCAAACCGGGCCACTGTGGGCGTCGTCGGTGTCGGACGGATCGGAACGGCGGTCATCAACCGCCTGAAGCCCTTCGGCTTTCGCATCCTCGGCTATGATCCCGGCCAACCGCCTGGTCACGAAAAGGCGGTGGGATACGAGCGTGTCGACAATGCGGGCGATCTTTTCGCGCGCTCGGATATCCTCACGCTCCACTGTCCAGCCACGGAGGAGACACGCGGCATGCTCGACGCTAACGGACTTGCCCGGATGAAACCCGGAGCCATTTTGGTCAATACGGCGCGCGGCGAACTTATTGACGATCTCGATGCGCTTGAAACGTCCCTCAGAAGCGGCCACCTGGCAGCGGCCGCGATTGACACGCTGGTGCAGGAACCGCCGGGCGACCATCCGCTGCTTTCGGCCTGGCGCAAACGTGAAGACTGGCTCGCGGGACGGTTGGTGATAACCCCGCACAATGCCTTTTACTCCGATCACGCCGCGGTCGAGATGCGCCAAAACGCAGCGCGGACGGTCAGAATATTGCTCGATGAAGGCAGGCTCCGAAATCGGATCACCGCCTGACGGCCTCCTGTGGTCCTGCCTATCCCAGTGCAGGCGCGGGCAAGACAGGTGATCGATTGCTTCTTTTTATCCGTGACATAAGTGTATCTCAATGCTGCGGTTGGGGATTGTTAATCAGAAATGCCTAATGTAAATCTTAGCGTGCACAAGTTGTGTGGGAGTCAAACTGCTACAATATCTGGTTAGGACATTCAGCAAGGGAGAGCCTCGGACATGCGGAAAATTCGTGCGGCCCACTCGGCCCTCGGAAAAACAGAGGCAGAGGCTTCGAGTTCGATCGACCGACTTTTGTTCTTTGACCGCGATCTCAATCCCGTCGAGAATTTGCTGGGCAATGAGCTGCCTGCTTCTGTCAAACCAGCAGCGTCCTTTTGGGAGCATTTTCCGGAACTGGACCAGTCGGCGATTACGCTTGCGTTACGTTCCCTGGGTGACAGTGCACAGCCTTTGCGAATATCGGGCGATCTTGGCGAGCCGGGATCGCGCGGACTGACGATCTATCGGATCGGAGATCTGTTTGCCGTGGTGCGCTCCGAGGAAAGTCTCGATGATGAGCGTGCAACCCTTCTGCACCTGGCGACCCATGATCCCCTGACCGGACTGCCGAACCGACGACAGTTCAGCGAGGACCTCACAGTATTGCTGCAGGAGGCCGCAGGCGCGAACGAGACCCTGTCTTTGATGCAGCTCGACCTCGACGATTTCAAGCCCGTGAACGACACGCTTGGGCATCCGGCCGGCGACAAGGTTCTTCAATTTGCGGCAAGGCGTATTCAAGGCTGCCTGACCAGCGATGACAGAGCCTATCGACTGGCGGGTGACGAATTCACCGTTATTTCCATGGGCTCGGGACATCCGGCCAAGGGGCAGTGGCTAGCAGAAGTTCTGGTTGCCGAATTCAAAAAGCCCTTCACGATAGATGGCATTGCCGTATTTGTTGGTACCAGCATCGGCATTTCCACCGCGCCATCGGACGGTGCAAGTCCGGAGCAGCTGATGAAGGCGTCCGATCTCGCGCTCTATGCCGCGAAGAAAGACGGGCGCGGCCGGGCAAAAGCATTTGATCCCTCGATGCTTGAATCGCTGGAGCAACGCGAACTGCTGCGCCGCAGCCTTCGCATGGCCTTGGCCCAGCAGCAGTTCTCTGTCGAATACCAACCCATCTCAGAGGGCGGCTGCGTTGTCGGCTTCGAAGCATTGCTGAGATGGCACCATCCCCTGCTTGGAAAAATTTCACCGGCGGCATTTATTCCGATGGCCGAGGCCGATGGAATGATGCCGGAAATAGGAGCGTGGGTTTTAGAGCAGGCATGCCGCGAGGCGATGAAGTGGCCGCAGAACTACATCGTTGCCGTCAATTTATCGGCGGCCGAATTCCTGACCAGCGGCCTCACCGATCGGGTCTCCCAGACGCTCGACCTGGTCGGCTTGCCGCCCGACCGTCTGGAGCTTGAGATAACCGAAAGCGTGCTGCTCGAGCGGACCGTCAACAACATCGACACCCTGAATACGCTCAACGTGCTGGGGATACGAATCTCGCTTGATGACTTCGGCACCGAATATTCTTCGCTCAGCTATCTGAAGACATTCCCTTTCGACACGATCAAAATCGACAAATACTTCATCACCGATCTCGAAAGCGATCTGAAAAGCCAGGCAATCGTCCGCTGCATCGTGAACCTCGCCCATGACCTCGACATGCAGGTGACCGCCGAAGGAGTCGAGACGCCAGGTCAGGCCGAATGGTTGCGCGGCGTGGGCTGCGACAGGCTTCAAGGCTACTTGGTCAGCAGGCCGCTTCCGATCGAGGCAATTGGCGAGTTCCTCGCCAGAGCCGAAACATCCCTGAGCCCCGCGCTATCATAGTAAACAATCGATTTTCGGAATCAACCTGACGCCCCGGACAAACGAATGGAGGGTGTAGTGGAAAAGGAAGCATCTCGCTTCGATGACCATGCATTTGCGCCGATGGTATCGCTGGAAATGAATACCGCCATGTTCAAATCGCGATGGCAGTTTTGCGACAGGATCACGGAATATCTCTCCGACATTCTCGGCCAGGGTCACAACGATCCCGCTCGATATTCGAACTTTCTTTCCGTCGCAGCCAACGAGCTCATTGAACTCGCTTTCCGTTCAACGGGTGAGTTGGGAAGGATACGTTTCAGTCTCTATCGGAGCGCAGCATTCAATCGGCTGAGAATTGCGTTTCCCGGCGAGGAAGCATTTGGCCGCAAACAAACGAGTGCGAGATCAGGCGAATATCTGCCTGTCCCCGATACCGAGTCTGGATACTTGGTCATGAAATCCGATGGGACGGTTTTGCTCAGCGATTTGGCAACAATATTCCGCGCCGCTATCCGAATTGAGAAAGACGGCGGACAAGGGATTCAAATCATTGCGGATTTCCCCTCGGCCGAGGACTTCCGATGAACCTGCTGCTGCGACCTTTCACGGTTTATTTTGATCCGACAAATCAGGAGCTGGTGCTGTCTGGCAAGATGCGGCCCGAAAGTGCCGCTGAGATTGGCGATGCTCTCGAACTGGTGCAGCAAAGTTTGGAAAAATACGGCGGGGTCGTTTACCTCAACGTCAAACGTCTGACGCATATCAACATGACTGCCTTCTCTGCCCTGTCGGATGTCCTCGCGGCAACCTGCCGGGCCAGGCCGGAACGGAAGATCGTCATCGTTACGTCAAGCGTGGTGGCATGGTCGACCTCGTTATTCCAAACGCTTGCGGCATCACAACCAAACTTGTCGGTCGAGGTCTACGATTCGGCATTCTATCCGGGCCAGAGCTTTGTCGAGGATGAGACTTTCATTCCCATCCTCCGCACCCAGACGAAAATGACATGGCGACATGAACGCGAACTGCTGCCGCGCCACGGCCTGCGCAACGGTCTTGCCATCGCCGATATCTGCTGTGGAATAGGTGATTTCGCGGCCTTGGTTCAACGGGAATTCAAACCGGCACGCCTTGTCGCGCTGGATCATTCGGTGCGCAGCCTCGAATATGCGCGCAGGGTCGCTACCGACTTCGATCTACAGGGAATCGAGTACACCTATGGCGACGCCTCGCAAATGTTGCTGCGAGACAATCAATTCGACTTTGTGACCTGCCGTCATTCGCTGCAGATTTTCAACCGTCCCGAGATGCTCCTGCGGGAGCTTTACCGCATCTGCAAGCCCGGCGGCCGCGTCTACATCACCAACGAAAAAAATTCTCATTGCCTTGGGGAGCCACATGCTGACACGATAAAATGGACTTACGAGGAGGTCGCCAAACTGTTCAGCCACTTCGACATGGATGTCGAGATGGGGCCGAAAAGCCGCCATCTCCTTGCCGATGCAGGCTTCGACAACATCAAGGTGGATTGTTTTATGGTAACGAACCTCGACGGCGATCCCCAAGACTTCGCAGACGTCATCGAAGCTTGGGAAAATGTCTACGCCGGTGAGATGGCCGTCCGGCGGGGCGACTCAATAGATTTCATTCGCCGGTTCCGGCAGGGATTCAAGGACCATGCCTTTGCCGCTCTTCACCCCAAGGGTTATGCGGGCTGGCCCATCTGGGCGGCCTCCGGGCGAAAGCCGCTGTGATGGACGCACGCTCATCGAAAAGACCGGCAAGATTGGGCTCATTTCGGGCAAAGTTCATCCTGGTCGTCGGTGGAGCCGTTCTCTTCGACTTGCTGGTCAGCGGTGGACTGGCGCTTTGGAACGTTCAGAGACTGTCGCGCGACGCAACCCTCGAAGTCGGCCAAGGTCTTGAAGCGGCAAGCCAGGAATACATTCGCACATATGCTGATTCGACCGCGGCGCAGGTAAGTTTGCTCCTGCGGCAGGTTCATAACGACGTCGGCACCTTGGCAGGGGTGCTCCAGGCGCAGATCGATGATCCCGAGCGCAATTCCGACGTCGGCGCGGCGATCGCTCGCACATCTCCCGGCAGCGTCAGCCTGTCCTACGATCAAAAGACGAACTGGTCTCAGAACGCTCCGGGCTCCGCCTCGGTTGTGAGCGTTTGGGGTTACTTGCTCGGACAAGACCATCAGCCAAGGCCCGACGTCCAGAGCGATATCCAGACCAGTGCGGTTCTCGACCTTGTTGCGCCGAGCCTGCTGCAGCGCGGTGCTTCGAAGCTGCAGATGTATTTCATCGGCTCGAAAGAACGACCAATCTTCAGGACGGCGCCTTACACCGACCAGGCTCAGACCTTCGACCGCCTTTATCCCGGACACAACGAGGCCAATTTCTGGGACTTCTTTTTTCCCGGACTTTACGAGTCCTGGCAGGGCTGGGCCAAGGACATGAAAACGCGGCCGGTCGCGGACGATATAACACAGACTGCGCCATATACGGACGCCATTACCGGGAAACTGATCGTTTCTTTCTTTCAGCCACTGTGGACCGCCGACAGGAAGGATGTCGCCGGGACGGCCGGTGCGGACATCACACTCGACCAGCTCGCGCAGACTGTTGAAAATGTGAAAGTGGCCCAGTCCGGCTTTGGATTTCTCGCAATGTCCGACGGAAATGTTGTGGCGATCAACGGCACGGGCGAAAAAACTCTCGGTCTGCGTTCTGCGAGCGATGCGAGCGGAGCCGGAGTGACTGGACTGGAGCGCTCCCTCAAGGGAAGCGCCCAGCCTGCGATCGCAAAACTGGCCCTTGACCGCGAACAGGGCATCCAACATTTGATGTTGCAGCAGGACGGTAACGAGGTCCCCTATATCGTTATCGTCAAAAGACTCCCTGCGACCAATCTCTGGGTCAGCGGCCCGGTGCGGCAAGAGGCGATGTCTCTTGGAGTCGTTGTGCCCGAACGAGAAATCGAAGCCTCGCTCTATGCGGCCCAGGCCAAGATTTCAGAGGCTACGAACCGGATCGTGCTCTACCAAATTCTCGCGATCTTACTGTCGCTGCTGGTTGTGACGATCGCGGTATTTGCGGCTTCGAAACGAATAACGGGCGGGATCAGTGCACTTGCAGATGCAGCCAAGCGGATTCAGGCGAAGGACTATTCGGTCAGGGTGGCCATATCGAGCAAAGACGAGGTCGGTGAGGCTGGCGAAGCATTCAATCGGATGGCTGAGCAGATCAGCTATCACACCGAAAATCTCGAGCAACTCGTCGAAGAGCGAACTGCTCAAATCGAAGATGCAAAGGAAGAGATTTCGACGCTGAACGCACAGCTCGAGCGAGAAAATCGACGTCTTGGAACCGAGCTCGCCGTCGCCGAGAGAATCCAGCTCATGGTCCTTCCGCTGCATCAGGAGCTCGAGGAGTTTCAAGCCCTCGAGATCGCCGCCTATATGAGGCCGGCCGAAGAAGTCGGCGGCGATTATTACGACGTATTGAAGAACGGAAATCGGTTGAAGATCGGCATCGGCGACGTCACCGGACACGGGCTCGAAAGCGGCGTGCTGATGCTGATGGTTCAGTCCGTTGCCCGCGCCCTGCAGGAAGCCGGAAACACCGATGCCGTCAAATTTCTCACAGACCTGAACAGCGCCCTGTTTAAAAATATCGTCAGGACCAAAATCGACAAGCATCTCACTCTGGCGTTTCTTGACTACGACGGTAAAGAGATGATTCTATCAGGACAACACGAGGAAGTTGTGATTGTGCGGGCGAACGGCGATGTCGAGCGCATAGACACCATGGATCTGGGCATGCCGATCGGGCTGGAAGCCGATATTTCTGCGTTCATCAAAACCCGTGAGATAGCGTTCGCGACGGGGGATCTCATACTCTTGCATACGGACGGCGTAACAGAAGCAGCAAACGACGGGGGAGAACTCTTTGGCATTGAACGTCTCTGCCGCGAAGCACGTCGCTTGAAGGATCAGAGTGCTGAGAAAGTCGTTTCCGGAATTGTAGCGGCATTGATGCGCTTTGTCGGATCGCAGAAGATTTACGACGACATCACGCTTCTCGCAGTGCGGCATAGGTGAGACAATGACGCCAACGGTATACGGCAAGGAATCTCTGGCGGGCATAAGCTTAGGTTCGGCCACTCGCCTCACGTTAAGCGATGGACCTCTTCAGCTTGGATGGAAGCACTCGGGAATGACGGCGGACTTCATAGCGGAAGTCATGGCTCTGCCCTATTCACGTTCAAGGAAAGATTACACGCAGGCGCATCATGACATCGGATATCTCAGCAATGAGCTGATTGAAAATGCCGTCAAGTTTCGACAACCTGGGGAGATCCTCATTGAAGCCGGCATATTCGACGGAGCCTTTTTGATAAGGGTCAAGAACACGATCGATGGCGTGACATCGTCCCGCTTCCAGCAATTGCTGCATCGCCTCCAATCGAAAGATCCCGGGGAACTTCTTCTTGAGCAAATCGAAACCAACGCCATATCGGCAACGAGCGGTTCGGGCTTGGGATTGCTCACCCTTCTGAGCGACTACGACGCAAAAATGGCTTGGGCATTCGAAGAGAACAATGACCAGCGTATCATACTGACGACGACTGCAGCTGTGGCGATGCCGCCCTCCTCCAATCTGTGAGCGAAGAATGGAAATCAGCGACGAAAACTTCCGCGTATGGGCGGAAAGAAACCAGGTATATTTCGACGGCGTATTCCGGCTGGCCGGACCGGACGCCTATGCGCCCATTTATTCATTGATTTCGGGTCTGCTCCATGAGGGGCACAAACAGGTGACGTTCAACCTGACGGGTCTCGAGTTCCTCAATTCCTCCGGCATAAATCTGTTGGCCAAGCTGACGATCGAAGCCAGAAAGATGGGCGATCTCCTGCTCGTCATCAAAGGCACCAATCAATATCCCTGGCAAGCTAAGTCTCTGCCGAACCTGAAGAAGTTACATCCGCTTATTGATTTACGTCTGGGGTGATTGCGCCGCCGCCTCTCGTTCGGGATCTGCCTGTCGATCATTTCGACGGCACGGACACGTTTGAAGGCCCTCCATCCAAAGGACGCTGCGTACGCAACCCTTGGTTCTGACAATCTGCGATGTCTCAGCTTCCGGCCGACTGCGAAAAATCCACCGGCGGCGGATCGCCGGCTCCAAGTTCCGGTAAAAGATCGTCCGGTGTTCAGCTGCTTCAGCCACGCCGAGCACCTACTCCCTCTTCACGGCGTGTCGCCACATCAGCCAACCTGGCTGACGATGTGGATTTATCAAATATTTCAACTTGTTTAGGACCATAGTCCCCACCGACGTCGGACCTCGTGCCGATGTGCGATACGCAATCAGCGTCTAACCTCTCACATCTCCCTATGCAGTGCAGTTGCACCGCACTTGATGATCTGACTCGGAGGAAAATGATGCGGATAGCAACCTTAGCGTCCTTGGCCGTGCTTTCGCTGGCTCTTGCAGCAAGCCCGGCTACGATTGCCGGGATCGACGTTGCCGCGCTGGCAAAAGACGGTGGGAGCGGTGGGGGCAATGGTGGTGGCAACGGGGGCGGTCATGGCGGCGGCAACGGAAATAGCGGCAGTCACGGCAACGGCAACCAGGGTAGCGGTTCAACCCATGGCAGCTCTAAATCCTCAGGCGTGAAAGGCAAATCCACCGAAGCAGGAAGCAAGTCCAAATCCGCGAAGGCTGATGGGACCAAAACCGTCACGAAAGAAAAGAACCTGTCGGCGCAGATGGCAGGCCTGAACTCCCTGAAGCGAAATTACAGGGCGCTGATGCATACGTCGGACCCGCGCATGACCGCCATCGCGGCCTATGCCATGGCTTATGCCCAGTATGAACTCGACAATGGCATCGAGCCCGCCGCCGATGACCCTCTATTAGGGGACGAGGCGCTGGAGGACGCATTGGCTTCCGCAACGAAAACCGGCCAGGTCAGCCCGGCGGTTTTGGCCGAAGCCAAGTCAATCCTCGGGGTTGGCGAGGCGAACGGGAAGATCGATCAAATCCGCGCCTCGCTGGAGAACGCCGCGCCGGAGACATCCGAGGAATAGGCTATAAACAGGTGCGAGCAGTGTGGAGCTGACAAGTATGGCTCCGCACTAAACTACGAGAGAGCATTTCCGTTTTGTTTCAGTACGGAGATGCTCTTTTTTTCTCATGAAACACTACGCCGTGGCGATGCCTCAAGCCGCCTTCTCAGCCACCGCCTCGCGCATCGCCTGCGGCCTTCCGAGCAGGTAACCCTGCGCCTCGTCGCATTGCTCTTCGAAAAGCGTATCGAGCTGCGCCTGCGTCTCCACGCCTTCGGCGAGCACTGGAACCTCCAGGCTGCGGCCGAGCGCCAGGATGGCCCGGACAATCGCCTTGGATTGCGCGTTGCTCTCGACCTCGGCCATGAAGCTCTTGTCAAGCTTGATCTTGTCGAAGGGGAAGGCGCGCAGCGTCTCCAGCGACGAGTAGCCGGTGCCAAAATCGTCGATCGCGATCGAGACGCCGAGCGCCTTGATCTCCCGCATGGTGCGCAGGGCCTTGTCCTTGTCGATGATGATAGAGCTTTCGGTGATCTCGATTTCGAGGCGTCGCGGATCGAGGCCGGTCTCCAGGAGGATGCTGGCGATGACGGCCGCCATGTCGGCATGGCCGAGCTGGATCGGCGAGAGGTTGACGGCGATCTTGTGGCCGCTGTTCCAGCCTGCGGCCTCCCGGCAGGCTTCCCGCAACACCCATTCGCCGATCGGCAGGATCGCGCCGCATTCCTCGGCAAGGCCAATGAAATCCATGGGCGGGATGTTGCCGCGTTCGTGATGGCGCCAGCGCAGCAGCACTTCATAGCCGGTGATCTCTCCCGTCCGCACCGATTTCTGCACCTGATAATGCAGATGAAGCTCGTTGCGGTCGATGCAGGCCCAGAGATCGTTGGCGAGCGCGCGACGGCGGCGCGCGGTCTCGTCCATGGCAGCCTCGTAGAAGCAGACTTTCTGCAGCAGCGATTGCTTGGCCCGGTACATGGCTAGGTCGGCATTGGCGAGAAGCCCGTCCACGCTCTCCGCATCGCCGGGATAGATGGCGACGCCGAGGCTGGCGCCGGTCTTGATCTCGAAGCCGTCGACCGAAACCATTCCGGTCAGCGCGCCTTCCAGGCGGCCGATGAAATCGTGGAGCGCGCTCAGATCGTCGAAGCGCTTGGTCGCGGCGAACTCGTCGCCGCCGAAGCGGGCGATGAATTCGCCCTCCTGCCGTGCCTCGCCGAGACGGCGCGTCAGCTCGACAAGCACCAAGTCGCCGGTGCCGTGCCCATGCTGGTCGTTGACCTCCTTGAACTTGTCGAGATCGATACCGATGACCGCAACCCTGCCCCTCATCCGGTCGGCGACCATCATTTCCTCGGAGACGCACTCGCCGAACTCCAGCCGGTTCGGCAGGCCCGTCAGCGCGTCGTGCTTGGCCAGGAAGGCGACCTGCTCCTCGGATTTCACGCGATCGCTGATATCCTCGAAGGTCACGACCCAGCCGCCGTTTGGCAGGATGTTGACATTCTGCTGGATAGAGATGCCGCTTGGATATTTGTGAACCGCACTGCCGGCCCCGCCCCGGATCAGCGCCATGTTCCTGATGTAATGGGCCTCGGCCCGCGCCGCCGCTTCCGCCGGGGTCTCGGCGTGGGCGGCATAGCCGACCTCGACGATCTCCCTGTAGTACATTCCCGGACGCACCGACCCTTCGGGAAATTTGAAGATTTCGAGATAGCGCTTGTTGCACAGCACCAGGCGCTCATCCGCGGCGAACATGCAGATGCCCTGCCCCATGTTTTCGAGCGCGACATCGAGATTGCGGCTGACCTCCTCGATCCGGTCGGCATCCGCCTTCTGCTTGCTGTTGTCCTTGGTGATCTTCGCATAGCCGATCAGCGCTCCGGTCTCGTCGTAGATCGGGTCGATGACGACATAGGCCCAGAAGGAGGAGCCGTCCTTGCGATAGCGCCAGCCCTGCGCCTCGAACTTGCCCTCGGTGCGGGCGGTCGCGAGCGCCCGCTGCGGCAGGCCGTTCCGGCGATCTTCCGCCGAATAGAACAGCGAGAAATCCTTGCCGACGATCTCCTCGGCGCGATAGCCCTTGGCGCGCTCGGCCCCGGCATTCCAGTTGCTGACCTTGCCGTCGGGATCGAGCATATAGATGGCGTAGTCGGTGACGCCCTGCACCAGCAGCTTGAAATTGCGCTCCGCCTTGGCGGTCTTGGCCTCCGAGCGCACGGCGAAAATGGCCGCCGCAAAACCCGCCGCCAGCAGCGAAAAGGTGACGGCGGCGATCGTCACCACCATGATCGCGGGCGAAAGCAGCGTCGCGGGATCGAGCGCCACAATGCCAGGCGTGACGGTGACACCCGCCATCGCGGTGAAATGCAGCGCGACGACACCTGATGTCAACAAAAGCGTCGGCGCGAGCCCGCCGAGAAGCGACCGCTCGTCCCTGACCGCAAACCGAAAGGCCGCGACCGAAAAGACGATGCCGAGGGTGAACGAGGCCGTCACGAACCCGCTATCCCATGAGATCGCTCCCGGGAATTCGATGGCGAGCATTCCAGAAAAATGCATCGACCCGATGCCGGCGCCGAAGAGCACGCCCGCCAGAATATTCGCCGTCCACCTGGTATAGGCGATCTTGGCCGCGATCGCGCCCGTCGTCGCGACGATCGCGACCAGCAGTGAAACCAGCGTCAAGCCGGCATGATAGCCGACGACGACACCTGGATCATAGGCCAGCATCGCAACGAAATGCGTCGCCCAGATCCCGAAACCCCCAGCCGCCCCCGCCGTCCCGATCCACACCCACCGGGCAGCGCCATCGGAAGACATCGCCCGATCGAGCAGAACCATCGCGCAAAGGCTGGCAAGAAAGCAGATCAAACCCGCGAGACCGACCAGCGTGAGATTATGCTGCTCGGTGACGCACGTCAGAACGGTGAACATGGAAAAGGACCCTCGATTTGAGGGGTTACGCTATGGGGCGGGCGTTTAAGGAAGGTTGAAGTGGAGGGGGCAGCTAGCGGAAAAGACGGGTGTTTAGGCGGGTTGGAGGTGGGGTTGTGGCATTAGGGTTTATCGCGGGTGTCTTGGCATGGTGAATGGATTTTCGACTGGCGCGGAGGGCGAGGCCCCGCGAAATAGGTCTTGCCCTGCCCCACCACGACCGGGTGCAGGTAGATGATATTCGTCGATCAGGCCAAGTTCGGTCAGGTTGTTGGGCAAGGTCCGGGCCGGCGACTTCGATCTCCCCAATTTCACCCAAGCACCATGGTAGCGGACTTGGATGAGTTGGAATCTGGGATGTCGATCTTGCTAAGAAGTTTGTCGCTACTGGTTGGAATAACATTGGCGGCATCAGCCTTTGGCAATTGCTTAACCGCCAATCAGACCAAACAGGGCGTACTGCTAACCAGAGAAGTGCCTTTCCTTTCCGTATTCTACAAGCCGAACGGTCCGGGTCTCACCGAACAAAAGCTGGTGGAGCGTAACCGTTCACTGCAGCCGGTGTCGGCCGTATATTTGCACCCCCTGCTCGTCGAAAAGAGAGTTGGTCCCAACGGGACGCATGAGCTGAAATACGCGAATGCGATTGCGTTGGACGATCTACCACAGAAGAAAAACTGGCAATCCGACACTACGCTTTTCATCAATGGCAAAAAATCCGTTTCGGGCACTACTTTTATTAGGTTCGACGGCTTGGGAGAGGAAACTATTGCATCTTGTTCCTACAAAGTTTGGGCCATCAACAGCCGTCTGGAACTGACGGGATTGCCTCCGATTATTTTCGAACAATACTATTCCCCCGAGCTTCGTCTCGTTCTTCATTCGGTAAGGCTCGGTCCCTCCGGCCAGCCGTTGAGCGAGGTTCGATTTGATCGGCTTCAAATTGGCTGGGGCAACTGATTGATCGTGAGGTCAAGCTGCCAGCACCCCCGCATGCCTGGGTTGATGAGATGACGAAATACTGGAAACTTCAGGGCTGAAGTGAGTACCAGGCGGAGCATCAGCAAGATCAAGAACCATATCCTGACGATTGGGTAGCTATCCAACGCGCCTTTATAGATAGCCTGTAATTTTGCGGATTGACCACGATCGATGGTCAGTTGCCTTAGTTTTCAAGGCAACTGGTCTTTCGAACGAGATTCTGCACTTGTGCCCAGGTGCGGTCAGGTACACCGCCTGTTGAACACGCGGGTCCACTTTCCGTCACCGCCATTCAATATGCCGCAACCTCACCCCTCCAACTCCACAATCGCACACCCATACCCGTCAAGCTCCAGCCCTCCCGTCACCCTCTTCTCCCCATCCAGCAGATCCCGCCCGGCCGGCACGCCACCGACCGTCACAGCCTGATCCGTATAATTCTGCACAAACAGCAGCCGCCGCTCCTTGTTCATCCGCATCGTCACCTCAACACCCTCCGGCAGCCCGCCGACCAGCGGCTCGATGCCGGCGGGGGCGAAGAGGCGTTCGGTCAGCGCCTCGGTCAGATCAGGCGTGAGATAGGTGCCGAGATAGATGACCTGTCCCTTGCCGACCTTGCGGGAGGTTGCCATCGGCTGGCCTTCGGCGTAGCGGTTGGACCAGGCGGCGATCACCTCGACGTCGGGGTCGATGGTGAGGTTTTCGTAGAAATGGCCGGCCGTCATTTCACGGTTGCCGATCTTGAAGCGGCGCTGGCGGCGGTTGCTTTCGGCCGGTTTGTTCGGCGGAATGACGAGGCCGCCGGAGCGCTCCATCACGTCGAAGAGGCCGTTGGCGCCCGGGGCTGTCAGACGGCCGAAATCTTCGACGCGCACGCCTGTCAGCTTGGAAAGCGCAGTGCCGGGCGCCGTCTCGCGGATAACGTGGTTGTCTTCGTTGCGGGTGCCGGTGCGCGCGCCGATGACGACGGTGCCGCCTGCTTCGGCGAAGGCTTCGAGCCTGGCCGTCCATTCGTCCTTCCACATCACCCAGTGCGGAACATAGAAGAGCTTCAGCCTGGAAAGATCGTCCTCGGGATGAATGAAGCCGCAGGCAATGCCGCGGTCATAGCAGTATTGGTGCAGCAGGATCGCATCGTCCTGCGGGCTTGGCAGGCCGATCGGATAGGTCTTGTGGGCTTCCTGATTATCGAAGTCCGATCCGGCAATGCCGACATCCATACGCACATAGGTGCCTAGGATCTTGGGCGCTAGCGCCGTCATCTCGGTGGCGAAGCGCTTGGCCTCCTCATAGCGATGGCGACCGATATCGTCATGGTCGATGATGCCCATCCAATAGATCTCGGCGCCGAAATGGGCCGGCCGCCAGCGGAAAAACATCAGGCCGTCAGCACCATGAGCAACCGAGGAAAGCGCCATACGGCGCAACTCGCCCGGCTCCGGCGTCAGCGTGCAGAAGCCCGGCTGGCTGCCGAAACCCGACTGCTGCTCGGGCACGATGTAATTGCCGGAGAAGCCTCGGCAGATATCGAGGTGCAGCGCCTGAACCTTGGCGTGATTGCCGAGCCGCTGGAACTCGTCATAGAGCATCGGATAGATGTCGTAGCCGACGAAATCGAGATCGGTGGAGAACTGGCCGCGAAAGTCGATATCCCGCAAGCCGCCGAGATTGTGGAAGACGAACCAGGATGGTTTGACGGCACGCAGGATCTCCACCTGGTCATGCTGGAAACGCGCCGTCGAGAAGGCGAGAAAGCGGTGATAATCCTGCAGATGGCCAGGGCTCGGGAAGGTCGGGCCGAACTCGATCGGCAGCACCACCTGGTCGAAACTGTCATAGGCCGTCGCCCAGAAATCACCGCCCCAGGCCGTATTGAGCTTTGATATCTCGCGGTATTTGCCAGCGAGGAAGGCCTGGAATTCGGTGAGCGTCGCTTGGGAAAAGCTCTCCGGCATGCTGGTGTTCAGCTCATTGTCGGTCTGCCAGCCGACGACATGGGGATTGCCGCGATAATGCTCGGCCATCGCCCTGGTGATGCGTTTGCTGTGCTCGCGGAAAACGGGGCTTGCCGTGTCGCAGTGCTGGCGCGAGCCATGGCTCATCGGCCGGCCCTTGCCGTCGACCCTCAGTATCTCGGGATGGGCCACGGTCAGCCAGCGCGGCGGCGTCGCCGTCGGCGTGCACATGATCGTGTCGATGCCGTAGCGGCCGAGCATGGCGATCGCCCGGTCGAACAGATCGAAATTGTAGGTGCCGAGCTTCGGCTCGAGAATGTGCCAGGCGAATTCTGCCATTCTGACCACGTTGAAGCCGGCTTTCGCCATGCGCTCGGCGTCGCGCTCCCAATAACTTTCGTCGACATGCTCGGGATAGTGCGGCGCACCGACGAGGAAGCGATCGGTCTTGACGGGGTTCCATACGGAGAGGGTCTTGTCGGACACGGTGGGGTTTCCTGTGATTATCTGTCGAGGATGGTTTTGCGGGCGCTGATCGTGCGTCCGCCATCGGGCGAGAAGAGATAGAGTTCGCTGGCGTCGAGCTTCAGCGCGACGTTCTGATCGGCGGCAAAAGGCGCGACATAGCTGAGCTGCACCGTGATGTTGCCGGTGCCGCTCTCCGAGGCGACGGTCCTGAGATTGCCGGCGTCGATATAGAGAATGGTCTCGCGGCCGAGATGCTCTACGAGCCGGACCTGACCGTTGATCGCCCCGCCTTGGCTGCCGTCGGCGACCACCGAGATGTTCTCCGGCCGCACACCCAGCGTCAGGCTGGCGCCTTTCGCCAGCGCTGTCGCCTCCGCCAGTTCCACCGTCACCGGCACAAGGCCGGGCGCCGAAACCGTGATATTGCGGCCGGACACCTCGTCGACGGTGACGCCGAGGAAATTCATTCTGGGCGCGCCGAGGAAGCCCGCGACAAAGAGGTTGTCGGGGTTGCGGTAGAGCTGCAGCGGAGAGCCGACCTGCTCGATCACCCCCTGGTTCAAGACGACGATCCGGCTTGCCATGGTCATGGCCTCCACCTGGTCGTGGGTGACATAGACCATGGTGGCGCCGAGTTCCGCATGCAGGCTGCTGAGCTCGACACGCATCTGGGTTCTGAGCGCCGCATCGAGGTTCGACAGCGGCTCGTCGAACAGGAAGACGTCGGGGGAGCGAGTGATCGCTCGCCCGATCGCTACGCGCTGCCGCTGTCCACCGGAAAGCTGCTTCGGCCGCTTCTCCAGCTGGTCGGTGATCCTCAGGATCTGGGCGGCGCGTGCCACGGCCGCCTCGATTTCGGCCTTCGGCCGTTTGGCCATGCGCAGGCCGAAGCCCATGTTCTCCGCTACCGTCATGTGCGGATATAGCGCGTAGGACTGGAAGACCATGGCGATGCCGCGGTCGCCCGGTTCCTGCTTGGTGACGTCGCGGCCGTTGATCAGGATCTGGCCGGAGGAAATCGCCTCCAGGCCGGCGATCGATTTCAAAAGCGTGGATTTGCCGCAGCCGGAGGGGCCGACCATGACGATGAACTCGCCTTGCGCGACGGAAAGATCGATGCCGCGCAGCGCATGATAGGCGCCATAATTCTTGTTGATCTCACGGAGTTCGAGACTGGTCATGCGTCCTGGCTCTCTGTTGTTGAAACTGGAAAATCGAAGTGCTGGATCATCCCTTCACCGCTCCCATGGTCAGGCCGGCGATGAAGTGCCGCTGCATCAGGAAGAACATGATGACCGGCGGCACGGCGACGACGATCGTGCCGGCCGAAATCAGGTTCCAGGCAGAGACCCATTCGCCGCGCAGATTGGCAAGGCCTGCCGTGACCGGCTTGACGCTGTCGCTGACGGTCAGCACCACGGCCCAGAAATAGTCGTTCCAGATGAAGGTGAAGATCAGGATGGCAAGCGCTGCCAGTGCCGGCCGCACCAGCGGGATCGCCACGTGCACGAGCGTCTGGAAGGGAGAGGCGCCTTCGGCGCGGGCCGCCTGGAACAGTTCGTCGGGAAGTGCCGCGATGAAATTGCGCATGAAGAGTGTCGCAAAGCCTGTCTGGAAGGCGACGTGGAAGATGATCAGCGCCGCCGTCGTGTCGATCAGATCGAGCTGCACCATCAGGTCGCGCACCGGGATCATCATGATCTGATGCGGCAGGAAATTGCCGCCGACGAACAGCGCAAAGATCAGCATGTTGCCGGGAAAGCGGTACCGCGACAGCACATAGCCGGCGAGTGTGCTGAGCGCCAGGACGCCGATCACCGAGGGAACGGTGATGATCAGGCTGTTGAGGAAGTAGCGGGCCATCGGCGTCTGCGTGAAGACA
Organism: Rhizobium sp. BK212; assembly: GCF_014197475.1. Lineage (NCBI taxonomy): Bacteria > Pseudomonadati > Pseudomonadota > Alphaproteobacteria > Hyphomicrobiales > Rhizobiaceae > Rhizobium > Rhizobium sp. BK212. Next base: position 252,363 of record NZ_JACIFS010000002.1, read on the forward strand.
TCAGTATAATTGTCGATCACGCCGATGCCGGTCGGCCATCCCCACAGATTGCCGCCCATGACATCCTCGGTCGTGCGGAAGGAGGTCAGGATGATCGCAAACAGCGGGCAGAGCCAGAGCAGCAGCACGATGACGACGGCGAGCACATAAAAGCGTCGCTGCCAGACGGCGGCTTCGGGAATAGGACGAGGATACATCAGCCTCCCCTTTCTTCGGTGCGGATGATGCGGCTGAGGTACCAGGCGATGAAGGCGGCCATGATCACGAAGAGCACGGAGGCGATCGCGGCGCCGTAGCCGAAGCGATAGGAGAAGATCGACTGCTCGAACATCTGGTAGGCGAGAACCGACGACGAGCCGAACGGACCACCGTTTGTCATCACCGACACCATGTCGAAGGATCTGAGCGCGCCGACGACGGTGACGGCAATGGCGATGAAGGTGACCTGAGTCAGTTGCGGCAGCACGATGTGCCACAGCATGTTCCAGCCCCTCGCCCCGTCGACACGGCCGGCCCCGATCAGCTCTTCGCTGAGATTGTTGAGACCTGCGAGATAAAGCACCATACAGAAAGTGATCTGCGGCCAGAGTGCTGCAATCACGATGGCGAAGGTGACGAAATGCTCGTCGGAGAGAACCGCCGGCGCCGTAGCTCCAAAGGCCTTGAAGATCAGCGCGAGCAGCCCGAATTCCGGCGTATAGACCCAGGTGAAGACGACGCCGACGGTGACCGAGGCGAGCACCAGCGGGATGAAGAACAGCGATTTCAGAAAGCGCATGCCGCGGATCTTCTGATTGACCAGCAGCGCGATAGCGAGGCCGAGCGGCGGTGCCGCCATGAACATGACAAGCCAGATCAGGTTGTTCTTCAGCGACACGTAGAATTGCGGATCGTCGTAGAGCTCGACGTAATTGCCGAAGCCGATCCACACCATCGGGCCGAAGCCGTCCCAGTCGTGCAGGCTGATCCAAACGCTCCGGACGGCCGACAGCAGGATGACGGTGAAAAACAGCAATATCGCCGGCGCGATGAGCAAAGTCGGGGTAAGCCACCAACGCTGGCGGCGCCATAATGTCTGCATTTCAGGAGCCTCGTTTACGACAAAAGCAAGCGGCGAACTGCCCCTCATCGGGCTGCGCTGGTCGGGCTGCCCCTCATCCGGCTGCCGCCACCGAGCGGGGTCGAGCCACGGGTCTCGACCCGTCCTTCGGACCCACGCTCGCGGGGCGAAGAGACGAAGCCGCAACCCCTCCGCCCCCCGCACACTTCTCGCAGGGCACGTCCCCTCTCCCCGTCAAAACGGGGAGAGGGTGAGGGTGAGGGGCAACCATGAACGCCAGGACGAGCGGCCGACGTCAGATCTTGTAAATCCGCTTACGCGTGCCCTCGAGGCGCGTCAGGATGGCCTTCCGCCGTTCGGGTTTGGCCATGAATTCCTGGAAGCCGACGAGGCCGGCCTGCGCCATGTCGGGGTCGCTGTCGCGGTCGTAATATTGCGACGTGCCCTCTACCGTTTTCATCGTCTCGACGGCAATGTTGACCAGCGGGTCCTTGCTGGGCGGCAGGTCGTGGCGCGGCGGCACGTTGCCGCCCGGCTCCAGATAGGCCGCCAGATTCTCAGGCTTGTAGAAATAGGCTAGGAATTCGCGCGCGCCCTGCTTGTTCTTGGCCTTCGCCGGAATGTGGATCGAATTGACCGAAAACTCTTCGAAGTGGCCGACCTTGGCGTCGAGCACCGGGAAGGTCGCATAGGAGAGCTGCGGCAGATCGTCGGCGGTGAAGGCCGAGCGCAGGAAGGCGCCTAAGTTCATCATGCCGGCCTTCTTCTGCGCCAGCAGCGCCGCGGCCTCCTGCCAGCCGAAGGATGTATGGTTGGCCGTGAAAAAGTCCTTTGATATCATCGCTTCCCACTGGTCGAACACGGCCGTCAGCGACGGATCGAGATAGCTCATCTCGCCATTCATCAGCGCCATGTGCTTGTCGAGGCCGTTGATGCGCAGGTTCATCTGATCGAACCAGCCGGCAGCCGGCCACAATTCCTTGGTGCCGATCGCAACCGGCGTAATGCCTGCCGCCTTGCACTTGTCGCCATAGGCCATGAATTCCTCGGCGGTCTTCGGCACGGTCAGCCCATGCTGCTCGAACACATCCTTCCGGTAGAACATGCCCCAGAGCGTGCCGCCTGTGGGAAGGCCGTACTGCTTGCCGTCTTCGGTAACGGCCCCCGCCGTCGCGCCGAGCACGTCCTTGTACTTTTCCTTCTCGAAAAGATCGGAGATGTCGTCGAACAGGCCGCGCTTGACGAAGGCGCGCATGCGGTTGCCGGAAAACCAGGAGCAGACATCAGGCGCGCCGGCGACGAGATAGTTGCGGATGGCCGTCTTATGGGCCTCGTGATCCATATTGTTGATGACGACGTTGACGCCGGCTTCCTTGCTGAAGCCCGCGGCGATTGCCTTCAGCGCATCGAGCGCGGCCCCATTGTTTTCGGCCGAGATCATCGTGACCTCTTGGGCCTGCGCGATCGCGGGAATTGGAAAACTGCCGGTGACCGCAGCGGCAGACACGATGCCCGCACCCTTCAGGAAGCTCCTGCGGGTGGCTGACGGAAATTGCTTTGAAAATGCCATTGAATTCCTCCCAGTTGATCGATCGACATCTCCCGACCGCCGCCTCCTCCATGAAACGACCGACCAGGCTTTCAACGCTGCGATCCACCCCAATTCCAGCGATAATCCGCCTGGCTGAGTTGATCCGCGGCCGAACTTATGCATAGATCTTTGCAGCTCGCAATAATTAATTTACAAAATTAAGGAATGCAAAGTGAAGCTCAAAGGCGACCAAACCACGGCGAGAGCCATGAACCGACGCCTCATCCTCAACCTCCTCAGGCGCGAGGGACCGAGGAGTCGCGCCGACATCGCCACCGTCATCGGCTTGAGCCCGGCGGCCGTGACCTTCGTTGTTTCAGACCTGCTGGAGGAAGGCATCGTCGTCGAAGGCAAGACCGTGCCCGGCCTCACCGGCCGCCGACCGATCCCCGTGGATATCAACTACGAACACGCGCTTGCCGTCGGCTTCAAGCTGATGGTGGATTCGGTGGAATGCGTGGCGACCGACCTCGCCACCAACCCCATCGCCGCCATGCGGGTAAACCTCGACGGCCATGAGCCCGAGAAGGTCGCCGACCTGTTGGCGGGTACCGTGCCGGAACTGGTGAAGCTCGCCGGCCGTCCCAACGCCAAGCTCGCCGGCATCGGCATCTCCATGCCGGGCGTCTTCAACCACGAACAGACCGCCTGCGTGCGCAGCCACCGCTTCAGCTGGGACAACGTCCCCCTCGCCTCGCTGGTCGCAAACCGCGTGCATGTCCCGGTCTGGCTGGAAGACGATACCAACGCCTATGCCATCGCCCAGCAACTCTTCGGGCTCGGCCGCCAACATCGCAACATGGCTGTCCTCGCCGTCGGCGTCGGCATCAGCTGCGCGCTCGTCATCGACGGCAAGCTCTATCGCGGCGCAAATGGAGCGGCCGGCAAGTTCGGCCATACCCTCTTCGAAGAGAACGGCCGGCTCTGCGAATGCGGCAAGCGCGGCTGCCTGATGGCCTATCACTCCGAAGCTTCGATGCTAAGGCGCTGGCGGGAAGCAACTGGCCGAGACGAGCTCGATCTGCCAGAACTCTGCAAGGCGCTCACATCAGGCGACCCCACCGCCCTCGCCCTCGTCGCCGATTCCGGCCGCGGCATCGGCACCGCCCTTGCCAATCTCGTCAACATCACCGATCCCGAAGTCATCGTCGCCGGCGGCGAAGCCGTCTCCCTCGGCGATCCTTTCCTGGTGCCGCTGCGCGAGGCGCTGGCCGCCCGAACCTTCAGGACCGCGCCACCGCTTTTGCCCGACTGGGAAGACAATTCCTGGGCAAGGGGTGCCGCCGCCCTGGTGACGCAGAAGATCTTCGACTTTGAATCGTCGGGTGGGGTGACTGATATTGCGACGCTGGGAGGGGTTAGGTTGAAAGCGCCGGGGTCTTCGTCGGCGGCTTGAGCGATGAGCTCATTGCTGCTGGCGGACGTGTGGTTTCGGCAGCTTGCGAGCACCGCGAAGGGATCACTGGGTGGGAAGTTCCCATGGTCGGTTGCAATTCGCGCTCGTGCGACTAGTTTTTATGCCGGGCCACGCTCCCTCGGTGGCAAAGAGAAATGACCGTGAGCAAGCCATGTGCCGAAATATAAAACCACTGTTCAATTTCGATCCGCCAGCGACGGACGAGGAGATTCATGAGGCCGCGCTGCAGTTCGTACGCAAGCTGAGCGGAGCGACCAAGCCGTCGAAGCGCAACGCGGTTGCGTTCGAACGCGCGGTCGGTTCGATCGCTGCTTGCGCCCGCGAACTGCTCGATTCACTGGAGACGTCTCAACCGCCTCGCGACCGCGAGGAAGTAGCGGCGAAGGCGCGCGCGAGAACCGCGATCCGCTTCGCGTAAGAAAAGTCCCGTCCTCGCAGGAGCATAGGCCTGCAGATACACTGTCTTACAAAAATGGGGGTTTCCAGACACATCCCTGGTTCAATCATCGACTGAAATACCGATGCGGCCGATGAGCCGAAAATGGTCAATTCAGAAGGATGCAACGATGAAAATGATCCAGGCTATCGCACTCGCCCTTGTTCTCGGCGGCGCAGCAGCAGCGCAGGCAGAACAGCCGCTGCAGCGCACCGATCTCATCAGGAACGATATTGACGTGCCCGGCCACGAGGCTATTCAGGTCCGCGTCGATTTTGCTCCCGGCGTTCTCGCCCCCAAGCACTCGCATCCCGGCGAAGAGATCGCATTCGTCATTGAAGGAACATTGGAATACCAGCTCGAAGGCGCAGAGCCGGTGACCCTTAAAGCCGGCCAATCCTTGTTCATTCCATCAGGCGTCGTTCACTCGGCGAAGAACATCGGCAGTGGCAAGGCGTCGGAACTGGCGACCTACATCGTCCGCAAGGGAGAGACCCTCGTCGTGCCTGCGAAGTGAGACCACATCAGCATTGAACCGCCGGCACGTAAAGCGCTCACGCTCGGACCTTTGGTCCGAGCGCCCGCTAGGTGACGATCTCAGAACTCGTCCCACTGGCCGCTCGCCAGCGCCGCGTTGCCCTGTGTCTGATACGCCTTGGCGACCCTGGCCTTGAGTTCGCGCGCGGGAGACCCCGCATCCGTCGGCTTCGCCGGCGCCAGCCTTGGGGGAGCGGAAGATGCGGACCTCTTGCCGATATGGAATTGGCTGAGCATTTCCGCGATCCGTCCGATCTCCCGGACAAGAGCATGGCTTGCGGCCGTGGATTCCTCCACCATGGCGGCATTTTGCTGCGTGCCCTGATCCATGGCATTGACGGCCATGTTGATCTCGGCAAGCGCGGTCGCCTGTTCGCGCGCCGCCTCGACGATCGAGCAGATATGATGGTCGATCTCCTTGACCTCATCGACGATGACAGCCAGCGCTTCTCCCGTTTCCCCAACCAGCGAAACGCCTGTCTTGACCTGCTCGCCGGAGGTATTGATCAATTCCTTGATCTCTTTTGCCGCCTTGGCCGAACGCTGGGCCAGCTCGCGGACTTCCTGGGCGACGACGGCAAATCCCTTGCCGGCCTCACCGGCGCGCGCGGCCTCGACGCCGGCGTTAAGCGCCAGCAGGTTCGTCTGGAAAGCAATCTCGTCGATCACGCCGATGATGCTGGAAATCTCACGCGATGAACTGTCGATCGCGCCCATCGCGGTAACCGCCCGCTGGACGATCTGGCCGGATTTTTCCGCACCGGCGCGCGCCTTTGAAACCAGCTGCCCCGCCTCCTCCGCGCGCCTGCTGGAATCCTTGACGGTCGTGGTGATCTCTTCGAGCGCGGCAGCAGTCTCCTCGATGGAAGCTGCCTGTTGCTCGGTGCGCTTGGCAAGCGCGTCGGCGGCGGAGCGAATCTCCTGCGATCCGGCATGGATCTGCGACGCGGCGGAATCGATCTCGCTGATCGTGCTCGTCAATTGATCCAGCGCGTGGTTGAAATCGTCACGCAGTTGGTGATAGGCGGCAGGCAGGTCATCGGTGATGCGATAGCTGACATCCTTGGCGACGATGGCGGACATCGCCTTGCCGAAACAGTCACTCACAAGCTTCTGCTCGCTCGCAATCGCTTCCGCCTGGGCCTTCTGCTTGGCGATTTCCGCTTCGTCGATATAGACCGAAATGGCCAGATCCATATCGAGCATCACGGCCTTGACCAGACTTGCCAACGCCTTTGCGAAGTCCGCCGGCTTCATGGTTTTCTTGGAAAACATTCCGCCTTTTGGAAACATCTCCTCGACAGCGCTCTTGATCAGGTGGTCGACAAGGATGGCGTAGCCGCCGATATACCATCTGGGCTCCAGGCCGATACGCGCGTGAACGGTGCCGATGGTACGGACCTTGGCGACGTAGTCCTCATTGAAGTTGCCATCGGATATATTCGCCCAATGCCCCACCTGGGCGCCCTTGGCTCTGGCAATATGCTCATCCGACGAAAAGAAGCGCTTGACCTCGGGGCTGTTGCGCAACTGCGCATAGAATTTGTCGAGACCATGCGGCAATTCCCGCTCGATCAGCGCTTTCAGCGAACGGATCCCGGCACGCCCTTGCTGGTCGAGCCCCATGAATTCGAGGCGACGTTCGATATTCCGGTTTTGCGACCCGGCATCGGCCTGTCCGGGTGTCGGGTGCCCATGAGCCTGATGACCAGTGGGGGCATGGGAATAGTTCGACATTGGCACCTCTTAGAGACAGAACTTCGGTAACTGATGTGGCGCGGGAATCCGTCTCCGAAACCCGTATTCATAGCAGCTTGTCGTGCAGACCCCGCCCATCGGACAACCGCGAATTGACGGCCGGCATGGTTTGGAAAGAGTAAATTCCCTTGATAAAACACAATTATTCAACGCCCTTTGGATACACGCGCGGATTTTGGATGCTCTTGCGCAAAGCCGGCATTGTCGAGAGCAACGTCTCGGACCGACGGTCCGCACAGACTGTGGATGCCAAGCCCTTTCAATGATACCCGTTCGCCTCGGCCAGCCGCAGCAGCGCGTCATTTTCGTCTGCGACGCCTTCCGTCAGGCGGGCAGCGGCAATTACGGGAAGCCAGGCCAGGATGGCACCGACCTCCACCTCGGCCACGGTGGACGAAAACAGGTGAGCGAAATTGTCGAAACACGCATAGGACGAACGGATCGCTGATGCCTGTTATAGAGAACTTGTCGGGCCACGATGGAGGGTATTCAGTCCGAAGCTCCAACTACGAGGGGAACGTCGGCCATGAAGACCGCCATCATATTCGACTGTGAATTTCTTTGCCTCGAAGGCTCGCAGCGCAGATTTTGGTGCGCGGCCCACGATCCCGATCCTGTCATTGCGCAGATCGGAGCCGTCAAGCTCGGACTCGAAGGCGAGTTTCCGATCCTTGGCACGTACAAGTCCTACGTCCGGCCCGTCGACCGCTTCGGCAAGCGGTATCCGCTCGATCCATACTTCACCCATCTGACCGGCATCACCGAAGAGGATATCGACGCCCATGGCGTGGCGCTGGAGGATGCGCTTTCCGGTGTCGACAGCTTCTCGGGCGGCGCCCGGTTCTGGTCCTGGGGTAAGGATGAGATGAACATGGTGGCCATCAGCTGCTATGTCGCAGGCATCCAGCCTTCCATCCCGGCCCGCCGGTTCGACAACGCCGTCAAGCTTCTCATCGCAGCGGGCATGCCGATCGAGGATTTGGCAAAGACGCCCAGCAACAAGCTGGCCGACTACTACAACGTCGACCATCCTCCCTTGCAGGCGCATGACGGGCTCGACGACGCTCTGTCGCTATCGTACACGCTGCAGCATCTGATGAAGATCCGGAAATTGCAGCCCGAGGTTTTCGATCGGCTCTGAAGGCACGAGACACCAAGGGCTTGAAGCAGCGCCCGGCCAAACGGCGGGCACTGCTTTCTAGGGCGGGCAGCTTATTGCTGCTGTTGCGCTGGCGCCGCCGGCGGCGGCGTACCGATCTTTTCCAGAACCTTCTTGGCCAGGGCCGGGTCGCTCTGCGCGGCGGTCAGGATCGAGGAATATTCCTCGACGGAGATGCCGTTGGAGGCTTCGACGGTATCGACCATCTGCTTCTTGGCTTCATCCTGTAGCTTTTGCTTGGCAGCCTCGTCCTTCGTCGCGCCGATCTTGGCCGAATATTCCTGGCGGACCTTGTCGACCTGCAGATAAGCAACGGCAAAGGCCTCGATTTTCTGATCGCTGACGGGTGCGGCCGCGCCGTTGCCACCGGTCTGTCCCTGCATCGGCGCCTGGCCTTGTGCCGGCGGCTGCTGTTGCGCCTGGGCCATATCAACAGCGAATGCCGGGCTGAAAGCAAGCAGGCTGAAGACCGCAGCGGTCATCGTTGCGACGGGTGTGTAACGAGTGATCATATTCGTTCCTTTTCACGTGCATGATTTGAGCGGCAGCAGAACCGCCTCGGTCGATCGCTCAGCCGTTGGGGCTGGCGAGGTCGCGACGATGGAACCTTTAAGAGGGCACGGTGCGGCGGCAACGGGGCGATTTGCTGACGATTGAGCGGCGGCTTTGTGACTGTCGACATGTCGGCTGGTGGTCACCGCACCGTCACTTCCAACCACTTGCCGTGACCGGAGCAACCGCTACCGCGCAAACCTGCGGGCGCCGGCCACGCACAGAATGACGGCGACCGTGACGGCGAGCATGGCCCAGGTCACAGGCTCGTGCAGCAGGGTGGCAGCAAGCGCCAGGCCGAAAAACGGCTGGAGCAGCTGCAGCTGGCCGACGGCGGCAATGCCGCCCTGCGACAGGCCGCGATACCAGAAGATGAAGCCGATCAGCATGGAAAACAGCGAGACATAGGCAAGACCCAGCAGCGCAGGCGTTTCAATGCCGGAAAAGCTTGCCGGCCGATGCAAAAGCGCGACCGCGACCATCACCGGCAGCGACAGCACCAGCGCCCAGGAAATCACCTGCCAGCCGCCGAGCGTGCGCGAAAGCCTGCCGCCTTCGGCATAGCCGAGGCCGCAGACGATGATCGCCGCCAGCATCAATAGGTCACCGATCGGTGACGCAGTCAGCCCTTGCGCCAGCGCGAAGCCCGCCACCAGCGCGCTGCCCAGGATGGAAAACAGCCAGAATGCCGGCTTCGGGCGTTCTCCGCCGCGGATCACGCCGAAGATCGCCGTCGCCAGCGGCAGCAGGCCGACGAAAACGATCGAATGAGCTGATGTGACGTGCTGCAGCGCCAGCGCCGTCAGCAAGGGAAAGCCGACCACGACGCCGAGCGCGACGACGGCAAGGGAGAGGGTATCGCGCCCGCTCGGCCGTTTCTCTCTGAAAGCGATCAGCAGGCCGAGGGCGAGAATGCCGGCGATCGCCGCGCGCGCCACGGTGAGAAAGACGGGATCGAACTGCATCACCGCCACGCGCGTCGCCGGCAGCGATCCGCTGAAGATCACCACCCCGATAAAACCATTGATCCATCCCGATGCCATGCGGTCCATGATGCGCTGCACTCCTTCTTTTCCCATCTCTTATCGGCCAACGGCGATAGTCATGACAGTAACAGTCTGATACGATTTCGTGAAACTGTAATGGTGCGGAAAGCAATACAGATGAATGAAGGACGCACACGCGTAGAGATGGTCGTCGCGACGATCAGGCAACGCATTGCCGGGCGCAGCCTGACGCCGGGCGCAAGACTGCCGTCCGTCCGGGGGCTGGCGGCGACGTTGAAGCTGTCGACATCGACGGTCGTCGACGCCTATGAGCGGTTGGTCGCCGAAGGCGCGATCCTGGCAAGACCGGGTTCGGGGTTCTATGTCGCCAACCAGGCAGCCCCGTTTGCGCTTGCGCAGAGCGGACCGAAGCTCGACCGCGCCGTCGATCCGTTCTGGATATCGCGGCAATCGCTGGAGGCTGATGAAACAGACCTGAAGCCCGGCTGCGGCTGGCTGCCACCCTCCTGGCTGCCGGGGGAAGGGATGCGCCGCGGGCTGAGGACGCTTGCCCGCGCCGACGGGCCGGCCCTCGCCGACTACGGCTCGCCGCTCGGCTTGCCGCAACTGCGCCAGCTGATTTCGCGGCGCATGGGTGAACGGGGGATCGAAGCCTCCCCTGAGCAAATCATGCTGGCAGATTCCGGCACGCAGGCAATCGATCTGCTCTGCCGTTTCCTGCTGGAACCCGGCGACACGGTGCTGGTCGACGATCCCTGCTATTTCAACTTCCATGCGCTGCTGCGCGCCCATAGGGCAAAGATCGTCGGCGTCCCCTATACCCCGTCCGGTCCCGATATCGAACTGTTCGCGCAAGTCGTCGCCGAAGAGCGGCCGCGGCTCTACATCACCAACTCCGCCATCCACAATCCCACAGGCGCAACGCTTTCCCCCGTGACGGCCCACCGGCTTCTAAAACTCGCCGAGCAGTTCGATCTGACCATCATCGAGGACGATATCTTCGCCGATTTCGAATATTCGCCGGCGCCCCGCCTTGCCGCCTTCGACGGGCTCGAGCGGGTCATTCACATCGGCAGCTTCTCGAAGACCCTGTCGGCCTCGGCCCGCTGCGGTTTCGTCGTGGCAAAACCGGAATGGATCGACGGACTGACAGATCTCAAGATCGCCACCTCCTTCGGCGGCGGCCGGCTGACGGCGGAACTGGTGCTGAACGTCCTGAGCGACGGCAGCTATCGCAAACACATGGAGACGCTGAGACACCGGCTCTCTCGGGCGATGAGCGAGGTCTCGGCCAGACTGAAGGGCTTAGGGATAACGCCGTGGCTGGAGCCACAGGCCGGGATGTTCCTCTGGTGCCAGCTGCCCGAGGGCATCGATGCGGCCGATGTGGCGCGCGCTGCATTGGAAATGAGGATCGTTTTGGCTCCCGGAAACGCATTCAGCCTGTCGCAATCGGCGACCAATTTCATGCGCTTCAACGTGTCTCAAACACTCGATCCGCGGGTGTTCGAGGTGTTGGGCGATGCACTGGCAGGACGAGGACAATGGAGGTCGGAGGCACAGGCTCAAGCGCCTTCTTCTCACTGCGTCCAGGCCCTCTCATGAGGGCGGCACCCCCAACGCTTCCGGAGTGGCATTCACCAACGCCCTCATCATTGAGGCGCGCAGCCCGCAGGGCGGAGCCTCCTGCGGAGCACCTCTGAGTGAGGCTCTCTCGGTCTCCGCCCGCAACGATCAAAACGACCGGTGAACCGCCTTGTCATTGGCAAGACGCGTCACGCAGCCTTCGAGCTTGGCGAGCAGCAGATCGAAGTCGAGCGGCTTCGTCAGATAGTCCGCCGCTCCGCCGCGTAAGCCGGCAAGCGTGTTTTCCCGGTCGGTCAGCGCCGTCAGCAGGATGAAGGGGATGTTGGAGAGCTCGGGGTGGTTGATCTGAATTTCCGCCAGAAGCTGGTGCCCATCCATGACAGGCATTGAAATGTCGCTGATGACGATGTCGGGCCATTTCGACAGGATCATTTCCAGCCCTTCGGCGCCGTTCGAAGCCTCGAGCGTCTTGTAGCCGGCTTCGCTCAGTTCTTCGACGAGGAGGTTCCGGATCTCGACTTCGTCTTCTATGCACAGGACTGTAACCATGAGCTCTTCCTTAAGCTGCGACTTGTTGATCCGACAATAGGAACGCTATTGGCAGAAGAATGGTGAATGTTGTGCCCTTGCCAAGCTCGCTGCTTACCTCGACGGTGCCGCCATGCAGTTCGACGACCTGCTTGACGACGTTGAGGCCGATGCCGGTTCCGGCAATGCCCGTGGCGCTGCGGGCGCGGTAATAGGGCTGGAACAGCTTCGGCAGATCCTCCGCATCCATGCCGATGCCGCTGTCGGAGATGGCGATCTCCACCGTCTTCTCGTCAGCCCGGGCGCGGACATGAATGTCGGGCGCGTTGGGCGAATATTTGACGGCGTTCGAAATCAGGTTGGTGAAGACCTGTTCCATGGCGCTGCGGTCGAATGTCAATACATCGGGTATCGGCTGGAGATCGAGATGAAACACATGCGAGCGGCTGAGATGGCGCTGCCTGTCGCAGCAGGTGACGAGCAGGGCTTTCAGATCGCCTTCGCTGCGCTTCAGCGTGATCTGTCCGGTTTCGAGCCGGCCGCTGGCGAGAATGCTCTCCATCAGATCGACCATGCGCACCACCGCGCTGCGGATCACGCCTGCTTTTTCATGAACGTAATCGCCACTGACGTTGGTCGTCGAGCGGCAGAGCCGCTGGGCAGCGGCGTCGATGATGGCGAGCGGTGTGCGAAACTCGTGCGAGGCCATGGCGACGAACTGGCGCTGGAGCGCATTCACCTGGCGTTCGTGCACCAGCAGGCGATCCAGTTCCTCTCTCTGCCTTTCGATCTCGACCGTTCGATCGGCCACCATCTCTTCCAGATGGTTGCGGTGATGGGTGAGTTGCGCCTGGCTGTCCAGCAGGGTCAGCGAGGTGCGATGCAGACCTCGTCCCAGCCAGAACACGACGGTGATCAGCAGCGCCAGACAACCGAGCCCCGCCGGCGCGATCTGCTGAAGCAGCATGTATCCGGGCCGGATGGGAGGCCACACGAAATAGCCGATCGTGCCGCCGTCATGCGATGACACAGGCACTTGCGCCCGCTCGTCCTCACCTTTCGAAGACGCGAAATGCAATCCTTCGAGCAGCGCATGATGGGCGATGCTTTCGGCAGTTTTTCCATCGATGAACTTGACCGAGATGGCGATGAACTCCTGGCCCGCCTCGATCTGCATCCTGGTCGAACTCGGCAGAATGGGACGCGCGCTTGCTATCGCCGGCCTTTTGCCGATCATGATCGTCCGAACCGTGGCCAGTTGACCAATCGGTTCGGCGCCGGGCTCTGCAGCCCGCTCAACGAGAGCGGCACGCATCTCTCCGGCAAGAGCGGTCATTTCTTTGCCGTCGTCGTCATCGAGCCGCGGCGGCATCGCATCAGCGCCGTCACGGAACGCAAACATCAGGCGATTGGCATCGTCGAAGATATAGGTTCTGTCGTGCGCGAAATACTGGCTCGTCCACCGCCCGACATTGTCGAGCAGCCATTCATGGTTCCGCTGCTTGGCATAGAGGAAGGCATCGTCCCATTTGGTGACGCTTTCCTGCTCACGGGGAAGTGCTGCGATCTGCTCTTCCAGTCCCTGTCGGACGAAATCGGCCTGTCGGCGCAAATAGATATCATCGACCTTGATTGCGGCGAGCCACGCAAAACCGCACAGCAACACGGCCGCAGCACAGGTGAGCGTTACCAGGACAAACGTAATGTGGGATGTGAGTCTGACCTTCAATACCTGCAACCTTTTGATGGCGACTGCCACCGAGAAATTGACACGCAAAGGTTGACGGACCGTGAATTATGCGCTCCCGTGCAGGTCCGCAACATGTCTCCTATAGGCATTTCACAATCTCCGAAGGAGAAGCGTTTGGATGCTCCCGCATCGCTGGAAACGTCGGATATCAGGATCGAACCGATCGCTGCCGCCCACATCGATAGTTTTCATCACGCACTCGACCTGGTCGCGCGGGAGAAAAGATACCTGTCTATGCTGGAAGCGACTCCTCTGCCGCAGACGCGGGAGTTCGTGATCGGCATGATTGCAAAAGGCAATCCTCACTTCGTTGCCACCGCTCAAACCCAAGTCATCGGTTGGTGCGACATCAGCCGTCATTTTTTCCCGTCGCATGCCCATCGTGGAAACCTAGGAATGGGTATCCTTCCTGCCTATCGGGGCAAGGGTCTGGGACGAAGGCTTATCGAGACGACATTGAGCGCCGCACAGAAAAGCGGTTTTGCCAGGGTTGAACTCGATGTTTACGAGGACAATGCCCGTGCGATCGCTCTCTACGAAAAGGTCGGATTTGCCCGCGAAGGCATCGTCCGACGGGCGGCACGCATCGACGGCCGGTTCATCGATGCGATCAGCATGGCGCTTTTGTTCGACGAGCGCGGCTTCTCATAGATCCTGGTATCGCGTCGATTTTTGAACGGGGCGAGTCCGGCTGATCATCATTTCGGCCTGAACTTGGAACAAATGCCCTTGCACGCAATGAGCCCAGCCATCCCCTATCGGGCGAAAGCCTCGAACGGATTGCCGTGAGTCAGGCGCATCAGCGTCCCGTCGTCTATGCCGCGCCGTTTCAACTCGGGCAGCAAGACCGTGGAAAGATGGGTGTACGGCTTGGGTGTCCCGCCCATCGGCAGTGCCGGATCGAACCAGCCCCGGTCATGGCTCAACAACAGGCGGTCGCCGCAGCCGGCATCCAGCGCCTTGATGACCAGATCCGCCACCTCGTTATCTTCGGCCCGGCCGACATGGTCATACTCGATCCAGGCGCCTCGCTCGGCCACGGCGACGTTATAGGCGAAGTCCTTTTCTTCCTGCGTATGGATCGAGATGAATCTGTCGGCCCTGTAGCCCTCCGCCTCGATGACATCGAGTTGATCCATGACGACCCGTCCCCTGATCGTATGACTGCCGATGACGGCGTCTGTCTGCGTCGCGGCGCGCGCGGCTGCCCGCAGGATTTTTGTCTCGAGCGCCGTCATGCCGTCATCGCCGGCACTGAGCTTGATCCAGCCTGCCTGGAACCCGGTCTCGTCGATCTGCTCCGTCAACTCGCGAAGCATCCACGCCTCCAGCTCCTTCTCGGAAGCATGGCGAACCCATTCGGGAATCCAGGGTTCACGGTAATTGCCGGTGGGAACAACGATCGGAAAATCCGTCGCGAGCGACACGGCAAGATCGATATCCGCACGGCGTCCGACGCCGCCCGTCGAGCATTCGACCAGTGCCGTCACCCCGAGTTTCTTGATCCGTTCGATTTCGGGGGCCATCAGCCGAACGACGTCTTCAATGTATGCTTCGGCATAACCGGGCTGGTCCGGCGTCCTGAGGTCGACGAAGACGTGCTCGTGCGGGAGGATCATCCCAAGTTCGGATTTGCTCTTAGGCCCAAGTGTCGTGCGCAGATATTTCAAAGTCTCTCCCCGCGGTCATGCCGCTTGCGTCGAGCCCTCGACCGCCCCCCGAAGCTTCGACACTGCCGCGAAAGTAGATCGTCCCATGACGAAATCAATCGCTCACTCGACCGAAATTCTTCCGGGCTTCACGCCGGCCGGCGCACCGCGCGGATCTTGCCACTGCCGCCTCCGCCACAGAAGAAGCGGTCGGCACCGTCGGATTCGAGGCCGGAGACGCCGGTGCCTTCGGGCATGTCGAGCCGTTCCAGCACCTCTCCCGTTTCCGGGTCGATGCGCCTGACGTCGCTGTCGTCGCCCTCCCAGGTGCCGTGCCAGAGCTGGCCGTCGACCCAGGTGACGCCTGTCACGACGCGGTTGGATTCGATGGTGCGGAGGATCTTGCCGGTCTCGGGATCGATCTGGTGGATCCTGCGGCCGCGATGCTGGCCGACCCAGAGCGTGCCCTCGGCCCAGGCAAGGCCGGAATCGCCGCCATTGCCAGGCGCCGGGATGGTGGCGAGGATACGGCCGGTCTTCGGCTCGATCTTGTGAATGACATCCTCGGCGATCTGATAGAGGAATTCACCGTCGAAGGCCGTCCCGGCATGGGATGCGACCTCGATCGAGCGCACCACCTCGCCGCTTTCGGGATCGAGCGCGTTCAGGCGGTCGCCCGAGGCAAACCAGACGTGCTCGCCGTCGAAGGTGACGCCATTGACGCGCTCAGCGCCGGGAAAAGGTCCATATTCACGCAGGATATTCGCAGCCGATTTCTTCATCTCTTCCATCCCTATGGTTCGGGCATCACAATCAGTCAGCCCACACTAATCGCTGGGCAGCGGTCCGGGGAGTAACAAGATCGTCGGGAAACCCGGCAGCGGCGGGCTCATCCAGCGCCGCGCCCGCCCGCGCCCCAGCGATTGCACCTTGCCTTCGCCCGCAAGGGAATCCAGCGCCCGCTGCACGGTGCGGGGGCTGGCAGCGAGCGCGATCGCCAAGGCCGAGCTCGACCACGCCTCGCCATCGGAGAGGAATGCGAGCACTGCCCCATGCTGACCTTCGACGAGCGGCGCCAGCACCGCGATATCCTGGGCGCCAAGCGGCGAAAGCGCAAAGCCGCGCTTCGTCGCTGAAACCTCCGCCAGTCCTCGCAGTTCGGCCCGCAGCCGGCCAATCTCGACCCGCAGCCTGGCGCGATGCGATTCATCGGCGTGTTTGCCGCGGAAGGCGCGCGCGATGAGCGCTCCCCTCGTCACATCTCCCGGACAGGCTTCGGCCAGCGTACGGGCAAGCGCAAACAGCACCGGTCGCGTCGCCAGCGAGACGGCGGCGCCCGCATTCCACACCACATGGCGGCAGGCATCGACGACGAGCGTGCCCGAACCGAGCAGCGCTTCCACCTCGCCGAGCAGCAGCAAGCGCTCCTGCCCGCGCGACATCAGCCGCGCCGCCGGCGTGTCGAGCACGAGGGCCGCAGTTTCGACCTCCGCCGTCAAAGCCTGAATATCGGCCGCGCGCGCCGCAACCCTTGCCCGGGCGAGCGCCGCACGCGCCGCCTGCGTTTGCAGGCGCCGGACGGCGATTCCGGCGGCCACCAGCTCGTGGGCAACCCGCAGAGCCGGCGGCAGCGGCGTCGGATCGAGTGCTGCAAGCGCGCGTTCGGCCTCGTCGAGACGCCCGATCAGCACCAGCCTGCGAATGGCGACATTGCCCGCATGCGCGGCATTGACCCTGTCGCCATGCGCTTCCAGCACTTTGCGCGCCGCTTCCAGCGCCTTCGGCGGCCAGAGAAGATCTCGCGAGACGAGCGCGATCTCGGCCTCGGCAACCACGCAACGCGCCCGCGCCAGCGCCTCGCGCGGGCCGAAGGCGCGCGCAGCACTCTTCAGCAGCGCCTTGGCGCGGACGAGATCGCCGAGCTGCGCCATCGCGATGCCGCGCAGCGCCAGCGCCGCCGCGTCGTCACGCAGCGCCACCCGCTTCAGCGCGCCCAGCGCATCACCCGATGCCAGCGCCTGCGCCGCGGCTGTGATCAGCGAGTCCATTCAAATCCCGTCACACTTGTCACTCCCGCCATTCCCCGGCCCAGCCGTAATCTGTTCAGGACCCGGCAACCAATTCGCGCCGGATGCTACGACGACAGACAGGCAAAGGAGAAGACCCATGACGACACAGCTGAACGCAACACGGCAGCAATGGCTGACGGCAAGGCTCGACCTGCTCGCAGAGGAAAAGGCGCTGACCCGGCAGAGCGACGCGCTGGCGCTCAAGCGCCAGCAATTGCCGCGTGTGAGAATCGATAAGGAATACCGCTTCGATACGGACGACGGCAAAGTCTCACTGAAGGACCTCTTCGGCGGCCGCTCGCAGCTTCTCATCTATCACTTCATGTTCGGGCCTGATTATAGCGCGGGATGCCCCTCCTGCTCCTCGATCGCCGACGGTTTCAACGGTTTCTTCGTCCACCTCGAAAACCACGACGTCGCCTTCTGGGCGGTTTCGCGTGCGCCACTGCCCAAACTTCAGGCCTTCAAGCAACGCATGGACTGGAGTTTTCCCTGGGCCTCCTCTCTCGGCAGCGATTTCAACGGCGATTTCTGCGTCTGGTTCTCTGCCGAGCAGCAGCACCAGGGCGGCATAGAATACAACTACCGCCAAGAGCTCCCCGCTCCCGAACCGCTCGCCGGCAAGACCGTGCAAGAATGGCAGTCGCCCGGCAGCGAGGGTCCGGTCGCTCAGATCGCCGCCATGACCGGCACCGATGTCGCGACCTACACCCGCGACCGGCCGGGCGTCAGCGCCTTCGAGCTCATCGATGGCACGGTCTACCACAGCTATTCCAGCTATGCCCGCGGGCTGGATGGGCTCTGGGGCATGTACCAATGGCTCGACCGCGCCCCCAAGGGCCGCAACGAAACCGGCATCTGGTGGCGCCATCACGACCGCTACGGCAAGGAGTGACTGCGATGCTGCTTTCCACCCCTACCCCGGAGAGAGGCGACGGCAACGCCGAATGGCTCTCGCTGGCCGCCGCCGCAGTCGGATCAACTGATAAGCCGAGCAGCAGTGTGGCTAGCGCCGGCGGCCGGCTCGCCGCCCACGCCGCCGAGTGGCTAGCATTCGCCGCCTCCCCAACATTCGCGATCATGGCGCTGCTGACGGCAGCAACCGGCAGCACCGACATGATGTGTATGACAACGCCTGATGCCTTCCCGATCGGGGGAATGGTGCCGATGTACCTGCTGATGGGCGGTTTCCATCTAGCGCCCTGGCTGCGGCTCGTCGCCGGCCGGCAGGGCCGGAAGTGAGGATTCTGCCGCACCCCATCTCTCTTCTCCCCGCTGGGAAAAGAGAGATGGGGTAGCGCTCTCGCCAAACTTCTGCTGACGGAGCGCGGCGGAGCGAAAGGCTTCCGCGCTCCGCGCGGCTCCCATTCCGCGTCTCCGGCTTTACGCCCTTACCGACGCGCCCAAGTTCATGCCCTCACCTCGATAAAGTCGATCGGCCCGCCGGCAACCTCGTCGTCGAAGACCGCGCAGGAAAGCTTGCCGCCGAAGACACAGCCGCTGTCGATGTTGGTGCGGTTTCCTGTCGTCACCGGGTTGGACAGTGACGGCGTATGGCCGTGGACCAGGTGCTTGCCCCAATAGTCGCTGGATTCACCGGGAGGGAACCGCAACCACAGAACATCGTCCTCGCTCTGCCGTTCCAGCGGAAACGCCGGATCGACGCCGGCGTGGACGAAGATGCGATGCCGGTCGACATGCATGAGCGGACGATCAGCCGCCCATTGCAGATGCTGGGGCGAAACTCTGCCGCCATAGGATATTTCGGTCTCGAGCCCGCCATTGCCGAGCCATACGGCTCGGCTGCCGCTGTCGGCATAGGCAGCGACCATCATGTCCTCATGATTGCCTTTCAGGCATATCCATCGCCATGGGTCGGCCGTGCCGGCAATGATGCGGTCGAGGACGTTTTTGCTGTCAGACCCGCGATCGATATAGTCGCCAAGGAAGACGACTGTCCCTTCAGGCGCATAGGCTTCGACCCGATCGATCATCCTGTTCAGCGGATCGATGCAGCCATGGATATCGCCAATGGCGAATGTGTAGCGCATGTCGCATTCTTAACGCCTGTCGAGAGCCAGGTGAAGTCCGCACCACCGATGCCGACAGAAAATCCGACTCCCTCTCAGCCGCTTACCGCAATTCCTTCTGCTTCCGCTTGAAGAAAGCGGCCGGCGAGATCGGTCATGCAGCACGCGTCCAGCCCGGCTGGCGCGAAAGCGTCATCAGAGCGGCGGACGATTGCGGTTTACCGAAGAAGTAGCCCTGGCCCTCCTCACAGCCCATCTGCGCCAGCATCTGCCATTCCGTCTCGGTCTCTATCCCCTCTGCCACGACCTTGAGCCCCAGCCCGTGGGCAAGCGAGCCGACCGTCGCGACGATCGCCAGGATCTTGGGATCGTCCGCGATCTTCCTGACGAAGGACTGGTCGATCTTGAGCTTGTCGAGGGGAAAGCCGGCCATATAGCTCAGCGACGAATAGCCGGTTCCGAAATCGTCGAGCGCGACGGCAATGCCGAGCGCTCTGAGCTCTGAGATGACCGACATGATCTGCTCGCTGCCGTCGACAAAGGCGGATTCGGTAATTTCGAGATGCAGGCGCGAGGCCGCCAGGCCGCTTGTCGCCAATGCAGCCTTGACCTCTGCAACCAGCTCCGGTCGGGAAAACTGGATCGGCGATACGTTGACGGCGAGATTGAGTCGATTCGGCCATTCGGCCGCCGCCCGGCATGCTTCGGCAAGCGCCCAGCAGCCGAGATCGCAGATGAAACCGCTGGCTTCGGCGACCGGAATGAAGTCTGCCGGCGAAACCAGCCCGAACTCCGGATGCTTCCACCGCAAAAGGGCCTCAGCACCGACCAGTTTGCCCGTCTTGAGGTCCACCTGCGGCTGATACAACAGGAAGAATTCGCGACGATCGAGAGCAGCGCGCATCTGCCGCTCGAGCAATCGCGATTGATGCTGCCGCAGGGCGGTCACCGGATCATGAGCGCGCCACCCGCTGCCAGCCACCCGCTTGGCGTCGTCGAGCGCAATCTCGGCATTCTGAATCCAAATGTCGGCGTCACCGTTGCGCGCCTCGCTGGTGCAGATCCCGAGCCGGGCGGCGACATGGATCATCGAACCGCCAAGCGCGAACGGCTCTCTGAAAAGATCAAGGATGAGCTGCGCGCACCGCTCCTGACCGCACTCCTCGGACGCCGGGATGACGGCCGTGAAGACATCGCCCCCCAACCGCCCGACGAGGCTGATTGCACCCTCCGCCTCCATCCGCACGGCGACGGCCCTCAAAAGCTCATCCCCGACATCCCGTCCCATCGCCGTATTCAGGACGGAGAAACGGTGTAGCCCCAGCGCGATCACATGGCATTCACCCTCGAGCCGATCGAGGCGACGGCGGAATTCGCGCCTGTTCATCAGACCGGTCAACTCGTCGAATTCGGACAGGCGCTGAAGTTTGTCTTCGTACCGCCGGCGGGCCGTCATGTCCCTGACGATCAGGCTGCCGATGAAGGATTTCGCGGCGACGATGCCGGATTCGCCAGGCCGTTCGACAGGCGAAATGGTGATCGCTGCCTCGAGATGCTTTGTCCCTCTCTCGGTTTGAAGCGAAAAACGCGCGTTGCAGGCGTGGATCGTGCCCGGCTGCGCCATATAATCCGAAGCAAGCTTGATGATGCGATGAACGAGAGGGGGCGGGATCATCGCATCAAGCGTTCTGCGCCTGTCCGCCTGTGGCTCCAAAGCCAGCATCGCCGCAGCCGAGGCGCTTTCGTTCAGAATGCGGAACTGATCGTCGAAGGCGATGACTGCGTCGGCGCTGTCAGCCACGATCCTCTCGAGCAGCCGGCGCGTGTTGCGCTGCTCGGCCTTGGCAAGCTCGACCAGAAACCGGCCGAAATCGACCTTCTCGTTCAACAACAGCACGAGACCGGCAAGAAGAATGATCCACGGCCGCACCGTGTGAAGGATGAGAGCGTGATCCTTCTGGAGAAAGAAGGCCGTCACTTCACCGGCGGCGGCAATGGCAAGAGCAAACGCGACGGCATGGGCTGCGGACCGGCTGCGCATGCCAAGGGCGAGCGCAATAATGGCTGCGGCAAAGAGAAGCTCCAGCGGCATCTGGTCGATGTCCTCGAGCAGCCGCTTCTGCAGGATCGTTTCGGAAGCGAGAATATGCAGCATTGCGCCGGGCAGTGCGCCATAGACCGGGACGGGGAAGATATCCTTCAGCTCGGTCGCATAGGCGCCGACAACCACCGAACGCCCTTCCAGATCGGGCCTGCCGACCTTCCCGGCAAGAACATCCGACAGCGAGAATGTCGGGACGCTCGCCGGGGCGATCGAATAGTCGATCGGATAGGAGCCTGCCGCCCTGTCGAATTTCGCCAGCACTGCGGCAACGCTTTGCGTCGGCTGATTGTCGAGAGTATCGCCAAGTGCGAACCGCCTGACCGTGCCGTCGCCGTCGAGGCCGACATTGGCGAGGGAAAGCCAGGCATTGTCGGCGAGATCCGGAATCGGCCGCGTCACCACCGTCTGCGATCCGGCCTCGGCGCCGAGATATTGCTTGAAGACCGGCAGGATCACGCCGCCTCCGGCTTCAGTCAGAGCCTTGGCCAGCCGGCCATCCTCGGCAGAGTTCGACGGCGTGCTGAAATCGACGTCGATAAAGATGTCGCCTGCGCCTGCCGCAATCAGCTTGTCAATGAGCTCGGCATAGAGGCTGCGGGGCCACGGCCAGGTGCCGACCGCATCGAGGCTGCGCTTATCGATCGCGACATAGACAATATTTCCGGACGCCGCCCGTGGCGCCGCGCTGAAGCGCCAGCTCACCAGGGCATTGTCGAGATAATTCACAAAGGGCAGGACTTGCCCCGAGAGCGGCAGGCCGATCATCATCAGGATGAATAACAGCCTGACTGGGCGCAATCGCGACAGCCGAAAGCCACGACCGCCCTTCATCAACGATGGAAACCTCTCACACCGGCCGACGGGGAAACTTCAGTCGTCATCGTTTCCCTTGCCTTTGTTCTTGTCCTTTTTGTCGCTTTTGTCTTTCTTATCTTTCTTGTCCTTATCCTTGCCGCTCCCGATTCCATTGTTGTCGCCGTTGTCGCTGTCATTCCCGACAGCGTTTCCTTGGCCGTCATCGTTGCCGGCTGCATTCTCATTGCCATTGCTGGAGCCGTTATCGGCGCCGTAGCGATTGCCATTGCGGCCTTCATTGCCGAAGGAGTGGGAAGCGCTATCTCGGTCGCCAGAGCCGGCGCTATTGGAAACGGATGAAGATGCGCCAGATGCCTTCGAACTCTCTGTCTCCGCCTGCCCGTTGAGGGTCGTCGCGCCGACGGCAGGCACTCGCGCCACCGACGGGGCGACCGCGGTCACCACAGGCGTCGAAACGTCGCCGGAAACCGTCATCCCTTTCACACCGTCGACGGATGCGCCCTGCCCCGGCCCGACATTCGCCCTTTGACCGCTCGCAAACGATGTCACCTGCACCAGGCCGCGGTTGACCGTAACCTCAGCCGCGGATTTCGAGACGGAAACGCGGAAATTCGTCCCCTTCACAACGGCCGCCAGGAAAGGCGTCTGGACTGTTGTATGCGGCTTGCTGCGTTTCTCGATCTCCAGATCGAGCACACCCGCCTGCTCGACGACCTCCGTCTTCCTCTCGCCAAAGCCCGATGTGAAGATGCCGGCGAGGGTGTTGGGTTGAAACGAAATGCTTTCGACGCCGCGCACCAGCTGAACGCGTCCCCTCGGCCCGGTCGCGATCCAGGCGGTGTTGGGGATGATGTCTCCCGCTCGAACCGCTACCCAGTTCCGCTTGTCGACGGTGAAATTCACCTGCTGGCTGGCCTTGGCCACTTGCCAGTCACCCTCAGCGGCATTCGCGGACACTATCGAAAAAAAGAAAAGCACCAGAAAAAACGAAAAAGCGCGAAACATATAATCTCCCAAATACCAACTGATAAAACCACTATCTCCTTAATTTCATTTGAATGATTCCAGAAAAACTCTCGCGAATCCGGCGATTCCCGACCTTTGCCGGCGAAGTGCGGGCGCTCTATCAAGACGATGCCAGCCTGCGCGTGCCATCGCAGGTGTTCAACGCCGTGCACACGCAGCTGGAGGATGTCGGCGCGGTGTGAAAGCCTGTGGAGATTCAATGGAAATTTTAGCACACGAGCATCTCCTCTCCCCCATTCCTGTGCTCGCCACAGGAATGACGGAGGAAAGGGCACGCGACACTCTCCAGAGATAGCGGAAGATAGCGCGTCAAATGCCGGATAAGTGATACGCCACATCCCCCCGCTTCCGATTGTCTTCCGGCCCGAAACTATGCCATGACCCATCCACCATGAGATGCAACGGAAAAGGCGCGGCATGAAGAAGATCGGTTTCCTCTCGTTCGGGCACTGGACGCCCTCGCCCCAATCGCAGACGCGCTCGGCAGGCGACGCGCTGCTGCAGTCGATCGATCTTGCCGTAGCGGCCGAAGAGCTCGGGGCGGACGGGGCGTATTTTCGCGTGCATCATTTCGCCCGCCAGTTGGCCGCGCCCTTCCCGCTGCTATCGGCCGTCGGCGCTAGAACCAACCGGATCGAGATTGGCACCGCCGTCATCGACATGCGCTACGAGAACCCGCTCTATATGGCCGAAGATGCCGGTGCGGCCGACCTCATTGCCGGCGGCCGTCTGCAGCTCGGCATCAGCCGCGGTTCGCCCGAGCAGGTGATCGATGGCTGGCGCCATTTCGGCTATGCCCCGCCGGAAGGCCAGAGCGAGGCCGACATGGCCCGGCACCATGCCGAAGTCTTCCTCGAAGTGCTGCGCGGCGAAGGTTTTGCCAAACCGAATCCGCGGCCGATGTTTCCGAACCCGCCCGGCCTGCTGCGCCTCGAGCCGCATTCCGAGGGCCTGCCCGATCGGATCTGGTGGGGCGCGAGTTCCAACGCCACTGCCGTCTGGGCGGCCAAGCTCGGCGTGAACTTGCAGAGCTCGACGCTGAAGGACGACGAAACGGGAGAGCCGTTCCACGTCCAGCAGGCCGACCAGATCCGCGCCTATCGCGCGGCCTGGAAAGAAGCCGGCCACACACGCCAGCCGCGCGTCTCGGTCAGCCGCAGCATCTTCGCGCTGGTCGATGACCGCGACCGCGCCTATTTCGGCTACGGCAACGACGAGGGTGACAAGATCGGCTTCATCGACGAGAAGACCCGGGCGATCTTCGGCCGCAGCTATGCTGCCGAGCCTGACGCCCTGATCAAGCAGCTCGCCGAGGACGAGGCAATCGCCGAAGCCGACACGCTGCTGCTGACCGTCCCCAACCAGCTCGGCGTCGCCTACAACACCCATGTCATCGAAGCGATCCTCACCCATGTTGCCCCGGCGCTCGGCTGGCGCTGACGTTCAAACCCGCCTGTATCTCGTGCGGAATTCACGAGGACTGCAGCCCTCGCGTTCGTGAAAGACACGCGAAAAATAAAACGGGTCATCCAGGCCGATCATGGCAGCAACCGTTTCAATCTTCTCGTCGGTGGTTGCCAGTAGCTGTTTGGCGTGATCCATGCGCGCCCGAAGCTGAAATGCCTTGGGAGGCAGTCCCGTCTCGAGCGTGAACCGCCGGCGCAGCGTGGCCGGCGACATGTCGTGCTCGGCGGCGAAGGCAGCGAGATCCAACGGCTGCATCGCTCGCTGCCGCAGCGTTTCCACGATTGCGGCCATGTCGGGCCTTTCCTGTCGTCGATCGCCCGCGACACTTGCCGCCTGTCTGGCGGCTGAGATGACGATGCGATGCAGCATCAATGCCGCCGACGCTTGTCCGAGGTTGGTATCGTCAAGCAGATCGGTATGAAGCTTGGCGAAGAGCCGCGCGACGTCATCGAGATGATG
Source organism: Rhizobium sp. BK212 (assembly GCF_014197475.1). NCBI lineage: Bacteria > Pseudomonadati > Pseudomonadota > Alphaproteobacteria > Hyphomicrobiales > Rhizobiaceae > Rhizobium > Rhizobium sp. BK212. Next base: position 277,365 of record NZ_JACIFS010000002.1, read on the forward strand.
CAAAGCGACGACCGGGTGCCGCTCGGCGATGAGCCTCAGCCGCACGAAGTCCCGCGTGAAGGACCCTTCGAAAAGCGCCCAGCGCTCGTCCCAGCCTGCTTCATCGGGGCCATAGGAATGGGCGCGGTTGGGAAACAGCCAGAAGAGGGCCGGCCCCGCCAAGCTCAAGCGGCCGCTGGCGGCGGTTTCCAGCCAGCCCTGCCCGCGCTCCACCAGCACGACGGCGAAACTCGGCAGTTTCCGATCCCTCACCGCATGATGGGCATGCTGCCGGCCACTGCCGGTGACCGCAAGTCCGCCGGCCGCGCCGAGCGGTGACCGATAGATGGCCTCGACGTCTTTCATGGTGAGCGAAAAGTCCAGCTATGATTTTCCTCTATGTCGGTTGTCCCAACAGATCAGCTAACGAATGGCGAGCCAACTCAAGCGATGGAAGGCTGAAATGTCAATTACCGCCAAAACGATGCAAGCCCGAAAGCCGGAATTTCCCCTTGCCGCCCACGGCAAGACCTTGCCTGCGGAGCGGACGGGCTGGCTCGCGCCGACCGATCCCGCCATCGGCGTCGACGCCATCCGCCGCCGCTACCAGGACGATGGTTATGTCTGGCTGAAACGCCTTCTGCCGCGGACCGATGTCCTCGATTTTCGCCGCTGGGTCCTCGAACGGCTTGCCGAAACCGGGCTGATCGAGCCCGGCAGCGATTTTTCGCTGGGCATCGCGTCTGCCGCCGGCTTCGACAGGAGCCTGGCGGACCGGCGCCTGATGTCGCTGGTCCGCTCTGCCGCCTATGAAGGCTTCTGCGCGCAGCCGCCGCTTGCCCGTTTCATGGACGATTTCCTGCAGGGCATCTCTTATCTGCACAAGCGCAAGATCATGCGTTTCGTTCAGCCGGGATCGCCAACGGCCACACCGGCTCACTATGATCTCGTCTATCTCCGCGGCGGCACCAGACGCCTGGTGACGGCCTGGATTCCGATCGGCGACATCCCCGCCGAGATGGGGGGCCTGGTCTACCTCGAAGGCTCGCACGCGCTGGGCATCAAGATGGAGGCCGAGTTCCGGGCCGCAAGCGGCGACCTTTCTCCGGAAGAGCGGATCAGCGCCTATAACCGCCACATGGCCGAAGGCGGCTGGGTCTCGAAGGATCTCCCTGATATGGCGGAGCGCTTCGATACTCGCTGGCTCGCCGCCGATTATGAGGCCGGTGATGTGGTGCTCCACTCGCCCTACATGATCCATGCCTCGACCACCAACCAGGACTGCAGCCGACGGCTGCGCCTCTCCACCGACATAAGATATCAGAATGTCGACGACGAGATCGACGTCCGATGGAACAACCATTGGAGTCTCGGCGACATGCTGTAGCGCGGTTCGACGGCCTCATTGGGCACAGCCCCGGCTCTGCCGGCGTATCATCCGGTATAGGCGACGGCGCTGCTGCGGAAAGGCGAGGCCAAAAACGCCCGTCAGCGTGGTCGCGGCGGCCGTTGTTGACCGGCAATCCGGTGTGATGGCCGCTATGGCAGGTTGATTGACGAACGGACGTCGACACAGAAGCGAAGCGCCCGGACCTTACTGCCGCGTCGGACGTTGATGCTGCGAACCTTGAATCTGTCGCATGACTGACCGAGGTATGCTGTAGCCGAACCGCTCGAGTGACCTGATGCCGCGTACGAACCTGAACGATATCCTGATCTTCATGGCAGTCGTCGATGCCGGAAGCTTTATCGCCGGCGGCCAGGCCATGGGCCTATCCCGTTCGGCGGCAGGAAAGGCCGTCATCCGCCTGGAAGACCGGCTTGGCGCGCGCCTGCTCAACCGTACGACGAGAACGCTGGGCCTGACCGATGAAGGCCGGATGTTTTACCAGCGCGGGCTGCAGATCCTCGCATCGGTCGACGAGGCGGAGGCGAGCGTGGCGGGGCAGAGCGGCACGCCGCAAGGTGTTCTCAGGCTCACCGTTCCCGATGCCTTGGGGCGGCTCGTCGTGCTGCCCTTGCTTGAAAAATATCTTCGGGCCTGGCCCGACATCCAGGTCGAAGTGAGCTTCACCGATCGCCCGGCCGACATCGTCGAAGAAGGCTCCGATCTGGCGATCCGGATCGACGCGACGGCGTCGGATACCCGCCTGGTCTCGCGCGTGATCGCCACCTATAAGGCACGGCTCTGCGCGTCGCCGTCCTACCTGACTGAGCGCGGGGAACCGCGCAATATCGACGACCTCGCGGCCCACGATTGCCTGATCTTCGCCAGCCGCCATCAAAGGCAGGGCTGGCGCTTTCGCGGCGAAGGCGGCTCCTGGGTCAAGGCGCAGGGCCGCAGTCGCCTGAGGCTCGACAGCGGAGAGGCGATCCGTGACGCCGCGCTCGCGGGGCTGGGCATCGCGCTGCTTCCCGATTTTGTCGTCGCCGACGATCTTACCGCCGGTCGCCTCCGGCAGATCCTGCCCGACCTCGAAACCGACGACGCAAAAATCGTTACGCTCTATCCCGACAAACGCCTGCTGGAACCGCGTGTCCGCCGCTTCATCGATCTGATGGTCGAGGAGCTTGGGGGCCGGGTACGCGACCATGACGCTAGCTCTCGGTGAGAGGCTTGTCGAAGCCGCGGAAACTTTTCAGCGCCAGAGGAAAGAGGGTTGCGGCGAGATAGGCGAACCCGGTGAGCGAGAGCGCTGCGGCAAGGCCGATCATGCTGATCAGGGCGCCGCCGAAGAGGCCTCCGAACGGGATGAGGGCAAAGCAAAGGGCGGCGTTCATTGCGGTGACGCGGCCGATCAGCGGCTTGGGGATGCGCTCGAAGATCACCGCCGACAGGATCGGATTGAGGAAGCCCGAGGCAAATCCAGCGATTGCCAAAGTGAGAAAAATAATGGGGAGCGGCGCGTCCAGCGCAAGAACGAGAAAACGCGGAAATCCGGTCAGCAGGAAGGCCACCGTATAGACCATCAGGCGCGGCATCCGCTCACCGATCGCAGCGGCAATCGCCGCGCCGGCGATCGAAGCGCCGGTGAAGGCCGCAAACATCGCCCCCAGCAATTCCGGGCCATGGCCCGAACTCTGCGTCCAGACGGGCAGCAGCACCGCCCCATAGGCCTGGTCCAGCAGATTGGTGGTCGCCACCATGATGACGATGCCGACGAGCACCGCATCGCCGCGCAGAAAGCACCAGCCTTCCCTGAGATCGCCGAGATAGGAGGACATTCCGCCCGGCCGAGTCTCGGGCGTGCCTCGCGGCGCGGGCATGCATTGCAGCCTTGGCATGCGTTGCAGCCTGGGCATACTTTTCAGCCCGGGGATGCCTACCCCCACAATCACCGCGGCGGCGGCGAAGGTGACGGCATTGACGAGCAGCGCCTGGCCCGGGCCGATCAGGCTGATCAACGCACCGGCGCCGGCCGCACCTACCGTTGAGGCCAGCCGCTCGATGGCGCCAACGACACCGGTCACCCGCTCGAGCGGCACGGCCGCCAATTCGGCGATATCAGGCACCATCGCTTGCTTGGCGGCATCGGACGGACCGCGCAGCACACCCATGGCAAAAACGATCGGTAGCAGTACCTGCATACCAAGCAGCCCGAGCCGGTCGAGCAGCGGCACCAGCATCACCACGGCCACCGAGGCGGCGTCGCAGACGACAGCGATGCGCTTCGCGCCGACGCGGTCGATCAGCGGCCCACTGAGCGCCTTGGCGGCGACATAGGGCAGCATTTCCATCATCGCCGTCAGCCCCGTTAGAACCGGGTTGCCCGTAGCGACCAGCACCAACCAGGGAATGGCGATGGTCGACAGCCGTGTGCCGGAAAGCGAAAGCGTCTCGGCGGCGGCAAGCGCCAGGAAAGGCCCACCCCTTCTCATGACCCGCCATCCTCCTCGCTATGCGGGAGCCGGCCCGGATAGGGAAAGGCGTGTAGCATGATCGAGAAAGGCACCATGCCCGGAGCGGTCGCCTCGCCCAAAGGCGGAGCCACCCGCATTGCTTCGAGGATGATGTCGGTCAGCTGCCTGGTCAGGACCTCGGCCTGTTCCGCCGTCATCGGGATGATGACGTCGTTGGCAGCGCTCGCCTTGCGCCATTCCGCCGGCAGTTCGGCATACTCCTCCAGCGCCTGCTGCATCTGGCCGACCTGCAGGGAGAGTACCGCCTGGTTGAAGGCGAGGTCGAGGTCAAGCGCTTCGCCCTCGGCCTCGCTTGCCGGCACCGAGGTGAGTTCGTGGCTGGCGCGCCACCAGCGGTCGCGCCGCGAAGCATGCGGCGCTTCCTCGATGAAGCCGTATTGGGCGAGCTGGCGCAGGTGATAGCTGGTCGCGCCGCTGTTCAGCCCAAGCCGCGCTGCAAGCTGTGTCGCCGTGGCAGGCCCGTCGATCCGCAGCATGCCGAGCATGCGCAGCCGAACCGGATGCGCCAGCGCCTTCAAGGCGGTCGGATCCGGCACGACGCGACTGACGGTGCGCGGTGCGGTGACGGATTGAGCAGGCTGTGGGCGCGGTTTTTTCATGCGCGAAGCCTATTATTGCAAAGACATCTTTGCAAAGCTTTCTTTGCAATAATAGATGCCTTGCGCGTGGCTCAATCCGTCGGCAGCGTGAACACCGCACAAGGGTCGGCAATGCCCCGCAAGGTATGCTCTCCCAGCGGCATCAGCGCGGTCGTCGTATTCGCTGCCACGGCACCCGAGATCAGCACGCTTCGGCCGAGCGGCTTGCACAGCCCCTCCAATCGACTGACCAGATTGACGGCGGGGCCGATGGCGGTGAAGTCCAGCCGGTCGGCCGCGCCGATATTGCCCCACAGGATCTCGCCGAAATGCAGCGCCGCGCCGAAGGGCAGCGGCGCCAGCCCCTGCGCCTGCCGCAGTTGGTCGAGATGGGCCATGCCCGCCCGGCTGGCGGCGACCGCGCGAAGGGCGGCCTCGCAGGCTTCGCGATCCCCTTGGGCTGCATCGCCTTCGCCCGACGCAACAGTGACCGGAAAGATCGCCAGCACGCCGTCGCCGATAAACTTCAGCACCTCGCCGCCGAACGCATGCACTGCGCCGGCGACGCGGTCGAACCAGGCATCCAGCGCTGATATCATCACGTGAGGTTCGGTTACCTCGGAGAGCGCGGTGAAGTCGCGCAGATCGGCGCAGAGAAGCGCCGCGCGGATGGTCTCGCCGGTGCCGCGGGCAAGCGCGCCGGCCTGCACCCGGGCGGCACTGCGCCGGCCGAGATAGGCTTCGAGCAGCGCGGCCCGCGCCTCCCGCGCCGCCAAAGCGGCGAGCGGCGCTGCGGCAAAACGCGCGACCTCGCAGAGCAGGCTGGCCTCGGCCGGAGCGAATGCACCGCCCCCTGCCCCGTCGGCAATCCCCGCCCAGCCGAGTAGCGGGCTGTCCGATGCCTGTTTGTCCCGCGGCGACCCGATCCTTGCCTCCCATACCGGCCCCAACCCGGCGAGCCACTCGCGCCCGGCCTCACTTTGCGGAGCCGCGGCGAAGGCCAATGCCTCGATGACGGCGCCGGTCTCGGCCCGCCACAGCCAGGTGCGCCGCGCGATGATCGGATGCGGCACCGAAAGCGTCAGCGCCCCGCCGGAAAGCGGCAGGCCATCGGCCAGCAACCGTCGCCCGAGCTCGGCCAGAAACCGTTCGGGACCAGGCGAGGCCCCGGCCTCGTCAACCAGCCAGGCAAGGGGAGACGGCAGATCCATCGCTCAACATCGCATGCCGACGTGGACGTCCGCAAGGATATCGCCGGGGTGATCGTGGAGACGTTTTTCAGCGACCCAGTCCGACGCCTGTAAAAGGCGTCCGCGTCGCCTGTCGAAAACCGTCCAGCGCGGTGGAAAACAAGAAATAAACACTTTAAACTTGCGCGACTTTGATTCCATTATAGGATCGTTCGTCATCGTGTGATTGAGGGGTACGATGGGCACGATATTCTGGCCGAAAGATCCGCTGGATGGGGATGACATGACGCTGCTGACGTCGATCCTCCGGCGATGGTGCGAAAGATATCAGGTCGAGCTGACGGCGGAGGAGAGCAGCCGTAAGGCGAAGGAACTCGTCGAATGGTTCGAATTCGGCGTCAAGGATCCTGTCGAGCTTGAAGAACTGATCGACGGCAAGTACTGGCTCGTCAGCAGTATTTGACCATATCGGACAAATGCAGAGAACGCTGCCTGTCAGCGTCGGCGAAGCCGTTTCATCAGAAAAGGCCGGGCGAAAATCGCTCCGGCCTTCGTCCATCTCGATCTCATGCATGTCGCCCAAAAGTGCGCAGCGGTTTTGGGACAACGACATGCATAAATCAAAGACTTAAAGCGCGTCGCATGATTCCGGTTTGACGCGACGCGCTTTAAGCGAGACGTTTAGTCATCATCCCGCCAACGACGGTCGCGATCCCAGCGCCTCTCATGGCGCCAGCGCGGGCCATCCCAATCCCGGTGACGCCGCTCCCAGCCCCAGCGGGGCGGACCACCGTAGAAAGCGACCGGCGGCGGACGGCGCCAGTTTCGCCGGCATTCGCCCCAGCGGGTCAGGTGCCAGCCGCGACCGCAGGCATAGTCGACCTTCGTCACATTGCTCTGCACATTGATTGTTCCAATCGGCATCGCCTCAGCTGTACCGATCGAGAGGCTGCCGGCAAGCAAGGCAGCCGCGATAGAAAGTGCCTTCATCGAGAACTCCATTTCAATCCAGCCGCAATCACTTTAGGATCGCCAAATTGAACTGGAGATGAACTGCGCGTTCATGTTTGCGGGAGCAAAAGAAGCGCTTTCGGACAGCCGATCGCAGCGCCGGCCGGCAGTATTCCCCGATGCGGCAAACGCTTCCGGGCACCCTGCTGCCGGCGCAAAACCGTTCATGTCCTGCCGTAAAAAGGATCGGGACCCGGATCACGCCCGGCGGCAACATCGGTCAGCCGTCCGAGATAGTGGGCCCAGCCTTCCTCATGGCCGGCGCATTGGTCGGCGCTGGGCAGGCCGCTATGGGTGAGCCGCAGCAGCGTTCCGCCGCCCTGCTCGATGAGGTCGATCTCGACCAGGCTCGATCCCGGCGGCACCACTTCGCTGCCGTCCCAGCCGAAACTGTAGGCAAGGCGATGAACCGGTACCACCTCGCGAAACGAGCCGCGCGCAAAGCGGGCGCCGGTGACATTGACGAGATAGAGCCCGCCCGGTTGCGGCTCGACCTGCGCCTCCGTTCCCATCCAGCGCAGGATCTTCTCCGGATCGGTCATCAGCGCGAACACCGCAGCCGGCGGCGCCGCGATATGCGCCTCGCGGTGAACGACGAAAGATTCTGGCATCACTCCCTCCCATGGTGGCTGTCGCCTGCCCCGCCTCGGGCGAAGACGGCGTATCCTGTTCCGTCATGTTGTTCCGACGTGGATGTCCTCACCCGAGCATGTAGGCGCAAGCCCATCCTCAGCAAGAGGCATCGGCTGTTCGCCATCGACGGAGAAACGAAACCGCCACTTTGCGAGCCTTGATCCGCATCGACAGATTCATCGATCACGAAAGCATTTCCGACCTATTGCCAGCCCGCCGCCTTCCCCCTATTGTCGCCGCCGTTCTCAGGGCGGGGTGAAAGTCCCTACCGGCGGTATGCAGTTTCGATTGCGAGCCCGCGAGCGCCTTCTTAGGAAGGGTCAGCAGATCAGGTGAGATGCCTGAGCCGACGGTCATAGTCCGGATGAAAGAGAACGTACGTTCCTGCCGCCCTTGCGGCTGTCGGGAACGTTCGTGATCGCCTTGGGTGATGTGTCTGTTCGCCAAAGGAGATTACCATGACACCCACCCGCTACGCCTTCGTCAAAGCCAGCTGGCACGCCGACATCGTCGACCGCGCCCTTGATGGCTTCTATCAGCTCGTTCCGGCCGAGCAGGTCGATGTGTTCGATGTTCCCGGCGCATTCGAGATGCCGCTGCTGTCGCGCGATCTCGCCGCAACCGGGCGCTATGGCGCCGTCATTGCCGCCGCCTTCGTCGTCGACGGCGGCATTTACCGCCACGAATTCGTCGCGCAGGCCGTCGTCGATGGGCTGATGCGCGCCGGCATGGATACCGGCGTGCCGGTGCTGTCGGTTTCGCTGACGCCGCATCAGTATCAGGAAACCGAACACCACAAGCAGATCTACCGTGCGCACTTCATCGAAAAAGGGCGCGAGGCAGCAAAGGCAGCCCTGACGATCGGCAAAACCCGCGCAGCTCTCGCCGCGTAGTGGGATCCATCTTCCCGAACGCGGCTCGATGAGCCGCAACACAAGAGCGAAGACGGCGGGAACAAACCCGCCGCCTCACCGGATCGACTGACCTTGCCACCCCGCGGGTCGGAAACGACACGTCCGCGGATCGGAGCAACAGGCCTTGTGTCGCAGCGGAATCCGCCAATACCGGCCAAATCCGACAGAATAATTGATTCGACGGCCCGACCGCGCTGTGGTCCACTGACCGCTGACATGTATCGCCATTCTTAACGCATCCCAACCCCATGGAGCTGAAGATGAGCAATGCACTGCGCAGCGAAACCCCCATGCAAACCCCAAAATCACAGCCTGTCGACACCAAGCTCGAGGTGGTCGTCATCCCCGTTTCCGATGTCGACCGCGCCAAACGTTTTTACGACGGCTTGGGTTGGCGGCTCGACGCCGACTTTGCCAATGACGCCGATTTCCGTGTGATCCAGTTTACCCCGCCCGGCTCCGGCTGCGCGATCATCTTCGGCAAGAATGTCACTGCCGCAGCCCCGGGTTCCGCCCAGGGACTCTACCTGATCGTCTCCGACATCGAGGCTGCCCGTCGCGATCTGATGGCCCGCGGCGTCGAGGTCAGCGACGTGTTTCATGACGCTGCCGGCGTCTATGCCGGCAAGGACGAGCCCTATCTGTTCGGGCGGCTGCGCATCGCCGGCCGCGATCCCGAACATCGCAGCTACCGCTCCTTCGCCTCGTTCAAGGATCCGGACGGCAACGGCTGGCTGTTCCAGGAAGTCACCACGCGGCTGCCCGGACGCATCGACGCCGACGAAACGAAATTCACGACTTCCACCGAGCTTGCGGCAGCACTGCGCCGCGCGGCAACCGCCCACGGCGAACACGAGAAGCGAAACGGCGGCAAGCACGACGAAGGCTGGCCGGACTGGTACGCCGAATACATGGTCAGCGAACAGGCCGGCAAGCAGTTGCCGCTATAGGCACGGGCTCCAGCGTCATCGCAGACGGCAACATCGTTTGACAAGCGTCTCGGCACGCACCGCGCCGAGACGTTTTATCGTGTCTTTGCCTTCCTCGTAGCGGCTCTCGGTTCAGACACCCTCGCCGCCTCGTCAGCCGACCTCAGCCGCCATACCACATCCGCCGCAGCAGGTGATCGCCGCGAACGAGTTGGTGATAGAGCGCAGCGCCGGCATGGAAGACCAGCAGGCCGACAAGCAGCAAGGCGCCTAACCCATGCGGGCCACGCGGCGGATAGGCAGTGAAATCAGGCAGCATGGCGCCGGGTGCCCCGAAGACGGCGGGGGCGGCACCGCTGAGAATCATCATCCCGGTGCCGCTGGCGACCATGCCGAGAATGAAGACGTAAAAGGCGACGTGGACAAAGCGCGCGAGGCGCGCCTGCCACCGAGGCGATGCCTTTACCGGCGCAGGCTTGCGATCGAAACGCCACCACCAGACAAGGCGAAGAGCCGTGAGAAGCAGGACGATGATCGCCACCGGAATGTGGAAGCGCAACAGCCCAGCCTTGGTCGCCGCGTCCACGGCGTTGGCGGCCCGAAAACCGGAACCAAGCAACGCCAGGATCAGAACTGCGCTCAGCCAGTGGATCGAGACCGCTATTGCGCCATAGCGATCAGGCCTGCTCTTCAACATCTCCATTCCCTTCCAGTTTGCTGCGCAGCGCCTTCATGACGGCATGCGTGGTTTTGAGATCCTCGACCTGAAGCCCTTCCGAGAGCATGTCGACCCACGGTGCCTGCAGGTGCATGGCGGTTTCATATGCCTGTTTTCCCTTGTCCGTCAGCACGACGAGCTGTGCCCGCCGGTGATGCGGATTGGGCTGGAACGCCAGAAGCCCTTCCTTGTCCAGATCGTTGACGATGCGCTGGACGTTCTGGCGGTTGGCCCCCATGTCGCGCGCCAGCCACGCGACCGGCTGCGGCCGGCCTGCCGTGGCCACAGTGCCGAGGACATGCCAGCGGGCGCTCGTCAGACCGAGCCCCTCGACGAGCTTGTCGCCCGCGTTGATCATTCGGTTGTTGAGCCGGAAGAGATCCAGAATGAGGTCGGTCAAGGCCGTTCCGGTCGGGCTTCGCTGAGGTTCTCGCATTTGTCACCATGTACCTATATTGACATTATGATGTCAAAGGAAATATGTATCCTTATCACCAGATTGACATCATGTAACCAATTCAGATGGAGCCGACCATGTCGCTCATGCGTCCGATGGACCCCGCCTTCCCGATCGATCGTCAAATCGCGCTCGATGCTTCCGCGATCGTCCTCATCAATATCTTCACGCTCGACAAGGCCGACGAGCAGGCCTTCCTTGAAGCCTGGCAGGCCGATGCGGCCTTCATGAAACGCCAGCCGGGCTTCATCTCGACCCAGCTTCACCGGGCTATCGGCGAAAGTCCTGCCTATCTCAACTATGCCGTCTGGGAATCGACCGCCGACTTCAGGGCGGCATTCTCGCATCCGGAGTTCAGGGCAAAGCTCTCCTCCTACCCGTCCTCGGCCGTTGCCTCCCCGCACCTCTTCCAGAAGGTCGCCGTGCCGGGCATCTGCGTCGCCTAGGAAGCCCGTTCCCTGAGAGCGGGCACATGGATCTTCGCGGTCCGGTCCCTCGACTCCGCGCCAGAAGGTCTCATTGAGATGTGGAAGACATCTGCGACATTATCCAATCGGAAAATGCGAGCATGGCTGCCGTTGGCGGCCTTGATTGAAGTCGGGTCAGCCAATAGCTCCCCAATGATATCGTCGTGGGAAAGGGTTGGTTTAGAGCCCCTGACGACAGGTGCCTGGAAAACATCGACGGCGGCGCCAGAGCGATTCCCAGTCCTTGCAGCGCCGCCTCCGTCATGGCGACGGAAGAGTCGAAAACGATGCCTGCGTTGACCTGCGCCGCCGGAGGAACATCCGCTGCCGCGAACCAGGTGCTCCACTCGTCGGCCCTGTAACTGCGCAAAAGCGTCGCCTCGAGCAGGTCTGCGGGCGACCTTAAACGCTCCGCCAATTTGGGGGTGCAGAGTGGAGAGAGCGGAGCGTCGAACAGACGCGAGGCTTCCGTGCCGTGCCAGGAACCGCTGCCGAAGCGAATGGCGAGATCCAGTCCCTCAGCGGCCATGTCGACGCGATTATTGTTTGTCGAAATGCGCACGTCGATGAAAGGATGACGCTGTTGAAAATCCGGAAGCCTCGGCAATAACCAGCCGACAGCAAAGGTTCCGACGACGCCCAAAAACAGCAATTCCCGAACTTGACCGGCTTCAATCCTGTCCAGCGTGATTGCCATTTGATCGAAGGAAGTGGTCAACGTCGGCAAAAGAGCTTCACCTTCTGCGGTGATTTTCAAGCCCCTCGGAAGGCGCTGGAAAAGGGCAACGCCCAATCGCTTCTCCAGGCTTTTGACCTGCTGGCTGACAGCGGCCTGGGTAACACAAAGCTCGATCGCGGCGCGGGTGAAGCTGAGATGTCTCGCCGAAGCTTCAAAGGCCCTCAAGCCATTCAAAGGAAGGAATTGCCGAACCATTTTAGCCCTAGATTTTCTTGTGTTTCCTCCGAGATATCATCGTTTGCCGCCACAAAACAGTGCCGTTAAACGCCATGCTCATGCGCCCTTTGGCGCTGAGAAAGCTGCTTCCAGAGGATGAAAAAATGAAGTGTGACTGGCTAGGAATTCTATCGGCCGCATTGGTCTCGACATGCGTTTCTACAAGTGGCTTTGCGGCCGACGAGATGAAGCTCAAAGCCATCTCGGACGCTGCGATCAAACCGGTCATGGACAAATACGGCATCCCCGGCATGGCCGTTGCCATCACCGTCGACGGCGAGAACCACATCTTCAATTACGGTGTCGCCTCGAAGGACACCGGCAGGCCGGTCACTGCGACCACGATGTTCGAACTGGGATCGATCAGCAAAACATTTACGGTGACCCTGACATCCTACGCGGAAGCGATCGGCCGACTTTCGCTGTCGGATCAGGTCAGCAAATATCTTCCGTCGATGAAGGGAAAGCCTTTCGGCGAAGTCGCGCTGATGAATTTGGCCACGCATACGGCTGGTGGGTTTCCGCTGCAGGTTCCCGATGACATCAAAACCGAAAAACAACTGATCGACTATTTTAAAACCTGGCGCCCCTCATACGAGGCTGGGACCCATCGAACTTACGCCAATCCAAGCATTGGAATGCTTGGATATATAACGGCGAAAAGCATGGATGAGGGTTTCGTCGCTTTGATGGAAGGCAAATTGTTTCCCTCCCTTGGATTGAAAAGCACGTTCATCGATGTGCCGAAATCGCGAATGGCGGACTATGCCCAAGGCTACAAGCGGAACGGCGATCCCGCCCGGATGACGTCGGCATCTCTTTCATCGGAAGCCTATGGTGTCAAATCGACAGCAAGCGACATGATCCGGTTCGTCGACGCGAACATGGGCCTGGTCAAGCTGGACGAGACGTTCCAGCGGGCGATCACGAATACGCATCGGGAATACTTCGATGTCGGCGCGATGACCCAAGACCTTATTTGGGAGCAGTATTCCTATCCCACCACGCTGACGACGTTGATGGACAACAATTCCAGCGCGATGCTGAAGACCATTCCCGTCAAGCAACTGACGCCTGCAACGGAGCCGCGCGACGATCAATGGATCAACAAAACCGGCTCGACGAATGGTTTCGGCGCCTATGTGGCCTTCATCCCGAAAGAGCGGGTTGGCATCGTCATCCTGGCCAACAAAAACTATCCCAACGAGGATCGCGTCTCTGCCGCTTACCGAATACTGACTGATATAATTTCGGCGCCCTGACCCGGTAGAGCATGATGCCGAAAAGTGGGCGCGGTTTTCGGACGACATCATGCTCTAACTATGTAATTCAGAACAGGATGATTTTAGGCCGACCCGGCCTAAAGTCATCCTGTTCCGGCATCAGCGGTCGAACATGTCCCGCCATTGCTTCTCACCGATCAGGCAGTCGGCACCCGTCTCGGCGCCGGCTGTTTTCTGCACCGTCGCCGGCGGGGAAAGGCCGCTGATCTCCAGCACCAGCTTGCGGCGCACGGCAACGGTAAAATCCTCGATCTTGCGGACCGGCAGCACGAAGGCGCCGGGCCCGCCGATCACGCAGTCCGCATAATATTTGTCGAGCCCGTTGGGCGCATCGGAAGGTCGCAGCATGATGGCCAGGCCGTTGATGATCATGCCGGCTTCCACCGCCTTGTCGCGGGCGGGGCTGACGGGATTGCCGGAATTGTTCGGCCCGTCGCCGGAGACATCGATCACCTGTCGTCTGGACTGAAAGGGACTGGAAACGATCATGCTGGCGCCCTGGGCGATCGCGGTGGAGATCGATGTGCGCCGCTGCGTGGCAATCGGGCGGGCTTCGAGCTTGTCGGCAAAAGCGATCGCATCCTCTTCCGTCTCGATCACCTGCCAGTCGATCACCGAATCCTCGACGACATAACCGGCCCATTCGAAATAGCTGATGGCGATGCGGCCGGTCAGCCCGCCCTTCACCGCGTCGATGAATTCCTTGTGCTTGAGCGCTTCGACATAACCCTCGCGCTGGATGCCGATCTCCTCGAAATCCATCGACCGCGAGGTGTCGACGGCGAGCACCAGCGTCACGTCGACCTCGCTTCCCCCCGCCTGCGCGGCCGGGACGAGGCCGGAAAGACCCATAAGCACCGCAAGTGTCGTCAGCATTGGCAATCCAATCCCCGCACCATCCAGGCCAGCGAACTCTAACACAGCTTGGCCGACGCAGGATGCCCGGCCGTGCGCCCAGCTTCAATTTTCGGTGATGGAATCGAAAGCAATCAATGCAAGGGAAGCCACAAGGGGCTCTTCCATGTTTTCAGCGCCTCGAGAAAGACCTGCAACCGGGAGGGCAGGAAGCGGCGCGTGGGATAGACGGCATGCACGAAAATTTCTTCGGACGACCAGTCCGGCAGCAGGCGGATAAGCTCGCCGCTTTTGATCTGCTCGTCGCAATAGGTCGAAGGCAACAACCCGATCCCGTGTCCGCGATAGGTGAAGGCGCTCACCGCATCGAAATCCCGGCTCGATACCAGCCCCGATACATGCACGTCGATCGATTTGCGCCCGCTGACGAGATGCCATTCCGCTTCGCCGTTGCGACCGTTCAGCAGAACGCACTGATGGTCCTTCAGGTCTTCGGGCTTTAAGGGAAGCACCCTGCCCTTCAGGTAGTCCGGCGCGGCGACCAGATAGCGTACGCTCTTCCCGAGCCGCTGCGCAACGATGGTCGAATCCTTGAGATCGCCGAAGCGGATGCCGAGATCTATGTTCTCCGCGATCAGATCAAGGAACAGGTTGGTGACGAAGAGATCGACCTGAATCTTCGGATATGTCTTCAGGAAGGCCGAGACGAATTCGTAGAAGGCCTCCTGTCCAAAAATGACGGGCACGGAGATCTTCAGCAGACCTTCAGGTTTTTTCTGGGTCTCGGTCAGCACCTCCTCGGCGTCGAGGAGATGGGCAAGCGGTTCACTGCACTGATCGAAATAGGCCCTGCCCTGCGCCGTGAGGCTCAGCTTGCGGGTCGTCCGCTGCAGCAGCGTCACGCCGAGTTGCTCCTCCAGCGACGTCACCTTCCTGCTGACGGTCGACACCGGCATGCCAAGTGAATGGGCCGCACGGCTGAAGCTGCCATACTGCGCCACCTTCACGAAAACGGCGATGTCGTTCAGATCGGCCATGCCGGGATTTTTGCATATGTGCAAAAGAGAATCCAGATATTTCCATCTAATCGAGTAATGGAGTTTTCGCCATATTCACCCTGCGAAAACAATCACAACCCGATGGAGGCGCATTCGCAGCAGCCCCATCTCGAGCGACCCCGCCTTCGCAAAGCCAAGGCCCGCGTTGCCCGAACCAGTTTATGGAGATCAGCATGACTACGGGAAAAACAGTCATCGTCACGGGCGCCTCCCAGGGTATCGGAGCCGGGCTCGTCAACGCCTTCATCGAGCGCGGTTACAATGTCGTTGCCACCTCGCGCCAGGTCAGCGCCTCAGAGGCGTTCCAAGCCTCCGACAAGCTGGCGCTCGTTGACGGCGACATCGGCGATGCCGAAACCGCAGCGCGGGTAGCAAGAACCGCAATCGACCGGTTCGGCTCGATCGACGGCCTCGTCAACAATGCCGGCATTTTCCTAGCCAAGCCGTTCGTCGATTTCACAATGGCCGACTTCAATAAATTGTCCTCGACCAATCTCGAAGGCTTCATCCACCTGACCCAACTGGTCGTCAGGCAGATGCTCGCGCAGAAAACCGGCGGCAGCGTCGTCAGCATCACCACGCCATTGACCGATCATCCGATCGCCGGCTTCTCCGCCTCGGTGTCGATGATGACCAAGGGCGGCATCAACGCCATCTCCAAGAACCTGGCGATGGAATATGCAAACGAGAAAATTCGCTTCAACATTGTGGCTCCCGGCGTGGTGGACACGCCGCTGCACAAGGACAATCCGAAGGATTTCCTGAAGACGCTGTCGCCGATAACAGGCATATCCAACGTCGAGGAGATCGTCGACGCTGTCATCTTCCTGACCGAAGCGCCGCGCGTAACCGGGGAGGTGCTGCACGTCGACGGCGGCGCACATCTGGGCAAATGGTAAACCATGCGAAAGCGCAGGCAGCCGGCGCGGAACGACGGCTGCAGGAACTCGGCATTACCCTTCCCCCGCCGCCGACACCCTTCGGCGCCTATGTCGAAGCGACAAGGACCGGCAATCTGGTCTTCTTCAGCGGGATGCTGCCCGTCGTCGGTCATGAGCCCCGCTATATCGGCCGCGTCGGCGGTGCCCTGACGGTCGAAGACGGCAGGAAGGCGGCCGAAACGGCAACGCTGAGCGCGCTTGCGGCCGCCAGGGACTATCTGGGCTCGCTGGAAAGGGTCGTCAGAGTCGTGAAGCTCGGCGTCTACATCGCGACCGAAGGTGATTTCCGCGACCATCCGAAGGTGGCCGACGGAGCATCTGAAATGCTGCTTGCTGTCTTCGGCGAGGAAAAGCTCTCAGGCCGCGTCGTGCTCGGTGTCGCCAGCCTGCCCCTCGGCCTGCCGATAGAACTGGAGCTCGTCCTCGAAGTTGATGGCTGAAAGCAGCCGGGCATGTTGCGGCATGCCCGGCCAAAGCGTCCGCATCAGACTTGATGCGCTCACACCGCCACCAACAGCAGCACATAGGCGATCACACTCACCATCAGCCCGCGGAACGCGAAGGTAACGCAGCGGTACTTGCTGCGGGCGATGGCGGAGAGGATGTTGGCGTTTTCGAGATATTGGTCGAAAAGATAGCGTTCGTCTCGCCGCAGCGCCGCCTCGAAGAACAGATCGCGGTGGTTGTGCCATGCGCCCCAGAACAGCGAGGTCGAGCTGTCCAAACGGCGAGGCAGCACGACGAGGATCGCCGACAGGATGGAAAAGACCGAAGCGGCAGCAAGCAGGCCCGAGAACAACATGCTCCCTGGCGCCCCGTTCGCGTAGCGGGCCGGGCTGAAGACTGCCCTCACCTCGCTAGAGCTCACCAGGAAGGCCAGCATGAAAGTAAAGATATAGGCAGCCTTCTGATCGGAGATCTTGATCTGATCATAGAATATATCATTGATTTTCTTGATGTGGTCGAAATAACCGGCGCCAATGTCACCTGTCGACGGTTCGCTTGGCATAAGTTCAGTTGCACTCTCGAATTCGCTCACCTGAATACTCCACCCCAAAAGTGTTTCCCTGATATTACACTTCACAGCGAATTCAAGAACACGTGTGCAACGCGCTTGACTTTTCTTTTCTACATGGACAAAGGGGAAGTGGGGTTTGGGGTTGGGGTCATGCGGGGTCGCTGGAAAAACATCTGTCGCGCCGGGGTGGCGCTTGCGCTTGTCGTGCCGGGCTTTTCCCCGGCGGCGGCCGACCCGGTGCAACGTGCAACACCGGTCGCCGGATCCGTCATCGCCCGCAAGACCGGCGAGGAGGTCCGCTTCATCGACGTGTCGAACTGGCGCGTCGTCGACATCCATCAGGATCTGCTGACTGGCGACGTGCTGCGCACCAATGCCAACGGCCAGCTCGCCATCGTCTTTTCCGATCACACCCAGGTTCGCCTCGGCCGCAATTCCTCGCTACAGGTCAAGAAGATGGCCGCAAGCGGCGACACGACGCTGGAGCTGCAATCAGGAACGATCTGGGCGCGCGCCGAGCGCGGCGGCCAAGGCCTGACGGTGGAAACGCCGGCGGCCGCAGCCGCCATCCGCGGCACCGATTGGACCATGACGGTCGAGGGCGACAAGACCTCGATGATCGTGCTCGAAGGCCGCGTTGCGCTCAGCAACCCACAGGGCAGCGTCGAAGTGGGCGAAGGTGAAGGCGCCGTCGCCACCATCGGTCAGGCGCCGCGCAAGCTCGTTATCGTCACGCCCGACGATCGCGAGCAGATGCTGTTTTACCTGAACCTGCGAGACGGCTTCGGCCTGATGCCGACCTCGCCGCTGCCGGCAGGCCGCATGGCCGACGAGCGCCGCCGGCTGCTGGCATTGCCGCCGGAGCGTCGCACAACCGAGGACTGGCTGGAGCTTGCCGAAGTGCAGAGCGCCTTCGACGGCCGGCAGGTCGCCGCAGAGACGCTTCAGCAGGTTCGGGGCCGCAAGCTGACGACCGCCCAGAAGGCGCGCGTCGACCTGATCGATGCCACCATCGCCGGCTCCGAAAAACGTTACGACGAAGCCGCAAGGCTGTTTGCGACGGCACTGCCGCATCTCGACGCCAACCGCCGGAACATGGCGCAGTATGGCGCTTACTTCGCTCGCTCGCTTGCCGATCCCGCCCATGTCGAAAAACCGCCGTCGGCTGCCGTCGGTCCCTATGGCGCGATCATGAAGGCCTACACCGCCGGCTTTCTGGAAAACCCGCGCGCCGCTCTCGATGTGATCAGCCAAGCAGAGAAGCGTTTCCCCGACGATCCCACCCTACCCGCAATCCGCGCCCAACTGGCGCAGCTGATCGATGACCGCGCCCAGATGCAGGAGGCCGTGAACCGCGCCCTCTCGCTCGATCCCAACCATCCGATCGCCCTTGCCGCGCGCGCCTCCTACAAGGCGAGCTATGAAAGCGATATCGACGGCGCCCTCGCCGATCTGAACCGCGCCATCGAGCTTGCGCCCGGGGCATCGGGATCGTTGAACTCGCTGGGCCTGCTGCAGAGCGCCCGCGATGCCAATGGCGAGGCCGAGGCGGCCTTCCTGAAGGCAATCGCGCTCGATCCGCAGGACCCGGTTCCCCACGGCAATCTTGCCATTCTGTACCTGGACCAATCCAGGATGAAGGATGCCAAGCGCGAGATCGACACAGCGCTCGCCGTCGATCCGTCCTACGACATCGCTCTCCTCGCCCGCGGCCGTTACTACCTGCAGACCGGCGAGCGCGACAAGGCGCTGGCGGACTTGCTGGCGGCCAGCACCGCCAATCCGGCGCATTCGCAGTCGCAGCTGATGCTTGCCGCCGCCCACTACGAAAAGGGCGACCGTCTCCCCTCCGAGCAAGCGGTCGACAATGCCGACAGGCTCGACAAGAACGATCCCGTCATCTCTTCCTTCCGCACTGCCGTCGATATCGACGATTACGACGCCGACGGCGCGATCCGCAACGCCCAGGAGTTTCTCCGCCGCTCAAGGGCGCGCGGCGGCGATTACAGCGCGCTCGGCGCCAACCAGGACGCCGGCTCGACCCTGAACAACGCCTTCCGCCTGCAGGGCCTGGACGCTTGGGGCCGCTATTATGGCGATGCGGTCTTCAGTCCCTTCGAAGGCAGCGGCTATACCGACCAGTCGATCAAGGGCAGCATCTTTCCCTTCAGCAATGCGACTGATTTCGGCGACGACAATATCAGCCAGTACCGCCTCAACACGTCGAGCTTCTCCTCGCTCTTCCAGGGCCTGCTGCTCGATCCGCATATGCTGTCGGGCCGTTCGCGCTCGGCCACACTTCTGCGCACTCCTTTCATCGAAGGTTCGCTCGGCGGCGGCATTAACAGCGTCGACGGCCATACCAGGCGCATCGGCGAGGCAGAAATCCAGGGCTTCTCCAACGAAACCATCCCGCTCAGCTTCTACGGCAACCTGAACTGGGAGGAGATCGCCCGCGACGGCGACTATACGGATTTCGGCGGCTTCTCCACCGACAACAAGATCCTCAGCGGCAACGGTTATCTCACAGCGACGATTACCCCGGATGACCGCGTCGTCGCCTACTTCAATGGCGCCAAACGCGATTTCGACCTCGACACATTGAGCAGCAATTCCCAGCTGTCGACCATTCTGAACGACGGTCTGTTCGATCCCATCCTCGTTCCCTTTTTCGGTATCCCGCGGGTGCCTGATGAGTTACCGCTCTATCTCAACCGGCGCGACATCATCACGACGACCAATGCCGGCATCGGCTGGAGCCATACATTCGGCTACGAAAACGTGCTGAACACAGCGCTGCTCTATTCGGGGACCAGGACGAAGACCACCGCTGAGATGGAATTCGATTGGGAGGCCGTGCCGTTCCTCGGCGGTCCCGGCACCGATATTCGCCCCTTCGGGCAGACCACCCAGGACGTGAGCTCGAAGACCTATGTCGCCGCTCTCAACCACGATATCGGCGCGGGACCGCTGACCTTCCGCTATGGCATCGAGGGCGGCTGGATCGATGCCCACAACAGCAGCTTCCTCCACATCGAGGATATCGTTCCGGGCTTCCTCGACGGCACGACGCTCGGCCCCACGGAGGCCGACAACCGCGTCGACATTGCCCGCGGCTATGTCGACGTGCTGCACGAGATCACGCCCGATCTGAAGGGCGAATATGCGCTGTTCGGCACCCACATGTCGGGTGACGGCGTCGATGTCAGCCGGCTGGAGCCGCGTTTCGGCCTTGCCTGGGCGCCCGTCCAGAACCATTGGCTGCGCGCCGCCTTCATGCGCCAGAGCGTCGACACCGGCGTTCCGACCCTTGCCCCGGTCGGCATCCTCGGCCTGCAGCCGAACCAGTTTTCGGTCGGCATCGAAGGTTACAGCGATACGGTGGCGCTGCAATGGGATGCAGAGTGGACCGACCGCTTCTTCACTTCGGTCGAATACCAGCACCAGGAACTGCATGATTTCTCGATCGATTTTCCGTTGATCTCGCTTCCGGCAGCCGACAGCCTGCCGCTGTCGCGCGGCAGCATCGACCGCGCCGCCGTCACCGCCAACGTCGCCCTCGGCTATGGCTTCGGCCTGTCCGCCACCTATGCCTACATGGAGTCGGAGAACAAGGACCCGCTGGAGCCGAATTACGGCGGCTCGCTTCCATTCATTCCGAAAAATTCCGGCCAGATCGCCCTGACCTGGGTCAATGAGGCCAAGGTCAAGGCGACGGTGGCGGCCAACTATATCGGCGAACGCGACGGCGACGATCTCGGCACCAAGCTCGACGACTATTGGACCCTCGACGCCCACCTGATCTGGGAACCCCTGGACAAGCGCATCGCGCTGGAGGCGGCCGCCTATAACCTGCTCGACGAGGATTTCGAGCTGACGCCCGGCGTACCCGGCTGGGGCCGCGCCTTCAAGGGCACGCTCAAAGTCCGCTTCTGATGCAGGCGCAGGACAAGCCTCGGCAGGTCGGACCCGCCAGCCGGCAAGCCGAAAGCCGTCATCTCAGGCTGCTGGTGCTGGCGCTTGCGACGCTGGTCGCCATCTCGCTCTTGTCGCGCCTGCCCGCCTGGTCGCTGCTCGAGCTCAGAAGCTTCGACTATCTCTCGACCGTCGACGATCCGCGCCCGCCGCAAGGCGGACCCGTGATCGTCGCCATCGACGAGCCATCGCTTGCCGATATCAATGCGCAGTGGCCCTGGCCGCGCAGCCTGCATGCCGAACTCATCAGGCAGCTGCGCGCGGCCGGCGCCCGTGTCATCGGCCTCGACATCATCATGGCCGAACCGTCGAACCCCGACAATGATGCGGCAATCACCGGGGCCGTCGGCCCCGATGTCGTGCTCGCCGGCGATGAAACGCTGATCGAAACGCCGCAGGCCTCGCAGCTGATCCGCGCCACGCCGCTGCCGCAGCTGACCGAAGCGGGTGCGGTGACCGGCATCGCCTCCATCGATCTCAGCGGCGACGGCACGTTCCGGCGCATTCCAGGCTATGGGGACGGTTTTGCCGCCATGCTGATGAAGGCGGCGGGAGCAGCAAACATAGCCCTGCCCTCCGGCCGGCTCATCCAGTCCTTCGGCCCGGCCCGCTCCTATCCGACGGTCTCCTACTACCAGGCGCTCGACCCCGAGAATCTGCTGCCGCCGGGTTATTTCAAGGACCGCGTCGTGCTCGTCGGCCTCAGCCTGCAGAATGCGCCCGAGATCGACAAGGGCGGCGTCGATGCCTTTGCCTCGCCCTATACCGTTCATACCGGCAAGCTCGTCTCCGGCGTCGAGATCCAGGCGACGATCTACGACAATATCCGCCGTGGCCTGTCGATCACGGAGGCTCGTCTGCCGCTGGTCGCCGCCTGCATTCTGATCTCGGTGCTGCTGGCCGCCGCCACCGTCTGGCGTTCGACGGGATGGCTGACGATCGTCGCCAGCGCCGCCGCACTCATCGCCTTCGCGGCAGCGAGTTTTGCCGGCATGCGCTTTGCCCATGTCTTCGTCTCGCCGCTCGGCCCAGTCGTCGCCTATGTCTCGGTCGCCTTCGGCCAGGCGGCCTTCGATTATGCCGAGGAGCGCCGCAACAAGCGGCAGATCATTCGCGCCTTCGCCCAATATATCTCGCCCGATCTGGTCCGACGCCTGTCGAACGATCCCTCGCAGCTGAAGCTCGGCGGCGAGCGGCGTACGCTCTCGGTGCTGTTTTCCGATGTGCGGGGGTTCACCACCATTGCCGAGACCCTGAAGGACGATCCGGAGCAGCTGACCGGCCTGATCAACCGGCTGCTGACGCCGCTCTCCGACGTGGTGATGGATCACGGCGGCACGATCGACAAATATATGGGCGATTGCATCATGGCCTTCTGGAACGCACCGCTCGACGATCCCGACCACGCGCTCCATGCGGTGCGCGCCTCGCTTGCCATGCAGGCGGCGATATCGAGGCTGAACAGCCAGCTGGAGCGGGAGGCGGCGATACGCGGCGACAAGCCGCATGTGCTGAAGATGGGCGTCGGCATCAACACCGGCGAATGCATCGTCGGCAATATGGGCTCGACCCGCCGCTTCGACTACTCCTGCCTCGGCGACAGCGTCAACCTCGCCTCCCGCCTCGAAGGCGCCTCGAAGAATTATGGCGTCGCCCTGTTGCTCGGCGAGGAAACCGCCAGACTGGTCGCGGATACCTACACCGTCGTCGAACTCGACCGCATCATCGTCAAGGGCCGCACCGTGCCCTCACCGGTCTATACCGTCGTGCACAAAGCCGATGCTGAAGCGCTTGCCGCCCACCAGGCTTTCATCGAGACGAAATATGCCGGCACACTTGCGCCAGCCGACCCCGCCTTCGACAGGCTGGCCGCTGATATCCCCGAGCTTGCCGCCTACTACGCGATCGTGCGGGATGCGATGGTGGGCGATGGTGGGGAATGATGGCCACTTGTACGGCAGGCGATCAGTGACGGCTTTCGGCTCAACGCGGCCCCGCTCGCGGCGCAATCTTCGGTGCACGAGATTTGCGGGAGACGATCACGTTCTTTCGCGCTATGAAGGGTGATCACCAGATCCCGCCCATAGACCCCGAGGTCACTCATGGCTTTGAAAGTTCTTTTCATTGGCGGCACCGGCCAGATTTCCTATCCCTGCGTCGACCGCGCCGTTGCTGAGGGCCATCATGTCAGCGTCTTTAATCGCGGCTTGAGAAGCGACCCATTGCCTGCGGGGGTGACCTCGATCGTCGGTGAACTTGGGTCGACCGCCTATGCGGATCTCGCCAGGGCCAATTATGATGTCGTCTGCCAATTCATCGCCTTCACGCCCGATCAGGTGGCGCGCGACATCGAGCTGTTTGCGGGCAATTGCGGTCAGTATATTTTCATCTCTTCGGCCTCGGTCTATGAAAAGCCGCCGCGTCACTACGTGATCACCGAAGAGACGCCGGCGATCAATCCCTACTGGCCCTACAGCCAGGCCAAGATCGCCTGTGAGGAATTGCTCAAGAAGTCCAGCAATCTGGCCTGGACGATCATCCGCCCCAGCCACACCGTTCGCACCGGCCTGCCGATCATGATGGGCGATAGCGACGTCATGGCGAGACGCCTGCTGGACGGCGAACCCACCATCGTGGCGGGCGATGGCCACACGCCCTGGACACTGACCCGCTCCGTCGATTTCGCAGTGCCTTTCGTCGGGCTTTTCGGCAAGAAAGCAGCGCTCGGCGAGATTTTCCACATCACCTCCGATCGCGCCCACATCTGGGACGATATCCAGAAGACGATTGCAAGATTGCTGGGCGTAGAGGCCAAGATCGTCCACGTACCGACCGACACCCTGATCAGGTACAATCCGGATTGGAGAGGCCCGCTGGTCGGCGACAAGGCCTGGACGGCCATCTTCGACAATTCGAAGGTCAAGCGCGTGGCGGGTGACTTCACCTGTGCCGAGAGCCTGGATGAAATCCTGGCTGAGCCGATCATGCACCTCAAGCAGCGCCTGGCCAAAAGCCGTCCGCCAAAAGGTGAACTTGATGCCCTGATCGACAGGATATGCGCCGCGCAAAGCGCTCTCGGCTAGCGCGCCGCGTGCCCTTTCGGACGCAGAAAGGACGCTCTAGCACTTTCAATCCTCGCATCGTGCTTTCCGAAAATCGATTCCGATTTTCGGGCCGATGCGCTGGGCATGTCCCGGCCCGTCAGCTCGCCAGGGTCAGTCCGCCGTAGCGGCTGACCTCATTCTCGATTTCGGCGACCAGCGTATCGAGCGCCGGGTTTCGCGCCTTTCGGGCTCGGCGCACCACATAGGCCAGGGCGGGAGGTGTGGGCAGGCGGTTGGTGATGATACTCATCTCGGGGCGCAGATGGCGCCCATTCAGAAGCGCCACGCCCAGCGCGGATGTGACTGCCGAGACGATTCCGGCGGCGCTGGCGCATTCGAACACCGTCTCGAGCAGCGAGTCACCGTCCTGCCCGATATCAAGCGCCCATTGGCGATAGAAGCATTCGTCGTCAAAAGACAGGAATGGAATGGGACCACTCGGCGGCAGAGGCAAGTCCGCATGCTTCACCCAGTAGAGCTGCTCCCGGAAAAGGACGATATCGGTCGGGCGAACCTCGTGGGCAAAGATCTGCACGATCGCAGCATCGAGCTCGCCCCGCTCCAGCATCCCCCTGAGAACCAGACTCATTCTGACCTTGGTGCGCACCGCGACATCAGGATGGAGACGACGAAACCGGCCCAATATGCGGGCAAGGTCCGTGCAGGTCGTGTCCTCGGTCAGCCCCAGCGCGATGCGCCCGGCGAGCGGCGTTTTCGTCAGGCTGAGAAGCGCTTCGTCATGAAGGCCAAGGATACGTTCGGCATAATCCAGCAAGTCCTCTCCGGCGGCGGTGAACATGGCCGAGCCTGATTTGCGGCTGAGCAAATCGCAATCGAGGCTGACCTCGAGCCGCTTGATCTTATGGCTGACGGCCGATTGCGACAGACCGAGCGCCTCGGCGGCGCGAGTGACTCCACCATGACGGCGAACGGACCACAGGACCCGCAACGCGTCTATTTCCAATCGTCGGCTGTTGAGTTCGGTCATGGAGGCGCTCTCTGCTCACTGTGTCGCAAAATCTATGCATGGAGCTGGCCGGCCTGACAAGTCGACATCGATAAAGCGAGCGCATTGTCATGTCGCGATCGATATTTGTCATGTGCGATGGCGCATTTCCTGACCTATTTCAGAGCAGAGCGTTATCGAAATGAGTATGCCATGACAGATCAATCAATCGTCCGGCCCGAGCCGCGACGACATCCTCTCCTCTGGCCCGTGCTGGCGGCACTTCTGGTGATCAGCTGGAGTTCCGGTTTCGTCGGCATCCGCTACGCCAGCGAGGGGGCAAGCGTCATTCTGGTCTTGTTCTGGCGCACCCTTCTGTCGGGACTGATACTGCTGCCCTTCGCGCTGACGATCGGGCCAAGGATGCATCTGCGCAGTGTGCTGGGGCAAATGCTGTTCGGCGTGATGTCGGTCTTCCTCTATCTCGGTGGATTCGCTCTCGCCATCGAGCAGCGCGTGCCGACGGGACTGGTCGCACTGATTTCCGACCTCTTGCCGCTGGCGATTGCGTGCCTGTCGCAACCGCTCCTGGGCGAACGGCTGACATTGCGGCAATGGCTGGGGACGACGATCGCCGTGGTGGGCGTTCTGCTCGTTTCGCTCGAAAGCCTGAGCTTCGGCCAGGCCCCGCTCTGGGCCTATGGGCTGACGGCCGGCTCGATGCTGATTTTCGCCCTCGCCTCGGTTCTCTACAGACGGCGGCGCGACGAGCACATGCCTGTCCATCAGAGCCTTTGCATCCAGACCCTGACCGGCTCGGCCTTGTTTTCGTTCTGCGCCTTCATGCAGGGCAATATGATCCCGCCGATGACCATCGATTTCGCCATCGGCATGACATGGCTCGTGCTGATCGCAACCTTTACCGCCTATTCGGTCTATTACACCAGTCTTCGACTTTTCCCGGTGGCGCAGGTCAGCGCCGCAATCTACCTCAGCCCACCCGTCACCATGTTATGGGCCTGGGCCCTGTTTTCCGAGCCGCTGACGGCAACGATGTTCGTCGGATTGGCGGTGACAATGGTGGGTGTCTGGATGACCTCGCGAGCGTGAACGCTTGTGCGGATGCGATCGGCGCTTGCCGCTTAAGTCCGGAAACTGCCGAAGGCGTACATGTTGGTCGGCGCGCCGTGCAACATCACCTCGCACTCGAAGGCGAAGCCACATTTTTCGAGAATGCGTCTTGACGCGGTGTTGGCGGTGCGAACCAATCCGATCACGCGATCGGCCTGCAGATCGTCGAATGCAAATGTCAGGGATTCCCTGACCAATTCCGTGGCATAGCCATGGCCCCAGCTTTCAGGTTGCAGATGATATGAAAGGTTGAGGCCATCGAATTCCGTGGAAACAGTGACGCCGCCGAACCCTATCAGCGCACCGTCTGACTCAACAGCCCAACGCCCGAACCCGTGATCTTTCCAATGCCCGATATCGCGCGCGAGCCGCGCAGCACTTTCCTCCGGCGTATCAGGCCGGGGCACCGGTCGGTGTGCGACCAGTTCCGGCCGCGAAAAAAGCCGGATCAGGAAATCGGCATCCCCTTCCACCGGAGGTCTGAGAAGCAATCTGGCGGTGCGCCTCATGGCAGACTGCAAGGCACCTTTGAATTCATTCTCAAACATCTTTCATCCAATTTTCAAAATGCGGCAACGTGACCGATACCAAATTATTCCAGGCGGCGCGCTTCCAGCGGCGCGTTCTGCCGGTACCCGTCGAAATAGCGGCCGCCATGCAGGGCGAGCTCGCGGTCGGCAAGGGCCAGCAACCGGGCGCCGTCGCCCTGCCCCGCCAGCCTGAACGCCGCGTCGAATTCGGCCGCCAGTTGCGCATCGAGCGTCTTCAGGACACGCGGCGCCCACTTGCCGCGGCCGCTCCATGCGCCGCGCCCGAGCAGGATCAGATCGGCGAGCTTCTGGTAGAGCAGTGCGGCGATAGCGGCGACCTCTTCGGGCGGGCGGGCGCCGCGCAGGTCATCGGCCAGATCCGTGACCTGATAGCGCAGCATGTCATAGTCTGCCCCAGCAAGAGGCTTGGGCCCTGCCGCCAGAATATCCGCCGCCTTTGCCTGGATGAGGCGGGCGCTGTCGATATCCGGTCCCAAAATGCTGCCTGTCATCACCATGTTGACCATGATCGGATAGCCGCTGTCTGCATCCCGATGAAGATAATGCGCCAGCGTCTGCGCATCGTGGACGAAGGCCTCGACCGGGAAGCCGTCCTCAGTGAACGATTCCCGCCAGGCCCTTTCCAGCGACGGAAAGACGACGACCAGGTCGATATCCGAAAACGCGGTCCCTTCGCCGCGCATGATGGAACCCGCCGCATAGGTGAAAGCAGCCCCGGCAAAGCGGCTGGCGACACAGCGGCGGGCAGCGGCCAGCGCCCGCTCCGCGAGAATATGTTTCTGGATATCGTCCACGATCTCGTCCTCGAATGCGGGACACGGGCGGGAACAAAAAACCCGCTCGTTTCCGGCGGGTTGGTCTCAGCAGCAATGAACGGAATTCAGTTCACGCGTCCACCACCCACCGCGGCGCGGTGGTCGTAGACTTGGTCGAAACTGCAAAAATCCTGCTCATGGCCAAGGTTAACCCGCGACCGTGACGGCGTCAATGCACCCGATCCGGGCGCCAGGGATGCTTCCCCGGCGCGACGTTTTCCGTCTAAGATGGCGCAAGAGTCGAAAACAGGAAGAGCCCGCCCATGCCCCATCCCGCCACCGTCATTCCGCGTCCCGCACCGGTACTGCTGCCGGTGGAAGGGAGCGCCGAGCGTTTTCCGGTGCGCCGCGTCTATTGCGTCGGGCGCAACTATGCCGACCATGCGATCGAGATGGGCCATGATCCCAGCCGCGAGCCACCCTTCTTCTTCCAGAAGAATGCCGACAACCTGCTGCCGGCAGGCCATGCCTTTCCTTATCCGCCACTGTCATCAGATGTGCATTACGAGGTCGAATGCGTGCTGGCGCTGAAATCCGGCGGGGCAAACATTCAGGCCGCCGATGCGCTCGGCTGCATCTACGGCTATGCCGTCGGCATCGATTTCACCCGGCGCGATCTGCAGGGCGAAGCAAAGAAGCTCGGCCGCCCCTGGGAAGTCGGCAAGGCTTTCGAACATTCCGCCCCCGTTTCGTCGATCGTTCCGGCAAGCCGCCTCGGCCACCCCACGCAGGCAAAGATCTGGCTGGAACAGAACGGCAAACGCGTTCAGGACGGCGATCTCAACCAGATGATCTGGAAGGTGCCGGAGATCATCGCCGAACTGTCGAAGCTTTTCACCCTGGCGCCCGGCGATATCATCATGACCGGCACGCCCGCCGGCGTCGGTGCGGTCGCCAGGGGCGATCGCATCAATTGCGGCATCGACGGTATCGCCACCCTGTCGGTCGAGGTCGTCTGAGGAGAGAGCCATGCCCGTCTATGCGCTCGGTGGATCAACGCCGAAACTGCCCGCCGCCGGCCTCTATTGGATCGCACCGGATGCCAACATCATCGGCCAGATTGAGCTCGGCAAGAATGTCGGCATCTGGTTCGGCGCCGTGCTGCGCGGCGACAACGAGAAGATCACCGTCGGCGAAGACAGCAACATCCAGGAAGGCGTGATGGCCCATACGGACATGGGCTTCCCGCTGACGATCGGTAAAGGCTGCACCATCGGCCATCACGCCATTCTCCACGGCTGCACCATCGGCGACAACGCGTTGGTCGGCATGGGCGCCACCATCCTCAACGGAGCGAAAATCGGCAACAACTGCCTCGTCGGCGCCAATGCACTGGTCACTGAAGGCAAGGAATTCCCCGACAACTCCCTGATCGTCGGAGCACCCGCCCGCGTCCTGCGCACGCTCGACGAAGCGGCAATCGGAGCCATCCGCCGCTCGGCGGAAAACTATGTCGCCAACTGGCAACGCTTCGCCCGCGATCTCAAGCAGATCGGGTGACGCGCCACAGAGTTGTTGCCATTGGCAATCCAATCAAGAAAAACGCCGCTTCGGAATCCCGAAATTCACCGCTTCGGGATTCCGAAATTCGCGGCGTTTCGTGAGGTGTGGACGGAGAGAAACAGCCAATGATTTCAATGCCGCAACCAATTTCGGGATTCCGAAGTGCTATATAGAGTCTGGTCGGGTATTGCCGGCATCGACTTAATCGCAGCCAGGCCAATAACTGCCGCGGCCACTCCAGGGGAGACCTCGCATCGATCCCCGACGCCTCGAAATGACGGCCCAGGCCGATTTCATGGAAGAGTGCCTTATTCGGCGGCTTCGAGAAACTGGCTGTTCCGTGAGGAAGAGGCAAGAGCCTGAACCCTAGCTTCGGCCTTGGCGATCAATTGATAGAATTCGTCCTGCGCTTCGACATCCAGTTGGATGACGGCATTGACGTCGTCAGGCGTATCGCAAACGCAAGCGACCGCCGAAATGGGACAGATGCCGCCGGGATAACGTTTGCCGGCACCTGTATAGGCGCGGCGACCCCAACGCTCGGAGTAAACCGTCTCTTCGCGCTCGAGATGCAGGATCGTTCCCTTGCAAGCGGTCACGATAGCTGCCTTGCCGTAAGCGAACCAATGATAGTTCAGCTTCCGGAGAATATATTTGCCAGTGATATCTTCGCCAGCCAGCTCGGCAGGGTTTTCAATCATTCTGATCATGACGGCTTCCTCAACGTTTAAACAATATCCGTCATGTCGTCGCGCGCAGCAAGTCGAAAAACGCTGCTTTTGGAGACACTTAGTCACAAAGTGTTTCCGATTCTTACACCAGGCACGCGCCTAGCCGCCCGTCGGGCACACAATTCTTCGTCGAATTTACCGCAACCTGCCACCGATTTTGCCATTGAATGAGGCAGCGAGGTCAATGGCACCTTTGGCCGATCACTCCATCGCGTTCGTCATCTGATCGCGACGAAGCTGCACTTCGATCGCCTCCTTGTCGATGACCGACCATACCTCGACGATCTTGCCGTCGCGAAATTCGTAGATCACGTTCTCGGTGAAGGAAAGACGCCTGCCGTTTATGTCGAGGCCGAGGAACTTTCCCTTCGGCGTGCAGTCGAAGCCCAATCGGCAAGCCACGTAAGGTGGGTCGGCGACCAGCATCAGAACATTGAAAGCAAGATCGGGAATCGCATCGAAGTCCCGCTCAAGCATCGCGAGGTAACCCGACAGCCCGAGCCGCCGGCCGTTGTGAACCGCATCGTCGCCGACGAACTGCCCGAGATTGTGCCAGTCCTGCCTGTTCAGGCAGGCGATGTAGCCCCGGTATATTTTCGCGAGTTCGGTTTTCGTCACGCAATCGTCCCTGGCTTGGATTCTCAGGCAAAGATAGCGCCGGGATCTGCACTTGCCAGCGGCGAGCGTGCCGCCGCGAGACTTTCAGTTCAGGAGAACTCACCGGCGCGGGGACCGGCAAGCGTCACGCGCCAACCCGTTCGCGATTGGAAATCCTGAGTAGCCAGAAACGTATAGCCCGTCGAGCGCCAGAGCCTCACGGCGCTGGTCAGGTTGTCGAGCACATAATCGCCGGCGTCCGTCCGGGCGACGAGAACCACATGGTTTTGATCTTGCGGTCCGATGACCACGGAAAGCGCCAACCTGTTCGATGGATAACCAGCCTCGATCAGGTCCTTCATCTTCTGCAGAGCGTAGTCCTCACAGTCACCACGGCCGGCAATCGGTAAAGACCAAACATCCTTATTTCCGGAAGACGGGCGATCTTCTGCCGAAACAATACGTCCGTTTACGGCACGATTGACCTTTTGAAGAAGCGCAAGCGCAGCCTGCTCATTCAACTGTTGCGCCGCCATCCTGCCGCACAGCCACTTGTACTTGGCGCAGGCCCCGGCGAATCCCACCGGTGCGCCGATGCTTCGCGTCACAGGCAGCGACGATCCAGCAACTGCCTGATAATGCGGGATAATTATCAAAAAGGCAGCAAGAGAAAGGAGACGCTTCATTGCCGATTCGCTCTGTTTGCAACAAGAGAATAACACAGCCAGTATAAAAATTTATTAAAATTTTATACTTGAGAATTTAACTGTATTGGATGAACGAAACAGATTAACTATCATTTATTCTTCGCATTAATTCATCGTTAGTGTAAATGATCTCCACGTTAACGCTCAGTTAACCTTGGGAGACGATTGAAATGATCAGCAGAGCAGCGAAATTCAGCGTCGCTGTTGCTTCCCTTCTGGCAAGCAGCAGTCTGGCAACGGCCGCCCCGGCAGTCGTTAATTGCAACACCGCAGTTCGCGGCACACTCGAATACAGGCTGTGCATGCCGACCAGAGCAATTCGGGCCGATAACAAATTCAGTCCCAACGACAGCGATCACGGCAGCCAAAACGTTGGCGGCGGCAAGAAGACATCCAACACCGGCTCGGTCGCCAGCAATGGGAATGATGGCAATGACGGTGATGGCAGTAGCGACAGCAGCGGAAATAGCGGTGGCAACGGCGAAGGCGTTGATCAAGGCGGCGACACCGGCGGAAAAGATCAAGACCCCGGCAAGGATGACCACCACGGAAAAGACGACCACGGCGGCAAGGACCGCGATGATCACGGCGGCGGCAAGGGTGGAAAAGACCGTGACCACGGCAAGGATGGCAAAGGCCACCACGGAAAGGACGATCACGGCGGCAAGGACCGTGATGATCACAGCGGCGGCAAGGGCGGAAAAGACCACGACCACGGCAAGGATGGCAAGGATGGCAAGGGCCATCACGGAAAGGACGATCATGGCGGCAAGGATCGCGATGATCACGACAGCGGCAAGGGCGGAAAAGACCGCGACCACGGCGAGGGTGGCAAGGGCGACAACGGCGGTCCCGGCAAGGGCGACAACGGCGGCTCCGGCAAGAGCGACAATGGCGGCTCCGGCAAGAGCGACAACGACGGCTCCGGCAAGAGCGACAACGGCGGCTCCGGCAAGAGCGACAACGGCGGCTCCGGCAAGAGCGACAATGGCGGTTCCGGCAAGAGCGACAATGGCGGCTCCGGCAAGAGCGACAACGACGGCTCCGGCAAGAGCGACAACGGCGGCTCCGGCAAGAGTGACAACGGCGGTTCCGGCAAGAGCGACAACGGCGGTTCCGGCAAGAGCGACAACGGCGGCTCCGGCAAAAGCGACACCGGCGGCTCCGGCAAAAGCGACACCGGCGGCTCCGGCAAGAGCGACAATGGCGGCCCCGGCAAGAGCGACAATGGCGGCCCCGGCAAGAGTGACAACGACGGTCCGGGCAAGAGCGACACCGGCGGCTCCGGCAAGAGCGACAACGACGGCCCCGGCAAAGGCAACAACGACGGCTCCGGCAAGAGCGACAATGGCGGCTCCGGCAAGAGCGACAACGGCGGCTCCGGCAAGAGTGACAACGACGGTCCGGGCAAGAGCGATAACGGCGGCCCCGGCAAGGGCTGACCCAACGCTGGCCGGGGATTAAACTCGACCGGCGAAAGAATGCAAAAGATGAGGCCGGTTTTACGGCCTCATCTTTTGTCACGTTGAGTTTCCGTCGGCTCCACCATTTTCAGGAAGATAACGGAAGACTCTTTGCATTCATGGGAGCGAGCCACCGCGGACGCGCGGTGGCTGGATTTCTGCGACAAGCACAGCAATGAGTAAAGTGAAGCGACCTCATTCCGGCCCGCGCGCCTTACGCCGCACAGGCCTCGCACAGACCGCGGATCTCGATCGTCGTCTTCTCGGGCTTGAACTTCTGCCCCCGCACCCAGGCCATCAGCCGATGGTCGACTTCATGGTCGTGGAACTCCATCACCTGGCCGCAGCTTTCGCAGATCGCGAAGGCGACGATGCCATGGCTGTGGCAGTCGTCGCCGGGATGGGCGCAGGCAACGAAGGAATTGATGCTTTCGAGCCGGTGCACGACGCCATATTCGAGCAGCTTCTCCAGCGCCCGGTAGACCTGCAGCGGCGCACGAAAACCGTGATCGCGCAGCTTGTCGAGAATGGTGTAGGCGCTGAGCGGTCCATCGGCCTTTTCGAGCACATCGAAAACAAGCGACTGGTTCTTGGTCAATTGCGGTGTCGTCATGAGCCTTGTCCTTGCATGACCGCGCGATGGCGCCTGAGGGGAAGCAGGCTGAGCATGAAGAGGATCAGCGCCGCAACCACGATCGAGGGGCCGGAGGGCGTGTCGTAGGTGAGCGAACCGAACAGCCCGCCGAAGACGGCGATGGCCCCGATCAGCGAGGCGAGCACCGCCATGACCTCAGGCGTCGACGAGAAGCGCCGCGCCGCAGCCGCCGGAATGATCAGCAGCGAGGTGATCAGCATGATGCCGACGATCTTCATGGCAATCGCGATGACGACGGCCATCAGCAGCATGAAGAACAGCCGCGCCCGCTCCGGCTTCAGCCCCTCGGCCTCGGCGAGCTCGGCATTGACGGTCGCCGCCAGCAGCGGCCGCCACAGCCAGGCCATTGCCACGAGAACGAAGAGCCCACCGCCCCAGATCAGCGCGATGTCGGTCGTGGAAACGGCAAGGATATCGCCGAACAGGAAAGCGATGAGATCGATCCGCACCCAGCTCATGAAGGCGACCATGACGAGGCCGATCGCAAGGGTCGCATGCGAGAGGATGCCGAGCAGCGCATCGGCCGACAGCGCCTGGCGCTTCTGCAGGAAGAGCAGCAGCACCGATACGAGGGCGGCGACGGCAAACACGGCCAGTGTCAGATTGAGTTCGAAGAGCAGCGACAATGCGACGCCCAGCAGCGCCGAATGGGCGATCGTATCGCCGAAATAGGCCATGCGCCGCCAGATGATGAAGCAGCCGAGCGGCCCCGTCGTCAGCGCCAGCCCGACGCCGGCAAGGATGGCGCGCACGAAGAAATCGTCAAGCATGGCGATCTCCCGCCGCATGCTCATGGGCGTGCGGATGCGTGTGGCCATCACCGGCATGCCCATGGTCATGCCCGTCATGCCCGTGGTCGTGCGCATGGCCGCCGTCATGCGCGTGATGCCCGTCATCGGCGTGGCAATGATCGGTGACCGTGCCGTCCGCATGCTGCACGCGCCCATCCGGCAGATGCGTATGATCGTGATGATGGCTGTAGACGGCCAGCGTCTGCGCCGCCCGGCTGCCGAACAGGCGCACATATTCCGGGCTGCGGCTGACGGATTCGGGCGTGCCGCGGCAGCACACATGACCATTGAGGCAGATGACGGTGTCGGTCTCGGCCATAACGACGTGGAGATCGTGCGAGATCAGCAGGATGCCGCAGCCGCTGGCGTTGCGGATCGATTTGATGAGATCGTAGAGGGCGATCTCGCCGGAGAAATCGACCCCCTGCACCGGCTCGTCAAGCACCAGCAGATCCGGCTTGCGGGCAATGGCGCGTGCCATCAGCGCCCGCTGGAATTCGCCGCCGGAAAGATGCTGCACTTCGGCATCGAGCATATGGGCGATGCCGGCGGATTCGAGCGCCGAGAGCATGTCGCGCTCGGGCAGCGGGCCGGTCAGCGTCATCAGCCGACGCACCGAAAGCGGCAGGGTCCAGTCGATCGACAGCTTCTGCGGGACATAGCCGACCTTGAGGCCGGCCTTGCGCTCCACCCTGCCCTCGTCGGGCTTCAGCACGCCGATTGCCGCTTTGGCGCTCGTCGATTTGCCGGAGCCGTTCGGCCCGATCAGGGTAACGATCTCGCCGCGCGAGACGGAAAAATCGACGCCGCGCACCAGCCAGCGGCCATTGCGGAGAACGCCGACATTTTCAAGCGAAACCAGCGGTTCGGCCCTGACACTACCGAGGGTCTTTGCGGGAGAGAGCATCAAATTTTCCGAAAGTGCTGTTGCGTCCTGCTATTGCACACGTTATAGCATAACGCAATTGATGTAATAACATAACAATTGTAATTCAAGGGAAGCACACTGATGCAACGTGCCCTGGGGCCATTTCTCAAAGTCTTGGCCTTCAAAATACCGGCTCTCGCAATCATGGGCGTCGCAATCCCCGCCTTGCTCTTTGCCGGAACGATGCGGGCCGCCGATGCGCCTGTCGTCGTCACCTCGATCAAGCCGATCCATTCGCTGGTTTCGGCGATCATGCAGGGCGTCGGCGAACCGGAACTGATCGTCGACGGCGCCGCCTCCCCGCACACCTACAGTCTGAAGCCGTCGAATGCCCGCGCTTTGCAGGACGCCAAGGTGATTTTCTGGGTCGGTCCCGGCCTCGAGGCCTTTCTCGAAAAGCCGCTGCAGGCGCTCGGCCGGGATGCCAGCATCGCCGCGCTCGATGAAGCGCCCGGCCTCGTCAAGCTGCCCTTCCGCGAGGGCGGCGCCTTCGAAGCGCACGATGACGGCGACGAGCACGACACTGCCTCCGGTGGCGAACATCATGATGCCGAAGCCGCGCATGCTGCCGACGATCACCACGACCACGGCGCCTTCGACACCCATCTCTGGCTTGACCCGATGAATGCCAAGGCGATGGCCGCCATGATCACCACGACGCTGGTCGCCGCCGATCCCGCCAATGCGCTGACCTATCAGGGCAACGCCAAGGCTCTCGACGACAAGCTGGATGCGTTGGATACCGAGATCAAGGGCATTGTCGCTCCCGTCAAGGACAAGCCCTTCATCGTCTTCCACGATGCCTACCAGTATTTCGAGCATCGCTACGGCATCCGGGTCGCCGGCTCGATCACCGTCAGCCCGGAAACCATTCCCGGCGCCGAGCGTGTTTCGGAAATCCACAGCAAGGTCGGGCAACTCGGCGCCACCTGCGTCTTTGCCGAGCCGCAGTTCGAACCGCGCCTCGTCGATGTGGTCATCGAAGGCACGCACGCCAAATCGGGCGTGCTCGACCCCGAAGCGGCGACGCTGAAGGCCGGCCCCGATCTCTACTTCACCCTCATGCGCGGCATCGCCAACAGCATGAAGGGCTGCCTCTCCGGCGCATGATTGTCATGCGCCGCGCTGCGCGTCCTGCCGGACACGCGACGTTTTGGAGAAAGCTGAAGCGGAAGAAGGCGGACACCCCCGTTCCGCCTTTTTTCAGCGCAATCCATGTAATGATATAACATTAATAATTCGATGAGGTTCCCATGGACAATAGACTTCCCGTCACCGTGCTTTCAGGCTTCCTCGGCGCCGGCAAGACGACGCTGCTCAACCATGTGCTCGCCAATCGCGAAGGTTTGCGCGTCGCCGTCATCGTCAACGACATGAGCGAGGTGAATATCGACGCGGCGCTGGTGCGCGACGGCGGCGCCAATCTCTCCCGCACCGAGGAGCAGCTTGTCGAAATGACCAACGGCTGCATCTGCTGCACACTGCGCGACGACCTGTTGAAGGAAGTGCGCCAGCTCGCCGACCAGGGCCGCTTCGATTACCTCCTGATCGAATCCACCGGCATTGCCGAGCCCCTGCCCGTCGCCACCACCTTCGAATTTCGAGATGAGAACGGCCAAAGCCTTTCCGACGTCGCAAGGCTCGACACCATGGTGACCGTCGTCGACGCCGCCAACCTGCTTGCCGATTATGCCTCAGCCGATTTCCTCGCCGACCGCGGCGAAACGGCGGGTGACGGCGACAACAGGACCATCGTCGACCTGCTGGTCGAGCAGATCGAATTCGCCGATGTCGTGGTGCTGAACAAGGTCGGCACGGCCAGCGAGGAAGAGCGCGACGCCGCCCGCAAGATCGTCACCGGCCTCAACCCCGATGCCAAGCTGATCGAGGCGGATTTCGGCAGGGTGGCGCTGAACGAAATGCTCGGCACCGGCCGCTTCGACATCGACAAGGCCGAGACCCATCCGCTCTGGTACAAGGAGCTGCACGGCTTCCGCGATCACGTGCCGGAGACCGAGGAATACGGCATCCGCTCCTTCGTCTATCGCGAAAAACGGCCCTTCCATCCGGCAAAGCTGCAAGCCTTCCTCGACAGAAGCTGGCCGGGCGTGGTGCGCGCCAAGGGCTTCTTCTGGCTGGCGACCCGGCCGCATCATGTCGGCGAGATCAGCCAGGCGGGCGCGATCGTCCGCACCGGCAAAATGGGTCTCTGGTGGGCGGCCGTACCCCGCGAACAATGGCCCGAAGAGCCAGGCTTCATGCGCGCCATCGGCCGCTATCTCGACCCGGTCTGGGGCGACCGCCGCCAGGAAATCGTCTTCATCGGCGCCGATCCGATGGACGAAGCCTGGATCAGGAAGGAACTCGACGCCTGTCTGGTCGACACCACGGTGTTTGCACCGGAGCGCTGGCGCAAACTGCCTGATCCCTTCGCCAGTTGGAGCCGGCAGGCAGCATGAAAGCGACGGCGATCAAATCCTACCGCTGCATCTGCCAGGAATGCGATCCCTTGCCACCGATCGAGGGGCTGCATCCGCTGACGCATGAGGCTGCGGACGAGACGCCGCGCAAAACCAGGGGATTGCTCGGCCTCATCGCCGAACACGTGATGCCCTTGCGCCGGCAGGACTAAAGCGGTGACGACCGCCGCGGTGTCCTCCAAGCCGACGGCGAATGTGGCGTGAA
Source organism: Rhizobium sp. BK212 (assembly GCF_014197475.1). Lineage (NCBI taxonomy): Bacteria > Pseudomonadati > Pseudomonadota > Alphaproteobacteria > Hyphomicrobiales > Rhizobiaceae > Rhizobium > Rhizobium sp. BK212. Next base: position 314,854 of record NZ_JACIFS010000002.1, read on the forward strand.
CGCCACCCCATCCTCCGTAGACCAAGTCGAGTTTGGCGCGAACGCCAACCCCACTCTCCGTCATCCCAGGCCTTGAGCCTGGGACCCATACCACTACTGCTAATGGATGCGGTGTGGATGCTCGGCTCAAGGCCGAGCAGGACGGAGGGTGGGGTTAGCGGGCGGAGCCGATCAGAACACGGGAGCCCCGTGGCGAGACCAGAAAGAGCAACGATGCTGATCGAGACGGTGTCGCTTGCCCGCCTCAAAGTCAGAAAGAGGGCAGCCAAATCCGCCCTCTTTCCTCATCCATCTGCGATCAACGGACGGTAATGATGCTGGAGATGATGCCGCTGGTGACGCCGATCAGCAGGTAGTCGTTGTCAGCGCGGACCCAGCGATAACCGCGCGGCGGAGGCGCCAGCCGATAGCGGCGGTAGTCGTTGACATCGGAGAACCGGCGACGCTCGCTGGCATTGACGCGGTATCCCTTTTTCCAATGCGGCCGGATGACCTTCTTCTCAACGATCACCCGCTTCTGCACGATAGGCGGACGGCGATAATCGTCAGCACTGGCCTGGGAGACAATCATCGGAGACAGAAGAAAGGAGGCGGAAAGAAGAGCTGCAAAAATCTTTTTCATGTCGGGTTCCTCGTGTTGGGCACGGGAACAAACTAGGGCCGAGAAGATGAACTGAAACTGAAATCTAAATTAAATTTTCGTAATAGAATCCGATGGCTGTGGGTTGCGGCTAATATTTTAGGTTAGTCTTATACACTGTGCCGAAAAGCCGTTTTACCCGAGCCGGCGCGATCGCCACGTAGCCCCGAAGATCGGATTCGATTTTCGGAAGAATTGGGCGCAGATTCAAATAATGCAGCGTGTCCCTGCCTCCGAACGAGCGCTTGGCGCCGTCGGACTGTCGTGCGGGATCGCTCTAGAGACAGTGGAGGAAATCATGCCCGGCATCAGCGTGCGCTATATCGTCGACGACGTCGACGTCGCGTTGGAATTTTACACGAGACATCTCGGCTTCTCGATCGCGCTTCATCCCGCGCCCAGCTTCGCCATCCTCACCAGGGACGGCTTTCGTCTGCTCGTCAGCGGCGTGACGGGACCGGGCGGAGCGTCTCAGGCGATGCCAGACGGACGAAAGCCCGAGCCCGGCGGATGGAATCGCATCCAGATCGAAGTCGCGGATCTGGAAGCCGAAGTCGCCACGCTGCGCCAGGCCGGCGCGCGTTTTCGCAACGAGATCGTGCAGGGCATGGGCGGCAAGCAAATCCTCCTCGAAGACCCGGCCGGAAACCCGATCGAACTCTTCGAAGCACCGAAGAGGTGACGCGGCAGCGGTCACCCGATGACGGCAACCCGACATCCACATCGCGTGCAGCAAGAATGCGGCTGCGCCTTGCTACCTCTGTCCGAGCGTGTAGTTTCGGACTCGCATCAATTCAGAGGTAGGGAAACATGTCCGAATCCGCGGGCGGGCTCTTCGACTATGTCGGGATACTAGCCGTGTTGCTTCTCGTGGCCGCCAATGGCTTCTTCGTCGCCGCCGAATTCGCACTGGTGTCGGTGCGGCGCAGCCGTGTCACGGAACTTGCCGCGGCAGGCCGCATGAATGCCTCCGCACTTCAGCACGCCGTCGACAATCTCGATGCCAACCTCGCAGCCACTCAGCTCGGCATCACCATTTCGTCGCTCGCCCTTGGCTGGGTCGGCGAGCCGGCGCTTGCGCACCTGATCGAGCCTCTGCTGTCCTGGCTGCCCGGGCAATGGGCGGCGACAGGCGCGCATACCGTCGCCATCGTCATTGCCTTCGTCATCATCACGGCGCTGCACATCGTGCTCGGCGAGCTCGCGCCGAAAAGCCTGGCGCTTCAGCGCAGCGAGGCCACCTCGCTTGCTGTGGTGCGTCCGCTCGGGTTCTTCCTCGTGCTGTTCAAGCCGGCGATTTTTGCCCTGAACGGCATGGGCAACCTCGTGCTGCGCGGTGTGGGTCTTCGCGCCGGAACCGGCGAATCGTCGTTCCATTCGCCGCAGGAGCTCAAGCTGCTGGTCGCCGAGAGCCAGGAGGCCGGCCTTCTCAACCAGGTGCAGCAGCAACTGGTCGAGCGGGTGTTCAACATCGGCGACAGACCGATCTCCGACATCATGACCCCGCGTCTCGATATCGAATGGTTCGACGCCGACGACAGCGACGCCGAGATCCTGAAGACCATCCGCGAATGCGGCCATGAGCAGTTGCTGGTCGCGCGTGGCTCGATCGACGAACCGATCGGCATGGTGTTAAAGAAGGACCTCCTCGACCAGGTTCTCGACGGCGGCAAGATCCGGCCAATGGAGGTGATTAAGCAGCCGCTGGTGCTGCATGAGGGCACCTCGGTCGTCCGCGTGCTCGACAGTTTCAAGGCCTCGCCCGTTCGCCTCGCCATCGTCATCGACGAATATGGCAGCCTCGAGGGCATCGTCACCCAGACCGATCTGCTCGAAGCCATCGCCGGCGACCTGCCGGGATCCGATGAAGAGCCCGATATCGTCGTCAGGGAAGACGGCTCGCTCTTGATCGATGCGATGATGCCGGCCTTCGACGCCTTCGAACGGCTGGGCCTGCGCGATCGTCCGGATGCCGATTTCCATACGCTTGCGGGCTTCGCGCTGCATCAGCTCCAGCACATCCCCGAAGCCGGCGAAACCTTTCTCTTCGACGGCTGGCGCTTCGAAGTGCTCGACATGGACGGCATGCGCATCGACAAGATGCTCGCGACGCGCATTCCCACGGATGGGGCGGAAGCCTAGTCTAGCGGATCGGCCCGCACGATGCGGAGGTCTGAAGTATTGGAGCGTCCTTTGTGCGTCCGAAAGGACGCACGGCTCTAGTTCACCGCCAGCGTCCAGATCATCCCTGCGGCTGCACAGGCGAGCAGCGTCGCGATCACGGAAGCCTTGAAGCGGAAGATGGCGACGGCAGCAGCGGCCGACAGCGCCATTGCCGCCGGCATCGCCGATTGCAGCACGGGGATATCGAGCCGCAAGCCGCCAAGGCCGACGGTCGCAACCTCGGCAAACAGCGTGTGCAGGGCAAACCAGATGGCGAGGTTGAGAATGACCCCGACGACCGCCGCCGTTATGGCCGACATCGCGCCGGCAAGCGCGATGTTGCCGCGCAGTTTCTCGATGAAGGGCGCGCCGAGGAAGATCCAGAGGAAACAGGGCACGAAGGTGACCCACGTCGTCAGCATCGCCGCAAGCGTGGCAGCAAGCATCGGGTTCAGTGCTCCGGGATCGCGGTAGGCGCCCATGAAACCGACGAACTGCACGACCATGATCAGCGGCCCCGGCGTCGTCTCGGCCATGCCGAGACCATCCAGCATCTCGCCGGGTTTCAGCCAGCCGAAATGCTGCACGGCCTCCTGCGCGACATAGGCCAACACGGCATAGGCGCCGCCGAAGGTGACAACCGCCATCTTGCTGAAGAACAGGCCGATTTGGGTAAAGACACTGTCGGCACCGAAGGTTGCGTAGAGCACGGCGAGCGGAGCGAGCCAGAGGGCGAGCAGCGCGGCCGACATGCGCAGCGACCAGGCAAGATTGGGGCGCGCATGCGCCGGTATGCCCTCGCCGAGCGCGGATTCGGCATCCGACAGCACCGGGCCGCTTCCGGCCTTGTGGCCGCCGCCCGTCCGGAAGGCGGCAAGCCCGAACCTGCCGCCGACAAAGCCGGCGATGCCGGCCGCGAGCACGATCAGCGGGAATGGCATATGGAGAAAGAAGATGGCGATAAAGGCCGCGGCCGCAATAGCAACCATGACGTTATTCCTCAGCGCGCGGCTGCCGATACGGATGACGGCCTGCACGACGACGGCGAGCACCGCCGCCTTCAGCCCGAAAAACAGACCGGCGACGATGGCGACGTTGCCGTAAGCCGCATAGATATAGCTGAGACAGAGGATCGATAGAAACCCCGGCAGCACGAACAGCAAGCCGGCGACGAGACCACCCGCTGTCCGGTGCATCAGCCAGCCGATATAGACGGCGAGCTGCTGCGCCTCAGGTCCGGGAAGCAGCATGCAATAATTCAGCGCATGCAGAAAACGATGCTCGCCGATCCATCGCTTCTCGTCGACAATGATCCGGTGCATGACGGCGATCTGGCCGGCGGGACCGCCGAAGCTCAGGGCGGCGACGCGCAGCCACACCCTGAAGGCGTCACCAAACGAGACGCCGTGATGATGCGCCCCATTCGCGTCCTCCCCCGCCATTTTGCCGCCGGATGCAGCATCCGTCATCTCGGCCATCTCATGCCCTCTTCTTCGGCGCTGGCCAGTTGTGGGTTTCCTCGGTCGCATCCCGGCACCAGCGGAAGAAGGCGTCGTAGAGCAGCATCCCGGCTTCCAGCTGCTCCAGATCGTCGGAATACATCCTGGAGAGGCCGAGCGACGCCGCAAGCAAGCCAGGCGCCTCGGGCGCGAGGTCGGGCCTTGCGGTATCCGCCGCCCTGACGATCCGCGCCAGGCGCAGAAGCGGTTCCGACGCCAGTCCGAACTCCTCGACCATGACGTCAAAAGTGCAGAATTCGCCGCGGTGGCTCCAGAACACATCTTCGATATCGAAGGGCGCCGCCCCAAAGCGTTCTCCGACTGCGACAACCTCCGGCGCCGGCACGAACAGGAAGACAGCGCTCGGATCGACGAAGCGCCGGATCAGCCAGGGGCAGGCGATGCGGTCGATCTTCGGCCGCGCGCGCGTTACCCAGACAGTCCGTCCCTCCGCGTCGCGGCGCGGCAGCTTTTCCCAAGGGACCGCCGGTCCGCCTGCGATCCAGGCTTCGAAGCCGCCCTCGAGGCTCTCGGTATCGATACCGGCATGGCGCAGGTAGGCTGCAACGCCATGGCTGAGCTTGCTGCCCTTCTGGCAGACCACGACGACGGAATCGGCATCGACGCTGCCGGCCCAGGACGCGACCTCGGTATGGTCGCGCCGGATCGAGCCCGGCACCAGGCGCGGATCGAGCCCGAAGTCCTCCTTCGTGCGAACGTCGATAATGCAAGGCGCACCGGGAGTTCCGATGAGGCGGCTGAGCTTGTCGGGAGAAATTTCGAGAAATGACGGCATGACGCGTCCCTCCGTTGATCGGTTCTGTTGGACGCGATTCTTCAGCATGACGCCTCGTGGGGTGATCGCGACCCCATGGGAAAAGCATGCAAAAGTGCCCCCGCCATGTCAAGGGCATTGGGTCGCGGCGGCTGCTGTTCGCAGGGCACCCGATCGGCCGGCATCTCGTCCTCCGGGACAAGAATGAAGAGGACGAAAACTCAATCAACACAGGCGCTTCGGCCCAGAACGGAACAAAATGCCCACTTCGGCATTCCTCTGTCACCGAAAGAGGAGAAAGTACCATGACGTACGACCCCAATAATGCCAACGACCCCAACCGCCCCCTGAACCCAAATTTGGATCTGCGCACCACGCCGAGCGCGCGCAACAATAATACGTGGGTTGTCTGGGTCGCTGCATTGGCCGTGATCGCTGTCGCTGCATTCGCCTATTCGCAGTGGAGCACCCCCGGCACATCGCCGGATACGACAGCCTCCACGACCCAATCCGAGCCGGCGCCGGCCAAGCCGATCGCTCCGACCGACAACAGCGCAACGCCCGCACCGGCACCGGCACCGGCCACCCCGCCGGCTGCCCCTGCTCAGCAGTAACCGCTGCTCGGCCAAAGGAAGCCGGCCCGATGCCGGCTTCCTGACCGCTGTGGGCTCTTGAAGATTATTAAGCAAACCCTACTTAAGGGATATCACATCTGTCTCTAACGGCTGACCACGGATGTACTGGCAGCCGTTATCGAGACTGATCGAGGAAGGTCGGTGCGAGTTTCGCCCGGCCTTTTTCTTGACCTCGTCATCGATGCCGAATGGGGCAGTCATGCCTGCTCCTGCCAAAGCGCTGCCCGAAAATCGAAAGCGATTGTCGCGGCGCTCCAGGCCGACTTAAAGCGCCATGCGTGCTTTCGAACGCATAATGGACGCTCTAACACCTTGAATTTACGCATCGTGCTTTCCGAAAATCGATTCCGATTTTCGGGCCGATGCGCTAGCGCCTTGCACTCGACCGCTTGGTCGGGCAGGTTGGCGGCGCGATGACGATTCAAGGAGGCTGATGTGGCGCGAAGCTACAGCGTCTATGACGTGTTCACCGATCGAAAGCTTGCGGGCAACCCGCTGGCGGTGATCTTCGACGGAGACGATCTCAGCGACGAGGCGATGCAGGCGATCACCCGGGAGCTTAATCTCTCCGAGACGGTGTTCGTGCAGCCTTCGAGCAACCCCGCCTATGCAGCGCGGCTGAGGATATTCACACCGGGGCGCGAGCTGCCCTTTGCCGGCCATCCGACGGTCGGCACGGCGGTGGCGCTGGCCGAGCGGGCGCATGGCGCGACGACCCGCGATCTCGTCTCGGTACTCGAGGAAAATGTCGGGCCGGTGCGCTGCGCGGTGCGGCTGAGGGAGGGCGAAGCGAGCTTTGCCGAATTTGACCTGCCGCGCAAGTCGCAGCCGGCCATCATGCCGCTCGACAAGCTCGGCATTGCCGATGCGCTGTCGCTGAAGGTGACCGAAATCGGCTTCGAAAATCATGTCCCATCGGTCTGGAGCGCCGGTGTCCCCTTCCTGCTCATTCCGGTGCACGATGTCGGAGCTGCGCAGCGGGTGGAATTCGATCCGCAGCTCTGGGAAAAGATCGTGCCTTTCGTCGACGGTGCGCTCGCCTCGGCCTATGTCTATTGTCGCGGCGGCGTCAACCACGTGGCGAAGTTCCATGCGCGCATGTTTGCAAGCGGCATGGGCATCGTCGAAGACCCGGCTACCGGCTCGGCAGCGGCGGCGCTCTCCGGAGCGATCCACCATTTCGACCGGCTGACGGACGGACATCATCCGATCATGATCGAGCAGGGCGTCGAGATGGACCGGCCATCCTTTATCCACCTGCATATCGATGTCGACGGCGGGACGATCTCCAACGCGCGCATCGGCGGCCAGGCGGTGCGGCTGGCCAGCGGCACGCTCGACCTCTGATTTCACCGGAGCGCCGCGCGTCCGACAGGACGCGCCCTATCACTTTGAATCGGCGCATAATCCTTTCCGAAAATCGCTTCCGATTTTCGGGGTTATGCGCTGCATTTCGGCCATGCCGAAAAATCTTCGCGATTAACCAAAGAAATTTCGCCTATGCGCTGGACAAGCCTGCCGATCCTGTTTATACGCCCCGTCACACCGCGCAGCCAAGCGCGAACGGGTGATTAGCTCAGTTGGTAGAGCAGCTGACTCTTAATCAGCGGGTCGTAGGTTCGAGCCCTACATCACCCACCAAATCTCTTGAAAAGATTGATGTTTCTGAATTCAGGCCGGGTTTTCCGGCCTGCCGGAAACCGTTGTGGACGCCGGCGGCATGGTTCGTCTTGCCGTCAAGGCTGGCCGCCGCGAACCGCGCGCCCTATCTCTCTCTCACAGACGGGAGGGGTGCATGAGAAGCGTTATTTTGGCCGTCGCCTTGTCTCTGCCCTTGCCGGCCTTTGCCGCCGGTGCAACGGAGGTCAAAGCGGGCGATCACAGCTGCGGCGAGCTTGCGCAGATCATCCGTCAGAATAAAAAGGTCTTTGTCCGGGTCGGCTTTGGCGGCCGCAGCTTCCGCTATCCGCCCGCCCAATGCAGCATGGGCGACAAACGCAGCACGACCAGTTTTCGCGATGCTAAGGGGAAACAGTGCATTCTCGACTATGCCTGCGTCTTCGACCCGGCCTCGCCCTATAACTTCCCCTAGAGCACCGTTCGTGTTTTCGGACGCACAAAGGACGCTCTAACACTCTGATTGCGCCAGCCGCCTCTTTCTCACATGCAGGAGTTTCCATGAAAAGCACTGTTCTAGCCGTCGCATTGTTGTTTCCGTCCGCAGCCCTTGCCGTCGAGGCGGTGGAGGTCAATGCCCGGGATCACAGCTGCGAGGAGCTTGCGCAGATCATCAGGAAGGACAAGGCGGTTTTTGTGCGCATGGGCTTTGGCGGCCGCAGCTTCCGTTATCCGCCGGCCAGGTGCAATCTGGGCGACAAGTACGACACCGCCAGGGTAAGGGATGCCAACGGCAAGCTTTGCCTTCTCGACTACGAATGCGTCTACGATCCCCAGTCCTTCTATAACAGGATCCCCAAATAATATCCTGAAGCGTCGCGCAATACGGTTCCAGGCACCGGCTTCGAATCTCATGGGAGGCACGAACCACCGCCCTCTTCCTTCGAGGCCCCTTCCGGAGCACCTCTGGATGAGGGCTGATTGGTGTGGCGTGACGCGGACGAACTGATCGCCTATGCGCCGGCCTTGCCGAAATACCAGTCGATCACCGGCAGCATGGCGATGTTATAGGGATAGGCCGAGGGATCAGCCGAGCGGATGGCCACGGCGCCCGCGATCTCCTGGTCGTCGGCGACCAGCATGTGGCGCTCGATCTGCTCGATCATCTCGTCGGCCGTCATCTCGAAGCGGAAGAGCCGCAGCAGCGTTACCGTGCGTTTGTTATGGGTGGCGAACAGCCCCTGCCCCGCGGCGGCATCGGCAAGATCGAGCCCGGTCTCTTCGTGGACCTCGCGGCGCATGTTTGCCTCGATGTCGCAGCTGTTGTCGACGATATCCTCCGGTTCGAGCGAACCGGCGGCGAAATAGACCTGGCCGGGATTGGCGGTATGGGCGCCCATGCGGATCGCCACCAGCGCGCCGTCGGAGCTTTCCAGCACCGGATAGGCGAAGACGTGAATGCCGCCCTGACGCTGCGGCTGCCGGCGCCACCACATGAACGCGGAAAAGGGAATGACATGGCCCTCGCCCACAATCCCGTCTTCGCTGAGCGATATCAGTCGCTGGAACACCATGCGCCCGTCGAACAGCGCCGGGTTGGCAGCGGTCTCGCGTGCCCAGTTCTCTCGAATCGCCGCTTCTTCGGCGGCGACGAGGGGATGGGGGCCGGGCAGGACGCGCAGATCCACGCCGGCAATCGGGAAGACCGTCGCCGACGGCGGCCAGCCGGCGAAATCATCGGAGAAATTGGCGTTGGTGAAATTCATGTTCAAATTCGTTTTCATGTTCGCTTTCAGGGAAGGTCCAGTGTCATGACGACGGGGCAATGATCGGACGCCTTCGGCCTGTCCCAGCCGGTGCGCGGATAACGCTCCACCTCCTGCCCTGGCGGGAAGATGGTGCGGTAGGGCTGGCCGCCGCGGATGATTTCGGGCAGGCGACCGGCATTATGGGCGGCGAGCGCTGGTGAAAGCCAGAGATAGTCGAGCTGGCAGAGCCACTGCTCTTGCGGCCCGCGCGCATGATAGAGCGTCCAGCGGTCCAGCGCAGGGCGGCGGCGTACGACGTTTTCGACAAAGCCGTCACGGCTGAAAACGTCGAGCGCGCTTTCGGCCTCGTCCTGATGCTCGAAACGATAGCCGGCGCCCCGCCGGCCGATGACGTCGACGCGCTCCTGATAATCATTCATGTCGCCGCAGATGGCGAAGCTTTTGGTGCCTGTGTGATCCGCACCGAAACGATCCTCGATGATGCGGCGCACCGCGCGCGCCTCGGCACGGCGGATCGGCATGGTCGATTGCCGCCCGTCCAGCCCGTCGCGCGGATTGCCCATCGACTTGAAATGCACGACATAGAGCGAAAACGGCCGGCCGCCGATCAGAAGGTCGAGCTCCAGGCAATCGCGCTTGAAGATCTTGTCGTCGATGCGGTTGGTGAGCCCCAGTTCCTCGTCGAACAGATCGAGATCGCGATAGGTCGTCATTGCATGGCTGCGGATGTCCCTGAGCTCGATCTTCTGGCCGTCGCGCGTTTCCTCGCGCATCAGCACCGCGACATCGATGCCGCGGCTGTCATTGCCCTCGACCAGATATTTCTGCCGGTAGCCGTTTCCGACCATGCGGAAGAGATAGCCGTATTCAAAGGCCTGAAGAGCCGCCATGTTGTCGATTTCCTGCAGGCAGAGGATATCGGCATCCGCGTCGGCGATCGCGAGCGCCGTCATCTGCCGCGTGTCGTCGGTCGCAGCGATCACCCGAGCCTGCTCGAGTTGCTGGTAGACGCCCTCGCTCGACACTTGGAAAAGCTTGATGACGCGGTCCTGGCGCAGCTGATTGCGGAAGCCGGTGAAATCGAAACGGGTCAGGAGATTTTCGACATTGAAGGTGGCGAGGCGAAGCGACATGGGAAGGATCCGGTTGCGGGGAGTACCTTAACCAGCAGAAGCCGCAGGAAAAGATGGCCGGCCAAGAAATATGCGGACAACCACCCCTCTTGCGGCCCCGGAGGCGATCGCCAGTGACTTAGGCCGCTGACATTCTCCCGCAGGCTCCGAATAATTCGTCCCGGACGACATTCACCGGTTCCGGGGCGGGAGCATTTCATGAAACGGATTTCTGCATCGATTGCGGTTTTGACTGCCCTCGCCGGCACCGGCCCGGCACTTGCAGACAGCTACGGTGCCATCGCCTATTCGCCATCAACGGGCACTCTGGGTTGGTCCAATGCCAATGACAATCGCGGCGACGCCGAAAGCGTCGCCCGGCGCAATTGCGACAGCAGCGCCGATGACTGCCGGATCGCCATCTGGTTCCGCAATGGCTGCAGCGCGGTGGCCGTCGGCCATCGCGGCGGCTGGGGCTCCGGCTGGGGTTACGACAACCGTGAGGCCCAGCGTCAGGCGATCGGCAGCTGTGGACGTCAGACCGGAACCTACCGTGTCATCCGCAGGCAATGTTCCGGCAGCGAGTGATCCCGAAAGGGCGCGGGCGTCTCAAAGCCGCCATGCCGCGCGCACCGATAACCTGAGACTGTCACCCGTCCGGACTGGAAAGCGGGAATAGGCCCGCAGCGTCTGCCCGTCGGCGAGGGTGAGCTTCAATGCGTAGCGCTCGCCCTCAAAGAGAACGGATTCGACCGCCGCCGCGATCCCCTCGCCGGCGGCGGTATTCTCGCCGGAGACCATCACATCCTCCGGCCGGACGAGGACATCCATCCGGTCGCCGCTGGCGGTCCCGGCGACAGCACCGGCAAACAACGGCTCCAGCACAGGCCGGTCAAACGCCCTGCAATTTCCGGCAACCCGCGGCAGCGTCACGATCGCCCCTCGCCCGATCAGCCCGCCGACGACGCGGCCTTCCGGCCGGGCATAAATTTCGGCAGGTGGCGCCACCTGCAGCAGGCGGCCTTCCGACATGACGGCGATGTCGGTCGCGAGCGCCATCGCCTCGCTCTGGTCGTGGGTGACATAGATCATCGTCGCGCCTGAGCGTTGATGGAACTCGCGGAAGGTTTCCTCCATCTCCTGTTTCAGGTGCCGGTCGAGATTGGCGAGCGGCTCGTCGAGCAGCACGACGTCGGGCGATGTGACCAGGCAGCGGGCAAGCGCCACGCGCTGGCGCTGGCCGCCGGAAAGATCGGCCGGCCGCCGTTCGGCATATTCGGCAAGCCGCACGATGCCGAGCGCATCGCGCACCTTCGTCCGATAGGTCTCGCCCGAAATGCCGCGCACCTTGAGGGGATAACCGACATTGTCGGCGACGCTCATATGCGGCCAGAGCGCATAGGACTGGAAGACCATCGCCATGTTTCGCTTTTCCGGCGGCAGCGATTGCGCGGCATCGGCAAGCAGCCGCTCGCCGAGATGGACCGACCCGTCGGTCGGCGTCTCGAAACCGGCGATCATGCGCAGCACCGTCGTCTTGCCGCAGCCGGAAGGCCCGAGCAGCGCCAGGAAGCCACCCTCACGCACATCGAGCGAAAACCCGCTGACGACAGCCCGTCCGGTGCCGAAATCCTTGCCGAGCTGATTGAGGATCAGCCTCGCCATGGGACCACTCCTTTCGGCAGCTGTTTGGCCAGAAGCTCGAGCAGCAGCATCAGCATGACGACCATGACGACGACGAGCACCGAAAGCGCCGAAGCAAGGTCGGAACTGCCGCTGTCATCGAGATTATAAATGGCGACACCGAGCGTCTGCGTGCCGGCCGACCAGAGAAGTGCGGAGATCGTCAGCTCGTTGCAGGCGATCAGGAAGACGAGGATTACGGAGGCGCCAGCGGCCGGCGCGATCAGCGGCACGATGATATCGGCAAGCCGGCGGAAGAAGCCGGCCCCGGAAAGCCGTGCCGCCTCTTCGAGCGCCGGATCGAGCTGATGAAAGGCACTGACCACCGGTTTCAGGCTGACGGCGAAGAAGGAGGAGAAATAGGCAATCAGGATGATCCAGATCGTGCCGTAGAGCGAGACGCGCAGGAATGGGATGGGTGCAGCGAACACCAGGATGAAGGAAACAGCCATGACGATGCCGGGCAGCGAATAGGGTATTTCGATGAGGCCGGAAACGATACGGGAAGCCGCATCCTTGCGCCGCGTCAGCGCATAGGCTGCAAGTATTGTCACCACCAGGAGACCAAGCGCGGTGGCGCCGGCAAGCGACAGCGAATTGACAAAGGCCGTGCGCGTCACCGCCTGCCGGAACAGGATCTCCTCAAAAGCATGCAGCGACATGGTCTTGAAGGTGAGCGGCACGCCATAGGCCGGCACCAGCGCGCCGGCAAGGAGCGCGAAGAAGGGTGCCGCCAGCATGAAGAACAGGATCACCCAGACGAGTGGCGCCAAGGCAAATCGCCAGGCACCGAGTTCGAAGGCGGCGCTCGCTCCGGATAGACCGATGACACGGTAGTCACGACCGCGCAGCGCCCGGTCCTGGATCATCAGGCCGACGACCGAGATGACGGCGATGATCGCCGAGAGTATGGCGACATCGCCGAAGGTCCGGCTGGTGAAGGCGGAAAACTTGGTGAAGATGAGCGTCGGCAGCGTGAAGATCGAGGCGGGAATGCCGAGAATGGCGGGGATGCCGAAATTGCCGGTACAGGAGACGAAGGAAATTGCCGCCCCGGCGATGATGCCGGGCAGCGACAGGGGCAGGATGATGTCGCGGAACACCCGCAGGCTGGAGGCGCCGGAAAGCCGTGCGGCCTCGACACCGTCGCGCGGCAGCGTCATCAAGCCGGCCCGAAGCGCCAGATAGACCAGCGGCGCATGCTGGACGCCGTAAAGCAGCGCGATACCACCCACCGAATAGAGCGGCTGCGGGCGAGCCGAGCGGCGGGGCAATGGAAAGCGCCTTCAACAGCGGGCTGGAGGGGCCGGACATCTGCACCCAGGCCAATGCCGTCACTTGCGGCGGGATCATCATCGGCAGCACGAAGAAGAAGCTGAGAGGCCCCTTGGAGCGGATATCGGTCAGCGTCAGCAGAAAGGCGAAGAGGCAGCCGATGACAAGCGAGATGACCGTGCCGAGAATGGCGGTGACAACCGTGTAATAGGTTGCCGACCACAGCGACGCCTCGCTCAAAACAGTCATCACGCCGCCATCGGCGAAGGCCGAGATCCCGACCATGGCAAGACGAGCGAGCGGCAGCACGCTGAGGATCAGGACGACAATGGCGACAAAAGGAAACAACCAGGCGGGCTGGCTGTTTTCTGTTTTGACATATCCGTGCATGAAAGGATCAGTTCGAACCGTAGATGCCCGAGAAGGTCTTCAGGTCCTGGTCGGTATTCTTCAACGCTTCGGCCGCCTTGATCGGCAGGACCTTGATGGTGTCGCGCGCCGGGAAGCCTTCCGGCACCTTCATGCCGTTGCGGGCCGGGATGTAGCCGAGCTTCTGAAAGCCTTCCTGGCCCTTTTCGGAGAGCACGTAGTCGACGAACTTCTTGGCGGCGTCGGCATTCTCAGTGCTGGCGAGGATGCCGACCGGCTCGGTGACAACAGAAACGCCTTCGCTCGGGAAGACGAACTCGACCGGAGCGCCCTTGGCCTTCTCGCGGATCGGCAGATAGTCAACGACCACGCCATAGGCCTTCTCGCCCGAGGCGACCGACTTCAGCACGGCGCCGTTGCCGCCGGCCGCGATCGCGCCGTTTTCCGCGAGCGACTTGTAGAAATCCCAGCCGAGGCCGGGAACGGCGGCAAGCGTCTGGGCGTGGATGAGTGCCGCACCCGAAGCAAGCGGGCTCGGCATGGTGACGAGGCCCTTGGCTTCCGGCTTGGTCAGATCCTTCCAGCTCGCAGGCTTCATCGAAGCCGACGTGTTGTACATGATGCCTGTCGTGATCAGCTTGGTGGAGTAGTAGTAACCGTCGGCATCATAGAGGGCAGCATCGTACCCTGCGGCTTCCGGCGACTTGTAGGCCAGGAGCCTGCCGTCTTCCTTGAGGCGCTCCAGCGTCACGACATCGGCGATCAGCAGAACGTCAGCGACCGGGTTGCCGGCCTGGATCTCGGCCTGGAGCTTCGCCATGATCTTCGGCGTGCCGTCGCGCACCCAGTCGACCTTGATATCAGGATTGGCGGCCATGAACCCATCGACCGTTGCCTGCGCATCTTCGTTCGGCTGGCTGGTGTAGAGAACGAGGTTTGCGGCCGAAGCCGGAATGGCAAAGAGGCTCGCGGCGACAAGTGCTGCGGCAGAAACGATCGTTTTCATGGGAAGGATCCTCGATTTCGATACCCCTCCCTTATTAGGGGTCGTTGACAGCGATGTGACAGCACGCCGCAGCCGCCAGGCCCAGGCTTCACAACCTTCCTTGACCTCCACCGGCTTTGCCGACAATCGGGGCGATCGCTGTGGCGCAATCTCGCAGGCGTCGTCTTCAACCCTGTGAAACATCCGATCATCTGGTATCCTGGCGCCAAGCAATCTCACCCAGGCGTGAACACTCGGAGATTGCCATTGCCGGGCTTTGCGCTACGTCACTCACGTTTCAATGAAGGAGGAATTTCTATGGAATATCGTCTGCTCGGCCGTTCCGGCCTGAAGATTTCGACTTTGACCATGGGCACGATGACCTTCGGCGGCGTCGGCTGGGCGAAGACCGTCGGGGACCTCGGCGTTTCCGAGGCTCGCAAGATGATCGATATGTGCATCGATGCCGGCATCAACCTGATCGATACCGCCAATGCCTATTCATCAGGCGAATGCGAAAACATCATCGGCGAGGTGCTTTCCGGCAAGCGGCCGCAGGGTGTGCTGCTCGCCACCAAGGCCCGCTTCAGCATGGGCGACGGCCCGAACGACCAAGGCCTGTCGCGCTACCACCTGGTCCGCGAATGCGAGGCGAGCCTCAAGCGCCTGAAGACCGATGTCATCGACCTCTACCAGGTGCATGAATGGGACGGCCAGACGCCGCTCGAAGAGACGATGGAAGCCCTCGATACCCTGATCAAACAGGGCAAGGTGCGTTACGTCGGTTGCTCCAACTATTCCGGCTGGCACATCATGAAGGCGCTTGGCATTGCCAACGAGCACAGGTACCAGCGCTTCGTCAGCCAGCAGATCCACTACACGCTGGAAGCCCGTGACGCCGAATATGAGCTGCTGCCGATCTCGATCGACCAGGGCCTCGGCGTGCTCGTCTGGAGCCCCCTCGCCGGCGGCCTGCTCTCCGGCAAGCACCGCCGCAACCAGACGGCCCCCGAAGGCACGCGCCAGTTCGCCGGCTGGACCGAACCGCCGATCCGCGACGAAAACCGCCTCTGGAACATCGTCGAGACGCTGGTGGCAATCGGTGAAGAGCGCGGCGTCTCCGCCGCCCAAGTGGCGCTCGCCTGGCTGATCGGCCGCAAGGCGGTGACTTCGGTCATCATCGGCGGCCGCACCGAAGCCCAGTTCCGCGACAACATCGCCGCCGCCGAACTGAAGCTCACGGACGAGGAGCGCAAGCGCCTCGACGCGGTCAGCCTGCCGCCGGTGATCTATCCCTACTGGCACCAGCTGAACACGGTCAGCGACAGGCTGGGTGAAGCCGATCTCGAGCTTTTCGCCCCGCATCTCCAGCAATAGGCAGCGGATCAGGCACAGCACGGCGAAAGACAAAGCATGTCGCGCAAAAGTGTGCAGCGGTTTTGCGGCCACGACATGCGCAAATCAGAGACCTAAAGTGTGGCAGGCGAATCCAAGAGATCGCGCTATACTTTAGCCGTCACAAAAGATGCACTTTCGCCGTGTTATCGTAACATCCCCGCCCACCCCGCGAGGTTTGCCATGCTGAAGAATTACAAGGTGCTGAAGGGTACGGCGAGCGCACTCGCCCTCGACGACGACAACGATCCTCATATCGAAATCCGCATCGAGGCGAACGGCGTCAGTTATCGCATCGCGCTCAACGTCCGCTCCAAGGAAACGCCGCACGATCTGCTCTATGCCAATATCGTCGATTTCAAGCACTCAGCGCTGACGGAGGCGCTCGAAGCGCTGCCGATGGGGCTGACCGACATCCGCAAGGACCGTCCAGAGCTTGCGATAGACTATGTTCGCGGCGGGCTGATCGAACGCGAGGATATGAATGTCGCACCCTTCCAGCTATCCGGCCCGAAAAACGACCTGCGCGACTTCATCGAGCCGATCGTCCAGGAAGGCATTGCCGATTCCGACGTGCATTTCTACGCCTTCGGCGAGGCCTGGGGTCCTGAGCACAACAAGCCGGACCAATATTTCCGTTTCGAGCCGGGCAACGGCATCCACGACATTCACATGAACCAGGGCGACGGCGGCAGCTTCAAGGCGACCAACGGGCCCAACCAGGACGGCGCCCTTCTCGTCCATTTCAACGATACCGACGAATGGGCGGCGATCTTCCTCTGCTTCCAGTCGCAGAATTGGAACACCGATGCGGCGACCGGCCATCCGGTTTCCGACAGCCGTGGCGGCCAGGGCCGCGGCGAAGGCACGCGCCGGCCGCAGCCGATCGTCGCCTCGTCGCTGCGCATCGTCGCCGCGCTGATCAACCCGGTGAACGGCGAAGGCGGCGCCGAGGCCGAAACAGTAACGATCATCAACCGCTCCGACATGACCGCATCGCTCGACGGCTGGAAGCTGGAAGACGAAAACGGCAGGACCCAGACACTGTCGGGATCGCTCGGCGCAGGCGAGCTGCGCACCGTGGCACTCGATGCCGCGGCCGGCGGCCCGCAGCTTGCCAACAGGGGCGGCGACATCATCCTGCGCAACGCCGACGGCGCCGTGGCCGACCGGGTCGGCTACGGCAAGAGCGAGACGGCGAACGAAGGCTGGACGACGATCTTCTGATCGACGCCCTCGCCAGCTTGGATCAGCCGCCGATTTCGGCCGAGATCAGCGCGCCCAAGCGGCCGATGCCGTCCTCGATCATCTGCTCGTTGGCGCAGGAGAAGCTGACGCGGAAGGTGTTGGCGCCGGAACCATCGGCGAAGAATGCCTTGCCGGGTACGAAGGCGACCTTGGTGGTCTCCAGCGATTTCGCCAAGAGCTTGGCGCCATCCATGCCCTCCGGCAGCGTGATCCAGATAAACATGCCGCCCTCCGGCTTGGTCCAGCTCGTGCCTTTGGGCATATATTTCTCGAGTGCCGTCAGCATGCAGTCACGGCGCTTGCTGTAGGCGGCCTTGATCTTGGCGACCTGCGCGTCGAAACCGCGCTCGGCGACATCTGATATCGCCATCTGGTTGATCGTCGAGGAATGCAGGTCGGCCGCCTGCTTCATCAGCACCAGCTTGCGGATGACGGGCGCATTGGCGACGATGAAGCCGACGCGAAGGCCAGGCGCCAGCGTCTTCGAGAAGCTACCGCAATAGATGGTGCGCGTATCGTTGATATGGCCCTTTTCGGCAATCTCGAGCGCCAGGATCGGTGGGATCGGATCGCCGTCGTAACGCAACGACTGGTAGGCCGCATCCTCGATGACGGCAATGTCGAGGTCTTCGGCCAATGCCAATACCTTCTTGCGGCCATCGAGATCGACGGTCTCGCCGGTCGGGTTGGAGAAATCGGCGGAGAGATAGGCGAACTTCACCTTGCCGCCGGCAGCCGCTGCGGCCGCCCGATAGGATTCCGGCGTCCGGTTGCCGTTCGGCGTCAACTGGTCATAGGCCGGTTCATAGGCGTTGAAGGCCTGCAGCGCGCCGAGATAGGTGGGCCATGTCACCAGCGCGGTATCACCAGGCGACAGGAAGAGCTTGCCGAGATAATCCAGGCCCTGCTGCGAGCCTGATACAATGAAGACGTTGTCGAGTTCGCAAGGGATGCCGAGAGCTGCCATCTGCTTGACCAGCCATTCGCGCAGCGGCTTGTAGCCTTCGCTCACTGAATATTGCAGCGCCGAGTTGACGGCGGCGCCGTCGAAGATATCGGCATAGGCCTGCTTGAATTCCCGATCCGGAAACAGCGCCGGATCAGGGATGCCGCCGGCAAAGGAGATGATGTCGGGCCGGTCGAGAAGCTTCAGCAACTCGCGGATCTCGGATGCGCGCATGCGCGACGAGCGCGACGCAAACATGGTGTCCCAGTTCAGCATGGGGTTTCCTCGTATTTTCTATACCGCCGACAAACCACGCCAGGGAAATTATGTCAATAATACTGACCTATTTTCTTGTCATGGTGACAAGCGTGGACGCCATCCGATATCGAAGACGCTCGATCCCGAATTTGCTGCTCGACGTCAGCCACTCCAAGCGATTATTCCTCTGATCAAAGTCGAAACCGGCTGATTCAGACCTTTCCAAGACCAGCTCGGCGGCAGTAGTGTCGCCGCCACTATTCAAATTACTATCAAGGTGCCAGCAATGACCGTGACGTCGGCCTCTTCTGAAATCAAAATCGAACTCCACCAGTCTCCCGTCTCCGACGCCGATCGCATCCAGGCACTGGAGACGCCAGGCTTCGGCAAGGTCTTCACCGATCATATGGTCCTGGCACGATGGACTGCCGACAAGGGCTGGCACGATGCGAAGGTTACGCCCAGGCGGCCCCTGGAGCTCGATCCTGCGAGCGCCGTGCTGCATTATGCTCAGGAAATCTTCGAGGGCATGAAAGCCTACAAGGCAGACGATGGCCGGATTCTGCTCTTTCGGCCTGAAGAGAATGCCCGCCGCTTCGCGCAGTCTGCAGCCCGCATGGCGATGCCTCCTGTGCCCGAAGAACTCTTCCTGAAGGCCGTCGAAGAACTGGTCCGCATTGACAAGGCTTGGATTCCGTCCGGCGACGCCAGCCTCTACCTTCGCCCCTTCATGTTCGCCAACGAGGCGTTTCTCGGTGTTCGTCCGGCTCAGGAATATGTCTTCTGCATCATCGCCTCTCCGGTCGGCGCCTACTTCAAGGGCGGCGCGAAGGCCGTCTCCCTGTGGGTCGAGACCGAATACACCCGTGCGGCTGCCGGCGGCACCGGCGCTGCAAAATGCGGCGGAAACTACGCAGCCAGCCTCGTGGCGCAAGCCGAGGCGGCGAAGAAGAATTGCGATCAGGTCGTCTTCCTCGACGCAGCAGAGCATCGTTGGGTCGAAGAACTCGGCGGCATGAACGTCTTCTTCGTGATGAATGACGGATCGGTGGTGACCCCGCCCCTTGGCGGCACGATCCTGCCGGGCATCACCCGGGCCTCCGTGATCGTACTCGCCGAAGAAAGAGGCTTGCGCGTCGAGCAGCGTCCCTACTCCTTCGGGGAATGGCAAGACGACGCTGCCAGCGGCAAGCTCATCGAAGCCTTCGCTTGCGGCACTGCCGCAGTCGTGGCGGGCATTGGCCTGGTTCGACATGCCGGCGGCGAGTTTCTGGTCGGAGACGGACAGACCGGCAAATTGACCAGCGAACTGCGCCAGCAGCTCGTCAGTCTGCAGAAGGGCGTAACGAACGATGAGCGCGGCTGGACCCGCCTTATCCCGGCCTGAACTCCCGACGTTCCACGCGAACGGCGGCGTCAACACCGACATGGTGGGCGCCGCTCTCCGCCTCGCCCGCAAAGCTGCCGGGCTGGCGACCCTAGTCCGCCCTCGCCAGAGTTCGTGTCGAGCTGCACGATACGCTACGATGTTCTTCGAGCGGACGGCCACTAAGCAATCCGCGGATCTCTTTCGAGACTGCGCGCCGCCCGGTCTTTTGTGGCCGAGTCAGCCGGAAAAACCATCGCTACTTCTCCTCTGGCGACCAAAAGGACGAGGAAGCCGTCGACAGCTTCATCGCTTATACCGCGACATGCATGGTTGTCTCTCTCGACACGACGCTTGCCCGCCGTGCTGCCGAAATCTCGACGATCCACAAACTCGCCACCGCCGATGCGATCATTTATGCGACCGCGGAGCGCCATGATGCCGACATCCTGACCTGCGACGCCCATTTCAAGGATCTCGAACGCGTCATCTATGTCGATAAAAAAGACTGACCTGGATGTGACCCAAGTGCTCGACGGCGGAGCGCAACGCTTCTATCACAACGTGGGAAATGGTAATCTGGCATCAACCGGCATGGACGGACTGCACCGAATTCAATGGCGAAAATGACGATCTCTCTTCCGGATAATCTGGCGGATTACGTCGCACGCCGTGTCGCAAGCGGCAGATACGCCAATGCCAGCACATATCTGGCGGAACTCGTCCTGAGGGACCAGGACCATCGCAAGCTCGATGACGAAGAATTGCGTGAGATTCTGAGGTTGGCCGAAGAGAGCGGCATCAGCGACCGGCGCATTGCCGATATCCTGTTGGAAACGAAGGCAAAGCTGCGTGACATCAACCTATAGGCTGACCCGAACCGCAGATGCCGTGCTGTCGGGCATCGACGAATATGCCAGCTTGCACTTCGGCGAGGCACAGGCGGATGCCTATCTTCTCGACTGGGACAGAATTTTCGTGCTTCTTTCGCGCGCGCCCTCCATGGGAGACGAATGCGAAGAGCTTGGCGTCGGCCTTCGCCGCCTTCTTCACATGCGCCACGTCGCCTTCTATCGTGAAATACCGGACGGCATCCTCGTCATCGACATCATCGGCGCCGATCGGCTCCCCGAAAGGCACCTTCAATCCAACCGACGCTCCCGAACGGCCGATCCGCATGCCTCGTGACAATACCTCTGACTTCTACAGGCAAAACGCCGAGACATACGCCAACCGGGCGCGCAGCCTGCCGAAGCAGCAGCTCGATGCCTTCCTCGCCGGGCTTGCGCGGGGTGCGGCAATCCTCGAACTCGGCTGCGGTGGCGGACAGGACAGCGTCTACATGCTGTCGCAGGGTTTCGACGTGACGCCGACGGATGGCTCTGCCGAGCTTGCAACACAGGCCGAAGCGCTGATCGGCAGGCCGGTCAGGGTCATGCTGTTCCAGGAACTCGACGCCGACAGCGCCTTCGACGGCGTCTGGGCGCATGCGAGCCTTCTTCATGTCCCCCGATCCGAACTGCCCGACGTCTTCGCCGGCATCCGCCGCGCCCTGAGGCCCGGCGGCCTCCTTCACGCAAGCTTCAAGGCCGGGGAAGCAGAAGGCCATGACGGCTTCGGTCGTTATTACAACTATCCCTCCGCCGAATGGCTCTCGGAGCTTCTGACGAAAGGCGGTTGGGGGAATATCGCCCTAAGCGAATACGACGGCGGCGGATATGACGGCAAGCCGACGCGCTGGCTGACCGTCAGCGCACAACGATAAAGGCCGGAGCTTTCGCCCCGGCCCTCGATTCCTACAGTCTGAAAACCGCTTAGTTCACGCTCTTGTCGACCAGCTTGTTCTTGCCGATCCAGGGCATCATGCCGCGCAGCTTGGCGCCGACTTCCTCGATCTGGTGGCTGTCGTTCAGGCGGCGGATGCCCTTGAAGCGCGAGCCGCCAGCGCGGTATTCCTGCATCCAGTCGGAAGTGAACTTGCCGGTCTGGATGTCCTTGAGGACGCGCTTCATCTCGGCCTTGGTCTCAGCGGTGATGATGCGCGGACCGGAGACATATTCGCCCCACTCGGCCGTGTTCGAGATCGAGTAGTTCATGTTGGCGATGCCGCCTTCATAGATCAGGTCGACGATCAGCTTCACTTCGTGCAGGCATTCGAAATAGGCCATTTCAGGCGCGTAGCCGGCTTCAACAAGCGTTTCGAAACCGGCGCGGATGAGTTCGACCAGACCGCCGCAGAGAACGACCTGTTCGCCGAAGAGGTCGGTTTCGCACTCTTCGCGGAAGTTGGTTTCGATGATGCCCGAGCGGCCGCCGCCGACGCCGCAGGCGTAGGAGAGAGCGAGTTCAAGCGCATTGCCGGAAGCGTTCTGGTGAACGGCAACGAGGCAGGGAACGCCGCCGCCCTTCTGGTATTCGCCGCGAACCGTGTGGCCCGGGCCCTTCGGCGCGATCATGACGACGTCGACCGTGGCCTTCGGCTCGATCAGGCCGAAATGCACGTTGAGGCCGTGGGCGAAGGCGATCGCCGCGCCGTCGCGGATATTTGCAGCGATTTCCGACTTGTAGATGTCGGCCTGCAGTTCGTCGGGCGTTGCCATCATCATCAGGTCGGCCCAGCCGGCGGCTTCGGCAACCGTCATGACCTTGAAGCCGTCGGCTTCAGCCTTCTTGACGGTCGGCGAACCGGCCTTGAGCGCGATGACGACGTTCTGGGCGCCGCTGTCTTTGAGGTTCAGCGCATGGGCACGGCCCTGCGAACCGTAGCCGATGATGGCGACCTTCTTGGCCTTGATGAGGTTGAGATCGGCATCACGATCGTAATAGACGCGCATTTGAAGTTCCTTCCCTTTGCTTGTCTTGTTGACTGTCATTAAAGCGGAATCAACCGAGAACCGGCATCTCCACCAGAACCTTGTCCGTGCCGTAGAGCCGGAGGAAGGCGGTAACCGCCCTCTCCGCCTGGCGCGCGGTATCCTTGAGGCCCGGCTCGCCGAGCAGCATGCGCACATGCAGATCGGAAACAACAAGGCCGTAAAGCGTGTGATAAGCCTCGTCGGCATCGGAAAAACGCAGGAGCCCTGCCCTCTTTCCGGCATCGATCAACGCCATGGCGCGCCGGTCGATCTGGCGGCGGCCGCGCTCGAGCAGCAGCTTGCCGAGCTTCGAGCCGTCGCGGTTCGACTGGCCGATCGCCAGCCGGTTCAGCGCCAGCGAGACGTCGCCGGCGAGCACCTCCAGCAGATCACGCGCGAAAATGACGACATGGTCGTGCAGACTTGCCGCCGTCAGCCTCTCGCCGTTGCGCTCGAAGGTGCGCACCTTGCTCGCCTGATAGGCGATCATCGCCGACAACAACCCATCGCGGTCGCCGAACCACTTGTAGAGGCTCTCCTTCGAGCAATTGGCGGCACGCGCCACACCCGAGGTCGTCAGCGCCTTCTCGCCGCCATCGACGAGCAACCGCAACGCCTGCTCCAGAACGGCGTTCTGGCGCGGCGAAAATTCGCTCGGCTCTGCGGTATCGACAGACAAGGTCGTAGCTCCCATGTACGTACCGTACGGTACGGTTCGCGAGGTTTATGCGATAAACCGATCAGATCGTCAAGAAGCCCGGATCATTTTTTTAATACGGGAAACCGCGATCAAACACCAGAATTGGATAGGCGCGAATCCTTGGTGATCGCATATTGTCGCGGTACCCGTTTGCGCCTGGAGGCTTCGATGTCACGCCTGTCTGCAGCTCTTCTCCTGCTCGGAGCAATTTTCCTGGGCGGCTCAAGCGCTCTCGCGCAGTCCGACAGCGACGTCTATAACCGCATCGAAGAACTGCACGGCGACGCCGCAGGCTTCGACCGGCCGCTGCGCCAGCTCGTTCGGGCGATCCGCTCGGGCGACGCCGAAACCATTGCCGGGCTTGCCGAATACCCGCTGACGGTCAAGGCCAGGGGCGAGACTTACGACGTCGAGAGCGCCGAGGATTTCATCGACAATTTCGACGATCTGGTGACGCCGGAAACGCGCCGCGCCGTCGGGCGCCAGCAATACGGGGATCTGTTCGTCAATAGCGACGGCGTCATGCTCGCGGGTGGCGCCCTCTGGATGGGCGCGGTCTGCGATGACGACGCCTGCGAGGAAAGCCATTGGGCGATCATCGCAATCAACAACTGAAATCTGGCGACGAGGAAAAGCCGATGAAATACCGGATAGCTGCCGCGGTCATCACCGCAGCTCTCGCCATCGCCGCAACCGCACAGGCGGCCGAAACGCGTTGCGGCTGGATTGAAAATCCGACGCCCGCCAACTGGTGGCTGGAGGATGCGGAAAACACCTGGACGATCATGACCCAGGGCGACGATGTCGGCGAGGTGGAAGGCATGGAGCTGATCTCCGACATCTCCGAACATGAGTATGTCAGAACCAACGGCAATTACGGCTATGCCTGCGCCTGCATGAGTGTGGAGACGGATGGCAAGGAGCGCATCACGAAAATCCTCTCCTTCCGCCAGCTCAAGCTCGCCAAATGCCGAGCCGACAAGGCGCTGAAATTCCCCGACTGATGAGCCACATAGCCCGAAAACCGGATGGCGGCCGCGATCATGACCCGATTCAAGGGTAATCGTCCACGAGAGCCGGGGCCTATGACGCCGTAACGCAACTGGCGGGGATCACGAGAGGTTCCGCCGGTATCGCCTTGTCGATCGCATAAAGCTTCGCGAAACCGGCATCCTCGACCAGCGTCAGGCCCGTCGGCATGCGGGTGCCAACATAGCGGTCGGGGAGATCGGCATTGGCGACGAGGATGAAATTGAAACGTCTGCGCCAATCCGAAAGATAGGGCGTGAAGCTATTATATTCCTGCATCATTGCTGGGCATGAAAGCACGCCGATCGACAGCAAATTGCCCTCGGGAACCGCGATCTCAGACCATGGTGACAGAACCGATAACGGCTGCTTGCCTTTTGCGGTGAAGAGCGTCGGCACGAAAGCATGCGAGACGGGCACGGCAAGCGTCGGCAGATGCCGGAAAGTATCCAGTCCCCAGAAAAAATGCCGGTTGGAGTGGGCAAGGTAGCTCACTGTCTCAGGTTCATGCCCAAGTGGTAGCACGGCTGCACCGGCCGGCACCCTTTTCAGCACGCTCTCGACAGCGGCAACATCCTTTTGCGCCAGCCACCAGTTCCAGCCGATCCAGCCGGTACGGCCGAAGACTGCAAGATTGATGACGAGCGAAAGCAACAGCGCCTGCCGGCGCGGGAGATTGGCGAAGGGGCATACCATCGCCATGGCGACGAGCGCCGTCATGATCGGAAAGCGCCAACTGATCCATCCGGTGCCGAGCATGTGCCGAGGCGAAATACAGGAGAGCAGCAGCAGACCGCCAGCGGCGACGGCAAGCCCCGCATGCATGCGGATGTCGCCCGCTCGTGCGGCACGTGTGCAGATGAGGATCAGCGGCAGAACCAGTAAGACATCCACCACCGGGACATAGGCCGTGATGGCGGAGAGCAGATTGAGGACGATCAGGACGACGCCGTCGTTCCATGCAAGCCCAAGGCCGTTGCCACCGGCGTTGGGCAAAGATGCCGTGTGAAGGTAGAGCGCGAGCGGTGGCAAGACGCAGGCGCCAATCGCCAACGCCAACCGGCCGACGAGCCTCGTGAGACCCGCCTTCGATCGCAGTATGTCGATGCGCCACGAAAATTCGAGGCCGCAGACGATCGCCATATAGAAGCCGAGCGAGAAGATGTGCATCACCGTCAGCAGCAGCGAAGCGGCGAGCCGCCAGGCAAAAACCAGCGCGGGATTTTTGCCCTGCAGCCGGAGGTCGACGCAGGCGAAGAAGAGCGCCATGCCGAGGCCGATCTGGAAATTGATGAAGCCGCCGATCATGGTGGCGCACCAGCCGAGCGACAGCATGGCGGTCTGCCAGTGGTGCCGGCCGCCGAAAAGCGCGCGATGCAAGCCGATCGCGCCGAGCGGCGGCAGCACGATCGCCAGGAAAAGCAAAGTCCGCGCAAGCCTGTCGGCGCCGACAAGCGGTCCCAGCCAGGTGGCGAGAATGTCGATCCCGACATTGGTGAAGGTGCGGCTCCAATCGACCGCATAAATCTCAGGAAACGGCTGCTCGCCGATGCCGCCCGAAAGGAGCCATATCCGGGCGTAGTGATTGGGGTAATCGAGAACCGGCGGAAAACGAAACAGCACCACCAGCGCCGCGGCAAGCGCGACGAAAGCGGCGATCGCAATGGTGGAATCCTGTCTGGCGGCTAATCCCTGGGGCTCGGCTGCGACCACAGCAGGCGTGGCGATCTGGTCCATTATCCGATCCGACTGCTCTTTTGCGCTCGCGAAGGCTCCCCGGATGCGAAGACCGCATCCAGTGCTGTGCGCTTGTCGTCGGTGCTCATCTCCGAAAAAGCAGTCGGCAGCTCGGCGTGTTCGCTGCCGCGCAGGATCGTCTCGATCATGAACATCGGCCGCTTCTTGCTCTCCTGCACGAGACGGCCGAGATATTCGCCGATGATGCCGATACAGATCAGCTGGATGGCGCTGAAGGCGCTGACTGCGGCCATGATCGACGACCAGCCGGTGATCGTTTCGCCCTCCAACCAGCGAACGAAGGTGTAGACAAGCAACGCGATCGCGACGCCGGCGCTGATCATGCCAAGCCATGTGGCTATACGCAGCGGCGTCGTCGAAAAGCTGGTGATCGCATCGAGCGCAAAATTGATCATCTTGCGCAGCGGATATTTCGTCGTGCCGGCAAAACGCACGTCACGCTCGTAGGGGAGAGCCACCTGCCTGCCACCGATCCAGCTGACCATGCCCCGGATAAAGCGATCGCGCTCCGGCATCGCCAACAGGATATCGACGACGCGCCGGCGCATCAGCCGGAAATCACCAGTATCACGCGGGATGGTGACAGAGGCGAGCTTAGACAGAGCGCGATAGAAAAGCGAAGCGGAGGCAAGCTTGAACCAGGTTTCGCCTTGGCGGCGCGTGCGCTGACCGTAAACGACGTCGGCGCCACGCTCCATGATCGGCATCATCATCAAAAGCAACTCGGGCGGATCCTGGAGATCGGCGTCGATCAGGAGCACACGCTCGCCCCGCGACGCGGAAAGGCCCGCCGTCGATGCCAATTGGTGGCCGTGATTGCGAAGAAGACGAACGCCAAGCACTTGCGGCACATCAGTCGCCAAATCGGAAATGATCTCCCAGCTGCGGTCGGACGAGCCGTCATCGACGAGAATGAGCTCGAAGGCATCCCCAGCAACGCTCCGAGCAGCGGCGGCGGCTCGGCGGCAGAATTCGCGCAGGCCCTCCTCCTCGTTATGACAAGGCGCGACGATGGAAAGAAGTGGTGTTTGCGTCATATCGCCATCGGTGCTGGTGTTTCGCGCAAGCCTAGCCACGAAACGTCAAACATCCTTTAATAGCAACCGCGCCGGCGTCTCGCCGGACGCGCTACACTCTACTCCGTCGCCATGACCTCGCGCGCGCCATCGATATCGCGCGCCGGCGAAGCGCCGTAGAGGCGACTGTATTCGCGGCTGAACTGCGACGGGCTTTGATAGCCCACGCGGTGGCCGGCCGTGCCGGCATCGAGGCGCTCCACCAGCATCAGGCGACGCGCCTCGTGCAGGCGAAGCTGCTTCTGATATTGCACCGGCGTCATCGCCGTGACCGATTTGAAGTGATGATGGAAGGACGACACACTCATGCTGACGCGGACGGCAAGATCCTCGATCCGCAGCGGCCGCGCGAAATTCTCCTTCAACCATGCGACGGCGCGGGCGATCCTGTTGCTGTGGCTGTCTGCTGTGGCGATGTTGATCAGCCGCGCGCCATCCGGCCCGGTCAGCACCCGGTAGAGGATTTCCTGCTCGATCAGCGGCGCCATGGCAGGAATGTCGCCTGGACGATCGAGCAAGCGCAGCAGGCGGACGGCGGCATCCAGGAGCTCCGGCGGAGCGACGTTCACCGCCATCCCGCGCTGCCCGTCGGTATGGGCCGCCGGACGCGGAATATCGATACGGCTCAAAAGCTCAAGCAGCTTTTCGGAATCGATTGCCAGCCCCAGGCAGAGATGCGGCACTTCAGGGCTTGCCTCGGTGACCTGCCAGGCAACCGGCAGGTCGAGCGAGGTCAGCAGATAGTCCCCTGTCCCGTAGCTGATAAGTTCGGTGCCGAGGCGCAGGCTCTTGGCCCCCTGCAGCACAAAGGCAAAACAGGGCCGGTAGCTGCTGTGCAGCGGATCGCTTGGCTTGGATCGACGGCTGACGTGAAGATTGCCGATATCAGTCGAGAACTCGCCGTCGCCAGGCGCGAAGCGCATCGCGATGTCGACAATTTCCTGATAGG
This sequence comes from Rhizobium sp. BK212, assembly GCF_014197475.1. Classification (NCBI taxonomy): domain Bacteria; kingdom Pseudomonadati; phylum Pseudomonadota; class Alphaproteobacteria; order Hyphomicrobiales; family Rhizobiaceae; genus Rhizobium; species Rhizobium sp. BK212. The sequence continues at coordinate 342,956 of NZ_JACIFS010000002.1, forward strand.
GGCTGAAGGGCAAAGTCATGCGGCAACTCTTTCTGTCAACTGGCTGACGCCGTGATACCGCCCTTATCTAGAGTGCCTTCGCCATTTCGCAAACAGGCCGGCGCCTCACTTTTGCAGGATCGTGCAAAAAGCTGAGAGGATCGCTCTAACCCTCTCACGTAGTTCCGGGCAATAGTCCGCCATCCCGTTCAACCCCCACCACAATCGAAAAGGAAGGTTCCCATGCCTATTGCAAGAGGCTACGCCGCAACCGACGCTTCCAAACCGCTGACCCCTTTCACCTTCGAACGCCGCAACCCCAACCCCGATGACGTCGTGATCGACATCAAGTTTGCCGGCATCTGCCATTCGGACATCCACACTGTCCGCAACGAATGGAAGAACGCCGTCTATCCGATCGTGCCGGGTCATGAGATCGCCGGCATCGTCTCGGCGGTCGGTTCCGCCGTGACCAAGTTCAAGGTCGGCGACCGCGTCGGCGTCGGCTGCTTCGTCGATTCCTGTATCGGCTGCGCCGAGCGCGACCTCGATCGCGAACAGTATATGCCGGGTCTCAGCGGCACCTACAATGATTTCGAAGCCGACGGCAAGACACGCACCCAGGGCGGCTATTCCGACTCGATCGTCGTCAAGGAAGGCTATGTCATGTCCATCCCGGACAACCTTCCGCTCGATGCCTCCGCGCCGCTGCTCTGCGCCGGCATCACGCTTTATTCGCCGCTGCGCCACTGGAATGCCGGCCCCGGCAAGAAGGTCGCGATCGTCGGCATGGGCGGCCTCGGCCATATGGGCGTCAAGCTGGGTGCGGCGATGGGCGCCGATATCACCGTTCTTTCCCAGAGCCTTTCCAAGAAGGAAGACGGGCTGAAGCTCGGCGCCAAGGAATATTACGCCACCAACGACCCGGAAACCTTCAAGAAGCTCGCCGGCACTTTCGACCTGGTCATCTGCACCGTCAGCGCCGAAATCGACTGGAATGCCTATCTCGGCCTTCTGAAGGTGGATGGTTCCTTCGTGGTGGTCGGCGCGCCTGAGAATCCGATCCCCGTGCATGCCTTCTCGATCATCCCCGGCCGCAAGAGCATATCGGGCTCGATGATCGGCTCGATCAAGGAAACCCAGGAAATGCTCGACTTCTGCGGCGAGCACAACATCGTCTCCGAGATCGAAAAGATCAACATCCAACAGGTCAACGAAGCCTATGAACGCGTCCTGAAGAGCGACGTCCGCTACCGCTTCGTCATCGACATCGCCTCGCTGGCAGCATAAGAAAACGAGAGGCGGCGCCTTCGGGGGCCGCCTTTTTCAATGTCGGGCGATTTCAACTGTGGCGGTGCTGTCAAAATCTCCGCCCTTGGGCGCAGCCGCACCGTCTGCCACCCGCGATCAAATGCGACACTCGGGATGTCACGATATGCCTCCGGCATGTCGATGCAGGCGCAGCAGGTATTCGACGCCGTTGAACGGATCAGGACCTGATCGCGGGCGCGAGCGCGGCGGGCCAGCCACTGGGGCGTAATGATCGAAGCTGCTTTCCATGGTCCCCGCCCCGCTCGTCAGGCCCGGCAATTGCTGCTGGACACCGCGGACCATCTGAGACGCCATGGTACCCTCGAGCCGGGCGACGCCATCGGCAATGATCGAATCCGTCGTCGTTGCTGCCGATTTTGCAAGCAGGGTGACCACGCCGCTCAAATTTTCTGCGGGCGTTTCGAGATGAAAGCGGTCGACCGGCTCGCAGAGCACAGTCTGCGCGGCCGATAGCGCCGTTGCCAGCACCCATGGCGTCAACTGCCGGAAATCGGCGGCGGTGCTTGCGGGCGAGCTGTGCCGGGCCGCCGTCATCGCCACCTGGCAATCGATGACCTGCCAGCCGAAAATGCCCTGTTTCAGCGTTTCGAACACGGTCTCCTCGACTGCTCGATAAAAGGCTACGGGCATCTGGCCGACATCCACTTCGAGCGCAAAGCTGTTGCCTGCCCCGGGAGGGCGCGGTTCGACGCGCAGGCCGACGGTCGCCAGGAAGGGATTGGGCTCCTTGAAGAGGATCTGCAGGCCGGCCCCGGTCCCGACCGGCCTCTCGACCAGGATGACGGTGCTTTCCTCGAACTTTGCCTCAAGTCCGAAGTCCGTCAGCAGGGTCGATTGGATAACTTCCTTCTGCACCTCGCCGTAGAGTGAAACGAAGACTTCGTCCGTCTCCTCGTTCCGGCGCAAATTGATCAAGGGATCCTGTTCGGCCATCTGGTTCAGCGCCAGCCAGAGCGCCGCCTTGTCGGAAGGCCGCCGCGCAAGGACCCGGGTTTCGAGCGTAGGCGGCGCAAAGTGAGCCCGCCCGCCCGCGGGATCTCCGCCCACCGCATCCCCGATCCGGGCGCCGGCAAGGCCGGCGACGCGCGCAATCTGCCCTGCGCGAAGGCTCTCGGCGCCATCAACCCGGCCGGCCTGGAACAGGTGGATCGCAGTCACCCGTTCCGGGCCTCCGGGCAGGTCCAGATATTGCCGAAGCCGCACCGTACCTGAGGCGAGATAGATGTAGGCGAGCTTTTCCCCACCCCAGCCGCGTTCGATCTTGAAGATCTTGCCGGCAACCGGGCCATCCGGATTGGAGCGCCGGCCGGGCAGGATCGACGCAATGGCCGATGCCAGGGCGGGGATGCCGACGCCGGTCATCGCGGCGCCCGCGAAGACCGGATGGACGAGGCCGCTCGCCACCTGCTCGGCTAGGCAGCGCCCAAGCCTTTCCTTGCTCAGGCGACCGGCAGTAAGGATATAATCGGCAAGCAGGGCCTCGTCGTTTTCTGCCAGTGCCTCACAGAGCGGCGTGAAAAGCGGCTCGTCTCCCGGCGCGAGCGTCTCCACCCGGGCAAGCTTGGCTCCGGCATCGATGACCGACGACATGGCGATGGGGCGGACCTGTAATTGGCCGGCAAGAGCCTCCACCACCTCCTGATATCGGGCCCCAAGACGATCGACCTTGTTGACGAAGAAGATGAAGGGAACGCCAAGCCGCTGCAACGCCCGCACCAACACCCGTGTCTGGGCCTGCACGCCTTCGACCGCCGAAACAACGACGATCGCGGCATCCAGCAATCCCAGCACCCGCTCGACCTCGGCGATGAAATCCGGGTGGCCGGGCGTGTCGATGAGATTGACGATCCTGTCGCCGATCGCAAACGACACCACCGCCGCCCTGATCGTGATGCCGCGTAGTCGTTCGAGTTCGAGAGTGTCCGTCTGTGTATTGCCGGTATCGACGCTGCCGAGCTTGTCGATGACGCCGGCGTCAAAAAGCAGTCTTTCGGTAAGGCTAGTCTTGCCTGCATCTACATGGGCGAGAATGCCCAGATTCAAAGTGCGCATGAACCACCAACTTCTCAGAATTTCGAATGTGATTTTCGTGAGAAGTGAATCGGCGCATTGGAACCTCTACCCGTTGCTACGGCTGGATGCGCACCTCCCGGTGGTTGGGAGACGCGGATGGAATGCTAAGGGTGTGCGGGGAGATGTGTCAAGCTTGGGCGTATCGCGTTGTCTAAAGGCTCCGACATGTGTGCCGCAGGGCACGACAATCAGCCCTCATGGTGAGGGTGAGGAGCGAAGCAATCGATCCAGTGAATCGATTGCAACGACAAACGCAGGGCCGTCTCGAACTACGAGGGCGGGTGGCTAAGCGGTGCCTGCTGCATGCAGATGTCGCTGGGTGAAGCGCCGGTGGCCGTCCCCCATCCTTCGAGGCCCTCCGGTTGTACCTCAGAACGAGGCAGGAGAGACGGCGCATTCCCGGACAGCTTTCACGGGCAAAGGAGGCCTACTCCTCCTCCCGCATCGTTTCTTTCTGGGTGATCAGCCGGGCGCTGTGCTGGCCACTCAGATAGATCCACAACCAGCTCCAGGCGACGGAGAAGCGCGAGCGGGTGCCGATCAGGAAGTAGATATGGGCAAGACCCCAGATCCACCAGGCGATCCAGCCCTTCAGCTTGATCCGGCCGAAATCGATGATGGCCGCACTCTTGCCGATCGTGGCGAGGCTGCCTTGGTGCCAGTAGCGGAAGGGCGCCGGTGCCGGCTTGCCGGACAGACGGGCACGGATCACCTTGGCGACGTAGCCGCCCTGCTGCTTGGCGGCAGGCGCGATGCCCGGCACCGGCTTCCCGTCCTCGCGCATCACCGATGCGGTATCGCCGACGACGAAGACGTCGGGTAGCCCCGGCGCGCTCAGATCCTTCTCGACCACGACGCGCCCTGCCCGGTCGGCCGCAACGCCGAGCCACCGTGCCGCCGGCGAGGCGGTGACGCCGGCTGCCCAGACGATCGTCCGGCTGGCAACGAAAGTGTCGCCGATCTTCACGCCGTCGGCATTGCATTCCGTCACCGGCCTGCCGAGATGGATCTCGACCCCGAGTTTCTCCAGCGCCTTCTGGGCATAGGCCGAAAGCTCTTCGGCGAAGGTCGGCAGCACCCGCGGACCAGCCTCGACCAGCACGACGCGGGTCTTGCGCGTATCGATGTTGCGGAATTCCTTGGGCAGCGTGAAATGCGCGAGTTCGGCAATGATGCCGGCCAGCTCGACACCGGTCGGCCCGGCCCCGACGATGGTGAAGGTCAGAAGCGCATCGCGCACGGTCGGATCGGCCTCCATCTCCGCCCTCTCGAAGGCGAGCAGCACGCGCCGGCGGATCGTCGTCGCATCCTCCAGCGTCTTCAGGCCCGGCGCCACCGGCTCCCATTCATCATGGCCGAAATAGGCATGCGTCGCCCCGGTCGCCAGCACCAGCGTATCGTAACCAAGAGTCATGCCGTTACGGAGGGAAACAGTCTTTGTGCCGCTGTCGACGCCTGTGACCTCGCCGAGCAGCACCGTCACGTCAGGCCGGTCGGCATAGAGCCGGCGGATTGGCCAGGCGATTTCCGAGGTGGAGAGAATGGTCGTCGCCACCTGATAGAGCAGCGGCTGGAAAAGATGATGGTTGCGCCGGTCAACGAGCGTGATCTTGACGCCAGCGCCTTTCAAACCGTTGACGAGTTGCAACCCGCCAAAACCGCCGCCGACAACGACGACATGATGATCGCCCATGACCTGCCCCTTCTGCGCCATTTCGCTGAAAGCCAATGTGGCCCTCGCCGCAATGGTTGCAACCGCCGTTTCGGCATGTCTCCCCTGCGTCATCCGCAGTCGAAAGAGCATGTCGCGCAAAAGTGTGCAGCGGTTTTGCGAGAACGACATGCTGGAATTGAAAGGCCTAGACCAAAGCAAACGAATCCGATCGCGGCGCGCTTTAGCGCCGAGATTATCGGCAACTCCTGCAACCCAACCCGGCGACGCTTGTGAAGCGGACGTCGGGCAGAATTATAACTGCCCAGAGCCTCGGTCGAGGTGCGACACAGACATAGCGTTCGAACGGGCAGTCGGCCCGGAACAGTTCACGGCGCAGCAATCAATAGGGACCGACGCACTGGCGACGGGGTCCATGATAGGGCTGGAAGGTATTGTCGAACGCCCTGTACGACCGATAACGCGCATAGCACCAGCTCTCGTGGCTGCCGCCCCGTCCATAATAGCCAGACGACGCATAGGCCCGATAGGGCCGGCCATAATAGCGATACGGCGAACCGTAATAGCGGTAGGGCGAGCCGTAATAGCCGTAGGGTGAACCGTAATACGAGCCGTAATAGGGCTGTGCCAATGCGCCGCCAATGATGGTGCCGACGGCTAGACCACCCAAGGCCCAGCCCCAATCCGCTCCATGGTTATGGTGGTAACCTCTGTAATAGCCGCCTCGGTAATGGCCGCCACCCCAGTGGCCGCCTCGGCCACGCCATTGCACATGCTCTATCTGCTGCTGCGCTTCGATCCTGGGTGGGTTGATAGCCGGAAACGCTTGAGCCGGCGTGATGCCGGGGGCACCTATGATCAAGCACAACGCGGCGACGGTCAGCTTTCTCATGACTGTTCTCCTCTGCTCGTCCAAGTGAGGGAACTATCTTCCCCTCCTCCTGAACCAAAGGTGAACGCAATATGTCCAAAAACGTTCCTTATAGAGACACATTAATCCCTATCGATGGCACTGGGAATTATCGGCTGCTGGTGCAATCCGACCTTGCTGTTTCCAGGAGGCTGTAAACGTGTCGCGCATCCTCGATCCCCAGAATCTGAGGTTCGTTGGCCAGACTTGGCGTCCAGCCGCTCATCCTCCTGTTGGACGGCACGCCGAATTTGATCGTACCCTTGCCGCGGCTGCCCTCTTCAAGACTGATCGACGGCAGGAGTTCGAGCTGGTTGGTGGACAAATATCGAAAGAGCCCGCTTCTGCGAATGATCACACGTCTGTTGGTCAGTACATATTCCGTCCGAGCCCGGGCAGCCGCATCGACGAAAAAGCGTCCGGCCATTAGGTAAAGGCCCATGAGTACGAACGGAATACCCCATAATTTTGTGAATACCGGCGTTTCCGTGCTGATGGCAGTAATTTCCCAGAAGATCGCAAAGCCGCCCCACAAAAGCGAGAACGGAACGAGGAGGAAATCCCGCGATGTCAAAAGAAATCCTTGTCCGGGACGCCCTGACCAAGGAAGCTTTTCCCCCGGCATGAAAAGGCTACGAATATCGCTATCGCTCATACTGTCATGCCCTTTCAAATGATTTTTTACCGGGCGTAGCCCACGGGTATCGCCATTCCATGTTTCAATTCTTCCATCGAGATCGACGCCGAGACGTCGAAGAGTTCGAGCTTGCGCACGATCTGCTTGTAGATCACGTCGTAATGCTCGACACGCGGCAGCACGATCTTCAGAATGTAATCGTGATTGCCGGTCAGTCGGTGCGCCTCGACGATCTCGGGAATGTCGCCGATGATCCGGCGAAAGCTTTCCGTCCATTCGTCGGAATGGTGAGCCGTCTTGACGAGAGCGAAGACCGTCGTCGGCACGCCCATTTTCTCCCGGTCGAGCACGACGATGCGCCGGGCGATATGGCCGCTTTCTTCCAGCCGCTGGATACGCCGCGAACAGGCCGACACCGAAAGCGCCACGCGCTCGGCAAGATCGGTCACGGATATGCCTGCATCCTTCTGCAGCATGTCGAGAATGCGCCTGTCGCGATCATCAAGCATGTATCCACCGCCCAATCTTTGCACGATTTCATCAAATGGCGCAAAATTATAGCACATATCCCACCATGGAAACAAATAACGCAAACACACCGCGCCGGGATTACGGCATCATTTTCGAAAGTTCAGAATCATGGAGAGCGTGAAGACATGGAAACGATCGGCCTGATCGGCGGTATGAGTTTCGAAAGTTCGGCGGTCTATTACCGTCTCGTCAACGAGATGGTGCGAGACCGCAAGGGTGGCCTTGCCTCGGCCGAACTCATCCTGCATTCGGTGAACTTCGAGGAGATCGTCGCCCTTCAGAAGGCCGGCGCCTGGGATATGGCCGCCCGTCGCCTTGCCGACGTGGCTTTGCGCCTGCAGATTGCTGGCGCCGGCTGCATCCTCATCTGCACCAACACCATGCATCTGATTGCCGACGAGGTTGCCAAGAAGATCTCCGTGCCGCTGATCCACATCATCGACGAGACGGCGAAATCGCTGCATGCCGGCGGCCGGAAGCGCCCGTTGCTGCTTGCGACCCGCTACACGATGGAACACGGCTTCTACAGCGACCGCATGAAAAACCTCGGTCTCGACATCATGGTTCCCGATGCCGGCGACCGCACCACCGTGCACGACATTATTTTCAATGAACTCTGCGCCGGCAAGGTACTCGACAGCTCACGCGACAAGCTCATGGCGGTCATATCACGCGCCATCGACAACGGCGCCGACAGCATCATCCTCGGCTGCACCGAAATCTGCCTGATCCTCGATCCCGACCATCTGCCGCTGCCCGGCTTCGACACCACGGCGATTCATGCGCGAGCGGCAGTCGATTTCGCGCTTGGCGCGGACGAGATCGCGGAAGAGGAAGCGGCCTGAAAGTGTCTCGCCTCGGATTGCCAAATTAATTGACTCAGTCCATTAAATACAGCACAAGATCTCTATTTGGAGATTCTTGAGTTGTTGACAAGGCTCGTTCTTTCCTCGGCGTTATCCTCGGCCTTGTGCCGAGGATAAACGAAAGATGAGTGGGCCGACTTGTCAGCAGTCTGACTAGGTCTCCATCTGGAGATCTTTGCCATGTCCGATATCGCCCTCATCGAAACCGCGCGCGATTTCAACCGCTTCTATACGAACTTCCTCGGCCTCCTGAACAAGGCCTATCTCGACACCGCATTCACGCTGACGGATGCCCGCATCCTCTTCGAGATCGGCTCGCATGACGGTGTCAGCGCCGTGGCGCTGGTCCGCGACCTGCATCTCGACCCGGCCTATCTCAGCCGTATCCTCAAGCGTTTCCGCGCAGAGGGACTGATCGAGACCAGTCCGGATCCGGCCGATCTGCGCAGCCAGGTCATCATTGTCACCGACCGGGGACGTGAGCAGTTCGAAGAACTCGGCCGGCGCGCCAATGCGCAGATCGCCGCCCGTTTCGACAATCTCGCGGCCGGCGAGCCGGAGGCGGCAGTCTCGGCCATGCACACCATCCGCGCCCTCCTCGACCCTACGGCCAAACCCGCACCGGCCGTCATCCGCGCCCATCGCGCCGGCGATATCGGCTGGATCGTTCAGAGCCAGGGCCGTTTCTACGCCGAGGAGTATGGCTGGGACCTGCGCTTCGAAGCGCTGGTCGCCGAAGTTGCCGGGAAATTCCTCGCCAATTTCGATCCGGCCAAGGAATATTGCTGGATCGCCGAGCGCGGCGACGTCAATGTCGGCTCGGCCCTCGTCACCAATGGCGGCGACGGCATCGCCAAGCTCCGTCTGCTCTATGTCGACAAATCAGCCCGCGGCCTCGGGCTCGGCAAGATGCTGGTCGACGAATGCATCCGCTTCTCCAGACAGAAGGGCTACCGCGAACTCTCGCTCTGGACCAACGACATGCTGGAGACCGCCCGCGCCATCTATATCAAGGCCGGCTTCCGGCTTGTCTCCGAGGAGAGACACCGCATGTTCGGCCCCGAGGCGAACGGCCAGAACTGGGTTCTGGCTCTGTGATTTGCTGCGTCGCAAAAGTTTCGCTTGATTTGGAAACGAACATTTCCTAATTAGATGCCATGAATACGGCGACCATTGAACATCAAGAAAAGACCAGGGGCCGCGGCCGGCCGCGCGAATTCGACGTGGAGGCAGCGCTCGACGCTGCCCTACGCGTCTTTTCCGAGCGCGGCTATCACGCCGCCTCGATCAGCGAACTGACCGAGGCCATGGGCCTTGCCGCCGGCAGTGTCTACAAGGCGTTCGGCGATAAGCGTGGCATCTTCCTTGCAACGTTCGACCGCTACCGCGCCGTTCGCCGTGGCATGCTCGATGCCGAACTCGCCAAGGCGGAGACCGGCCGGGATAAGCTGCATGCGCTGATCGCCTTCTTTGCGGCGTCCTCCCACGGCGAAACCGGCAGGCGTGGCTGCCTGGTGGTCGGCAGCGCCGGCGATCTCGCTCTCTTCGACAGCGAAGCGGCCGAACGTGTCGCCGCCGCCTTCATGGCCGACGAGACACTGCTGGCCGATCTGATCCGCCTCGGCCAGTCCGACGGCTCGATTTGTGCAGACCTCGATATATCAGCGACCGCGCTTGCGCTTCTCTGCCTCACCAAAGGCATGCGCGTCATCGGCAAGGTGGAGCGCAGCGGTGAAGAAATGGCGGCCGTCGCCGAAGCCGCGATGAAGTTGGTGACCTGACATCCCCCGGAAAAAGGCGAGCCATTCTCTCGGAGGAGCGGCAAGCTGTTGCACAGCCGGAAGCGGGTGGCCGGCGGCAAGATCATTTGAAATCATTCCTTTCAATCTTTGAATACCGGAGTTCCCCGATGAGCATTTCAGCCACCACGCCGGATAAGGCCATTCCCAGGGCGCTATCCCCCTGGCTAACCTTCCTTTTTGCCGCCGCCTGCGGACTGGTGGCCGCCAATCTCTATTACGGCCAGCCGCTTGCCGGCCCGATCAGCGCCGATCTTGGCTTCACGCCTGCCGCCACCGGCCTGATCGTCACGCTGACGCAGATCGGCTACGGGCTCGGCCTGTTGCTGATCGTGCCTCTCGGCGACCTCACCGAAAATCGCCGTCTGGTGTTGCTGCTGATCGCCGTCTCCGCCGTTGCGCTGATCGGCGCGGCGCTGTCGTCGACGCCGACGGCCTTCCTCATCGCCTCGCTCTGCATCGGTCTTTCGTCGGTGGCAGTTCAGGTCCTGGTTCCCTTCGCCGCCAACATGGCGCCGGATGCAACGCGCGGTCAGGTCGTCGGCAATGTCATGAGCGGCCTGCTCTGCGGCATCATGCTGGCTCGCCCCTTTGCAAGCTTCGTCGCCGAAGCTTCCTCCTGGCATGTGGTCTATTACCTCACCGCGGCGCTGATGCTCGTGCTTGCCGTCGTGCTGCGCTTCAACCTGCCGGTTCGGCTGCCGAAGACGAAGCTGCGCTACGGCGAGTTGCTCGCCTCCATGGGTCATCTGGCGCTGACCTCGCGCGTGCTGCAGCGCCGCGCGCTCTACCAGGCCGGTATGTTCGGCGCCTTCAGCCTGTTCTGGACGACGACGCCGCTGCTGCTTGCAAGCCCGGCTTTCGGCCTGACACAGAACGGCATCGCCCTCTTTGCGCTTGCAGGCGCTGCCGGCGCCATCGCCTCGCCGATCGCCGGCCGGCTTGCCGACCGCGGCATGACGAGGATCGCCTCGACGATTGCCATGCTGCTCGGAATGGCTTCCTTCGTGATCAGCCATTTCGCCACGGACGGTTCGCTCACCGCTCTGCTGCTTTTGACGGCCGCGGCGATCCTTCTCGATTTCGGCGTGACGACCAATCTGGTCTGCGGCCAGCGCGCCATCTATGCCCTGAACCCGGAACACCGCAGCCGGCTCAACGGTCTGTTCATGGCGACCTTCTTTGCCGGCGGCGCGCTCGGCTCGGCGCTCGGCGGCTGGGCCTATGCCACCGGCGGCTGGACGATGACAGCCTGGATCGGCTTCTGCTTTCCGGCGCTAGCCTTCCTGTTGTTCCTGACGGAAGGGCGCGGCCGGTAGGAAGCCAGCCTATTTGTCGGTGGAATCAAAATGCGAACGGGCGGCGCGAACGGCGTCGTGGTTTGCCTCCGCCCAGTTCAGCAGCTGCGACAGTGGCTGGTAGAGCGAGCGTCCGAGTTCGGTCATCGAATATTCGACGCTCGGCGGCTTGGTCGGGAACACTTCGCGATGGATATACCCGTCCCTCTGCAGGTCACGTAGTGTCTGCGTCAACATGCGCTGCGAGATATCGGGGAGCATCCGCCGCAGCTCGCCGAAGCGACAGGGCCGAGCCGCCAGCACTTCGAGCAGCAGCGTCGACCATTTGCCGCCAATTTGCTGCATCATGTCCCTGACCGGGCAATTCGAAAAATCGAGACTGGCGAGATCGATCTCGCGCCGCATCCCCGGCATTCTGTTCTTCAGACTGAGGACCGCGCCGGTCATCTGCTGGTTCCTTTTTGGTAACGTAGAGCCGAAAAACTGCCTCCTTTACACCGCCAAGTCAATTCCTATTCTAGTGTAACTCTCTTTTTGAGACCGCCACCAAAACATAGAAGGAAACGACCTATGAGCGAAACCATCCTGGTCACCGGCGCTGCCGGGCAGCTCGGCCAGCGTGTCATCCACCACCTCATCGAGACCTACAGGGTCGCGCCCGGCAGCATCGTCGCGGCAACGCGCAGCCCGCAAAAGCTCGCCGAGCTGGAAAAGAAGGGCGTTCTCACCCGCAAGGCCGATTTCGACGATGTGGCAGGCCTGGAAAAGGCTTTTGCCGGCATCGACCGCCTGCTGATCATCAGCACCGACGCGCTCGACACGCCCGGCAAGCGTATCGCCCAGCACAAGGGCGCCGTTGCAGCGGCCGTCAAAGCCGCCGTCAAGCACATCGCCTACACCTCGATGCCGGCGCCGGACAATTCGCTCGTTTCCTTCGCGCCCGATCATCTCGGCAGCGAGAACGCCATCAAGGCAAGCGGCATCGCTTACACGATCATCCGCGACGCCTGGTATCACGACAATTACCTGCACGGCATGCCGCACAACCTGCAGGGCGGCAAATGGTACAGCGCCACCGGCGACGGCAAGATCTCGACCATCTCGCGTGACGACTGCGCGCTGGCCATCGCCGCAGCCCTTGCCTCCGGCACCGCCGAGAGCGCCACCTATACGCTAACCGGCGCGCAATTGCTGAACAACCGGCAGATCGCCGCCATCGTCTCCGAAGCCGCCGGCAAGCCGCTCGAAGTCGTCGACGTCAATGACGAACAGCTCGGCCAGGGCATCCGCGGCGCGGGTCTTCCCGGCTTCGTCGCCGACATGCTGGTTTCGGCCGACGCCAACATCCGCGCCGGCAACTTCGCGATCGTCACCGAAGACTTCACCAAGCTGACCGGCAAACAACCACAGCCGCTGAAGGATTTCTTCGTGGAACACAAGGCGGCCCTGACGGCGTCAGGCAATGCCGGAGGCCATTGAAGCCTTTCGCTGTGTTCCTGCGCTAGTCGCAGGGATGAGCGAACTCCGATTCTGGATCCCTCATCAGGGCAGATGAGTCACGCACGGCCAGGGCGCGCCGTGGCTGGATTCCTGTGACAGGCACAGGAATCCAGCGCGCCCAGGTCCTTGGGCGCGGGAGACTCTTGCTTCAAAACGCATTGTGTGACTCACAGACAGAAGCGTAATAACCCGCTTCCAGTCAAAGCGTTGAAGGCAACGCCCCGATCAAACTGCCTGCCCGCAGGCGCGGCAAAAGCGCCGTACCGTTTCCGCCATGCCGTATTCCAGCGCATCGGCGGTCAGCCCGTGGCCGATCGAAACTTCAGCAAGCGCGGGAATGCGTTTCACCAGCGCTGGCAGGTTTTCAACTGTCAGATCATGGCCGGCATTGACGGCAAGGCCGATTGCAAGGGCCGCATCCGCCGTCCGTCCGAGTGCTTCGAGGATCGGGGCCGCCCGTTCCGGCGCGCCGTAACAGCCGCCATAGGGGCCGGTATAAAGTTCGATCCGGTCGGCGCCGACTGCCTTGGCGATCTCGACTGCTTCGGCATCCCCGTCGCCATCGGCAAACAGCGACACCCGGCATCCCATCTTCTTCAAACGGGCGACGGCATCAGTCAGAAACGCCCGGTGCTTGCGGAAATCCCAGCCGTGATCGGATGTCGCCTGCGCGGGATCGTCGGGCACCAGCGTCACCTGCTCGGGCGCCGCCCCGGCGCAGAGTTCGAAGAATTCCTCGGTGGGATAGCCCTCGATATTGAATTCGGCCTTGGGAAATTCGTCGTCGATCAGGTTGCGGATCACGGGCAGGTCGGAAAAGCGGATGTGCCGCTGGTCGGGGCGCGGATGCACCGTCAGGCCGCTGGCGCCGGAGGCGAGTGCGATCCGCCCGAGCGCTTCGACGCTTGGCCAGGGCAGATCGCGCCGGTTCCGCAGCATGGCGATGGCGTTGAGGTTCACGGAGAGCTTGGCGGGCATGGCGAAATCCATCGGTCATGAAAATGGGAGGCCCTGCTTTTAAGCCATGTGCTCCGTGATGGCCAACGAGATTCACAAATGGATGCGATGCCAATCGCTGATGGACACCGAAATTGCGCTGAGCATTTGCCGCACGCGTACCGCAGATAGTAAATCCCGTCACCTTTGAAGAGGACCGCGAGATTCCGCAGTGCAGCACAGGTTTTTGTGCGACACACCCAAGAACCCGGCAAAATATGCCGGTAAAGTTGCTATCCCATTTAAAAGAGATTATTTTTAGCACTTATAAAAAAGATCGTTCACGCATAACGTGGACATCGTATCGCGTAGAGTACGCCGCGTACTGCTTCTTTCCCACTGAGAAGAACGCTTAGAGGAAACCCCACTCGCCGCGCATGGGAAGCAACTGGCAAATCCGCATGAGGTGCAACAACATGCCCTAGGAGGGTTCATGCCAGACGGTTCCAAACGCCTGTTTGCCACCGCCGGTATCGCTTCGGAGGCCCGATCGAAATATCGGTTCCTGCCTTCAGCCGCGCTGCCGCCGGATCTACCTGATGGTCCCGTGCCCATCGCCGATATGGCCAATGCATTCGGGGTGACACACAGGACACTGCATTTCTACGAAGAGAAGGGCTTGATTTCGGCCAATCGCATCGGCCTGATGCGGGTCTACGGGCAGGACGACGTGATGCGCATGGCCGTCATCACCGTTTGCCGTGAGACGGGCATGGCGATCGCCGTCATCCAGGAATTGATGGACGAGCTTCGCAGCGCCGATTCGCAGGAATCGGCCGAGGCAATGTTCCGCGAGGCCCTGCAGGTACGCAAGCGCGAGCTGACCGCCGAGATGTCGACGCTGCACCGCCAGCTCCAACAGGTCGGCGACCTCCTGGATTACGACGGCACCATCGAGGAGCCGCCGTTGAACGACAATCAGGACAGCGCCAGCCTGAGTCCACAGGAGCGGCGTTGCCTGGAACTGATGGCGGAAGGCTATTCCACCCAGCGCATCGCTCGGGCGCTGGACCTGAAACATGACGAGACCAAGGATCTCGAGGCCGGGATCATCCTGAAATTCCGCGCCAACAACCGCTTTCAGGCCATCGCCAAGGCGGTTCTGCTCGGCATTGTGCAGGCCTGAACACACACGACGGCCGCCACCGTCTCCTGCCCGCCAAACGTCAACGGACGATCGTCAGCGTCTCCGCCGCGCGCGTAATCGCGGTATAGAGCCAGCGCTCCCGCGTATCGCGAAACGCCCAGCTCTCATCGAACAGCACGACATCGTTCCATTGCGAACCCTGCGCCTTGTGCACGGTGAGCGCATAGCCATAGTCGAACTCGTCGTAGCGCTTGCGGGTGTTCCAGGGGATCTCGCCCTCGACATCTTCGAAGGCCTGCTTCAGCAGCTTGATCTTGGCAGCGCCGCGGTCCATGTCGTCGTCCTCGGGGCGGACCAGCAGATTGATGCCGGGCTTCGTCGTTTCCTTCGACGAGGTCATCACCTGCCAGAGCGAGCCGTTGAGCAGGCCCTTGGCCGGATCGTTCCGCAGGCAGACAAGCTTGTCGCCGGTCTGCGGATAATCGGCATTGAAGCCTTTCAGCTCGCGCAGGCGCTGATTGTAGCGGCGGCGCGTCCGGTTGGTGCCCACGAGTACTTGGTCGGCCTTCATCACCAGATCCTGCGTCACCTCGTTCTTCGAGATCACCTTGGCCGTGCCGTAATCGCCATACATCACCTCATTGCCTTCGCGCACCTGCATGGCAAGCTTGATGATCGGATTGTCACGCGCCTGGCGGTGAATGTCGGTGAGCAGGTAATCCGGGTCCTGATTGGTGAAGTAACCGCCGCCGCTGACCGGCGGCAGCTGGCCGGGATCGCCGAGCACCAGGATCGGTGTGCCGAAGCTCATCAGATCCTTGCCGAGCGCCTCGTCGACCATCGAGCATTCATCAACGATGATCAGCGCAGCCTTGGCGACCGGGCTTTGCCGGTTGATCGAAAACATCGGCGCGATCGACGTCTTGCCGGTTTCCTCGTCCTCCACCGCCTCCTCGCCGCGCGGCCGGTAGATCAGCGAATGGATCGTCCGGGCGTTGGAGGCGCCGCGCGAGCGCAGCACCTGCGCGGCCTTGCCGGTGAAAGCGGCAAACAGCACATCGCCATCGACATTCTCGGCGAAGTGCTTGGCAAGCGTCGTCTTTCCCGTTCCGGCATAGCCGAACAGGCGAAAGAGCGGCGAGCGCCCTTCATTCAGCCATTTCGAAACAGCCTTGAGGGCTTCGTCTTGTTGCGGCGCAAATTGCATGATTGCACGACTTGGCAGGATTCGCGGGCGTTAGGCAAGGCGGAAACTGACGCGGCAAGGCCGATGACGCCAAATCCGCCCGGCCGACAATCATCCCTCCCACCGCCGATCCGCTCCGCTTGCTGACATCGACGGATCCTGCCCGATGGCATCAGTCAGAAAGTCCAGAACCGTCTTGACCCGCAGCGGTATGTTTCTGCGGGAGGGATAGACGACATAAATGGGCAGCCGGGTCGGTTGAAAGTCGTTCATGACGGGGATCAGCCGACCCGCGGCGATATCCGGCACGGCGATGATGTGGGAGAGCACAGCTAGGCCCGCGCCGGCAAGGGCCGCCCTGTGAATGGCGACGGCGCTGCACGCCGTCAGCCGCGGCGAGATCCTGACGGATATGTCTTCCGAGCCGTTCGAAAACGACCATGAACAGGCATCGCCGGCCCTGCTGTAGCAGAGGCATTCATGGTCCTTGATGTCCTTCGGCGTCCGCGGCGGCGACCTGCGGGCGAGATAGGCGGGCGAGGCGACGAGGAAGGCCGTCGTCCAGCCGATCCGCCGGCAAACGAGGCTGCTGTCGGCGACGGAGCCCAGACGCACCTCGAGGTCGAGGCGCTCCTCGATCATGTCGGAGCTTTGTTCCCGGAACATCAGTTCCACCGAGAGTTTCGGATGGGCGGCGAGAAGATCGCCCAGCCGATCACTGAGATAGAGGCCGAGTGGCGCTGGAACGCTGAGCCTGACCTTTCCGGAGGCCATGGCACCTTCCGGTCCGGCGGCATCGCCGAGCTCCTCCACCGCCTCGAGAATCCTCATCGCCATTGGCAGCATCCGTTCACCCTCCGCCGTCAGCGAGAGGCCACTCGTCGTGCGATGCAGCAGGCGGGTGTTGAAATGCCCCTCAAGGGCCGCGACCTGCCGCGAGACCGCCGGCTGCGTCACGTCAAGATCATGCGCCGCCGCCGAGAACGAGCCCGTCTCCACGACGCGCAGAAAGGTCCGCAATGCCGATACGATATCCATCCCCGCCCCCTCATACTTTTGCGCATAGGCCTTATGCAGCCAGACTAAGCGAGAATGGCTTTACAGTCCAGCAATTAAGGATATCTTATATCCATAAGGATATTTTGTATCCTTAATTAGAGGAGAAACGATATGACCCAGCGATTGAACTACGCCCAGCAGTCCCCCGAGCTTTTCAAGAAATTCATGGAATTCAGCATGGCGCTGAAGAACAGCGTGATCGACGAAAAGCTGCAGGCTCTCATCGAGATCCGCGCTTCGCAGATCAATGGATGCGGCTTTTGCCTCGACATGCATGTGAAGCAGGCGAAGATCTATGGCGAGAGCGAATTACGGATCCACCACGTTGCCATCTGGCGGGAATCGAACCTGTTCCTTCCCCGCGAGCGCGCCGCCCTTGCCTGGACCGAAGCTCTGACCAAGCTGCCGGAAGGCGGCGTTCCCGAGGAGATCTACGAACGGGTTCGCGGCCAGCTTTCGGAGAAGGAAATCTCGGACCTGACCTTCGTCGTCATGGCCATCAATGCCTGGAACCGCGTCAATGTCGGCTTCAAGACCGTGCCCGGCTCGGCCGACAAGGCTTACGGCCTCGACAAGGCAGGACTGAACTAAGCTTCGCAATTCATTGAGAAGATTCAATTTTAACGCTGCCGCATCTCGGCAGTGAACGGAGATCTGTTATGAAAATCGTTGTCATCGGCGGAACCGGCCTCATCGGTTCGAAGACTGTCGAACGTCTGCGCAAGCAGGGACATGACGTGGTAGCCGCATCGCCGAACTCAGGCGTCAACACGATCACGGGAGAAGGACTGGCCGAGGCGCTCGCAGGCGCCGAAGTCGTGCTCGATCTCGCCAATTCGCCATCCTTCGAAGACAAGGCCGTGCTCGAATTTTTCGAGACCTCTGGCCGCAAACTTCTCGCCGCCGAAAAGGTGGCCGGCGTGAAGCATCATGTCGCGTTGTCCGTCGTCGGCACCGAGCGTCTGCAGGAAAGCGGCTATTTCCGCGGCAAGCTCGCCCAGGAAAAGCTGATCAAGGCGTCAGGGATTCCCTACACCATTGTGCATTCGACGCAGTTCATGGAATTCCTCGGCGGCATCGCCCAATCGGGCACTGTCGGCCAGACGGTTCGCCTGTCGCCGGCCTATGTGCAGCCGATCGTATCCGACGACGTCGCCGATGTCATGGCGGATGTGGCGCTCTCACCGCCCGCCAACGCGACGATCGAGATATCAGGTCCGGAACGGGCGCGCCTGAGCGAACTCGTCGCCAGATATCTGAAGGCCATGAAGGATCCGCGCACCGTCGAGGCTGATGCCGAAGCAAAATATTTCGGCGCCAGGCTCAACGACCAGTCGCTCGTTTCCGACAATAACCGGCGGCTCGGCTCGATCACCTTCGAGCAATGGTTCGCAAAGACCGCGCAGCCGAAATGATCTTGCCAGGGCGCCATGCGCGCCCTGCGCACCACGATCCCATGGAGATTCCGATGATCAGAACATCATTCCTCGCCGCCGCCCTCGCCTGCCTTGCAGCCACCGGCGCCGGCGCGCACGACGCAAACAAGGCCTCGAAGGTCACCCTCGTTTACGAGCACGAGCTTCCGAACGTGCCGGGCAAGAGCATCAAGGGCGTGCTGGTCGAATACGGTCCGGGCGGCTTCTCCGAAGGCCACACCCATCCCGACACCGCCTTCATCTATGCCACCGTGCTCGAAGGAGCGATCCGCAGCCAGGTCAATACGGCCCGGTCAAGGTCTATCATGCCGGAGAGAGTTTCTCCGAAATGCCGGGCGATCGTCACGGCGTCAGCGCCAACGACAGCGAGACCAAGCCCGCCCGTCTGCTCGCCGTTTTCGTCGTCGACACCAATCAGAAAGAACTCACCTACCCGCTCAAGAAGTGACATCCGCCGATACCGCCCGTGCAAGCCCGATGCTTGCGCGGGCGGCCGAGATGCTGAATCATGTGCGGCCCGCCCTATCCCGGAGACAGAGAGATGATCTACGACGTGCTCTTCGGCAAGCCTCTGATATCCCTCATTGCGATAGGTTTCGCCGGTATCGTCGTCTGGCATCTGCTCTCCAGCCATCGGCCGACGACGCGACTGGTGGTGCAGATTCTCTTCTTTGCGGCGATGACATTGATCCTGGTCGGCAGCGGTATCGAACCTCACCGGTTTCAAGGATATGAGTCCGAGGATCCGCAGGCGTTGCTCGTCATCGTCGCGAAATCGCTCTGGTGGATCCATCTGGCATGGGCCGTCATCGGTTTCATCAGACTGTATCTGGTGCTGGAGGGCAGCCCGCGAGAGGCCCGCCTGCTCCAGGATCTCGTCATCGGCGTCGTCTATATCGGCATGGCCCTGTCGGTCCTGGCCTTCGTCTTCGGCGTGCCGATCGGCACGCTCGTCGCAACCTCGGGCGTCGTCGCCATCATTCTCGGCCTGGCGCTCCAGAACACCCTCGCCGACGTCTTCTCCGGCATCGCGCTGACGCTCGGCCGGCCCTACATCATCGGCGACTGGATCCTCCTCAGCGACGGCACGGAGGGGCGTGTCGTCGAAAGCAACTGGCGCGCGACGCATATCCTGACCAGCGCAAACAATATCGTCGTTCTGCCGAACAGTTTTCTGGCAAAGCTCGGCCTGACGAATGTAAGCCGGCCGGACGAGACCCATCTCTTGATCCTCACCATCCGCATCGCCCCGACGCGGATGCCCGCCTCGGTCCGGCACGTGATGGCGACAGCGCTGGCGAGCTGCAATTCGATCGTGCGCGAACCGCCGCCGGTTGTGGCGCTGAAGGGGCTGGATGCCACGGCGCTGGAGGTCGAGCTGCAGTTCCGGGTAACGAGCCCCAGCCAGCGTGTGCCGGCGCGAAACGAGGTGCTCGACCTCGTCTATCGCCACTGCAAATCGGCCGGCCTGCTTTTGGCCGTTCCAGCCGCGGCCTCCGTCCTGACCGGCGAACTGCCGACCGAAGAGAGCGCACGGCCGCCCCGCGTGACGCCGCTCGAATTGATCGAGGCCATTCCGATCTTTGCGACGTTGACGCGTGATGAAAAGCAGAAACTCGCCGAGACCACGGCCGTGCGCGAATTCCGCAAGGGCGATGTCATCGTGCGGGAGGGCGAAATGCTGCCATCGCTGATGATGGTGCGGGCGGGCATCATCGCGGCGCGCCACGGAGATCAGGAGCGTGGGCGGCTGGCACCAGGTGATTTCTTCGGAGAGACCGGGCTGCTCGCGGGCATGCAGGAAGTCTGCACCCTGGAGGCTCTGACCCCGGTTATCGCCTATGAAATCGATCAGGAGGCCTTCGCGCCGCTGCTGAACGAACGTCCCACACTGGCAGAAGAGATCGCCGAAGACCTCGCCAGCCGCGCCGAGCGCTTTCGCGACGGCGCCGCCCTGCCCCCGGAACATGCCGGCAGCGCGCGCGCCATTCTGAAAACCATCAGGACCATCTTCAGGGCATAAAGCAATTCCAGTAAGAGTGCGCAGCAGTTTTGCGTCCGGAATTGCGAAAAACAAATACAGGGCATTTCCGTGGCTCAAAGAAAAGCGGAAATGCCCTCAAGCGCGGTCTTCCCCTCAGCCGGCGCGCTTCAGCACCCATGCGAAGGTGCTCTGCCAGAGTTCGGCCGGAACCTCCTCGGAGAGGATCCCGACGAGATCGGAAAGCCGGACGCGCCTCAGCGTATTGCGCCAGGCCTCGTCGGCTTCCCACATGATGCGGGCGACCGCGCAAGGCTTGCTGTCACAATAACCTTCCGCCCGGCATGGATTGTTTTCTCGGATATTCGTGCAGGTGAAGCTGCGCGCGCTTCCCTCGACCGCCTCGACGATGTCGAGGAAATTGATCTCGGACGAGGGTCTTGCAAGCCGGTAGCCGCCGCTCGGGCCGAGCGTGGTGTTGACCAGCGATGCCTGCGAAAGGCTCTGCAGCGCCTTGGAGAGGTATTCCTTCGGCAGACCATGAAGCTCGGCGAGCGCCTTGGTGGAAAGGTACCTGCCCTCAGGCAGGCCCGCGAGAATGGCGCAGCAATGCAACGCCCACTCGACCTGGCTTTTCAGGATCATTCGGCAACTCTTGTGATGACTGGCTCGGCCATTGGAATTAAGGATATATCATATCCGAAAACCGGTATGATGTAAACGACCTGCATAAGCAGCGTGTTGCCGCCTGAGCCGTGAACCTCAGCCGGCCTCGCTCTCTCCCCTCGGCTGATCATTCTCAATCCCGGCAATCAGCTTGCGCAGCAGCGCCGCGAGCGCCTCGCGCTCCTGTCCGTCAAGAGCCTGCAGAAACGAGGATTCGCTCGCCATATCGGTGCGGAAGGCCTTTTCGGCGAGTGCGGCGCCGGCTTCTGTCAATGCCACCAGCACACTGCGCCCGTCACGTGGCGATTTCTCCCGGCAGATCAAGCCCGCTTTCTCCAGACGGTCTAGCCTGTGGGTCAGGCCTCCCGACGAGATCATCAGCGCCGAATACATGTCCGTTGGGGTCAGCCGGTAAGGCGGCCCGGAACGGCGAAGCGTTGCGATCACGTCGAATTCGCCTCGGTCGAGGCCAAAATCGGCAAAGGTCGCCTCGATGCTGGGGCGCACCAGGTTGGACAGCCGAAAGGCCCGCCCCAGGATCGCCATCGGCTCCGTGTCGAGGTCGGGCAGTTCCAGCGTCCATTGCCGGCGCAGCCGGTCGACATGGTCCTCGCTCGGGCGGCCCCCGTCCTCGGGGCGGTCACCGTTCCCTTCAGTTCCATCCATCATTCTCTGCCTCATATCACCACGGGCGAGACATACACCTTTCACTCGATTCACGGAAGATATCTTGACGGGAAGATAATTTTCAGAGATATATCTTCTCGCAAAGATAGTTTGCGTTCGCAGACGGCACGAGCAGGAGGCACGTGATGTTCAGGATTCTTCGACACCAAGAACCACGGCCGGATCAGAGCAGGACGGTCCGCTTCGAAGGCCACGATTACGGCGGCGAGATATCGCTCTTCCTCGTCGACAACGAGCCCGGCCAGGGCCCCGATCTGCATGTCCATCCCTATTCCGAGACATGGGCCGTCCGGAAAGGCGAAGCCGAGTTCACCGTTGGTGACGCCAAAACCCGGGCCTTTCCCGGTGATATCGTCGTCGTGGCCGCCAACATTCCCCACCGCTTCGAAAATGTCGGCACGGGACGGCTCGAAATCGTCTGCATTCATGCCAGCGACACGATCGTCCAGGAGTTTGTGTGAGGCGAGACTGCCCCCCGAAAAACACCCCAAAGAGGAGGAAACCGCAATGTCCAAGATGATCTTCGTGAACCTGCCGGTAAAAGACATTGCCGCTGCGACCCGCTTCTACGAAGCGATCGGATGCAGCAAGAACGAACAGTTCAGCGATCACCAGGCCTCGAATATGGTCTGGTCCGAGGCGATTATCTTCCATTTGCTGACGCGCGATTTCTTCGCGAGTTTCACGCCAAAACCTGTTGCCGAAGCGGAGAAGGCGAGCGAAATGCTGATCGCATTGACGATGGACAGTCGTGAAGACGTCGACGCCATCGTCGAGGCGGCCTCAACCGCCGGCGGCAAGGCCGATCCGCGCGCCCCGACAGACATGGGCTGGCTCTATAACCGCGCCTTCGAGGATCCCGACGGCCATATATTCGAAGCGGTATGGGTCGATATGGCGGCGGCGTCCGCCTCGGGGCAATAGCCGACAAGGCGCTCCGATGCGATCTGCACGGGCGAAGCGGGTTTCGGCTCGCCTCGCCCGCCATGAAAACTTTTCCTGCGCCTGGAATAAAACTGCCTTGTGCCGTGTCTCATCTCAGGCATCGCAAGATTGCGTGCCCAATCTGAGGAGAGACATCATGAAGTCCGTGAAATTTCTGTCCGTCGTGGCGGCCGCCGCCCTTGCCGCGACCGCTGCTTTCGCCGCCGCTCCCGTCAAGACCGTCGATTCCGCCAAAGGCAAGGTGCTCGCCGGCGAAAACGGCATGACGCTTTACACCTTCAAGAAGGACGTCAAGGGCGTTTCCAACTGCAACGACGATTGTGCCAAGAACTGGCCGCCGCTGATGGCCGCTGGCGACGCCAAGGCCGATGGTGCATATTCGATCATCGATCGCAAGGATGGCACGAAACAATGGGCCAAGGACGGCATGCCGCTCTATTTCTGGGTCAAAGACAAGAAGGCAGGCGACATCACCGGCGATGGCGTCGGCGGCAATTGGGATCTCGCCAAACCCTGATTGTGGCGGCCCTGATCGCCCAGACCCAAATCACCAGAGAGCCGGCGTGAAGATACCCGCACCCGAAACCTTCGAGGGCCAGATCCTGGCCCTCCTGCCCTCGCTCCGGCGGTATTCGCGCAGCCTGACGCGCTCGGATGCCGATGGCGAGGATCTGCTCCAGGATTGCGTCGAGAAGGTTCTCACGCGCCGTGGCCAATGGCGCGGCCTCAACCTGCGCGGCTGGGTCCTGACCATCATGACCAATCTCTATCGCAACGGCCGGCGCGGCAAGGCGCGCGACGGCCTGATCGAACTCGACGCGGCTGAGGATATGGCCTCTTCCGAACCACCGGCCGATCCGCTGGAGCGCGCGCGGCTCGACGATGCGCTGAACAGCCTTTCGGAAGAACACCGCGCCGTGCTGATGCTCGTGGTCATCGAGGGATATACCTATGGCGAGGTCGCCGCCGCGCTCGACATCCCGATCGGCACCGTCATGTCCCGCCTGTCGCGCGCCCGCCGGCGCATCGCCGAGCGGCTAAAGGCCGACAACATCATTACGCTTCGGAGACCGAAATGAACGAGACCAATCCGAGCGTCACCGAAGCCGATCTCCACGCCTATGCCGACGGCCAACTACCAGAAACGGCGCGTGCCCGCATCGAGGCCTTCCTGGCCGACAATCCCGATGAAGCGGCGATGGTCGCCGCATGGCAGGCGCAAAATGGGGCGATCCGCTCGATGTTTGCAGGTTATGAGCAGGCGAAGGACACCGACCCCCTGCTGGTCGTCCCCCCGCGCGCCATTCCATCAGGCTCGAAACGCTGGGCGATCGCTGCGGCCGCCCTCGTCGTCTTCGCGCTCGGCGCCGTCAGCGGCCATTATGGCCCAGCACTTCTGGAAAAGCCGGAGTTGCAGCTTGCCGGCGACGAAACGCTGCCGAAACAGGCTGAGACCGCCTTCGCGGTCTATGCCGCCGAGGTTCGTCACCCCGTCGAGGTCTTCGCAGACGAGGAGGCCCATCTCGCCACCTGGCTCGGCAAGCGCCTGGCAATCCAGAATCTCAAGATCCCGAACCTGCAGCCGCTCGGCTTCAAGCTGGTCGGCGGCCGCCTGCTGCCGGTCGACGGCAGGCCGGGCGCCATGTTCATGTACGAGAACCAGGCCGGCGAGCGCCTGACTGTCCTGGTCGGCCGCAACACGGACAACCGCACGACGAGCTTCCGCTTCGCCTCGTCGGGCAATGTCGAGACCTTTTACTGGATCGACGGCGAACTCGGCTATGCCGTCACCGGCGAAATCTCCCGCGAGACGCTACGGAAGGTGGCTGAGGAATGCTATAAGCAGTTTCCGTCGTGAGGATCAGCGCGAGGGATCGTTGCTGAGCTCGATCGGCCGTCCGTGCGGCGTCGCTTCCGCCGCCCGCTGCCAGCTGTGCTGCAGTGCCAGGATCGTTTTCGCATCGGCGATGCCGTTGCCGACGATCAGATCCGAGAGAGCCGCCACCCAGCAGTCGAAATAGTCGCTGCCATCTTCGGCCCGGCCAGGCCTGTGCAATTGCGCGGACAGCGTTTCAGCCCATTGGCTCCAGCTGAACAGCCCTTTTGCGTGCAGGTGCACGGTCATGGCAAAGGCTTCGGCCGCCCATGGCTCGGGAAAGACCGGCTCTCCCTCCGGCGATCTCGGCAGGCTGGGCGATTGCCTCAACGGCGATGTCTCATGCCGGCTCAAGATAGCTCTCCCATGCATCGATCGACACGGTCAGCGTGGGATCGGCATCCGCGCCCCAGATCTCCGCGCCGTCGAAGACGATGGTATACAGCCATTGCGGGTTTTCGCCCTTGCCATGCGCATTGTCGTCAGGGAAGACGAACGAACCTTGTACAGCTTCGACCACACCGGTCCTGGCGCGCGCGTAACGCGGTAGGCGCGTATGCGTCGGCGGGTTGAAATTCTTCGTCTTCACCGTCTCGCCGACCGCAAAGAGCGGAGCGGTCTTAACAGGACGATCGCAAGGCCCACCCTTTGCCAAAACGGCGGGCACGATGTCCGCTTTCAGCACCCGCTTCGGCACCGCGCCGTCCTGCAATGCATGGCCGGACAGCAACTCCTCGCGCGTCGCAAAGCCGTGCCGCTCCAGCAGCTTGTCGATGCCGCGGATCCAGATCTCGTAGTAGCTGGCGGCGAGGTAATCGGCCGGCGGAATATTCTCGCGCGCATGCCGGCTTTCATCGATCGTCCACGCGCCGAAAGCGCCGCAGGAGATGGTGATGCCGAGCGCCCGCTTTTCCCATGCTGCATGAAAATAGGGCTCATTCTTTTCGGGCGCGACCGGCCCGAAGCCCATCTGCCCGCCGAGATCGTGCGGTCCGTTCATGGTGTGCTCTCCGGGCTGGCAGCAACCGCGGTGCCGATCATCGCATCGCGGCTGACGAGACCGGCAAGCGCCTGTTCGTCCATTCCTTCCGTGCCTTCCGGCCGCTCGGGAATGACGAGGTAACGCAGCTCTGCCGTCGAATCCCAGACGCGGATCTTCTTGTCCTCCGGCAGCGTCAGCCCGAATTCCGCAAGCACGCCGCGCGGATCGATGACGGCGCGCGAGCGATAGGCCGGCGCCTTGTACCAGACCGGCGGCAGGCCGAGCACCGACCATGGATAACAGGAGCAGAGCGTGCAGACGACGAGATTATGTGTTTCGGCCGTGTTGAAGACGGCACGCATGTGCTCGCCCTGCCGGCCCGTGTAGCCGAGACTGGCGATCGCCGCCGTCGCATCACGCTTCAGCCAGTCGGCGAAATCGGCATCGCTCCAGGCTTTGGCTACGACATGCGCGCCGTTTCTCGGCCCCACCTTCGTCTCATAGGTCTCGACGATCGCATCGATCGCCGCCGGATCGATAAGCCCCTTCTCCGTCAGCAACGTTTCCAACGCCTTCACACGTGCCTGCATGTCGGAATAGTGATTGTCGTGATCATGCCCGTGGGCATGATCGTGGTCATGGCTATGCGCGTCATGATCGTCGTGCAAGACACTGTCCTCCCGAAACTTTCTCCTATTTTTACCATATGCCGCAGGTCCGCCAAGCCCTTCTATGCGCCCTCAGCTTTTCCGCTAATCTCCCGCCATGAACATTCTGATTCTCGGCGCAACCGGCTTCATAGGCTCCGTGGTCGCGGCCCGGCTCGTTGCCGATGGCCACGCAGTGACCGGGCTTGGCCGCAATCCCGCGCGTGCCCGCCTGAAACAGTCGAAGGTCGACTGGCGGCGCGCCGATCTCTCGCGCATGACGAAACCGGCGGATTGGAACGACATCCTCAAGGACCAGCATGCCGTCATCAATTGCGCCGGCGCCCTGCAGGACGGCCTTTCGGACGATCTGTCGGCCACCCAGGCAGAGGCGATGCTGGCGCTCTATTCCGCCGCAAAAGCCTCGTCGCGCCCGCTGATCGTGCAGATATCGGCAAGGACGGCGGGAGCGGCCGGCGATCTTCCCTTCCTCGCCACCAAACGGCGGGCCGACGAGGCGCTTGCTGCCAGCGGCCTGCCATATTTCATCCTGCGCCCTGCCCTGGTTCTCGGCCGCAATGCCCATGGCGGTTCGGCGCTGCTGCGCGCACTCGCAGCCTTTCCATTGGTGCTGCCCCTGGTCCATGCCGAAAGCCTCGTCGAAACACTCTCTGTCGACGATGTGGCGGAAGCCGTGTCGCGGGCGGTTTCCGGCGACATCTCCGGCGATGTCGATCTTGCCGCCGCCGAGACCCTGACGCTCGCCGATCTCGTCCGCCTGCACCGGCAATGGCTCGGCCTCCCTCCCGCCCGCGTGTTTGCCCTTGCCCCCTGGCTTGCCCGGCCGGTGACATGGCTCGCCGATCTGTCGGGCCTGCTCGGTTGGCGTTCGCCGCTGCGTTCGACAGCGATGACCGTCATGTCGGAAGGCGTGCAAAGCTCGAAAGCAGGAAGCGGCCTCGTCGCGACATCAGCGGCTGCGACGCTCTCGGCCAATCCCTCCGGCGTCCAGGATCTCTGGTTTGCCCGGCTCTATCTCCTGAAGTCGCTTGTCATATCGGGCCTGTCCGTCTTCTGGCTGCTTTCCGGCCTGATCCCGCTGCTGGCGCTCGAGAGGACATCCGCTCACTTCCTGCCATTCATGCCTCACGCTGCCGCAACGGCGCTGACGCTGGCGACCTGCCTCGTCGACATCGTCCTCGGTGCCGCCGTCCTTGTCCGTCCCCTGGCGAAACGCGCCCTTCTCGGCATGCTTGGAGTGTCGATCGCCTATCTCGCCGGCGCCAGCCTGCTCGAACCCGCGCTCTGGCTCGATCCGCTCGGGGTTCTCGTCAAGGTGCTGCCGTCGATCCTGTTGACGCTGGTAGCCCTTGCCATCCTGGATGAACGCTGATGCTTGAAGAATGGCTGCTGCTCGCCCATGTCATTGGCGCTACCGTGCTCTTCGGTACCGGCGCCGGTATCGCCTTCTTCATGGCGATGGCGCATCGCACACGCGATCCCGCACTGATCGCCCATGTCTCAGCAACCGTCGTCATCGCCGATACGCTCTTCACCGCCACCGCGGCCATCCTCCAGCCGGTGACCGGCACTCTGCTGGCGCGATCGATCGGCTGGGACCTGTCGGAGGGCTGGATTGCGCTGTCGCTGCTGCTCTATGTCGTCACCGGCCTGTTCTGGCTGCCGGTCGTCTGGATCCAGATCCGGCTGCGCAATCTCGCTCGCGCTGCCGCGGCATCGGGAAAAGCCCTGCCGCCAGCCTATTTCAGCCTTTACCGCATCTGGTTTGCTTTCGGCTTTCCAGCCTTCTCAGCCGTCCTCGGCATTTTCTGGCTGATGCTGATGAAGCCGTCGATCGCTCTATTTTAACATCGGCCAGAGGCTTAGCACCAAGAGCACTGCCATGCTGATGTTGAACCATTTCAGCCGCACCGGATCGGAAAGCCATTCCCTGAGCGCCGAGCCGAAGCCTGCCCATGTCGAAACGCTGGGGACATTGACCACCGCGAAAGCGAGACCGACGATCAGCACGCTGACGAGATAGAGTTGCGGATTGGTATAGGTGGCCATCGCGGTGACCGCCATCACCCAGGCTTTTGGATTGACCCATTGGAAGGCGGCAGCCGCAAAGAAGGACATCGGCTCGACGCCGCTCTTGCCTTCGCTGAGCGAGCGCGACGTGGCGATCTTCCAGGCGATCCAGACGAGATAGGCGCCGCCCGCAAATTTCAGCGCCGTATAGACGGCCGGCACCGTATGCAGAAGCGCGCCGAGCCCGAGGCCGACGCCGATGAGCAGCGAGAAAAAACCGGCGCCGATGCCGAACATATGCGGGATCGTCCTGCGGAAGCCGAAGTTCACGCCCGATGCGAAAAGCATCATATTGTTCGGTCCCGGCGTGATCGATGTCGTGAAGGCAAAGAGAACGAGGGCGAGAAACGTATCCAGCGGCATGCGACCTCCCCAGCCAGCTTTTTGCGGCCTGCTTATTTAGGTCAGCATAGCTGCCCTAAACTGCCGATGCCATGACATCATTGTCATGGTGACAGGATTACTTGAAAGATGGCGAGCCGGCCCAATCTCTTGCCGAAGGGACAGAAAATTATGCAAGACGACCCGATTCCATTGATCACATTCCCGAACGGCACGGCGGTGCCGGCGCTCGGCCAGGGAACCTGGGCCATGGGCGAGGATGCCGGCCACGCCAGGGCCGAGATCGAAAGCCTCAAGGCAGGCATCGATCTCGGCATGACACTGATCGACACCGCCGAAATGTATGGCGACGGCGGCGCCGAGGAGATCGTCGGCCAGGCAATCAGGGGACGGCGCGACGAGGTCTTCGTCGTCAGCAAGGTCTATCCCTGGAACGCCAGCCTGAAAGGCACGATCGAAGCCTGCGAGCGCAGTCTCGAACGGCTCGGCACCGACCGCATCGATCTCTATCTCTTGCACTGGCGCGGCAACTACCCGCTCGCCGAAACCGTCGCCGCCTTCGAAATGCTGAAAACATCCGGCAAGATCGGCGCCTGGGGCGTCTCCAACTTCGACACCGACGACATGCAGGAATTGCTTGGAGTGCCCGACGGCGCCAATGTCGCCGCCAACCAGGTGCTCTACAATCTCTCCCGCCGCGGCATCGAATTCGACCTGCTGCCCTGGTGTCAGAGCCGCAAGATTCCCATCATGGCCTATTCGCCGATCGAGCAGGGAAATATCCTGCATCATCCCGAGCTGATCCGTATTGCCAAGGCCTATCAGGCAACGCCCGCCCAGCTGGCGCTCGCCTTCCTGCTGGAACGCGACGGCGTCATCGTCATCCCGAAGACCTCGAATGCCGAACGCGCGGCCGAAAACCGCGACAGCGTCTCGCTCGATATCACCGACGAGGACTGGCAGGCGCTGGACGCCGCCTTCCCGCCGCCGGCAAAGAAAAAGCCGCTGGAGATGCTCTGATCTCCAGCGGCTTTCGCAATTATTTCAGCAACGGGCCTACATGCCCGGCTGTAATCTTTACATGCCCGGGCTGTAATATTTACATGCCCTGGACACCGCGGTTCATCGCCGCAATGCCGGTACGGCAGACCTCGATCAGGCCGAGCGGCTTCATGATCGCTACAAACTGGTCGATCTTCGACGACTTGCCGGTGATCTCAAGAATGAAGTGACCGACCGTCGCATCCACCACCTTGGCGTGGAAGGCATCGGCAAGGCGCAGGGTCTCGGCGCGCATGTCGCCCTCGCCGATCACCTTGATCAGCGCCACCTCGCGCTCGATCGGCCGGTCCTGGCCGAGTTCGCGGGCGCGCACCGTCAGGTCAACGACGCGATGCACCGGCACAATCCGCTCCAGCTGCGCCTTGATCTGCTCCAGCACGTGCGGCGTGCCGCGTGTGACGATGGTGATGCGGGAAAGATGCGCCTGATGCTCGGTCTCGGAGACCGTCAGGCTTTCGATATTGTAGCCGCGGCCGGAGAACAGGCCGATGACCCGGGCAAGAACGCCCGGCTCGTTGTCGACGAGAACCGAAAGCGTGTGGCTTTCGACGGCCGCCGTTTCCGGCGAGATGAAATAGGCGGAGCCCGTGGGCTGTAGATGTGCGTTCATGGTCCTGAGTTTCCTCTTCCCTGTCGCATACCCCCGAAAATCGGGAACGATTTCCGGAAAGGATTATGCGCAAATTAAAAATGTCAGACGAGCGCGCGGCCCTTGGCATCGATCGCATTGGCGACCGCCTCGTCGGTGGCTTCATCCGGCAGCAGCATCTCGTTATGGGCCTTGCCTGAAGGGATCATCGGGAAGCAATTGGCGAGATTGGCGACGCGGCAGTCGAAGATGACGGGCTTTCTGACCTCGATCATTTCCAGAATGGTGTCGTCGAGCTCATCCGGCTTTTCGCAGCGCAGGCCGACGGCGCCATAGGCTTCCGCCAATTTGACGAAGTCGGGCATCGCCTCGGTATAGGAGTTCGACAGGCGGTTGCCGTGCAGCAGCTGCTGCCACTGACGCACCATGCCCATATACTGGTTGTTCATGATGAAGATCTTGATCGGCGCATCGTGCTGGATCGCTGCCGACATTTCCTGGATGCACATCTGGATCGAGGCATCGCCTGCAATGTCGATGACGAGGCTGTCGGGATGGGCGATCTGCACGCCGAGTGCGGCCGGCAGGCCGTAACCCATCGTGCCGAGGCCGCCCGAGGTCATCCAGCGGTTCGGCTGCTCGAAGCCGAAGAACTGCGCCGCCCACATCTGATGCTGGCCGACCTCGGTGGTGATGTAGGTGTCGCGGTCCTTGGTGTGGGCGTAGAGCCGCTCCAGCGCATATTGCGGCATGATGACGTCGTTGCTCTTCGTATAGGCGAAGGAGTTGCGCGCCCGCCAGCGGGTGATATCGGTCCACCAATCGTCGAGCCGGCCCTTTTCCGGCTTCTTCGGCAGCGCCCGCCACAGGCGGACCATGTCTTCGAGGACGTGGCCGACATCGCCGCGGATGCCGATATCGACCCGGACGTTCTTGTTGATCGAAGACGGATCGATATCGATATGGATCTTCTTCGAATTCGGCGAAAAGGCATTGAGACGGCCGGTGATGCGGTCGTCAAAACGCGCGCCGATGCAGACCATGACGTCGCAATCGTGCATCGCCATGTTGGCTTCGTAGGAGCCGTGCATGCCGAGCATCTTCAGCCAGTTCTTGCCGGAAGCGGGATAGGCGCCGAGGCCCATCAGCGTCGAGGTGATCGGGAAATCGGTGAGCTCGACCAGCTCGCGCAGCAGCTTGGAAGCCTCGGGACCGGAATTGACGACGCCGCCGCCGGAATAGATGACGGGACGGCGTGCATTCGCCATCAGCTCGATCGCCGCATGGATCTGGTTGAGGTCGCCCTGGGTCTTCGGCTGGTAGCTCTTCTGGATCGTGTAGTCGGCCGGCGGTGTGTAGGTGCCGGTCGCAAACTGCACGTCCTTCGGAATATCGACGACGACAGGGCCTGGACGGCCGGACTGGGCGATGCGGAAGGCCTCGTGAATGACGGCGGCGAGTTCGTTGACGTCCTTGACTAGCCAGTTGTGCTTGGTGCAGGGTCGGGTGATGCCGACCGTATCGCATTCCTGAAAGGCGTCGGAGCCGATCAGCGAGGTCGGAACCTGGCCGGTCAGGCAGACGAGCGGGACCGAATCCATCAGCGCATCCTGCAGTGGCGTGACCGCGTTGGTGGCGCCCGGACCCGAGGTTACCAGCATGACGCCGACCTTGCCGGTCGAGCGAGCGTAACCTTCGGCCGCATGACCTGCCCCCTGCTCGTGGCGGACGAGGATGTGCTTGACCTCCTCCTGCTGGAAGATCTCGTCGTAGATCGGCAGGACCGCGCCGCCGGGATAGCCGAAGATATGTTCGACGCCATTGTCCTTCAGCGCCTTGAGAACGATCTCCGCTCCCGTCATCCGATTGCCTGCCGCCTGATTGTCCGTGCTCATCTGTCTGTTCCGTTTATGCTGGGATTTGCGTTTGTGGCCGGAAGCCCTGATTTCGGGCATAAAAAAAGGCCCCGGAGGAGCCTGTCATCTAGCGCATGGGTGGCTATCGCCGGATGGTTACACCATCCTGCCCATGCGCTTTCCCACCACGATAAGAGCCGTTGCGATTTTCATGGTCGGCAGTGATAGACAGAAAATTTCGCAGCGTCAACGCATGCCGCAATAAAAAACTGCCCGGCGCCCGTATCCCCGAAAATCGATAGGATGAAGGATTTGTTAAAGGATCGACTTTATTCTTATGCGCTACCGCATGGAGTAGCCCTTTGCTCAACAACGACTTGCGCACGTCTGGCAAGGTAGGCGAGCATGATCGCCGCGATGGCCATGCGCCGGGGAATCGCTTTCTCGGCCGCGTCGTTGCATGCAGCGGCTCCAGGGCGACGATTGCCGCCGTCGCCGAACAGGGCGGCACCGATCTTACCGAACTCTGGTCCGTGGGCCGGCTGATTTCGATCAGCGTCGGCCGCAACCGTGTCGTCGCCCTCGTCTATCAGATGAACACCGGCAGCCATGCCTGGGATGAAGGCGAAGACAACACTTTCCGGATCGAGACCGAACTGCTCGGCGAAGTCCGTGTGGATGAGGACGGCACCGAGGAGTTCTCGACCGGCATCTCGCGTTATCCCTATCTCGGCGCCATCGCCCACCGCATCCGTTCCGCCGACCTGATGCGCATCTATGATGCCGGCGAGGGTACGACCGCCGTCATCGGCAAGCTGACGCAGGACGAAAGCATCGATGCGGCGATCCACATCCCCTCGATGCTCTCCAAGCATTTCGCCGTCGTCGGCTCCACCGGCGTCGGCAAGTCGACCGCGGTCTCGCTGCTCCTGCACAAGGCGATCGTGGCGGATCCGAAGCTGCGTGTGCTGATCCTCGATCCGCATAATGAATTTGCCGCCGCCTTCCCCAAGCACGCCGTCACCATCGATACCGATACACTCGACCTGCCCTTCTGGCTGATGCGGCTGGAGGAATTCGCCGAGGTCGTCTTTCGCGGCCGTCCGCCGGTGCCCGAAGAGCTCGACATGCTGCGCGATATCCTGCCGGAAGCCAAACGCGCCTTCCGCGGCAGCGACAACTCGCTGGTGCGCCGCACCACGGAAAAAAGCTCGATCACCGCCGATACGCCGGTTCCCTACCGCATGGCCGATCTGCTGGCGCTGATCGACGAGCGCATCGGCCGCCTGGAAGGCCGCTCGGAAAAGCCCTTCCTGCGGTCGCTGAAGATGCGCCTCATCGCCGCGATCAACGATCCGCGCTATCATTTCATGTTCTCCAACAACACGATCAGCGACACGATCACCGAAACCATCGCGCAGATCTTCCGCATCCCCGGCGAGAATCGGCCGATCTGCACCTTCCAGCTTGCCGGCATTCCCTCCGAGGTCGTCAATTCGGTCGCCTCGGTGCTCTGCCGCATGGCCTTCGAAGTGGCGCTGTGGAGCGACGGCGCGATCCACATGCTCGTCGTCTGCGAGGAAGCTCATCGCTACATTCCCTCCGATCCGAGCCTCGGCTTCGTGCCGACGCGCCAGGCGATTGCCCGCATCGCCAAGGAGGGCCGCAAATACGGCGTCTCGCTCGGCATCATCACCCAGCGGCCGGGCGAGCTCGACCAGACGATCCTGTCGCAGTGTTCGACGCTCTTTGCCATGCGCCTTGCCAACGACCGAGACCAGGAAATCATCCGCTCGGCCATCCCGAATTCGTCGATCTCGACGACGAGCTTCATTTCCTCGATCGGCAATGGCGAGGCAATCGCTTTCGGCGAGGCGATCAGCGTGCCGATGCGCATGCGCTTTTCCCGCGTCGAGGAGAACCTGCTGCCGAAGGCGAGCAGCGCCAACAGCAAGCACAGCGAGGAAGATCCGGATACGGTCGACCTTCGCAAGATCGTCACCCGTATGCGGGCGGTGACCGTCGGACCCGACATTTCGAATTTCCAGCAGAACTACGCCGCATCCGTGGCAAGCTTGGACGAGGCTGATGCAGCCGACGAGGATCTCGGCGCCACGCCTTACGCGCCACCCACCTCTTCGGCCGCGCCGCTCGAATCCTACCGACGCGAACTGCTGCCGCAAACGCCGCGGCTGGATCCGGCTGCAGTGCCGGTGATCGATCCCCGGCTGGACGCGCTCCGCCGCGAGATGCGCCGCGAGGAGCCGGTCTTTCCCCGGCCGGCGCCGTCGGCGGATCAGCCAGCGATCACCCGCCGGGAGCCTGGCACGTCGCTGCGCGAAAGCATCCTGAAAAAACCGCTGAGCAGCCTCTACAACAAGGATTGACGCTTCAGCTCACTCTCCAGCGTCATTAGAGGTCCGACGGCATCGAGCACCCGTTGCCGGTCCATCGATGCGAGCGGCAACAGAGGCCGTGGGAGCTCTGCCCGAGCGAGTGCGAGAATGTCGACCAGCGTATAGACCACGCGAAGGCTTCCGAATTCCTTGAACGTTTTCCAGAGCGGCTGGAGGAGAGCATCGAGCCGGCGCGCCTCACCACTGTCGCCCGCAATCGCGGCCTTGCTGAGCGCAAGGGCGACGCGCGGAAGCAAGCCGCCGATGACGCTGTACCAGGCATCGGCGCCTGAAAGCAGCGCTTCGGCCGCCCCCCAGTCGCCGCTATAGCCGATCGCAAGCTCGGTCTTCTCCCGCAATGCCGCCAGTTCGCCTGCGAGATGGCCGTCAACAGGCAGAGGCATCTTTACCGCCTTGATCGTCTCGAGGTCGGACAGGCGTTGCAGAAGCTCGCGGCTGAAGGTGAAGTGGGTCGTGCCGGGATTGTTGTAGATGCAAAGCGGCAGCTTCGCCGCCTCCGTGACCGCAAGGAAATGCCCATAGGCTTCTTCCTGGGTCAGCGGCGTATAGGATACAGGCGCCAGCAGAAGCGCATCTGCACCAGCGGCCTCGGCATCCCTCGCAAGGTTTTGGGCCTGGTCTGTCCTCAAAGCGCCAACGCCGACGACGAGGGGAATACGGCCGTGAACGCATTCGACCGCAGCCTCGACGGCTCGCCGCCGCTCCTCAGGTGCAAGAAAGGCATAGATCCCGGTGCTGCCGAGAAGACCTATCGAGGCGACGCCTGCATCGCACAGGCGCTCCAGCAGGCGGCTAAGAGCTTCGGTGTCGACCCTGCCATCCCGATCGGCGGGCGTTGGCGGAAAGGCCGAAAGACCATGAAACGGAGAAGCGACAGACATGATGCGATCCTGAAAAACGGTCAATGTGAAAACAGCAGGCGCGATCCGGCGCCGGCGAAGAAGACGGCGAGACTTCCCTCGATCCACCGCCGCGCGCGGGCATAGCCGCGCACCATCGGCGCCGTCGAGAAGAGCACAGCATATCCGGCAAATATCGAGATCCCGAGAAGCACGCAGCCGCCGAACGCCGTGACGGCCATCTCTGGCGAAGCGCCGGGCTTAAGGCCGAGCGACATGATCGCGACCCAGGCCAGAACCGCCTTCGGATTGCCGAGATGCATCAGAACGCCGCCGCGATAGAGCATGCCGAGTTGCGCGTCAGGCCGGACGAGCTCACCTGCCGGCCTGTCCGGGGCGGCTGCCGAGCGGGCCGCCTTCCAGGCGAGCCAGAGGAGGTACAGCCCGCCTGCGACCTTGAGGAACAGCAGGGCATGGGCATAACGGACCAGCAGTGTCGAAATGCCGGTAACCGCGATCAGCCCCCAGAATGTCGACATCGTGATGACCCCGGCGGCCAAGGCTAACGCCGGTCGACGCCCCTGCCGCATCGCCACATTCATGATGGCCATGTTGCTTGGTCCGGGACTGCCGGCAGCAATTGCATAGGCGATATAGACGACGAGAAGATCCTGCATTTGCGTGTTTCCAGAAGTTTGCGCCCACGGACGGCCCCCAGAAACGAAGAATACGGGGAGCAGCCAATCCGCTTCCTTTTCCTCGAAAACTGGTCCACCATGAAGCACCATTTTTGAAGAAAATCTCTAGACCATTTTGCGATGTCCAAACGGCGCAGCACCATCGAAATCCCGTCGCTCAACGCGATCGATCGAACGGCCAATGTCGGCCGCCAGCTTGCCCAGAGCCTGCGCAGCGCAATCGCCAGCGGCGAACTGAGGCCAGGCGAACGCCTTCCTTCGACGCGCAGCCTTGCGGCTTCGCTGAAGATCGCGCGCGGCACTGTCGTCGAGGTGTTCGATCAGTTGGTCGCCGAAGGCTATCTCGAAGCGCGGGTCGGAGCAGGAACCCGGGTTGCCGCTCATCTCCTGGACGCGATGCCGGCGCCGGCAGCACCGCCGGTCGCTGATGCTGTCGATCTGCCTCCCCCGGCTGCCCGGCTGATCGCCGTTGCCCGTGCGCTCACCCCGCACCCACCGGTTCCCTTCGCCATCGCCGTCCCGGCGTCCGGTATTGCGCCCGACGACACCTGGCGCCGCCTTGGCAATCGCGTGCGCGCGTCGAGACAGGCCGCACCCTCGGGTTACCACGACCCGATGGGTCTGCACGAGCTCAGGCTTGCCATTGCCGACCACATCCGGCGCGCGCGGGCCGTTCATTGCGAGCCGGAACAGGTCATCGTTACATCGGGCACCCAGCAAGGCCTCTATATGGCAGGCCGGGTGCTTCTCTCGCGTGACGATCCGGTATGGGCCGAAGACCCCGCCTATCCCGGGTTGACGGCAGTGCTCGACGATCTCGGCGTACGGACCCACCGCTTGCCCGTCGATGCACAGGGGATGAACGTGGAACGCGGCCTCGAACTCTGTCCGCAGGCGCGCGCCGCATTCGTCACCCCTTCGCACCAATATCCGATCGGCATGCCGCTCAGCATGGCGCGGCGCAATGCCTTGATCGCCTGGGCCGACCAGAATCGCGCCTGGATCGTCGAGGACGATTACGACAGCGAGCTGCGTTATGCCGGACACCCGTTTCCCTCGATGCAAGGATTGCGTCCGTCACGCGTCATCTATCTCGGAACCTTCAGCAAGGTGCTCTTCCCCTCCCTGCGCCTCGGCTACGTCATCGCCCCTCCTCCGCTCGTAGAAGCCTTTGCCGGCGCCCGCGCCATTCTCGACCGGCATTCGCCGATCGCAGAACAGCATGTTCTGGCGGCTTACATGCGGGAAGGCTATTTCGAGGCGCATATCCGGCGCATCCGCGGCCTCTATGCCGACCGCCGCGCTGTCCTGCTCGCAGCGCTCGAGCGGGCCTTGCCCGAGGGATGCCAGGTTCAGCCGAGCGACCAGGGCATGCACATTCTTCTGTGGCTGCCCGAGCAGGCCGACGACGTGCAACTTGCAGCACGCGCCCTATCGGCCGGCCTCGCCGTGCGGGCGATCTCCCCGATGTATGCCGCGGAGCCGGCGCGCCCCGGCCTGATGCTGGGCTTCGGCGGATTTCTTCCGGACCAGCTGCGGGCGGCGGTCGGCGAACTCGCCAAACTGCTGAGCCTGCAGATGACTGGAGCGGAAGGCCCGCGTCAGGTCTGACACTTAAGCGATCAGCCGTTCCCAGCTGTCGTCCATCTGGTTGCGGAACCATGTCATCTGCCGCTTGGCATATTGCCGCGTCGCCGCAGCACCCTTCTCCAGCACCTCGTCGCGTGTCATCTCGCCCCTCAGCATCGCCGCGATCTGCGACACGCCGATTGCCTTCATCACGGGCGCCTCGGCCGGCAGGTCGAGCGCAAGCAGCGCCCTCACCTCGTCTTCGGCGCCTTGCTGCAGCATTTTTTCGAAACGGCCGTTGATGCGTTGATGCAGCACCGCCCGGTCCGGCAGCACGACGATCTTGCGGGCCTCACCCGCGTCGATCACCACCGGTCCCGACTGGCCCTGGAAATCGGCGATCGACCGCCCCGTCGCCTTCATCACTTCCAGCGCCCGGACGATGCGCTGTCCGTCCTGGCGGTTGAGACTTGCCGCCGTGGCGGGATCGGCGTCAGCGAGCTCCGCGTACAACCCGTCCGGCCCCTCCTCCAGCAGCCGTGCCCTGAGGCTTTGCCGCAGTGTCTCCGGTATCCCGGGCATATCCGAGAGTCCGCCGGTCAGCGCCTTGAAATAAAGCCCCGTGCCGCCGACGAAGACCGGCAGCCGTCCTTCGGCCTTGAGCATCGGCAGCAGCGCCGAGACATCGCGCAGCCAGGCGCCTGTGGAATAGGCCGCCCCCGCCGGCACGTGGCCGTAGAGATGATGTGGCACGCCTTGCATCTCCCCCTCCGACGGCCGCGCCGTCAGCACCCGCAGCGTATCGTAGACCTGCATGCTGTCGGCGTTGACAACGACACCGTCATGGCGTTTGGCCAATTCGACGGCGAGCGCGGACTTGCCGCTGGCGGTCGGCCCGGTTATCAGGATCGCGTTCACTGTGCTCAGAAGGTTTTCCATCATGGCCCTCGTTGCCACGCTTGTTGCCAATCCGTCAAATCCCGTGCTGACACCCGCAATCGCCGAACAGGCGGCCGAGGTGGTGAAGGCTTCCGGCCTCTATTGGCTGGCCGACGGCATCGCCTGCGACATCGCGCTGCGCGACGGCACGGATGCGCAGGCGGCCGAGGCCAATATCCTTGCGCTCATATCAGGCGCACCGATCGACCTCGTCATCCAGGAGCAGGAGACCCGCCGCAAGAAGCTGCTGATTGCCGACATGGATTCGACGATGATCGGCCAGGAGTGCATCGACGAACTCGCCGCCGAAGTCGGCCTAAAGGAAAAGGTTGCCACCATCACCGCCCGCGCCATGAATGGCGAGATCGCCTTCGAACCTGCCCTGCGTGAGCGTGTCGCCCTGCTCAAGGGCCTGCCGCTGTCGGTCGTCGACGAAGTGATCGCCAAGCGCATCACACTTACCCCTGGTGGCCCGGAACTGATCGCCACCATGAAATCGAAAGGCCATTACACCGCCCTCGTCTCCGGCGGCTTCACGGTCTTCACCAGCCGCATCGCCGCCACCCTCGGCTTTGATGAGAACCGCGCCAACACGCTGCTCGAAGACGGCGGCATACTCTCCGGCTTCGTCGCCGAACCGATCCTCGGCAAGCAGGCGAAAGTCGATGCGCTGAACGAAATTTCGGCTCGCCTCGGCATTTCGCCGGAAGAAGCGATCGCCGTCGGCGACGGCGCCAACGACCTCGGCATGCTGCACCTCGCCGGCGCCGGCGTCGCCCTCCACGCCAAGCCCGCCGTCGCCGCGGAAGCTGAGATGCGCATCAACCACGGTGATCTCACAGCCCTGCTCTATATCCAGGGCTACCGGAAGACGGATTTCGTGACGGCTTGAAGACCGACGTGGCACACCCTCATCCCTATGCTCGTCACAGGAATGGGCGAGAGTTGGAGACGACGGCGGTAATTCACCACCGCCGCAACTTTCTTATTCCATCGGCACCGCCACGAACCGGAGATCGCCATTCGCCGATGCGATCATAAGCTGGGCGTTGCGGCGGCCTTCCTGTTTCAGCGCCTGCACCTTGGCGGCGACCGCATCCGGCGACTTCATGAACTCCTGCGCCACTTCGACGATCACATCGCCGGGCTTCAGCCCCTTTTCGGCCGAGGCGGAGCCGGGCGTCACCTCTGTCACGACGACGCCGTCGACGCTCTCGGCGATGCCGAAAGCCTTGCGCGTCTCGGGGCTCAAAAGCGACAGCGACAGGCCGAGCACGTTCTTCGGCGTTGCCGCATCCGGCGCCACCTGACCCTTATGCTGGTCCGGCGTGCCGGGTTCGGGCTGGACCTGATCGCCGCTGTCAGGCTGGTCCATGTCATTGTTTTCGCCGGGATCCGGCGTGATCACGCCGTCGTCCTGCGAGCCATCGGGCGCCGCATCGCCGGATGCGGCCGCCTGATCGCTGTCTTCGAGCCGGCCAAGCTTCACCTTGACGGTCTGCTCCTTGCCGTCGCGCAGCACCACCACGTCGACTTCCTTGCCGACCGTGCTTTCCGCCACGACGCGCGGCAGGTCGCGCATTTCGCTGACGGTCTTGCCGTCGAATTTCAAGATGACGTCGCCTGCCTTGATCGAGCCATCGTCGACGGGTCCGCCCTTGATGACGCCGGCGACCAGCGCGCCCTTTGCGCTGTCGAGCCCGAGGCTGTCGGCGATATCGTCGGTCACCGGCTGGATGCGCACGCCGAGCCAGCCGCGCCGCGTCTCGCCATATTCGCGCAACTGGTCGACGACGCCGGACGCAAGCTCCGACGGCACCGAGAAGCCGATGCCGATCGAACCGCCGCTCGGCGAGATGATCGCCGTGTTGATGCCGATCACTTCACCCTTCATGTTGAAGAGCGGTCCACCGGAATTGCCCTTGTTGATCGCCGCATCCGTCTGGATGAAGTTGTCATAGGGGCCGGCATTGATATTGCGGCCGCGGCCGGAAATGATGCCTACCGTCACCGAACCGCCGAAGCCGAACGGATTGCCGATGGCCATCACCCAGTCGCCGATGCGCATCGTGCTGGAATCGCCGAATTTCACGGATTTCAGCGGCGCCTTCGGCTCGACCTTCAGCACGGAAAGATCGGTCTTCGTATCCGTGCCGATCAGCTTCGCCTTGAGTTTCGAACCATTGGCGAAATTGATCTCGATGTCGTCGGCGCCCTCGATCACGTGATTGTTGGTGACGATATAACCGGCCGGATCGATGACGAAGCCGGAGCCGAGCGAGCTGACATTGTGGTTGCCGCCCTTGTTGCCCTGCTGCTTGTTGAAGAAATCGTTGAAAAACTCCTGGAACGGCGAGCCGTCGGGCGCACGCGGCGCCGGGCCGGCCCCCTCGTCGTCCTTCACATTCTGCGAGGTCGAGATATTGACCACGGCATCGAGCAGCCCCTCGGCGAGATCGGCGACCGAAGCCGGGCCGTTGTTTGGCGTGACGGCCTGGATCGGGGCGATCTGCTGTGGCGCGGCGGGTGCGGGCGGCGTGGGCGTAGGAGCAGCCGCCTCCGGAGCAGCCGCCTCCGGAGCAGCCGGAGCGGGCGTGGCAACCCCGGGAGCGGCCGTCTCAGGTGCGGTTTGCGCATAGGCAATCCCGTTCATGCCGGCATGCGCAAGAATTGCAGCGCTGGCCATAAGCGCGAGCGTTCGTCTGAAGGGCGAGCGTTTCGTGGGGGCCATCAAGCTTCCTCATAAGGGGTAAATGCGCACATTGAGCACCAGCATAAGGCGGAATGATGGAGGGTGAAATCACCTTTTCGCGAAATCCCCGTGCAATGTGACGTGGCCTCGCAAATGCCGGATCATCTCAATCATCCCACAAAAAAAGGGCCGGCACTCGGGCCGGCCCTTCGAGGATTGTCGGGATGCGATCGGCATCCCTTGCCGTCAGTTCGCCGGCTGGGCGGGTGCTGCGGGAACAGCTGCAGCCGGTGCGGCCGGATTTGCCGGTGACGGCTGCATCGTGCCGGCGGCATTGTCGAAAAAGCGGAAAAATTCCGAATTCGGCGACAGCACCAGCGTTGTGTCCTGCGACGAAAGCGCCGAGGAATAGGCCGCCATCGAGCGATAGAACTCGAAGAAGGCTTGATCCTTGCTGAACACTTCGGCGAAGACGCGGTTGCGTTCGGCATCGCCCTGGCCCCGAAGGATTTCAGCATCGCGCTGGGCGCCTGCGGTGAGCTCGACAACCTGGCGGTCGGCGACGGCCCGGCGCCGCTGGCCTTCCTCATTGCCTTCGGCACGGATACGCTCGGCCTCGGCAAGGCGTTCCGAACGCATGGCATTATAGGTGTTCGGCGCAACCTCCGGCGAAAGGTCGGTACGGCGGATGCGAACGTCGTCTATATGCAGGCCGAGATTTTCGGCATCTGTGCGCAGGTCGTCGCGAATTTCCAGCATCATCGCGACACGCTCTTCCGAGAGTGCGG
This sequence comes from Rhizobium sp. BK212, assembly GCF_014197475.1. Lineage (NCBI taxonomy): Bacteria > Pseudomonadati > Pseudomonadota > Alphaproteobacteria > Hyphomicrobiales > Rhizobiaceae > Rhizobium > Rhizobium sp. BK212. Next base: position 384,983 of record NZ_JACIFS010000002.1, read on the forward strand.
CATTGTAGTCACGCAGACCGTAGACGCGGCGAAGCGATGAATCGAGCTGCGCCCTCAGCCGCGCTTCCGCGGCCTCACGATCACCCGATACCGTCTCGCGGAAACGACGGACATCCGAGATATTGTAGATCACGAAGGCATCGACGTCGAAGGTCTGGCCGTCCTGGACCTGAACCCGGATATTGTCGAGATCGAGCCTCAGCGCCTGCTTTTCGACCAACTGAACGCGGTCGGCATCCATGAAGCCGAACGGCAGCTTGAAGTAAATGCCAGGCTCGGTCTTGACCGACTGGATCTGGCCGAAACGGACGACAATGGCCTGCTCGCGCGCATTCACCACGAAGATGGACGAATAGAGCCCGACCAGCACGATGGCGAGGATGAGGAGAATGATGGGAAGTCTGTTCGATGTCATGACTCAACCTCCCTGCTGCGCCGGTTTGCCGAGCTCGTTGAGCGGCAGATAGGGCAACACGCCCTGCTTCTCATCGATGATGACCTTCTTCGAGTTCTTCAGCACCTGCTCCATCGTTTCGAGGTACAACCGCTTGCGGGTTACGTCAGGCGCCTTCGAATATTCGTCGTTGATCGCAGTGAAACGCTGCGCTTCACCTTCCGCCTCTTTCACGACGCGGTCCTTGTAGGCGGCGGCATCTTCACGGATTCTGGCCGCATCGCCTCGCGCCTGGCCAAGCTTCTGGTTGGTGTAGCGATTGGCCTCCTCGATCGTGCTATCGCGGTCACGGCCGGCACGCTGCACCTCTTCGAAAGCATCGGCGACTTCCCGCGGCGGCGCCACGTTCTGGATCGTCACGCCGGTGACGGTCACGCCGGCGCCATAGCGGTTCATGGTATCCTGCAGAATATTGAGCACATCCACTTCGATCGGCTGGCGATTGCTGCGGAAGGCGTCCTGGGCCGGACGCCGGCCGACGATTTCGCGCATGGCGCTGTCGGAAACCTGCTGCAGGGTCTCTGCCGGATTTTCGACGTTGAAGAGATAGGCCTTCGGATCACTGACCGTGTAGAAGACGGCGAACTGCACGTTGATGACGCTCTTGTCGCTGGACAGCATCAGGCCGTTCGAAGACGAGGCCGAGGTCGCCCCGATATTCAGCTGTTGCACGGTCACCTTGACCGTCTCGACGGTTTCCATCGGCCAGAAATGGAAATGCAGGCCGGGCATCGAGATCTCTTCCTTCGGCTTGCCGAACCGCAGCTCGACGCCGCGTTCGTCCGGCTGCACCACGTAGATGCACTGGATCAGCCAGAACACCGCGAGGATCGCCACGACGATCACCGCCACGCCGCCGTTGAAACCGCCGGGAACGATGTTGCGCAGCTGGTCCTGGCCGCGCCGGATGATATCTTCCAGATCGGGCGGTCCGCCCTTGCCGCCGCCACCGCGCGGGCGGTTCGGCCCCTGGCCCCATGGTCCCTGATTATTACCGCCGCCGCCGCCCCAAGGGCCGCCGCCGCCATTCTGATTGCTCCAGGGCATCAAAACCTCGTTGTTCGTTAAGTCTTCCACACATCCGGAACCGTGGGGGCTGACCGGCGGATGCGTTGGTGACCGTTATAGGTATCGCCGCATCGGCTTTCAACGCAACGTGGGAAACTTGGTCAATTTAATTGGAAAATAGTTCATTTTCAGGCGTGTCGGCGTTCAAGATCTAGTGGAACGCGTATCCTCTGGGAAGAACTCGTACTGCACGCCTTCACTGTCGGAAGCGACGACTTTCTTCTCATACAACTCAAAGTATTTATCGAAATCCGGCTCCCGCCCCATAAACTCTTCTTTAGATTTGAATCTATGTTCTGGCTTTCGCCTCTCGTAACGGGTTATGCGAAACGGAAATTGGTCGTGTTCACTCTTGGGGTATTCGTCCTCAAATCCACGCTTCCATTCGGACTTTGATCCAACCGCATCCTTCTCGAAGTCAGTTTCAAATTTAGCATCCCCATTGATAGGACCACAGAAGACTTCAGTCAGAAAAACCTGATTTATATAACGTTCAAATATCTTGTATATCTGCTCTCCGCCAATAACAAAAAACTCAAGCTTGCCAGCTATTATTGAGCTTACATCAGCGAATAACAAAGCCGTCTCAACATCTCTCGCCCATCTAACGTCAGGTGAGTTAGAAAGGACTTCAGATCGCGACAGTACAATATTTGCTCGATTTGGCAGAGGCCGACTTCCAAGTGATTCAAAGGTCTTTCGGCCCATAATAATGGCATGGCCAGACGTTCTTCTCTTGAAAATCTGAAGATCAGTACGCAGGTGCCATGGCAATCGGTTCTCAATGCCAATGATATTGTCCGGATAACTGCGAGCAACTATTGATGTTGCCGACGGCATTTTTACCCGTTTTCTTTTGATTCTCATTGACTGCAATCTTTGGTTGCAACTCGCTTATGCAGTCTGGTTATATTACGGAGAGGTCGCATTCAAGTCGAATGTGGCTAATTAAAATTAAAACTGCGAATGAAGTATCAGACGGCGATCGGCGCCTTGATGCTGGCATCGGCCTCGTAGCCGATCAGCTCGAAATCGTCGAAGGTGAAGCCGAAAATGTCCTTCACATCAGGATTGATGCGCATGAAGGGCAGCGGCTTCGGCCGGCGCGCCAGCTGCAGCTTCGCCTGGTCGAAATGATTGTGATAAAGATGGGCGTCGCCGAGCGTGTGGACGAAATCGCCGGGCTTCAGCCCGGTCACCTGGGCCACCATCATCGTCAGCAGCGCATAGGAAGCGATGTTGAACGGCACGCCGAGGAAGATATCGGCCGAGCGCTGGTAGAGCTGGCAGGAAAGCTTGCCATCGGCCACATAGAACTGGAACAGGCAATGGCAGGGCGGCAGCGCCATTTCATCCACTTCGGCCGGGTTCCAGGCCGAGACGATATGGCGGCGTGAATTCGGGCTGTTGACGATGCCTTTGACGAGATTGGCGATCTGGTCGATATGGCCGCCATCCGGCGCCGGCCAGGAGCGCCACTGGGCGCCGTAGACAGGCCCGAGATCACCGTTTTCGTCGGCCCATTCGTCCCAGATAGAAACGCCATTCTCCTTGAGATAGCGGATATTCGTCTCGCCCTTCAGGAACCAGAGAAGCTCGTGGATGATCGAGCGCAGATGCAGTTTCTTTGTGGTGAGGACAGGAAAGCCCTCTTCGAGGTCGAAGCGCATCTGGTAGCCGAAGACCGAGCGCGTGCCGGTGCCGGTGCGGTCGCCCCGGTCGGAGCCCTTGTCCATCACATGGTTCAGGAGATCGAGATATTGCTTCATGTCGCGCTGATTCCGTTTGCCCCAATTTAAGCCCTCAGCGGCGGGAAACCAATCGCCACCGGGCATTTTCCCAATGTTTCTGATGGGCCGCATAACGCTTTTATGACGTTTGCCCTTTCCTTGGGCTGAGGAAACCACTATATCACCCTTGCCGGCTTTCGGGTCGGCTATGGCGATAAATGAGCGGTGTAATAAACCTATTGGACCCGGGGGCGGTACCCGGCGCCTCCACCAAAAACCGGCGGCCTCGAAGGCCGGCTTTTGATGGGGGCGAAACAGGATCGACAAGGGTGTAAAGATCGTCTTTTTGCTCGGCATTGTACCGCCGTTATCGGGCTAAAATTGTAGTTGCAAACGACAACTATGCGGAAGCTCGTCTCGCTGCTTAATCGCGGTGTGACACTTCAATCAAAGTCCTAGTGGTTCGCACCTCTAGGCGGGGTCCGAAGGCACCTGGCAACAGAAGCCTTCACCTTCTCCCTGCCGCCGAAATCATGTATGCTGCTTCAAAACGTGACTCGGCTCCGGTCTTTCCCAAGGCGCCTGGACGTGGCATATAACCTTGTGAAAAGACTTCCGAACCGACGAAAGACAGGAAAAGCATGGGGCAGGATCATATCCGCTACGACATTCTGGCACAGGATGCACTTCGCGGCGTCATCCGCAAGGTTTTGGCGGAAGTCGGCGCGACCGGCCGTCTGCCTGGCGACCATCACTTCTTCATCACCTTCCTCACCGGTGCCGCCGGCGTACGCATCTCCCAGCACCTGAAGTCGAAATATCCCGAGCAGATGACCATCGTCATCCAGCACCAGTTCTGGGACCTGAAGATCACCGAGACGCATTTCGAGATCGGCCTTTCCTTCTCAGACGTTCCGGAAAAGCTGGTCATCCCGTTCAATGCGATCCGCGGCTTCTACGATCCCTCTGTCAATTTCGAACTCGAATTCGACGTGCCGCTGGCCGATGGCGAGGAGCTGCCATCAGGCGAGATCACCGCTTATCCTGTCGATGCGGCTGCAAAGCCCGATGACGCGGCGGGCGCGAAACCTGCCGACGGCGAAGAGAAGAAGCCGGGCTCCGTCGTCTCGCTCGACTCCTTCCGCAAGAAGCAGTGATTTGAAGGGAGGCCAAGCCTCCCTTTTTCATAGGGAATTCAGGCAACCGCATGAGCGCCGAAATCATCAATCTGCGCCAGTTCCGCAAGAAGCAGGCCCGCTCCGAAAAGGAAAAGCAGGCTGAGCAGAACCGCATTTCCTTCGGCCGCACCAAGGTCGAAAAGCAGCTGACCCGCAGCTTGAACGACAAGGCCGACAAGGCCCATCGCGACGGCCGTATCGAAACGGATGACGACGGCGCGTGACGCTTTCACCGACGGCTTGAAGAGCCGGAATGGATTCCGCAATCAACCACTTGCACGGCCGCCTTGAATCGATCTTCGAACCCGATCGAAACGCGAAACAGCCTTCATGATCCGCAAGCATTCGGCAACATTGCACGGCCATCGCACCAGTTTCTCGCTGGAGGATGAATTCTGGGCCGAGCTGAAGACCATCGCCGCATGCCGCTCGATGCCGCTTGCCGCGCTGATCTCCGAGATCGACGACCACCGTCCTGCCGACAGCAACCTGTCCTCGGCGCTGCGGCTCCACGTGCTCGCCTGGGCGAAGGCCGGCGGCGACCGCCGGACCTGATACATATTGCTTAAGATCGCATGGCGCTTTGTGACGGCGACATCAATGAAAACAAAGAGCTGAGGCGCGTCGCATGAATCAAATTCTATCCGCCGTCACTGCGCCTGAACGCCCGGCAGCTGGTCGAAATTGAGCGGACCGGGCTGCGCCTGCCCGCTACGGCGCGCCGCTTCCGCCTCGGCAGCGGCCCTTGCTTGCGCATCCGCCTTGGCTTTGGCTTCCGCCACACGCGCGGCCTCCGCCTCGGCAGCCGCCTTCTGTACCGCTGCCGCCTGCGCCAATGCGCGCAGCCGCTCTTCTTCCGCCCGACGTTGTTGCTCGATCTCGGCTGCCCGGACTCGCTCCGCGTCGTTGAACCGGTAGAGCGCCACCTCGCGGCGCAGCCGCTGCTTTTCGAGCACGATCGCCTGCAGCCGCTCGACCCGCCGGCGCTCGCGCTCAAAGGCACGCAGCGACAGATAGCTGGTGATATCGGTCACATCCATCGTCTTGCCGGGCGATGGCAGCATGCCGGAAAAATTCAGCCTGAGCGCCGGCTCGGCGCCGGAAAGCGCTTCCGTGCCGGGATTAAGGCCAACAGCCAGCGTCGCGCTGATCCGTTCCTCCGGCAGCGCGATCTGCGCATCGGCGGTGATGCGGGCGAGATCGTTGGCGACGGTGACATTCTGCACCCTCAGCGTGCCGTCGGTGATGTTGAAGGGAATACCGAGCGGCGGCAGCTTCGCCTCGCCGTTGCTGAGCAAAGTCTCGACGATCGGATGCACCTTGCCGGCATTGATCTGCTCCTGCATCGTGTCGGTTGCGGCAAGCAGCGGCGGAAGGATGGCGAGGTTCAGCCCACGTATGCTGGTATCGCCGAGCCTCAATTCGCCCGAACCATTGAGCGAGCTGGCGATCTCGCCGATCGTCTTGCCCGAGGCCTCCATCGACAGCGACAAACCGAACTTGCCGTTGGCGATCGGCGCGCCATCGCGCAGCCAGACGATGCCGGAAAGATCGGAATCGGCAAGCGCAAGCTTCGTCTGCAGGAAACCGGTGCCGTTGGCATTGGTGAAGAGCAGGTTGCCGGAGAGTTTTCCGCCGTCCCAGTTGCCGGCCATGTCGTTGAGCTGCAGCTCATCGCCCTTGTAGGCGACGTTGCTGGTAAAGTCGGACACCGCAGTTTCCGGCAGGCCGGGCCAGAACTCCTTGGCCGTCAGCTTCACGTTGACGTCGAGATCCTTGAAGATGGGCAGTCCCAGCGGCGCCGTCGTCAGCTGACCGTTGGCCGGATCGACGATCTGGCCGAACACTGCCTCGCCGAGCCAGCCGGCATCGGCCTTCGAAAGGGTCAGCCCGCCGCTCGCCGTCGTCTTCGTAGCCTTCCGGTCGAAGCTCAGCCCGCCTGAAAATTCGTTGTCGGCCGCATGACCCTTGAGATCGGAAAAGACGATCTTGTCGCTGTCGACGGCGGCATTGACCTGCAGGCCGAACGGCAGCCCCGTCCCAGTCTGCGGCAGGGCGATGCCGTTCATGATCAGATATGGGTCGATATCGGCGCTGTCGAGCGAAAGGGCGATCCGGCCGTTCATGAAGGTTTCCGGCCGGACATCGACCTTGCCGTTGGCCGTGAACGAGGTCCGGTCGGTCGCAAAGGTCAGCGCCGCATCGGCGGGATCGTTGCCCGATGCCTTCACCTTCAGCGTCAGGCGGCCGTTGGCGCCGACATCGACCGGCAGCGGGTCGAGCCCGGCCTGGCCGAACAGGATGGACGGCACGGCGTTTTCGAGGGTCGCCTCCAGGCTCGTCGTGCCGTTGCCGGTCAGCGCCAAGAGGTCGGACATGCGGTAATCGAGATTGACGCGGCTGCCGTTCGAGACGCCGGCAAGCGTCACCGTCAGCGCGTCGCCCTCGTCGCCGCCGAGCGTCAGCGCCCCGCGAAGCGCGGTATTACCGTACCAGCCGGCATTGCGCACCAACCGGTCGAGTACCGGGTGGTGCGGCAGATGCTCGCGCAGCATAGTGAAGAAGCCGCCGGGATCGGCGGATTTGAAGGTAATCTCACCCGCGCCCTTGTAATCGAGCAGTGAACCTTCCGCCCTGCCCGTCGCCGTCAGCTCGGCGCCTGCGATATTCTTGATCGACAGCCGGTCGACGGCAAGCTCCCCATCGGCAATCGTGAAGGTGGTCTCGACATTCTCGGCATTGACGCCGAAGGCGGTGAACTTGTCCGCCTTGAGCTGGGCGGCGATCTTGTGGTCGAGCACGTTGTCGCCGGCGTCTTGACCGGTCATCAGCCCGCTCAGCGCCTGCAGCGCGTCGAGATCGAGCGTATCGCCATTCAACGCCACAGACAGCGTCGGCGTCTGGCCGGAAATCGCCTGGCGCTCCAGTCGGCCCTTCAGCGTCGCCGGTCCGATGGCGATCTCGAGATTTTCGAAACGCTGCAATTCATGCGTCAGGCTGACATTGGCGGAAAAGCCCGCCTGCCGTAATTGCCGGATGGCCGGATCGACCGAGCCGGCAAGCCAGGAGGCAAGTCCCGTCGGCTGGCTCGAAGCCACCACGATCTGGCCGTTGAAGGAGGCTTCGCCCTGAAGCTGGAGCTTGCCCTTGCCTTCCACCTGCGTGCGCCCCGGCAACGTGCCGGTGGCGCTGTCGATCATCCAGCCTGTTCCGGCCGGCTCCAGCTCCAGCTGCACGTCACGCAGCGTCGTATCGCCGGCGACGATGGCCGGCAGCTTGACGCTCGCCTTGCCCGGCACCTGCGGGATTGGCACCTGCCCGACGATATCGATCAGCGAATTCAGACGCTGGCGCGCCGAAACCGCCGCATCCCGCGTCGTCTTGCCGGCCGCGCCCTGATTGCCGATACGGTTGACGTCAATCTGCTGGCCGTCGGCGGTCAACAGGAATTCCGGCGCATTGCCGGTATCGAGCGTCGCCTCGCCAGTTATGACATAGGGATCGTCCGTCGGGCCGATCTCCATCCGGTATTCGGGAATGCGGATGCGTTCGTTGGTCAGCTCGAAGCGGCCCTTGACGCGCGGCGGCTGCTCATTCTTGTCGGCCGGCCTGGCGCTGTTGCGGGTCTCGATCGCCGCCGAAAGCTGGCCTTGATAATTCGGCTTGCTGTCGACGAGCTTTAGCTCGCCGTCAAGATCGACGCTGACGGGCTGCTTGTCCGGCGAAAGCTTCGTGCGCATGCGCAGCACGCCCTTCTCATCCGGCTGGCTGCTCGAGATCGAGAAACTGCCGTGTTCGCCGTCGAGCGCCGCATCGCCTTCGATGCGCCAGGGTCCGGCCAGCGACTTCGCCGACATTTCCGCATTGAGGCCGGTGATGCGGCGCGAGCGGCCCGACTGGTCGTCGACGAACTCGACTTCACCGCCGCTGACATGCACATTTTCGAGAACGACGGTCTTTGCCGGTATTTCAGCGCGGCTGCCGCGCATCCAGTCGAGCGTGCCATCCTTGAGCAATCTCAGGCGCACCTTCGGATTGACGACACGCATGTCGAAGATCAGCGCCTCGCCCGACAGGAAAGGCGCGAGTTCCGCATCCATGGAGAACTGCTCGACCTTGACGATCGGCGTGCCGTCCACTTCCTGGCCAACGCGCACGTCGTGCAGCGTGACCGACGGAAACGGCAGCAGGCGCGCGTCCACCGTGCCGTAGACGGTGACTTTCTTGCCGATGATGCGGCTTGCCTGATCCTCGAAATTCTTGCGGAAATCCGTCCAGTCGATGAACAGTGGCGCAAGCAGCGCCACAAACAGCACTACGACGATCACTCCCCCCAGAAAGACGAGGAACCGGCCTACCAATGCAAGGAGTCTCCATTCGGGATTCTGTTGCCGACACTAGAGCAATTCCAGCACAAGTGCACAGCGGTTTTGCGTCCGGAGTTGCGGAAAAACAAAAAGATAGAGCATTTCCGCAGCTTGGAAAAAAACGGAAATGCTCTAGCGCCGTTCATGCCGGGGGCAAGGCCCAACTTCATGAGAATATTCCGTTTTCAGCCATGGTGGAAAATCTTGCCGGGATTGAAGATATCGTCCGGATCGAGCGCCTGTTTCACCTGTCGCATCAGATCCACCGCGCCTCCGAGCTCCTGTTCCAGAAACGCCATTTTGCCTTGCCCGATCCCGTGTTCACCGGTGCATGTCCCGTCCATGTCGAGCGCTCGCCGGTTAAGCCGCTGCACGAAGCTCTCGGCCCTGGCGATGTCCTCGGCACTGCTGTCGTCAAACAGCAGCAGCACATGGAAGTTGCCATCGCCGGCATGGCCGACGATCGGCCCCAGCAGCCCGTGTTCCTCGATATCCGCCTGCGTTTCGGAAACACAATCGGCGAGCTTCGATATCGGAACACAAACATCGGTCGAAAGTGCGGCAAGCCCGGGCGCCAGGGCCCTTGCAGCCCAATAGGCGTCGTGGCGCGCTTTCCAGAGCTTCGTCCGCTCCTCGGCATTGGCGGTCCACAGGAATTCGCCGCCACCGCATTCCGCCGCGATCTCGGCAAAGGCCGCCGATTGCAGCGGCACCGTCTCGTCGGTGCCGTGGAATTCGAGGAACAGCGTCGGGCTCTCGGCATAGGAGAGCTTGGAATAGGCGTTGCAGGCCCGCATCTGCACCGTATCGAGCAACTCGATGCGCGCCACCGGAATGCCCATCTGGATCGTCATGATGACGGCATCGCAGGCAGCCTTGATGCTCGGGAAGGCACAGGCTCCGCCGGCGATCTTCTGCGGGATCGCCTGCAGGCGCAGCGTCACCGAGGTCAGGATGCCGAGCGTGCCCTCGGCGCCGACGAAGAGCCGCGTCAGGTCGTAGCCGGCGGAAGATTTGCGGGCGCGCCGGGCCGTGCGGATTTCCTCGCCACTGGCGGTGACCGCGGTGACGGCAAGGACATTGTCCTTCATCGTCCCATAGCGCACGGCATTAGTGCCGGAAGCCCGCGTCGAGGCCATGCCGCCAATCGAGGCGTTGGCGCCGGGATCGATCGGGAAGAACAGGCCGGTATCGCGAAGGTGGATGTTCAGCGCCTCGCGCGTCACACCCGGCTCAACGGTGCAGTCGAGATCTTCGGGATTGACCTCGAGCACCCGGTTCATGCGGCTGAAATCGATCGAAATGCCGCCATTGGCGGCGTTGACCTGCCCCTCCAGAGAGGTGCCGACGCCGAAGCCGATCACCGGCACCTTGTGGGTCGCACACGCCCTGACCGCCGCCTTCACATCCTCAGCGCTCTCCGCAAAGAGCACCCCGTCCGGCAGTTGCGACGGGATATAGGTGGTCGTGTGGGCATGCTGCTCGCGGAACGACTGGCCGGTCTGGAAGCGCTCGCCGAAGCTCTGTTTGAGAATGCCGAGCACGGCAGCTATGCCCGCCTCGTTGCGTGTGCCGGCCTTCGCGTCCTTCAGCGCCATTCCTTTGATCTCCCTGCTATTCCGCAGAAACCCTATCATGTCTCGCAGGCTACAGCGCCGCGGTCTTTTCAGACGCGCAAAGGACGCTGTAGGACTTTAAAATTGCTGCATAATTTCATCCTTAATTCGATTCCGATTTAAGGAATTATGCAGCAGGCTGGGTATGCGGCAAGTCAAAGCGGCTGTCCAGTTAAGATTGGCAGAAGATTTCATTCCCCTTTTGTTATAGGCCGGCTGTTATAGCCAAGTTCGCCTTTCGACACCTCAGACGAGCGGCGGATTGAGCCGCGCAAAACCCTCCTGCCGCCGATAGGGGAAATAGGGATAGGGCGCAGTGACAGTGCTGACGGCGTCGAGCCTTTCGATCTGGTCTTTCGACAGGCTCCAGCCGACCGCGCCGAGGTTCTGCCGGAGTTGTTCCTCATTGCGGGCGCCGATGATGACGCTCGACACCGTCGGCCGGCCGAGCAGCCAGTTGATGGCGATCTGCGGCACCGTCCGGCCGGTCTCGGCCGCGATGGCGTCCAGCACCTCGACGATGTCGAACAGCTTCTCGTCATCGACCGGCGGGCCGTATTGCGCCGTCTCGTGCAGCCGGCTTGCCTTGGGTAGCGGCTGGCCGCGGCGGATCTTGCCGGTCAGCCGTCCCCAGGCAAGCGGGCTCCAGACGAGAGCTCCCACACCCTGGTCCGCGCCAAGCGGCATCAGTTCCCATTCGTAATCGCGCCCAGCCAGCGAATAATAGACCTGATGGGCGACATAGCTGGGATAACCGTGACGCTCGGCGGCGGCGAGCGACTTCATCAGCTCCCAACCGGCAAAATTGGAAACGCCGACATAGCGGATCTTGCCTGCGGCGACGAGGCCGTCGAGCGTCGACAGCACCTCCTCGATCGGCGTCGAGGCATCGAAGGCGTGAAGCTGCAAGAGGTCAATATAGTCGGTTCCGAGCCGGCGCAGCGCATCTTCGGTCGCGCGGATCAGCCGCGCCCGCGACGTTCCCCAGTCCTGCGGCCCCTCGCCCATCGGCAGCGCCGTCTTCGTCGAGATCAGCACCGCGTCGCGCCGGCCACGGATCGCCTGGCCGAGCACCTCTTCGGAAGCGCCGGCCGAATAGACGTCGGCCGTGTCGAAGAGATTGACGCCGGCTTCGAGGCAGATGTCGACGAGACGGCGCGCCTCTTCCGCATCGGTATTGCCCCAGGCGCCGAACAGCGGACCGTTGCCGCCGAATGTGCCTGCGCCGAAGCTCAACACCGGCACCCTGAGGCCGGATGCACCGAGATTTCTGTAATCCATCGATCTGTCTCCTGTATTTCCTCTGAGATAGACCTTGGCCAGCTTGTGATATAGATTGCCTGAAAGAAAATCATCTGTGACTTGAATTCATCATGAGCCGTCAGGACATCAACCGCTCCGGCGAAATGGAAGTCTTCGTCAGCGTCGTCGAGCGCGGCGGTTTTTCCGCGGCCGCCACGGCCCGGCGTATGACGCCGTCGGCCGTCAGCAAGCTCGTCGCCCGGCTGGAGACGCGCCTCGGCGCCCGCCTGGTCAACCGCTCGACCCGCAAGCTGCAGCTGACGCCGGAAGGCTGCGCCTTCTACGAGCGCTGCATCGCCATCCTTGCCGATATCGCCGAGGCCGAACGTCAGGCCTCGACAGGCGAGCAGGCTTCGGGCCGCATCCGCATCAACACCAGCGGCTCCTTCGGCAATCATGTGCTGGCGCCGCTGATGCCCGCCTTCATGGCGCTTCATCCGGCCGTGACGCTGGATATTTCCCATACCGACAGAATAGTCGACCTGATGGAGGAGCGCGCCGATGTCGCGATCCGCGCCGGCCCCCTGAAGAATTCCAGTCTGATCGCCCGAAAGCTCGGCGCCACCGGCAAGATCATCGTCGCATCGGCGGATTATCTCTCGCGTCATGGCGAACCACGCACTGTCGCCGATCTCCGCCGCCATTGCCGCATCGGCTTTTCCTACGCCCGCGCCGTCGAGGGCTGGCCGTTGCACGAAGACGGCGAGACCGTAACCATCCCGATCACCCCCGGCGTGCAGGTGACAGACGGCGAAGCCATGCGGCACCTCGCTCTGTCAGGCGCCGGCCTTGCCCGCCTCGCCGCCTTCACCGTGCGCGCCGATATCGATGCCGGGCGTCTGGTGCCGGTGCTCGAAGAGGCCAATCCCGGCGATCTCGAGGAATTCTACGCCCTCTACATGGGCCAGGGTGGGCCGCTGCCGGCACGGGTCCGCGCACTGCTCGATTTCCTCGTCAGCCACGTGCGTTTTTGAGGGCAGATCAACCGAAACCGCTCAGTGGCTTCGGAAGTCAACCTCCATGAAAACAATAGCTTACAAAAGTTATATGAATCAATTTCGCATTCCCAGGCGCCGAGAAGCCAGATTTCGCAATTGACCGTTCGTCTTCCACCCGCCTATATCGGACCCGCGCCAGCCGGCTCTTGCAGCCGGCCTCTCTTCGTCATGCCGGAGCCCCTCCCATCTTCAGCCTCAGGGCTTGGCGCCGGCCAGAAAAAGACACGGGGATCATGTCATTCAGCGACGCGAGCCGCCTGCTGCGGGATGCCGGCCTGCCGAAATGGGCGCTGCTGCTGGCGCTTTCCACAGCTCTCGTCATCTTCCTCGAACTCTTCGCCCTGCCCGCCTCGCTGCTGATCGGGCCGATGGTTGCGGCCATTCTTCTGGCGCTGACCGTCGGCAAGGGAAAGCTTCGTGTGCCCTTCTGGCCGTTGCAATTCGGCCAGGTCCTCGTCGGCCTGATGATGGCGCGCACCATCACCGCCGACATTCTCGGCACCATGGCGAAGGACGCGCCGCTCTTCCTGCTGTTCATTTTCTCGGTCATCGCCATCGCCACCGGCCTCGGCTGGCTGCTGACGCGCTGGCAGGTATTGCCGGGAACGACTGCCGTCTGGGGCTCCTCGCCGGGCGGCGCTTCCGCCATGGTCATCATGTCGGAAGCCTATGGCGCCGATGCCCGCCTCGTCGCCTTCATGCAATATCTCCGCGTCGTCTTCGTCGCCGTCGGCGCCTCGGTGATCTCGCGCCTGTGGGTGGCGGCCGACGGCGGCGAGCCGCCGCCGCTTGTCCTCTTTCCCGAGATTGACTGGCCGGCCTTCGCTGCGACGATGGCTTTTGCCGCCTTTTGTGCCTATGGCGTCCGGCGCCTGCGACTCCAGGGCGGCACGATCATCGCACCGCTCTTTCTCGGCGCCTTGCTGCAGGGCATGGGTCTCCTGAAGATCGAGCTGCCGATGTGGCTGCTCGCCATCGCCTATGCACTGGTCGGCTGGAGCATCGGCCTGCGTTTCACCCGCTCGATCCTCAAGCACGTGGCGCGTGCCCTGCCGAGGGTATCGGCCTGCATCGTGCTGCTGATGGCGCTCTGCGGCTGCATGGCCGCAGCGCTTCACGTCTTCGCTGGCATCGATCCGCTGACCGCCTATCTCGCCACCAGCCCTGGCGGCGCCGATTCCGTCGCCATTATCGCCGCCTCCAGCGATGTCGACGTACCCTTCGTGATGGCGATGCAGACCGGCCGTTTCCTGGTGATCCTGATGATCGGGCCGATGCTCGCCCGCTTCATCGCACGCCGTTCCGGCCTTGCGGAAAATCCCGCATAGAACGCTGCGCGGAATTATGCGCGAGCGCTGCCCACTGGCCGGGCGTCATGCCGTAGGCTTTCTTGAAATGGCGATTGAGATGGCTCTGGTCGGCAAAGCCGGTCGCCGCCGCCACATCGGAAATCCCCTCGCCTGCGCCGATCATCGCCCGCGCCTGCTGCAGCCGCCGCATTAAGAGGTAGCGATGCGGGCTGGTGGCGAAGGCCGCCCGGAAATGCCGCGACAGCGCGAAACGGTCGAGCCCCGTCACCGCTTCCAGCTCGCCTGAACGCACCGCCCGGGTCGCATGCGCCTCGAGATAATCCCGCGCCGCCCGCGCCTGCCGCCAGGCGACGAGGCCGAGCGGCCGGCGCGGCATACGCGCATGCCGTGACAGCCCGCCCGTCACCCGCGACAGGAAATCGTCAACGAAAAGTTCGTCCAGTTCGCGATCGAGTTCGCCGAGCGCCGCGAGCAGCACACCCGCCAGCGCCGGATCGCCGATGACAGGTTCGTCGACGAAAGGCAGGCCGGCGCCATCCGCCTCCAGGCATTCGAGAAGCAGCGATGGTTCCAGGTAGAGCATGCGGTACTGCAACCCATCCTCCGTCCCCGCCCCACCGTCGTGTTCCTCGTCGGGATGCAGCACGATCACCTGCCCCGGCAGGCTGAAGCGCTGTTCGCCGCGATAGCGGAAGGTCTGCACGCCCTTCAGTGTGACCCCGAGTGCATAGGTGTCGTGCCGGTGCGGTTCGAAGGCATTGCCCGAGAATTGCGCCTCGATGCGCTCGATGCCGGGAAAGGCCGGCGCGGCCAGGATGGCGTTGCCGGATGGTCCCGCGCACAAACGTTCAAGACCTTCGAAGGCCTGCGGATGTAAATCCTGGCTCAACGCGCCCGATACTCCATAGTCCGAGATGAAAGACCATCCGATGTTTGATACCAAAATTGCCGTCGTCCTGCGAAACAATCTTGCCGGCTGGCAGAAACTGAACGTCACCGCCTTCCTGATAACAGGCATCGCCGGCGGACACCCCGAAATCATCGGCGAACCCTACAAAGACCGCGCCGGCAATCTCTATAATCCGCTGTCGATCCAACCGATCATCGTGCTCTCCGCCGAGGAGGCGACGATGTCAGCCATCCATCGCCGTGCGCTGGAGCGCGATGTCACCGCCTCGCTGTTCATCGAGGAAATGTTTGCAACCGGTCACGACGCCGCCAACCGCGCCGTCTTCGCCGAATTCGCGCCCGAAGATGCCAAGGTGGTCGGTATCGCGCTGCGCGCCGAAAAGAAGATCGTCGACAAGATCACCAAGGGCGCGACGATGCAGCACTGACGTAAAGATTGGAATGAAAAAGGCCGGGCAATGACCCGGCCTTCGTGTTGTCTGGGAAAGCGTGCGATCAGCCCTGCGTGATCGGCGCGATCTGGATTTCGACGCGGCGGTTCTGTGCGCGGCCGGCCTCGCTCGCATTGGAGGCGACGGGCTGCGACGGGCCGAAACCGACGGCGGAGACGCGGCGCTGGTCGATGCCCTGGCCGCCGAGATAATCGGCAACCGAAAGCGCGCGGCGCTGCGACAGGTCCTGATTGTGCTGCAGGCTGCCGGTCGAATCCGTATGGCCGTTGACGTCGATCAGCGTCCGGTTGAACTTGCGCAGTACGATCGCCACCGAATTCAGCGTCGGATAGAAGCCCGGCTTCACCGCATCTTGGTCGACGTCGAAGGTGATGTTCGAGGGCATGTTGAGGATGATGTTGTCGCCGTTGCGGGTCACCGAAATGCCCGTGCCTTCGAGCTGGGCACGAAGCTCGGCTTCCTGTTGGTCCATGTAATTGCCGATCGCGCCACCGGCGAGAGCCCCGACGCCTGCGCCGATCAATGCCGCATTGCGCTTGCCGTGGCCGCCGCCGCCAACAGCCACACCGACGAGGGCACCGCCGAGGGCGCCAAGCGCAGCGCCGCCGGCCGTATTGGAAACCTTCTGCTCACCGGTATAGGGATCGGTCGTCGTGCAGGCACTGAGATAACTTGCTGCAACAGCCAGAAGTATGAATTTCTTGATCATGGACAGGACGGTCTCCGTTCGAACTGATGCGAGCAAATGGCAAGGATTGCGGCAAGAAAATGAAGATGCTCTCTTGATAGGGGAATTTCAGGCGCCGAAACAGAAGCCATGTTGCGGGAATGCGCGGATATCACCAGTTTTAGCGAGTAGTGCGCCTGTGATTGCCGTCATCGGCCGTCGCATAGTGCGTTGTTGGAGCCGCCACTTCTCCTCCCTCATTCCTGTGCTCGTCACCGGAATGAGGGAGAGTGGGATCGCAATCTTAGAAATTCTGGAACAACTGCCTGACCGTATCGTAAGTCGCATTGGCGATGTTCAGCGATTGCAGGCCGAGTTGCTGCTGCGTCTGCTGCGCCTTGAGCTTGCTGGACTCCTCTTCCATGTCGGCATCGACGAGCCGGCCGATGCCGGCGGTGATGTTATCGTGCAGTTTGCTAGCGAAATCGTTCTGTAGGTTGATGCGTTTCTCCAGCGCGCCGAAAGCCGAGCCGACCGTCGTCAGCTGCGTCAGCGCTGCATCGACGACGCTAATCATTTCGCTGACCTGTCCTTTCGTCGTGGTGTCCGAAAGCGAGATCACCACTTGGCCCGTGGTGGTGCCGTTCTTGCTCGTCATCAGCACGTAGTTCTGCGAGGCGCCGAGCTCGGTGGCGAAATAGGTCGACGTCAGCACACCGTATTCACCCGAACCGGTGGCGCGATCATCGATCAGATAGCGCGCATCCTTGGAGGACGTACTTCCGCTCGGCGTCGTATCGATATGGTAGCTCAGCATGCCGACCGAGACAGTGCCGTCGGCATTGCGAATGAAGGAGGCCGGGATCTGGCGCGGCTGCGTCGGGGTCGCATCGTTATTGAGGACCACCCAGTTGTCACTGTTGAAGGTCGCCGCTTCCGAGACGCTGCGCAACTGCTCCTGCAACTG
This sequence comes from Rhizobium sp. BK212, assembly GCF_014197475.1. Taxonomy (NCBI): domain Bacteria; kingdom Pseudomonadati; phylum Pseudomonadota; class Alphaproteobacteria; order Hyphomicrobiales; family Rhizobiaceae; genus Rhizobium; species Rhizobium sp. BK212. The sequence goes on from NZ_JACIFS010000002.1 coordinate 402,001, forward strand.
CTTGAGCTCTTCGTTGATCTTGTTCTTGTCGACACCATCTTCCGTTGCGGCGACCAGCTTCGCCTTGATCTCGGAGACGACATCGATGACGTCCTGAACGCCGGTATAGGCCGTTCCCATCGTCGCCGCCGCCATGCCGAGCGCATCCTGGATCGCTGAAATCGCCTTGTTATCGGTTCGCGCGGTTGTGGCGACCGACCAGTAGACGGCATTGTCGCTGGCTTTTGCAACACGCATGCCCGTCGTGATGTGATTTTGAGTGACGGCCATGTTCCGATTGATATCGCGCAGCACATGAAGCGCCGCGTCCACGGAAACGCGCTGATAAATACTCACGGGAACTAGACTCCAAAAACTCAACAGACGCAAACTGTACAAAATGAACCGTGCCGCGCGGACGCTCATGTCCGGGGTCGCTGACGCTTCAGCGCTGCGGCCTTCAAGAAACGAAGAAGACCAGTCGGTGTCTGGAGCAATCATTGCCGTTTATGCTTAACAAACGGCTAAACTTCAGAAGTAATTCATCTTATTTTTCAAGGTTTCGTACACCATAAGAAACGCCGCCGGACGAGGTACGGCGGCGTTGCAAAATCGGATGGAAGCCTTATTCGGCAGCCTGTAGCTGCTCATCGTCGGGGGTAGTGCGCGACCGTGTGGCGACCGCCATCTCTTCGTGCAGGCGCGCTTCCTCATGGGCGTGCGGCTTGGCGAAGCGGGCAAGCAGCAGATAGGCGACCGGCGTGATGAACAGCGTCACCAGCGTCGCGAAACCGAGACCGCCGACGATCACCCAGCCGAGCGCGACCCGCGCTTCGGCGCCCGCGCCATGGGCAAAAACCAGCGGCACGCCGCCGAGGATGGTGGCGATCATCGTCATCATCACCGGGCGAAGGCGTAGCGCGCAAGCTTTCTCGATCGAGGATCGCACGTCCTCGCCGCGGTCGCGCAGCTGATTGGCGAATTCGACGATCAGGATGCCGTTCTTCGCCATCACGCCGACGAGCAGCACGAGGCCGATCTGACTGTAGATGTTGAGGCTGGAACCGGTGATCACCAGCGCGAAAACGGCGCAGGCAAGGCCGAGCGGCACCGTCGACATGATGATCAGCGAGGACAGCACGCTTTCGAACTGCGCGGCCAATACCAGGAAGATGATGACGATGGCGAAGCCGAAGGTCAGCGCCATGCCGCTCGAATTCTCCTCCAGCGTCGCCGCTTCGGCAAGCGGCAGCAGGCGGGAGCCTGCCGGCAACAGCGGCTCGGCGAGCGCTGTGACCTGCTTGACCGCATCGCCGAGCGACATGCCGTTCCTGAGGCCGGCGGTGATCGCGACCGAAGCGAGCTGCTGCTCGCGGTTGAGCTGCGGCGCGACCGAACCTTCCTTCATCGTGGCGATGACCGACATCGGCACGATCTTGCCGTCGCCGGTCTTCAGGAACACGTTCTCGAGGTCGGTCGGATCGTCGATCGGCCGCGTCGTCGAGGTCAGAAGCACGGGATAGGATTCGCCGTCGACGAAGACGTCGACCACCGAGCGCCCTTCGAGCAGCGACTGGATCGCCGTCGAAAGCCCGGTGATGTCGATGCCGAGGTCGGAGGCACGCTCGCGGTCGATCGCCACCGATACCTGCGCCTGGCTCGGCTCGTTGGTCAGGCGCGGCGTATCGTATTGGCCGGTGGCCTCGAGCGCCTGAACCAGCTTGGCGGCTGCCGCCGTCAGCGCCTCGTGATCATTGCCGATCAGCGCCATCTGCACGCCGCTGCCGGCGCCGCGGATGCGCAGGCTGTTGGAGGAGATGGCATTGCCGCGCAGCGCCGGCACCCTTGATGCCGCCTGGTTGATGTCGCCGACGATCTCCGCCTGCGTCCTCTGGCGCTCTCCCCAGGGAGCAAGCGTCAGCACCATGAAGCCGCTGTTCAGCGAACCGCCCTGGCCTGAGATCGAGAAGACGTTGCGGATGTCGCCGCTGTCGACCAGCGGCTGCAGATATTCCTCGACGAGCTGCATCTTGTCGCGGGTATATTCGAGGCTCGATCCCTGCGGCGTCGTCAGCCGCATCATCACCATCGAGCGGTCCTCTTCGGGCGTCAGCTCGCTCTTGACTGTGGAAAAGGCGATGACCGCCGCGCCTGCAAAGATTACCGAGAACAGGATGACGACGAAGGGCGCGTTGAGGCAGCCGTGCAGGGCCCATTTATAGAGATCGGCAAGCGCCCCGCCGAAACGGCCGAGCGCGCCGTGATCCTCGAGAACCGGCTTGGTCAGCATGCGCGAGGCAAGCATCGGACACAGCGTCAGCGCCACGATCGACGACAGCCCGACCGAGAAGGCGAGTACGAAGCCGAATTCGCGGAAAAGGCCGCCGACCTGTCCCGGCAGGAAGGAGAGCGGAATGAACACCGCCGCCAGCGTCGCCGTCGTGGCGATGACGGCGAAGAACACCTCGCGCGTGCCGAGCACGGCGGCCGCGCGCGGCCCCATGCCTTCGGCGCGCCGGCGCACGATATTTTCGAGCACGACGATCGCATCGTCGACGACGAGGCCGGTCGCCAGCACGATGGCAAGCAGCGTCAGGATGTTGATCGAGAAGCCGACCATATAAATTGCCGCCAGCGTGCCGATCAGCGCCACCGGCATGCTGACCGCCGGGATCAGCGTCGCGCGCCAGTCGCGCAGGAAGAGATAGATGACGGCGGTGACGATGACGGCGGCGAGCACCAGCGCCAGCACCACCTCGTGGATCGCGCCCTGGATGAAGACGGCGTCGTCGCTGGTTATGGCGATCCTCGTGCCCTCGGGCAACGTCTTCGATAGCTGGTCGACAGCGGCCTTGATGCCGGTCGAGATGTTCAGCGTATTCGACTGCGCCTGGCGAATGATGCCGAGGCCGATGCCCGGCTTGCCGTTGGAGCGCAGCGCCGTTTCACCGTCGCGCGGCCCAAGCGTCACCGTCGCCACATCACCGAGCCGAATACGATCCTGCAGCATGACGTTGGAAAAATCCGCCGGCGTCTGCAGATTGGCGGTGGCGCGCACCACGATATCCTGCGTCTTGCTTTTCAGCGAGCCGGCCGGCACGTCGAGGGCCGCATTGTCGAGCGCCTTCGTCAGGTCGCCGATGGTCAGCCCGCGGCTGGCCAGCGCGCCCTGGTCGACATCGACGCGGAAAACCTTCTCCTGGTCGCCATATTCCTCGACATCGGCAACGCCATCGACGGAGGCGAGGCGATCGATCACCTCGTTTTCGACGAGCTGTGTCAGGTCGTCCATGTTGAGTTTGGTGGAGGTGACGGCAAGGCGCATGATCGCCGAGGAATCCGAATCCGCCTTGACGATCTGCGGCGCATCCGCCTCATCCGGCAGGTTCTGGGTGACGCGGCCGATCGCGTCGCGCACGTCGTTGGCGGCGACCGCCAGATCGATCGCATCGGAGAATTCCAGCGTCACCCGACTCTGGCCGAAGGAAGAGGTCGACGAGATCGACTTCAGGCCGCTGACGCGCGCAACCGCCCCCTCGATCACCTTGGTCAGTTCCTGGTCGATCGTCTGCGGCGATGCGCCGTCGAAGGTGGTGCGCACGGTGACGACGGGACGGTCGACATCCGGCAGTTCGCGCACCTCGACGCCGACATAAGCCGCAAGGCCGGCTACGACCATCAGCGTGTTGAACACCAGCGCCAGGATCGGCCGGCGAACGAAAAGTGCGGTGAAGCTCTGCTTGCCCGAGGCCCTGTCCTGATGAATCTCGGTCACGCTCATTGGGTCGCGACCTCCGCAGTGGATGCGACATCGGCGCTGATACGCACCGCCCCGCCCTCCCGCACGCGCTGCAGGCCCTGCGTTACGATCTTGTCGCCGTCCTTAAGGTCGGCTTTGACGAGCACGAAATCGGGATTGCGCTGCACGACGCTGACACGCACCTTATGCGACTTGTCGTCGGTCACCTGCCAGACGAAGGAACCCTGCGAATCCCACTGCACGGCGACCGGGTCGACGGCCGGATATTTGTCGCCGGGAAATTTCATGCTGACGCTGAAGGACATGCCGGCACGCAGCTCATCGGAGCTGTTGTCGATCCGGGCGCGCAGGCGAAGCGTGCGGCTTGCCGCGTCGATGCGGTTGTCGACGGCTTCGACGACACCGGAAAACACCTGTCCCGGCCTTGCGACCGACATCGCCTCGACCGGCTGGCCGACCGACACCGTATTGGCGAAGCGCTCCGGCACCCAATAGTCGACGAGGATTTCCGAACGGTCGTCGAGGGTGACGATCGGGATGCTCGTCGTGACGTTGTCACCAATATTGACCGGCACGATGCCGACGATGCCGTCGATCGGGGCTGTGATGTTGCGCCGTGCGAGATTGAGCTCGGCGGCCTGCAACTGCAGCCGCGCGCCCTGCTCGGCGATCTCGGAATCGAAGACATCCATGCGCGACACGCTGGACTTGATGTTGTGATAGAGATTGGATTTCTCGACGGCGGCCTTGACCGCCACATCCGCCTGGCCGCGGGCGATCACCTGCTCCTCGCTGTCGAGCTTGGCCAGCACCTGCCCGGCCTTCACCCTGTCGCCCGACTTGATGAGGATTTCGCGGATTGTGCCCGATGCCTGCGGCGTGACCGCAACCGAACGGATCGCGTCACCTGTGCCGATGGCATTCAGCCGATCGTTGACGACGCCCTGGACGACGGCTTGCGTCGCGACGAGGATGGCGCTGTTACGCCCGCCGCCGTTGCGGCGGTTCTGGCCCTGGCCTTGTCCCTCGCCGCGCTGTTGACCTTGTGCCCGGCCGGGAGCGTCGGCATCCGCTGTCTCCTCGGCCTTCGGCGCGATCTTGGAAACGATGCTCTCTGGAATACCTGCATCGCGCATCGTATCGCCGGCGCCGGGCACAAGGAAAACCCACGCGGCAAAGCCGGCAATAATGACGATGAGCGACAGTATAAACTGCTTCCAAAAGGCCATTCACGTCTCCGGAGGGACTCGAGGTTGGACCAGGGTCGGTCGAAAGAGGCGCTGCGGGATCAAGAGTCCCGTCTGATGCGACAATATCGCGCGTTTACAGTTTACCGGCAAGCATAAGCAGCCGGCATTACCGATTTGTAATATCAACAAAGAATGGAAATAACCCGGGCGCTCACTTTTGCTTGAACGGACACTCACGCATGTCTTTGACACCGTCGATTTCGGGCGAGATGCCGTATCCAATCTCTGGCGATGCGGGTCGGACGTCTATCGGCGCATCGACCATCGCAGGCCCATTGCGGCGGCAATCCCGAGGATCGGCCACACCGCCCAGAACTGCCCCGTCCAGGTGAAGAGGTTGATGCCGACAAAGCCGAGCGCCAGGATCGCCAGCGAGGTGAGCTTGCGGTTGAACCGGCTCTGGTCGCGATTCCAGGCGAGTGCCGCGACGACGGCGAGCGCAAGCACCGGAAAGCGCGCCCAGAAAACGCCCTGCCACGATAGAAGGTTGATGCCGATCAGGACCACGGCGATAACGCCGAGCACCCCGTACAGCCTGCGTCTGCCCGGTGCCGGCCTTACCTCGGCCATACCAGCCGGCATAACCGCCGCCGGCTGCGATCGCGCCGGACTGGATCCTCCGGCAGGCGGCGTCTCATCCCTGGCGTCGCCGATCTTCACCGCATAGCTCGGCACGCCTTCATCGACGTTCTTCACCATCAGCGGCCCGAGAAACTCGAAACCCACAGCCACCTTGTTGCGGACCTGGTCGTAAACGGTGCTCGATATGACGATGCCGCCGGCCGTCGCCGAAGCCTGCAACCGCGCCGCGATATTCACGCCGTCGCCATAAATATCGTCGTCTTCGACGATCACGTCGCCGAGGTTGATGCCGATACGGAAGAGCATGCGCCCGTCGGCCGGGCGGCGGGCGTTGAAGCCCGCGAGTTCGTTCTGAGTGTCGACGGCCGCGCGCACCGCTTCGACCACGCTCGGGAAATCGGCGATCAGCCCATCGCCCCAGGTATTGATGATGCGGCCGCCATGGCTTTCGATCAGGCGCCCCATCGCCTCCCGGCAGCGCTTCAGGCTCGCAAGCGTGCCCTCTTCGTCAGCCCCCATCAGCCGCGTATAGTCCTGCACGTCAGCACAGAAGATCGTCGTCAGCTTGCGCCGCGTTTCACTCATGGTCTCTCGTCTCCGCGCTGTCCGCCCGCCGGGAAAGATCGCTGCAAAGGGTGAAACTGGCCGAGATCAGGGGGCGATTGCAACGGCGATAAACTACTAAGGCTTTGTGTTTGTTGCCACCGATAATTGTTGATTATCGCCCGTCAGCATAACGGGTGATTATTGAACGATTTTGCGCGGGCTCGCCGTGTGTTCTCTCGCCACCGTGCTGGAGCTGTCGATTTCCTGAAGCAAGACGTCGTAGCCCCAGAGATCGGCGAGATGCTGCAGGACGAGTTTCGTGTCATTTTCCTGAAGGTAGCAGCCATTCACGACGATGTGCTGCAGCAACAGGCGGCGGTCGCCGGCGAGGTCGACATCGACGATATCGATTGCCGGGTCGGTCCAGCCGATATCGTATTCGCGGGAGAGCTGGCGGCGGATGCGCAAATATCCGCGCTCATTGTGGATCGCCGAAACCAGTATCCCCTCGGTCTGTTCCGGATCGTCGTAGAGATGGAACAACCGCAACTGCCGGATCAGGTTCGGGCTCAGGAACTGGCTGATGAAGCTCTCGTCCCGGTAGTTGGCCCAGATGTCGCGCAACACCGCCATCGCATCGCCTCGTCCGGCGATATCGGGAAACCATGCGCGGTCCTCTTCCGTCGGCGCCGTGACGATCCTCTCGATATCCTGCATCATCGCAAAACCAAGCGCATAGGGGTTGAATCCCGAGAACCGCCGGTCGTCATAACTCGGCTGGAACACCACATTGGCGTGCGACTTCAGGAATTCCAGGAAGTTTCCGTCGCTGATCTGCCCTCGCTCGTGAAGCCGGTTCATGATCTGGTAGTGGACGAAGGTGGCGGTTCCCTCGTTCATCACCTTGGTCTGGCGCTGCGGATGAAAATATTGGGCGACGTGGCGGACGATGCGAAGGATCTCGCGCTGCCACGGCTGCAGCCGCGGCGCCGTTTTCTCGAGAAAGTAAAGGATGTTGTCCTGCGGAAGACCGAGGGCGGCGCGGCGCTTATCCAGGCCGCTGTCGCTCGCCTTTTTGGCCTTGCCGACGGGAACCGTGCGCCACAGGTCGTTGAACATCTGTTCCTCGTGGGCGCGGCGCTCCTGCTGCCGCTTCTCCTCCTGGCGAAGATCGATGGTGGTCTTGCCCGCGTATCGATGCACCCCGTGCGACATCAGCGCATGGGCTGCATCGAGCGTGCGCTCGACGGCCGTCTCGCCGTAACGCTCCTCGCAGCGCGTGATATAACCCTTGGCGAAATCAAGGTAATCGAGGATGCCCTCCGCATCGGTCCAGAGCTTGAAGAGATAATTGTTCTTGAAGAAATGGTTGTGGCCGAAGGCCGCATGCGCGGTGACGAGCGTCTGCATCGTCGCCGTGTTCTCTTCCATCAGGTAGGAGATGCAGGGAGAGCTGTTGATGACGATCTCATAGGCAAGATCGCGCATCCCCCGGCGATAGAAAGTTTCGTGATGCGCGAAGTGTTTGCCGAAGGACCAATGGCGGTAAAAGAGCGGCATGCCGGTTGAGGAATAGGCATCCAGCATCTGCTCGGAGGTGATGACTTCGATCTGGTTCGGATAGACGTCGAGGCCGAGTTCGTTAAGCGCGATGTCCTCGCAGGCGTCGTGGATGCGCTGGAGTGTTGAAAAGTCCCAGTCGGCCCCCTCGAACAATAGCCGCTCTCGTGGCCTCATCGTCATGGTCATGGCGTTACCTTCGACTGTGCGTCACGTTTCTGGAAGAGATCGTGGAAAACCGGGAATATTTCGTTTCGCCGGCAGACCTTGCGCATCGAAAGCGGCTGCAGCTCGGAACGGATCCCGTCATAGAGCATCCAAAGCGGTGAGCGGGATACCGAGGAGTCGCCGCCCTCTTCACCGACCTCGATATAGGCGAAATACTGGCACAGCGGCAAAATCTCGCGCAGCAGCTGCCCGCTCAGGTTCCCGTCCGAATGGGCATTGTCGCCATCCGAGGCCTGGGCGCCATAGATATTCCATTCTGCCGGATCGAAACGCGCCGCGATGATCGCCCGCATTGCCGCCAGCGCGCTGGAGACCAGCGTGCCGCCCGTTGCCGGGCCATAAAAGAAGGTTTCCTCGTCGACTTCCTCGGCCTTGTCGGTATGGCGGATGAAGACGATCTCCACTTTCTTGTAACGCTTCGACAGGAAGAGGTAGAGCAGCAGATAGAAACGCTTCGCCAGGTCCTTCATGTGTTCCGACATCGAGCCGGAGACGTCCATCAGGCAGAACATCACGGCCTTCGCCACAGGCTTCGGCTCGTTTTCGAAGCGGCGATACCGCACGTCGAGCGGATCGATATAGGGAATGCGCCGGCTTTTTTCCGTCAGGGATTTGAGTTTTGCCTCAAGCGTCAGGCGGCTCTCGTCGTCCTCGCATTCCTCGATCTGCCGCTGCAGGGCTTCGATTTCTTCGCGGCGCGGACGGCCAAGCGCGACACGGCGCATCATCGCGAGCCTGGTCGTGCGGCCGACGGCGATGTTGGACGGCGATCCCGACACGGAATAGCCGGCACGGAAGGGCGTTTCCTCCTCGGTTTCGGCCAGGCGCCGCTTGGCAAGGTCGGGCAGTTCCAGATCGTCCAGGAACACATCGAGGAATTCCTCGCGCGTCAGCACGAAACGGAAGCCGTCCTCGCCGTCGCCTTCGCCCGCATCCTTGGGTTTTCCGCCCCTGCTCCCCGGCGGGCGCGGAAGAATGTCGCCTTCGACGAAGGCCCTGTTTCCAGGCAGGATATGATCGCGGATGCCGCCGTCGCCCCTTCGCAAGTTCGGTTCGGCCATCCCATCGATCGGCAGGCTGATTTCCCCGCCGTCGAGCACATCGCGAATGTTGCGGTTTTGCAGAGAACGTTTGACCGCCTGCTGCACGGCGCCCTTCATGCGTCGAAGGAACCGCTGCCGATTTTCCAGACTTTTACCGCGCGGATTCAGCCGCCGGTCGACAATGTGCATAATGGCTCCGCATTAACTTGCCTGTTTGACGCGCATGTACCATTCCACAAGGCGTCGAACCTGCCTCTCGGTGTAACCCCGCGCGGCCATGCGCGAGACGAATTCGCTGTGCTTCTTTTCCGTTTCGGAATCCTTCTTCGATCCGAAGGAAATGACCGGCAAAAGATCTTCGACCTGCGAGAACATTCGCTTTTCGATGACTTCCCGGATTTTCTCGTAGCTCGTCCATGACGGATTCTTTCCGCCGTTGGCTGCCCGCGATCTCAAGCAGAACTTGACGATTTCGTTGCGGAAATCCTTCGGATTGGCGATTCCCGCCGGCTTTTCGATCTTCGTCAGTTCCTGGTTGAGGAGCTCGCGGTCGAGAAGCTGGCCAGTATCGGGATCCTTGAAGTCCACATCTTCGATCCAGGCATCGGCATAGTCCACGTAGCGGTCGAACAGGTTCTGTCCGTAGTCCGCATAGGATTCAAGATAGGCCTTCTGGATTTCATTTCCAATGAACTCTGCGTAACGCGGCGCAAGATCGGCCTTGATGAACTCCAGATAGCGCTTCTCGACATCGTCGGAAAACTGCTCGCGGCGGATCGACTGCTCCAGCACATACATCAGATGAACCGGATCGGCGCCGATATCCGTGGTGTCGTGGTTGAAGGTGGAGGCGAGCACCTTGAAGGCGAAGCGGGTGGATATGCCGTCCATGCCCTCGTCGATGCCGGCGGCATCCCGATATTCCTGGACACTGCGGGCGCGCGGATCCGTCTCCTTCAGGCTTTCGCCGTCGTAGGTGCGCATCTTCGAAAAATACGTCGAATTCTCATGCTTGCGCAGGCGTGAAAGCACGGAGAAGCGGGCCAGCATTTCGAGCGTCGCCGGGGCGCATGGCGCATCGGCGAGTTCGGATCCCTCGATCAGCTTCTCGTAGATCTTCTGCTCTTCCGTCACGCGCAGGCAATAGGGCACCTTGATGACGCAAATACGGTCGATGAACGCTTCGTTGTTCTTGTTGGCCTTGAAGGTCTGCCATTCCGCCTCGTTCGAATGCGCAAGAACGATGCCGGAGAAGGGTATGGCGCCGATATTCTCGGAGCCGATATAGTTCCCCTCCTGCGTCGCCGTCAGCAGCGGATGCAACATCTTGATCGGCGCCTTGAACATCTCGACGAATTCGAGCACGCCCTGATTGGCGCGGTTGAGGCCGCCCGAATAGCTGTAGGCATCGGGATCGTTCTGGGAATAGGTCTCCAGCTTGCGGATATCGACCTTGCCGACCAGCGACGAGATATCCTGATTGTTCTCGTCTCCAGGCTCGGTCTTGGCGATGGCGATCTGGCGCAGCCGCGAAGGCTGTACTCTGACGACGCGGAAGCGGGAGATATCGCCGCCGAAATCGTCGAGTCGCTTCAGGCACCACGGGCTCATCAGTCCGTTCAGGCGACGCAGGGGAATACCGTATTGCTCCTGCAGGAGCGATCCCATCGTGTCCGGGTCGAAGAGGTTGAGCGGACTTTCGAAAACGGGGCTGATCTCGTCACCGGCCTTCAGCACGTAGATCGGATGAACCTCCATCAGCAGCTTTAGCCGCTCCGCCAGCGATGACTTGCCGCCGCCGACCGGGCCGAGCAGATAGAGGATCTGCTTGCGCTCTTCGAGCCCCTGGGCTGCATGCCGGAAGAAGGAAACGATGCGTTCGATTGTCTCTTCCATGCCGTGGAAGCCGGCAAAGGCGGGATAGATCCGGATGGTCCGGTTCATGAAAATCCGGCCGAGGCGCGCGTCCCTGGCGGTATCGACCATCTGCGGCTCGCCTATCGCGGCAAGCAGCCGCTCGGTCGCATTGGCATAGGCAAGCGGTTCTTTTTTACAAAGGTCGAGATACTCCGCGATCGACATATCGGTCTCGCGGCGCGCATCATAACTGCGGGTGAACGCATCAAATACGGATTCGCTCAGCATGGGCCCTCCATTCAAGGTTACTGCCACAGGCTCTAGGTCGTCATACCAAAGGAGATGGCCACGACATTCCTAAGAATCAATAGTTTCGCAGGTATATTCCACGCTCACCGGCTGTTTCTGGCAATGCACAAAAACGTGCATGCACCGGTTATTTTTTTACTCTACGAAACTGTTTCTTATTGTAGTTGAGAAAAGGACTTTTGCGGTATCAGCACATTTCGCGACGTGACAGAAAGATGAAAAGGGTGTGCAATGTCGCCCGTGATTCGAGCCTTGGAAAAATCGACGCTTGGCAGCCAATCTGCGCAAAGTCGATGCTGGACAGCGCATACCCATCCGCGCCTGACATGATAAAGACGGGCGCATCACAGCCATGCGCCCGTTTTTCGTAACGATATGCCACCGGCGCGACTCAGCCGTTGAACGCCTTTTCCAGCGCGGCGATATCGATCTTGATCATGCCGAGCATCACCTCGGTCACGCGCCTCGCCCGCTCGCGGTCGCTATCGGCGACCATCTCGGAAAGCATGCGCGGCACGATCTGCCAGGAAAGGCCCCAGCGATCCTTCAGCCAGCCGCAGGCCTCCGGCGTGCCGCCATTGGCGAGGAATGCCTCCCATATCCGATCGATCTCGGCCTGGCTTTCCAGGAGAATCGCGATCGAGAAGGAATGGTTGAAGCTATCGAGCGGCCCGGCTTTCATCGCCAGGAAGGCCTGGTCGCCGAGCGTGAACTCGATCAGCTCGACGCTGCCGGGAGGCCCGCTCGGCGTTTCCGCCGGCAATATAGTGATGCGGCCGATCCGGGAGTCGGGGATAACGGATGTGTAGAATTCGACGGCTTCGCGCGCTTGCTCGGCGAACCAGAGATTTGAAACGACCTTCGGCATGAAACGGCCTCCTTGTTGACGAGTATTGATCCGGACCCCGTCCGATGATCGAAGCCCGATGCTTCAAGGACGTCGCGCCGGCATCGCTTCCGACAGGTTGCGATCTGAATTTTTTCGCCCGGTTCGCCGGCATGGCGATCGCAGCCGCGCTCGCGGCGCCCTTAGTGCCCAGAGCATCCCGCTTGGGATAGCGGCCACTTGGGAATGAAAGCAGAACATCTTTTCTGGTCTTTCCTTCCCGAATCACTACATTACGCGCCATGAGCAATAGTTTCGACGATATTCCCTTCTTTGATGAAGAGCCGGGCGAGATGGCGCGCAAGCCGCAGCCGCCTCAGGCTTCGTTGGGAAAGGCGCCTGCAACAGGGAGCATTGCAGCTGGAGGCCTCGCCGCGCGCGCCATGGCGGCCCGCGACGGCGGCAAGCGGCCGGATTATCTTGCCGGGCTGAATCCTGAGCAGACAGATGCCGTCGAAACGCTGGAGGGCCCGGTCCTCGTGCTCGCCGGCGCCGGCACCGGCAAGACACGGGTGCTCACCACCCGCATTGCCCATATTCTCAACACCGGCCGCGCCTTCCCCTCGCAGATCCTCGCCGTCACCTTCACCAACAAGGCCGCCCGCGAGATGAAGGAGCGCATTGCGCTGCTCGTCGGCGGCGCCGTCGAAGGCATGCCCTGGCTCGGCACCTTCCACTCGATCGGCGTCAAGCTGCTGCGCCGCCACGGCGAGCTCGTCGGCCTGCGCTCCGATTTCACCATTCTCGATACCGACGACGTCGTCCGCCTGATCAAGCAGCTGATCCAGGCCGAAGGCCTCGACGACAAGCGCTGGCCGGCCAAGCAGTTCGCCGGCATGATCGACACCTGGAAGAATAAAGGCCTCGGGCCTGCCGATATTCCCGAGGGCGACGCCCGCGCCTTTGCCAATGGCCGCGGCCGCGATCTCTATTTTGCCTATCAGAATCGCCTGACGACGCTGAACGCCTGCGACTTCGGCGATCTGCTGATGCATCCGATCGCGATCTTCCGCAAGAATCCGGATCTCCTGAAGGAATATCACGGCCGCTTCCGCTATATCCTGGTCGACGAGTACCAGGACACCAACACCGCCCAGTATATGTGGTTGAGGCTCCTCGCCCAGCGCGCCAAGGGCGAGCCGCAGAATGTCTGCTGCGTCGGCGACGACGATCAGTCGATCTACGGCTGGCGCGGCGCGGAGGTCGACAATATCCTGCGCTTCGAGAAGGATTTCCCCGGCGCCAAGGTGATCAAGCTCGAGCGCAATTACCGCTCGACCGAACATATTCTCGGCGCCGCGGCGCATCTGATCGCCCATAATGAAGGCCGGCTCGGCAAGACGCTGTTCACCGACCGCTCCGATCCGGACGACGTCAAGGTTCAGGTCCACGCCTCCTGGGATTCGGAGGAGGAAGCCCGCGCCATCGGTGAGGAGATCGAGCAGCTCCAGCGCAGCAAGCATCTCTTAAACGACATGGCGATCCTCGTGCGCGCCTCCTTCCAGATGCGCGAATTCGAAGACCGCTTCGTCACCCTCGGCCTCAATTACCGCGTCATCGGCGGCCCGCGTTTCTACGAGCGCCTGGAAATCCGCGATGCCATGGCCTATTTCCGCCTGGTCGCTCAAGCCTCCGATGACCTCGCCTTCGAGCGCATCATCAATACGCCAAAGCGTGGCCTCGGCGATACGACGGTGCGTGCGCTGCACGACTACGCGCGCGCTCGCGACATCCCGATGCTTGCGGCAGCGGCCGACATCATCGAGACCGACGAGCTGAAACCGAAGGCGCGAAAAGCCCTCTTCGACGTGATTCAATCTTTCCGCCGATGGCAGGAACTGCTTGAAAACACACCGCATACCGAACTTGCCGAGCAGATCCTCGAAGAGTCCGGCTATACCGACATGTGGAAGAACGACAAAAGCGCCGAAGCCCCCGGTCGCCTTGAGAACCTTAAGGAACTGATCCGCTCGATGGAGAGCTTCGAGTCGATGCGCGGCTTCCTTGAGCACGTCTCCCTCGTCATGGATGCCGAGACCAACGAGAACCTCGACGCCGTCTCGATCATGACGCTGCACTCGGCCAAGGGCCTGGAATTCGACACCGTCTTCCTGCCCGGCTGGGAGGAAGGCCTCTTCCCGCACCAGCGCTCGCTGGATGAGAGCGGCCGCGCCGGCCTGGAGGAGGAACGCCGCCTCGCCTATGTCGGCATCACCCGCGCCAAGCACCGCTGCCATATCTGGTTCGTCTCCAACCGCCGCATCCACGGTCTCTGGCAGTCGACCCTGCCCTCGCGTTTCCTCGACGAACTGCCGGAAACCCATGTCGAGGTCGCCGAAATGGAGCAGAGCTATGGCGGTTACGGCCGCGGCGGCTACGGCCAGTCTCGCTTCGACAAGGCCGAGCCCTTCGCCAATTCCTATTCCACCCCAGGCTGGAAACGCGCCCAGGCCAACAAGACCGACGCCACCCGTGACAATTGGGGCACCCGCTCCGGCCACGCCGTCGAACGCATCGGCTATGGCGAAAGCGGTCCGAAAGGGCGCACGATCGACGGCGAGCTGGTGGCGAAATCGACCTCGTCGGAACCGTCGCGATTCACCCTCGGCGATCGCGTGTTCCACCTGAAATTCGGCAACGGCAACATCACCGGCATCGAAGGCAACAAGCTGACGATCGAGTTCGACCGGGCCGGACAGAAGCGGGTGCTGGACGGGTTCGTCGAACGCGTCTGACCTTGCGTCAGCACCTTCAGCCGAGCATCCGCATGCTTCCAAGCCCGAGAATATCGTTCATCAGGGCAATCCCCATCCCGATGGCGACGATCGACAATCCGATCAGGAAAAGCCGGCGAGCCCGGTCATATTTGACGGCCACCAGCGAGTCCCGCGCCAGGAGATCGGCAAACACCTTCACCTGAATGGCGATGCCGACCGTCAGGAACGACATCGGCAGCAGATCGATGCGGCTCCAGTCATTCGGATTGGATACCCAGAGACTGATGAAATTGAGAGAGAAACCGAGGATGATCCCGGTCGCCGTCAACGATCCGTTGCGGAACGTCGCATCGATCTTTTCGTTGGGATCCGCTTCGGACATGGCTTCGGTTCCGGCTTGCAGCTGACGGCAAGAAAGGCAGAAATCGCGGTCCTGAGCAAGATCGATCTGGCATCGCGCTCCGGGAAGCCGGACGAAATGCCGCAGCGGCGGGAGCCCCGGCGGACCGTCCATTGCCCCTCCAGCAAGCCGCGATGGCGCCATCGCGTGCGCTCGCAGACATGGACTTTCGCTCGCCCGAACCCGTCGGCCGCTAAAAACGCCAATCATTTCAATGAAACAGCTTTGGTAACCGAAAGGTTAACGTGCGTTGCCCCACGCCGTCAATCGCACCTTCTTCCCTGTCAAAACGTCGCTTTGACGCTTTGCGCAAATCAGCTTAGCCCGGAGACTGCCCGTCCATGAAAGGCGGGCTTCACGACGAACTTTTCGAAGGAGGTTCAAGTGACCAGTGTTTCATCTCTCGGCAGCACGTTGACACAGTATCAGTCTCCGCTTTCAAGCCTGGACAAGAACGGTGACGGCGTCATTTCGGCGGACGAGCTCGCCGCCGCATCGCAGTCCTCGACATCAAGCACGATCGCGACCGACGGCGATAGCGACGACAGCAGTACAGACATCGTCAAGAAGATCACCGCCGACATCCTGTCGCTGATGTTGTCCATGCAGAAAACCGACGGCAGCGACGATCAGGGCGACGGCAGCGATCAGAACGACGATACTTCCAAAGGCGTCTTCGCCTCGATGGATACGAATGGCGACGGCAAGTTGACCGAGTCCGAATTCCTCGCCGCCGATCCGAGCAAGATCAGTACATCCCGCGACAGCGATCCGCTGCTCACCAAGGTGCTGAGCGACATGCAGACGGCGCTTCAGGCCTACCGCAATACCTACGGCGCTTCCGCCGCAGCAGGTGATTCCGCAGCCGACGCCGCGGTTGCGGTCTAGCCGACCGAGATCCGGGCTCTGCCGGGGGAGCCTCGATCCAACGATGCCGCGCAAAAGCGTCTTAGCGGTCAAAGCGATTTGCCGGCAATCGCCGCCGTCTTTGGCCGCGTCTGCGATCCCCAGATTATCCACGAACCTTCCCTCCATTCCATTTCAACACGAGAGCCGCCGCCAGCTATCGTCATAGTTGCATTAGAGCTCCCTACTTTGACGACTTACTACCGCTAGTACCAGAATTAACACTTGCGCCGCCGCGCCTGGAAATCCACTAGTTGATACATTGGGTGTGCTTGGCGTCTTACACTGCAATAAGCGAAGGGATTGGGCTTGATGAAAGCGCTGCTGCTCGTCGACATTCAGAACGGCTTCTGTCCGGGCGGCAATCTGCCGGTACCTGATGGCGACAAGGTGGTTCCCGTCGCAAACAGGCTGATCGACAGCGGCAAATACGATCTGATCGTCGCCTCGCAGGACTGGCATCCGCCGGGTCACGGCAGCTTCGCCTCCGCCCATCCGGGCGCGGCCCCCTTCGAGATGGGTGAACTCTCCGGCAAGCAGCAGATGATGTGGCCCGACCACTGCGTTCAGGGCACGCTCGATGCGGAACTGCATCCTGCGCTCAGATCGGAAGAGATCGATCTGATCCAGCAGAAGGGCGAGCATCCCTATATCGACAGCTATTCGGCCTTCCGCGACAATGACCGCGATGCCTCGACCGGCCTTTCCGATTTCCTCGAGGACCAGGGCATCACCGACCTCGACGTCTGCGGGCTCGCGACCGACTATTGCGTCAAATTCTCCGCGCTCGACGCGCTGGAGATGATGCCGGGTGTCCGCGTGCGCTTCATCGAGGATGCAAGCCGCGGCATCACGCCCGAAGGTGTCGCCGCCGCCATCGAGGAGATGCGGGCGCATGGCATCGCGATCATCGACAGCGCCAAGGTCTTGTCAGATTAAGTCAGATCGCGCCTAAAAAACCACGCGTCGGATGTCGGATCGGTGCAAGCCGATCCGTCCTTGGCTCTGAACACACCAACAATGGGAGTCGAGAGATGAGAAAGCTTGTTGCTGCAGCCTTCGTGAGCCTGGATGGCGTCATGCAGGCACCGGGCGCGCCACAGGAGGATCCGACCGGCGGCTTCACGCTTGGCGGTTGGACCGTCAATTATTGGGACGAGCCGATGGGCCAGTTCATGGGCGGGATCTTTACCGACCCCTTCGAACTGCTGCTCGGCCGCAAGACTTACGAGATTTTTGCCGCGCATTGGCCCTTCGTCGAGAAGGACGATCCGATCGGTCAGGTCTTCAACGCCGTGACCAAATATGTCGCGACCAGCTCCACGGAACCGCTCACTTGGGAGAATTCTATCGCCTTGCGTGGCGACGTCGCTGCCGAAATCGCCCGGCTGAAGCAGGAGGACGGTCCCGCCCTCCTGACGCAGGGCAGCAGCGGCCTGCTGCAGACCCTGTTGGCGCACGACCTGATCGACGAATTCCGGCTTCTGACCTTCCCGCTCGTGCTTGGCCCGGGCAAACGCCTCTTCGGTCAAGGCGCCAAGCCGGAGGCGCTGAAGCTGACCGCCAATAGCGTATCGACGACGGGCGTGATCATGAGCGTCTATGAGCGTGCGGGCGCAATCAAGACAGGCACGTTCGAGCTGGCGCAGCCCTCGGAGGCCGAAGCCGCTCGCCGGGAGCGGATGAAGCGCGAGGGCTGATCCTTCCGCGATCTTGCGGGCCGCGGCGCCGCCGCGTCCCGTTATCGCGACAGCGCCGTGCTCCTTCTCAGATGCGTAGGGAACGCTGTAGAACTATGCGGTAGTGCCCTTGTTCTTCTCCTCGCGCTCCAACAGATAGATGTCTTCCGCCAGGTCCTCCATCTTCCTCAGAAGGGCGGCATGCGCATCGCGAAGACCCTGATTGTAATAATGGGCGCCGATCTCGTCCGCGAAGAAATCGAGCAGGAACTCGGCCGGCAGCACACCGATCGGCTGGTCGAGCTCCGCCTCGAAATAGCGGCGGATGCTTGAAACGATCGCCGCCTTCGCCTCCTTGGAAAATTCGATCTTCTTCATGGTTTCCTCTTGGCCGAATGCACTCTGGAGTTTGATGGTTCAGCGAAATCGATTGGTCAATCAAGGAAATTCAATTGCCGTTGCAAGCCATAGACCATAAGGGGAAACCTGAATTCCAACCGGACAAGATCGCATGAATCGCGCCGACTTTGTTGAAGGTTTGCGGGGCGGCATTGCCGTTGCGCTGGCATCGGCGCCCTTTGGCGCCCTGTTCGGAGCGCTCGCCGTCGAAAACGGCATGTCGCTTTCCGAAGCCGCCTTCATGAGCGCCACCGTCTATGCCGGCGCCAGCCAGATGGTCGGCATCGAACTCTTCGGCCACAATGTCCATGCCTGGCTGATCGTGCTGTCGATCCTCGCCGTCAATTTCCGCCACGTGCTCTATTCGGCGGCGATGGCGCGCTATATCGGCCAGTTCACGCCGGTCCAGAAATTTTTCACCTTCTTCCTGCTCGTCGATCCGCAATTTGCCGCAGCGGTGAAACGCGGCGAGTCGGGTCTGCCGGTCAGCTTCGCCTGGTATTTCGGTTTCGGCATCATCATCTACGTTCCCTGGGTGCTGATCAGCGTCTTGGGCGGCATGCTCGGCGGCTTCATCGGCGATCCCAAGGCGATCGGCCTCGATATCCTGCTGCCGGCCTATTTCCTCGGCATCGTCCTTGGTTTCCGCAAGCGCGACAATTTCCTGCCCGTGGCGCTCGTCAGCGCCGTCGCATCAGTCCTCGCCTATCGCTATGTCGGCTCGCCCTGGCATGTCAGCCTCGGCGCCGCCGTCGGCATCGTGCTTGCCGCCCTGCTGCCGCTGCCGCCGCAAGCGCCGGATCTCGAAGCCGACGCCCTGCAATCCGAAGTGCACGAGGTTTGAGCCATGGAATTCGATCTTCACATGGCGCTCGTCATCTTCGCCGCCGCGGTCGCCACTTTCGCCACCCGCATCGGCGGCTATATCCTCATCACCCGAATGAAGAGCATTCCGCCGCGCATGGAGGCGGCGCTGAATGCCGTGCCGGCCGCCGTGCTGACGACGCTGGTCGCCCCCGCCTTCTTCATCGGCGGCTGGGAATCGAAACTGGCGCTGATCGTCGCCCTCTTCGTCGGCCTGCGCGTTTCGCATACATGGATGCTGGTCGCCGCCTGGATCGTCGTGATGACCTGGCGCCACACGGTCGGCGCCTGAGGGCTGTAGCGCCGGCGCGTCGACGCCGTTCTCAATATTCCAGCGGCAGCGTCGCGTTTTCGAGCCATGCCCTGACATCGTGATCGTGGATCAGCGGCATCAGCGCCTCGTGTGTGCGGCGGTGGTAGTCGTTGAACCAATGCAGCTGGTCATGGGTCAGAAGCTCTGGAATGACGAGGCTGCGGTCGATCGGGCAGAAGGTCAGCGTCTCGAAACCGAGCATCGCCGTATCGCCGCCCTCGATTTCCTCGGCGCCGCGCACATAGATCAGGTTCTCGATGCGAATGCCGAAGCTGCCGGGCCGGTAATAGCCCGGCTCGTTCGAAAGGATCATGCCGGGCAGCAGTTCCTGCGTCGAAAGCCTGGAGATGCGCTGCGGCCCCTCATGCACCGAGAGGTAGGAGCCGACGCCATGGCCCGTGCCGTGGGCGAAATCGGCGCCTGCTCGCCACAGCGCGATGCGCGCCAGCGGATCGAGGTCACAGCCGCGCGTGCCTTTCGGGAAACGCGCCGTGCTGATCTCGATCATGCCCTTCAACACCAGCGTGAAGAAGCGCCGATGCTCTTCGGTTACCCTGCCGATGCCGACCGTGCGGGTGATGTCGGTCGTGCCGTTGATATATTGCGCGCCGGAATCGATCAGGAAGAGTTCGCCGGCCTCGATCATCCGGTTGGTCTCGGTCGTCACGCGGTAATGCATGATCGCCGCATGTTCGCCCGCACCCGAAATCGTGTCGAAGGAAATGTCCTTCAGCGGGTTCTGCATGCTCTGGCCGACACGGGCGCGCGCCGCTTCGAGACGCTCGGCCGCGACAATCTCGCTCACCGTGCCGGGTTTTTCCTGCGACAGCCAGTAGAGGAATTCCACCATCGCTGCCCCGTCCTGCAGATGCGCGGCGGCCGAGCCGTTGATTTCGACGTCATTCTTCACCGCGCGCGGCAGCTTGGCGGGATCGGCGCCCTCCACCACTTCGCCGCCCGCCCGGCGGATGATTTCCGCCAGCGCATAGGAAGCGATATCGGGATCGATCAGCACGCGGCCGCCATTCCGGGAAACGGCAGCGAGTCTCTCCTCCAGCGCCGAGGGCGGCAGCTGCGTGCAGATCTGCCCGAGATAGGCCTCCGGCTCGATGCCCGTCTTGCGTTTGTCGAGGAAGAGCTCGGCTCGGCCGTCGGCATGAATGATGGCGCGCGACAGCGGATGCGGCGTGTGCGGCACGTCGGCGCCGCGGATATTGAAGATCCAGGCGACAGAAGAGGGATCGGCGATCAGCACCGCAGCGAGGTTCTTCTTCGAAAGATCGGCCGCAACTGTCGCGATCTTCGCTCTGGCCAGCACGCCGGCCTGCGCGACGTTCTGGATGCTGACCGCGCCGAGCGGCTCGGCCGGCCGGTCGCTCCAAAGCCTGTCGAGCGGATTGTGCGGCAGGAAGACCAGCGTGCCGCCGATCTGCGAAAGCGCCTTTTCCAGACGACGCACCTCGGCACCCGCATGCAGCCAGGGATCGATGCCGAGCCGCAGGCTCTTGGCGCCGTTTGCGGCCAGCCAGACATGCGGCGGCTCATTGACAAGATCGCCGCCCGAAAAGACCGAACCGTCGACCTGTTCGGCAAGCTGCGTCACATAGCGCCCGTCAACGAAAACGATCGCCTGCGTGCGCAGGATCAGCGCAATTCCTGCCGACCCGGTAAAGCCGGTCAGCCATGCGAGACGCTCCGAACCTGCGGGAACGTATTCGCCGTTGAACTCGTCGGCGCGCGGTACGAGGAAGGCGTCGATGCCGAGCGAATCGAAACCGGCGCGCAACGCCGATACACGATCCCTGCCGAATTGCGGCGTGGAAGTGACCTCGAAAGACTGGAACATGCTGGAAACCCGAATGGTTGAGACGAATCCGGTTAATGGGATAGCTGCCATGTTAGCGAAATTTCAACCGATGGGGAGAAAAAGCGACGAAACGAGTCGAAACCCTTGGGGCCGCTCAACATTTTGACAGAACTGTGACACGAAATCGCAATTTGGCACGCTTTATGCATTGGCCGCATGGCTCCCATGAGCAAAACCCTCTGCCTCCGCATTTCAGAATAGCTATATAGACGCCATCGAACGGTTCGCGATGAACCCGAAACAAAGGAATTCTTGAAATGACCGCCTCTCTCTCGCGCTTCGCATATAGCAGCCCGGTGCAGGCTGGCGAACGCCAGACCGTGCGTCACGTGATCGGAGCCCGCCGCCCGCAGAACGAGGACAGCCTCAAGCTGCTCGGCGCCGGCCAGCGCGCTACGCGCCACAAGGGCGCCCTCAGCTACGCGTTCTAAGCCTGAAAGCCCGTCCGTCTCCTCCCTCCCGGACCGGCCTATTGGAATGCAGTAGAGCCCGCTTGAGCGCCCCTCCCCTTGAGCTCGCGGGCATTGGCCGGATAGACCGGTCCAAGGCGGTGCCATCGGCACCGCCTTTTTTCTTGTCTTAGGAAGAGTGCGAGTCGCGGCGTCGTGGGGATGGAGCGCAAGCCCCTCCTCGCTCATTCCTGTGACAGGCTCAGCATTGGGGCGGGGAAGGAACTTGGTGCCCCAAGCAAGCGTGACGTAGGCTAGGGCGCTCACCTACCCAGAAACAACCCAGCAAAATTACGGTCGATCGAAGTGGATCGTCACCCAGCCATTGCGCCATATGGTCCGCACATGGCGAAGCCGTGCGCCGCTATAGGCGGCAATCACCTTCCAGCGCTGCGCGGCTAGAATGCCCGAAAGAATCACCGATCCACCCGGCGCAAGATGCGTCGCGAGCTTCGGCGCCATGCGGATCAGCGGCCGGGCGAGAATGTTGGCGATGATCAGATCGAAGGGACCGTGTTCGGAAAAGGCCGTTGAATGAAAGCCCGGCGCGGTCCTGGTGACGATGCCCGACGCGATGCCGTTGCGGCGCACGTTCTCGGCCGCCACCCGTGTCGCGATCGGATCGATGTCGGTCGCCAGCACCGGTATGTTCTTGAGCTTGCGCACCGCAATCGCCAGCACGCCGCTGCCGGTCCCGAGATCGAGCGCATTGCGGACCGGGCGCGAGCGCACCACGGCATCGATCACTTCGAGGCAGCCGGCCGTCGTGCCGTGATGGCCGGTGCCGAAGGCCTGGCCGGCATCGATCTCGATGGCGATATCGCCGGGGCGGACCTTGTCGCGGTCATGCGAACCATGCACCAGGAAGCGCCCTGCCCTGACGGGCTTCAGCCCCTCCAGCGATTTCACCACCCAGTCGACCTCGGGGATGACTTCTCGCTCCAACCGGGCATCGGGGAAAGAGGTCTTCAATGCATCCTCGACGCGGGAACGCACTTCGGCCTCGTCCTCGGCCATCATATAGATCGAGGCTTCCCAGATATCCTTCTTCTCATCGATCTCGGTGGTGCCGATGGCAAAGTCTTCTTCGCCGAAGACCGTGCTCAGAAGGTCGAGAATCTCTTCGGCCTTGCTTTCGGTCGTCGTCACGTAAAGGCGGATTTCACTCACGATAGGCGGTCTTTCCCGTTTCCGTTGCCCGCCGCCGGTCGGGCCAACGCCCCATCACGCTGAAACCATCACCCCTTGCTGACGAGATTCTCCAGCTTCTTTACCGCCGTGTCCGGGTTTTCGCCATAGGCGATCGTTCCTGAAAACCGCCCGGCCGAATCGAGCAGGAAGACCGAGGCGGTGTGATCCATCGTATAGTCGCCATTCGGATCCTTCTCGTCGACCGGCACCTTCTTGGCGTAGACGCGGAACCCCTTGATGACCTCGGCGACCTTGTCAGGCGCACCTGATATGCCGGTGATCCGCTTGGAAACATTGGAAACGTACTGGTTCATGATCACGGGCGTGTCGCGCTCCGGATCGACGGTGACGAAATACGCCTGGAGCTTGTCGCCCTTCGGATCGACCTTCTCCATCCAGCCGTTCAGCTCGAAAAGCGTCGTCGGGCAAACTTCCGGGCAATGGGTGAAGCCGAAAAACAGCGCCGTCGGCTTGCCGCGCAGCGCCTGCTCGGTGATCGGCTGGCCCGTCTGGGAGACCAGGGTAAAGGGCACGCCGAAGGGAGCCTCCGCCACTACATTCCCCGATCTGCTGAGATAGTACGAGAACCCGCCGAGAAATCCGGCCAGTATCAGGACACCGACCCAGACGGCGATGCGGAAAGTCTTCATTGAATGATCCTCGATCCCGGCGGATATCTGCCGCCCACCCCTTGCGCCCCGCGTGATTATAGCCCCGACCGGACGCGCGCAATTCAACAATATGTTTTCTGACCCGTGATTAATTGTCTCACTGATAGAGGCCATCTACGGCGGAAAATCTGCCCGCCAAAATTGCCATGGATCGAAAACCATTGTGTTTTGAATAATTTGCTTTTGAAGCGAACAGACGATCTCAAGGCACATATCGTTAGGAAAGACTTAAGCCGTCATATCTATATTTAGCAATGCGTGCGGCTCCATCGAGCCGTTCTGACATGAAGTCTGCCGAGTGGCAAAAACCCCGGACGTCCGCATGAGGGTAGGAGAACATAAACCCGAGCGGTTTGTGGAGGGGTCTTTTCATGACGAATTCAGCAGTGCGCAAGAGCCTGTCGGTCAGCCAGCGGCTCTGGACGCTCGGTGGCGCGGCCTTCCTCGGTTTCGGAACGATGCTTGGCGTCGGCTGGTACGAGAACATGCGGGTCGATGCCAGCCTGCGTAGCGCCAGCGAGATCCAGACGAGCGTCAACCATATCGACGACATGCGCCTTGCGAACCTGACGATGGTGCTGGCCGCCATGGATATCATCGTCGACAAGGACGACAAGGCGGTGGAGCCGGAGCGCATCAAGCTGATCGGCGATTCGCTCACCGCGCTTTCCGGCGGCTCGAAGGAAATGCGCCGGCTTGCCGAAGAAATGCATGACGATGGTCTGTTGAAAAGCTATGACGCCGACGTCGCCGCAATGGGCAAGGCGATCCAGGTCGATCTCGTCGCCCTTGTTCAACAGGGTGCGCCCGATGCCGAGTTCGACAAGATCGACGACACGATCGACGGCGCCGGCGAGGAGCTGACCAAAACGCTCGACAAGCTCGCCGCTGACGGCACCGTCTTCGCCCAGCAGCATGTCGATCTTGCCAATGCCGTATCGCGGGAAGCCCTTGTTCTCCAGATCGGCCTCGGCATCTTCGCCATCCTCAGCATGGGTATTCTGCAATATGTCCATGGCGGCTCGATCCGCCGCGGCATCGGCGCCGTGCGCGAAAGCATGCTGCGCATCATGAACGGCGATTTCGCCAGCGACGTTGCCGAAAAGAGCCGCGGCGACGAGATCGGCGAAATGGCTCGCGCCGCCGACAGCTTCCGTCTCGCCGCCATCGAGAAGCGTAACCTCGAGACGCAGAACCAGACCGACAGGCAGCGCAGCGATGCCGAGCACCGTGAGCGCGAAGCCGCAAAGCTCGCCGACGCCGAAGCTCTGAACGCCGCCGTCACAGCCCTCGGCCACGGCCTTACCCGCCTGTCGGAAGGCGACGTGACCGTTACGATCGACCAGCCTTTCCGCGAGGAGTTGGAGCGCCTACGCCGCGACTTCAACCAGACGACGGCAACGCTGCGCAAGGCGATGAGCGACATCGCCGTCAACAGCAGCTCGATCGAGGCGAACAGCCGCCAGATGCGCGCTGCCGCCGATGACCTCGCCAAGCGTACCGAGCAGCAGGCCGCGTCGCTCGAAGAGACGTCAGCCGCCCTCGACCAGATCACCGCCACCGTCCGTAACGCGACCAACCGTGCCGAGGAAGTCGGCCATATGGTCACCCATACCCGTGAGAACACGGCGAAGTCGGATATCGTCGTCGGCGACGCAATGGCGGCGATGCAGCGAATCGAAGGCGCGTCCCGCGAGATCGGCAAGATCATCAACGTCATCGACGAGATCGCCTTCCAGACGAACCTTCTGGCGCTCAACGCCGGCGTCGAGGCAGCACGCGCCGGCGAAGCCGGCAAGGGTTTCGCCGTCGTTGCCCAGGAAGTACGCGAACTCGCCGGCCGCGCCGCCGGCGCTGCCAAGGATATCAAGACCTTGATCGGAAAATCCGGCGACGAAGTGAAGATCGGCGGCGAACTGGTGACGGCCGCCGGCGAAGCGCTTCGCCAGATCGGCGAAGATGTTCTGCGCATCGACGAACATGTTAAATCAATCGTAACCTCTGCGCGCGAACAATCAGTGGGACTGAATGAAATCAATACGTCCATCAGCCAGATGGATCAGGTCACGCAGAAGAACGCGGCCATGGTGGAAGAGACGAACGCTGCAAGCCATACGCTCGCCATCGACGCGGAAAACCTGACGCAACTGGTCAAGCAGTTCAAGACCGGCGAGGGCATGAGCGCCCGGCAAACGCCGCGAGAGGCAAATGCCGCCTCGCATTCGAGACCATCTCCCGCGCGCAACCTGATCGGCAAAGTCGCGGGCGCATTCAACGGCGGTTCTGCCGCCAAAGTCATCGCCTCTCCCGCCGGGGACAACTGGGAAGAATTCTGACCATGAACAACAACGCCATCAAGCAATCGGGCGCCTATCTCGAAATCGTTTCGTTCCACCTGGGCGACCAGGAGTTCTGCATCGACATCATGGCCATCCGCGAAATCCGCGGTTGGGCGCCGGTGACGCCGATGCCGCACACCCCGCCCTACGTGCTGGGTCTCATCAACCTGCGCGGCGCGGTGATCCCCGTCATCGACATGGCCTGCCGCCTCGGCATGAAGATGACCGAGCCCTCCGAGCGCTCGGCGATCATCGTCACCGACATCGCCGGCAAACTGGTCGGCCTGTTGGTCGAGCAGGTTTCCGACATGATGACCATCAAGAGCGAAGACCTGCAGCCGCCGCCGGAAATCATCCCGGAAGCCCAGCGCGCCTTCTGCCGCGGCATCGTCGCGCTCGAAAAGACCATGGTCTGCTTCCTGAACCTCGACACGGTCATTGCCGACGAGCTGACGCAGGCGGCTTGATATTTCTCCGTTTGCGTATTGGAAGGCCCGGCTCGTCCGGGCCTTTTCCGTTTGGTGTGGAGCATAAGCCAGCATCGGATCAGCTTTAGGGAGGGACTAAGCTCAGGCCCCGCCTCGCTCCTCCCGAAACGTCAAAGATCTGGAAAGCGGGTGCGACAAGTTAAGCCCCTCCCCCTTGTGGGGCGGGCTTTTCAATAACGAACGCGAAAAATCCAGGAACCTTCCCGCCCCTACGGCTTCCCGTTCTTCCACACAACATTCTGCCCATAGAGCGGAATGGTCGAGATCGACATCTTCGCCGAACCGTCCGTCAGTTCGCGCGAATGGGCGAGATAGATCAGCGTGTCGTTGGTCTTGTCGTAGATGCGGTTGACGACCAGCGTTTTCCAGATCAGCGACATGCCCTGGCGGAACACCTCGCTGCCGTCCTTGGACAGGTCGATATTGCCGATCTCGATCGGCCCCGTCTGCCGGCAGGCGATGGAATTGTTGGACGGGTCTTCGAACCAGTTGCCGTTCTTGAACCGGTCGATCAGGCTGCGGTCGAAATAGGTGACGTGGCAGGTAACGCCCTTGACCTCAGGGTCGGAGACCGCCTCGACAATGATGTCGTTGCCGATCCAGTCGACCCCGACCTTGCCGACCACCTCGGCCGAGACGACCCCGGCGGAAAGAACGGAGAAAGAGAAGGCGGCGAGGAGAAGATTGCGCAGCTTGGACATGGCGGCTCCCTGAATGATCCGGATTCTAGATAAGCATGCACCCATGCTTTGCAAGAAATCGCCGTTGCGAGAACGCTCAGCCTTTCCGGCAGGTGCAGGGCTCGTAGGCCCGCGCCGTCAGCCGGCCGGGCCTCATGCCGATCAGCGCCGGTATGGCGTGAACGGCGTTCGCCTTGACCGCCTTCGCCATTTCGATCGCCGCCGCCGCGCAGACCGCTGCATCCTCGGCGGCGTTATGATGCACGAAACGCAGGCCGAGATGCTCGGCGATCAGGTTCAGCCGGTGCGAGAGGAAGTGCGGCCAGATCCGCTGCGCCATCTTCAGGCTGCAGAGATAGGTAAGCTCCGGATAGGATTGCCGGTAGAGATCGAGACACGCCCGCCAGACGCTGAAATCGAAGGCGGCATTGTGCGCGATCATCGTGGCACCGCGAAAATCCTCCTCGAACTCGTCCATCACCTCGGGAAACTCAGGCGCATCCTCGACATGCTCCGGCCGGATGCCGTGGATTGCGATGTTCATCCCGGAAAACCGCATGTCCCGCGGCCGGATCAGCCGCTCCTCGACGCGCGTCACCCTGCCCTCCTCGATCCAGGCAAGGCCGACGGAACAGGCGCTGCCGCGCTGTTCGTTCGCCGTCTCGAAGTCAATCGCGATGGTTTTCAATGCCGCAACCCGAATCGTTTCTCCAGGCACAGGAATACCGCCCCGCTTCCCACCGCGCAAATTCGGCACGACGCATGGTTGACTTTTTGCCCCGCATATCGAAACCTACCTGCCATGATCGGCTTCGTGACCATGGCAGCGCTTATTCATCACACCACGACCCTTGAAGGGTACGCGGGAGCGATGGCGCGTTAGCAGCGATCCGATCATCCCGAAACCCTGCCGAGGCGAGCAGGGTTTTCGGAAACCGGCTCTCCTCGTAAACGACGGAGAGCATGAATGTCCGAAAACGAAGAGAATGAACCGCGCGGCCGAGCGCACCTGCCGGATGGGGTCCTGGTGCGCGCCGTCCGCCTTTCCGATGCCGAGGAGATCACCGATCTCATAAATCTGCCGGGCTACCGGGCAGGTACCTTGCGGCCGCCATACCAGGCAGTCGAGGAGGTTCGCAAGCACATGGAAAATCCGTCACCGGGCGCGCTCAACCTCGTCGTCACCCAAAATGGCAAGATCGTCGGCAGTGGCGGCCTCAACCGTCTTTCCGGCCGCAGGCAGCACGTCGCCAGCATCGGCATGGGCGTGCATGACGATTTCACCGGCCGCGGCTTCGGACGGATCCTGCTCGGTGCATTTGTCGACGCTGCCGATGACTGGCTCGATATCAGACGGCTGGAACTGACCGTCTATACCGACAACGATGTCGCCATCGGTCTCTACCGCAAATTCGGCTTCGAACAGGAAGGCCTGCTAAGGGCTTTCGGATATCGCGCCGGTCAATATGTCGACGCCTATACGATGGCACGGCTCAGGCTATGAGCGAGCGGAAGGCTGGCGGCCTGCCCTCAGCCCTTCACCCGCTGATCAACGCCAGCCATTCATCCTCGTCCATCGTCTGCACGCCGAGCTCGCGCGCCTTGTCGAGCTTGGAGCCGGCGCCGGGGCCGGCAACGACGATGTCGGTCTTCTTGGAGACCGATCCCGCCACCTTGGCGCCGAGGCTTTCCGCCCTCGCCTTCGCCTCGTCGCGGGTGAATTTTTCCAGCGACCCGGTGAAGACGACGGTCTTGCCGGCGACCGGGCTGCCCGCCGTCACCGGCTGTTCGGCCTCCTCGGGCGTCACCTCCTCGATAAGCCGGGTGATCACCTCGACATTGCGCGGCTCCTTGTAGAATTCGACGATAGCCCGCGCCACGACCTCGCCGATGCCCTCGATGGCATTGAGATCGTTCCAGGCGTCACCGGCAAGCGTCTCGGCCTCCCGCATCCCCGTCTCAAAGGCCGCATAGGTGCCATAGGAGCGCGCCAGCAGCTTCGCCGTGGTCTCGCCGACATGACGGATGCCGAGCGCGTAGATGAAGCGGTGGAGCGCAATGCTGCGCCGTTCGTTGATCGCCGCATAGAGCTTGCCGACGCTGACCTTGCCGAAGCCGTCGATATTTTCGAGCTTGGTCAGCGATTGCTGCTGGCGCTTCTCCAGCGTGAAGATGTCGGGCGCGGTACGGATCTGCAGCGACGCGTCCTCGTTTTCGAAGAAGAAGTCGATCTGCTTCGAACCGAGCCCTTCAATATCGAAAGCGTTGCGCGAAACGAAGTGCTTCAAATGCTCCGTCGCCTGCGCTCGGCAAATGAAGCCACCCGTGCAGCGGCGCACCGAATCCATCTTGCCGGTCTTCTCGTTGACCTCGCGCACGGCATGCGAACCGCAGACCGGGCATGTCTTCGGGAATTCGTATGGCCGGGCGTCGACCGCGCGTTTTCCCATCACCACATCGAGGATCTGCGGAATGACGTCGCCGGCGCGCTGGACGATGACGGTATCGCCTTCGCGGATATCGTGTTCCTCCGGCCGGATGCGCTCGCCGCTATTGCCGATGCCCTTGATGTAATCCTCGTTGTGCAGCGTCGCATTGGTGACGACGACGCCGCCGACCGTGATCGGCTTCAGCCGCGCCACCGGCGTAAGGGCCCCGGTGCGGCCGACCTGGATCTCGATCTTCTCGACCTCGGTGAAGGCCTGTTCGGCCGGAAACTTATGCGCCGTCGCCCAACGCGGCGAACGCGAGCGGAAGCCGAGACGGGCCTGCAGTTCGAGACTGTCGACCTTATAAACGACGCCGTCGATGTCGTAGTCGAGATCCGGACGCTCAAGGCCGATCTCGTCATAATGCGCCAGGATGTCGGCGACCGAATTCAGCCGCTTCATCAGCGGATTGACCGGGAAACCCCAGTCTCTAAAGGTCTGCACCATGGCAAATTGCGTGTCGGCGGGCATCTCAGACATCTCGCCCCAGGCATAGGCGAAGAATTTCAGCTTGCGGCTCGCTGTCACCTTGGCGTCGAGCTGGCGCAGCGACCCGGCCGCGGTGTTGCGCGGATTGACGTAGGTCTGTTTGCCCTCCGCCTCCATCTGCCGATTCAGCGCCAGGAAGTCGCTCTTGGCCATATAGACCTCGCCGCGGATCTCGACGACAGCGGGCACGCCCTTCGGCAGCTCGTTGGGGATCTCGGCGATGGTCCGGATGTTGGCGGTGACGTTCTCCCCCGTCGTCCCGTCTCCGCGCGTCGCAGCCGTCACCAGCCTGCCGTTCTCGTAACGGATCGACATCGAGAGACCGTCGATCTTCGGCTCGGCGGTAAAGGCGATCGACTGGTCCGGCAGACGGCCGAGGAAGCGATAGACGCCGGCGACGAAATCCTGCACGTCCTCCTGCGAGAAGGTGTTGTCGAGCGACAGCATCGGCCGCGCATGGACGACAGGCGAGAACGTCACGGAGGGCGCTGCACCGACATGCCGCGATGGGCTGTCTTCGCGGATCAACTCGGGAAAGCGCGCTTCCAGCGCATCATTGCGGCGCTTCAGCGCGTCGTAATCGGCATCCGAAATCTCCGGCTGGTCCTTGCCGTGATAGAGCGCATCGTGATGCGCGATCTCCTTTGCCAGCCGTTCGAGCTCGGCGGCAGCCTCTTCGATCGTCAACGTGTCGACGGCGGAACCTTCGGTGGGCATGGAATAACACTCCAGGGAATCTGGCCAGAAATCTGGATTGTTTTTAGAGCAAAATCGCCGGATGAAAAGAGAGGCCGCGCATGCCGCGCTGCGAAGATCGATCTACCCATCCTGTTCCCAATCCCGCGCATTGCGCAGCCGGATGCCGCTGACATGCAAGCTCGTGTCCCAAAGGCTCTTCAACGGCCGCAAACTGTCGACCACTCTGAGCTCCACGTCGGGCGGCGCAAACTCCCGGTCGAGCCGCGAGATGGCGGTGCGCTCGGTGGGAACAACGCGTCTGCGGGCCACCCACATGCCGGCATCATTCAGATCCTCGAAACCCCCAGCCGGCAGCTCGTAGCGATGGAGCGTTTCCGCCGAGAGCCTTTCCAACCAGTGACGCTCGACATAGGCCGCGGCCCGGCAATCCCTGAGCCAGTGCCGCCTCTCCGCCTCCGGCGTCTTGGGTGTCGCCCAGATCAGGATCCGCGGGCAGTCGCGCGGAAAGAGATACATGAAGTCATGGTCGCCATCGATCGCCCAAACGAGTGGACCGTTCAGCCATTCCCGGCCCGCCGGGCGGATTGAGGCTACGCGAACCGGGCGCGGTTCGAACACCGCAATGTCGGGATCATCGCTGAAATGGAAAAGGCGCATGGCAACAGATCGGCGCGGATCGGAATGTTACGGATAGCGCAAAGCGAGATGTTCGTCACCGCCGTCGGCCTTACCGACAGCCGAGTTGCGATCAGCCGTTGCCGGCCAGCAGCCGCTTTGCCGCCGCCCTCGCCTCTTCGGTCACCGATGCCCCGGCCAGCATGCGGGCGATCTCCTCGGTGCGGTCCTTCTGCGCCATCGTCGCGACGCGCGTAGCGATCTTTTCCGAACCCTCGGCCGCCGGTCCCTTGGAGATCAGAAGATGCGTCGCCGCCCTTGCTGCGACCTGCGGCGCATGCGTGACCGACAGCACCTGCACCCGCTCCGACAGCCGCTTCAGCCGCTGGCCGATCGCATCGGCCACCGCACCGCCGACGCCGGTGTCGATTTCGTCGAAGACCAGCGTCGGAGCAGATCCGCGATCGGCGAGCGCCACCTTCAGCGCCAGCAGGAAACGTGAGAGTTCGCCGCCGGAGGCAACCTTCATGATCGAGCCCGGCCGCGTGCCGGGATTGGTCTGGACATGGAACTCGACCACATCGATGCCTTCAGCCAGGGCCTCGTGCGCATCGGTGGTGATCTCGACCATGAAACGGGCGCGTTCGAGCTTCAGCGCCGGCAGCTCGGCCATGACAGCCGCAGCCAAGGCGATACCGGCATGATGGCGCTTGTCGGAGAGCGAGCGCGCCGCGGCATCGTAATTTTCCCGGGCCAGGCCGACCTCGGCTTCGAGCCGCGCCAGCCGCTCCTCACCCGCGTCGAGATCGGCAAGGTCGGCGATCATGCGGACGGCAAGCGCAGGCAGCTCGGTGACGGGCACGGAATATTTGCGCGAGGCGGCCCGGAGCGCAAAAAGCCGCTCCTCTACCCGCTCCAGTTCCCTCGGATCATATTCGGTCTTGCGCAGCGCCGCCTCGACTTCCATCTGCGCGTTGGAAAGCTGATCGAGCGCGGCATCGAGCAGCGCCACCGTGTCTTCGAGCAATCCTGGCGCCTCATGGCTCTTGCGCTCCAGCCGGCGCACCAGCGAGGCGATATGGGGCACCGGCGAGGCATTGCCGTTCAGGAACTCGGAGGCCTCGGCGATATCGCCGGCGATTCGCTCGGCCTTCATCATTTTCTGCCGGCGGTCGGCGAGTTCTTCCTCCTCGCCATCCTGCGGCGAGAGCTTCTCGAGTTCCTCGACGGAAGAACGCAGATAGTCGGCTTCGCGTGCCGCACTTTCCACCTTCTCGCGGTGCTTCTTCAGCGTCCGCTCGCTATCGCGCCACAGCCGATAGAGCCGGGAGACCTCCGAAACCTCGTCGGTAAGGCCGGCGAAGGCATCGAGCAGAGTGCGGTGGGCATTGGTGTCGACCAAAGCGCGGTCGTCATGCTGGCCATGGATTTCGACCAGCATTTGACCGGCCTGGCGCATCAGCTGCACGCTGACCGGTTGGTCGTTGACATAGGCCTTGGTGCGCCCGTCCGCCGATTGCTGGCGGCGAAAGATCAGATCACCCTCGTCATCGATGCCGTTTTCACGCAAGAGCATGCGGGCGCCGTGATCCATGCCAACGTCGAACACAGCCGTCACCTGGCCCTTGTCCTCGCCATGGCGCACCAGGTTGCCGTCGCCGCGCCCGCCGAGCGCCAGCGACAGGCTGTCGAGCAAGATGGATTTGCCCGCCCCGGTCTCGCCCGTCAGCACGGAGAGGCCGGTCTCGAAGGCAAGATCCAGCCGCTCGATCAGGACGATATCGCGGATCGAAAGCTGGATCAGCATTGGCCTCAGGAACCGAGAAGAAGTTTCTTGCCTGCCGCAGCGATCCACGAGCCCTTGTTCTCACGCGGCTCGGCACCACCGGTCTGCAGCAGCTTGTAGGAATCGGCGTACCACTGGCTGTCGGGATAATTGTGACCCAGAACGGCAGCCGCCGTCTGCGCCTCGTCGACGATGCCCATGGCGTAATAAGCTTCGACGAGACGCGCCAGGGCCTCTTCGATCTGGTTGGTGTTCGGATATTTCTCGACGACGATGCGGAAGCGTGAGATCGCGGCGAGATATTCCTTCCGCTCCATGTAGTAGCGGCCGATCTGCATTTCCTTGCCGGCGAGCTGGTCGCGCGCGAAGCGGATCTTCGCCTGCGCGTCGTCGACATATTCGGAGTTCGGATAGTTGTCGATGACAGCCTGCATCGCCTCGATCGTCTTGGCCGAGGCGCGCTGGTCCTGCGTCACGTCGACGATCTGCTTGGAATAGGTGAGACCGATGAGATACTGCACATAGGCGGCATCCTGGGACTTCGGATATTGCGACATGTAGCGGTTGCCCGAAGCAAGCGCATCGTCCAGACGCCCCTGGCGGTATTTGACGAAGGTGCTCATCACAAGCGCCTTGCGCGCCCATTCGGAGAACGGGTTCTCGCGGTCGATCGCGTCGAACTTGCGCGCCGCTTCCGCCATGTTGCCGGCCTTCATATTGGCAAGGCCCTGGGTGTAGAGCACATCAGGCGGATCAGTTTCGAGGCCGAGCTTGGTAATGTCGATATCAGGGTCCGACTGGCAACCGGAGATCGCGGCGCCTGCGCTGAGCACCAGAAGCGATGCGAACAAAGCACGCGCTGTCTTCATCATACCTTCAGATCCTGCATAACCCATTCGAAAGAACCCCACTGCCGCCGCTCGCTCCACGGCAGCCACGCCTCGCTGGCGTTTCTAGCCACAAATGTGCATCAAGAGCAACGCAATGATAAGGCATTAACGCATTTTTGTGGCAGCCGCCGCAGAATGACCGGGCTTTTCATCTTCTTCCCGACCTGTGGCAGTCATGCATCTGCCTATTGCCGACGACGCGGCGGATATAAAAAAACCGCCTCCGGGAAAGAGGCGGCCTGGTCTTGAGAATGTGCTGGAGGTCATGCCGACCAGGGAGCGAATTCCGAAGCGCTGACTGCGATAAGTTCACGGGCAGCAACGCGCTGGCGCGGCGTCGACGTCTCCACGACCTCGTAGGCGGAGGGATCGGCGAGCAGCGCCTTCAGCGCATTGGCGTTCATCTTGTGACCGCCGCGATAGGAACGGTAGCAGCCGATGAACGGCGCGCCGGCAAGCGACAGATCGCCGACGGCATCGAGCGTCTTGTGGCGGACGAATTCGTCCTTGGCGTAACGCAGCCCTTCGACATTGATGACGGTATTGTCGTCCGAGATGACGACGGAATTTTCAAGCGAGGAGCCGAGCGCGTGGCCCGACGCCCAGAGACGCTCGACATCGCGCATGAAACCGAAGGTGCGGGCGCGGGAAAGCTCTGCCTTGAAGACGGCGGCGTTCATGTCGCCGGCCCACTTCTGCCGGCCGATCAGCGGGCACTCGAAATCGATTTCGACTTCGAAGCGCGTCCCATCATAGGGACGGAATTCGCTCCAGGAGCCGCCATGCTCGATTCGCACCGGCTTGGTGATACGGATATAGCGGCGCTTGACGCCGAGCGAGACGAGACCGACCTGCTCGATTGCCTCGACGAAGGGCAGCGAGCTGCCATCCATGATCGGCATTTCGGAGCCCTGCACCTCGATCACCACATTGTCGAGGCCGAGCGCATAGATGGCGGCCATGACATGCTCGATCGTCGCCACCGAATGGGCGGGCGAGAAGCCGAGCACGGTGCAAAGGTCGGTATTGCCGACCTGCGAGGAGACGGCCTTGAGTTCGGTGATATCGCCATTGTCATGCAGGCGCTGGAAAACGACGCCGGTGCCCGATTCCGCCGGGTTCAGGGTGATCGAGACATCAGCGCCCGAATGCACTCCGATGCCCGAGAGCGTTACGGGGCGCGATACCGTCGTTTGAAAACCCAGCAAGCCAATTGCCATAAATTCTGCCTTTTATTCTACCGTACCGCCGGTCTGTCCGATCGGCACGGTCATCGTTCATTCTGCAGCAGGAGCCTGTCGAAAGGTCTCCTAGGGCAGTTTCCTTGCACCATACTTACGTGCGCCGGCGCTCCAATCCAAATCACTGTTTCTTTCGCTTTGTTACGAAGTCACGCAATTGAAATCACTTGCGAATCGCAGCCAGAAAAACGGCAATGCCCGGGACCTTGATCCCGGGCATGAACGGTGCAGAAGCACGGTATCAGTTCGACTGGCGACGCAGGAATGCCGGGATTTCCAGCTGGTCGTCTTCCTGCATCATCCGGGCCTGCGGAACCGCGCGGCCCTGGTCGTCGAGGTTGCCGCGACGCGGTGCATAGAGGCTCGCCTCCGGCGACAGCGGACGGCGCTGCTGCGAAGCAGCCGGCGGTGCGGCGGTCATGTCGGCGGCAACGGCGTCGTCGTCACGGCGGCCAAGCGAATTGGTGATTCGCTTGAGCAGGCCCATCGGACCGCGCTCTTCCGCCGCATGCGCGGAGGCCGGCTGCGTGCGGTGGTCGAGTTCGGCCTGGACGACCGGCGGGAAATCCTCGACCTTCGGCATGCGCACCGGTTCGGGCGCCTGGCGGATGATCGGCTCCTGCCGGACCGGCTGCTGCTGAACCGGCTGGCTTATGACCGGCTGGCTCATGACGGGCGCCGGAGCCTGCTGCTGCACAGGGGCAGGACGCATTGCCGGAGCTTCCGGCGCAGGCGCGAAGATCTTGCTCTGCGGACGGAATGTTTCCTGCTGTGGAGCCGGCTGCTGCAGCGGTGCGGCAGCACGCGGGGCCGGAATTTCGAGCTCGCGTTCCATCTCGGCTTCGCGGATGGTCTGCGCGATCGGATCCATGGCCTTCGGTGCCTGCATCACGGGGGCAGGCTGAACTGCGGCCGCTGCCGGAGCAACAGCCGCGGAGGGACGGATAGCGGGCCTTGCTGCCGGCTGGAGGTTCCGCTCGGCGGCTTCGTTCATCGCCCGGTCGATGCCGGTTGCGACGACCGAGACGCGGATGATGCCTTCGAGCGATTCGTCGAAGGTGGCGCCGAGGATGATGTTGGCGTCTGGATCGACTTCCTCGCGGATGCGGGTCGCGGCTTCGTCGACTTCGAAGAGGGTGAGGTCGCGACCGCCGGTGATGGAGATCAGCAGCCCTTGAGCGCCCTTCATCGAGGTTTCGTCGAGCAGCGGATTGGCGATTGCAGCCTCTGCGGCCTGCAGTGCGCGGCCGGAGCCGGAGGCTTCGCCGGTGCCCATCATCGCGCGGCCCATCTCGCGCATCACCGAGCGGACGTCGGCGAAGTCGAGGTTGATGAGGCCTTCCTTCACCATCAGGTCGGTGATGCAGGCAACGCCGGAATAGAGAACCTGGTCGGCCATGGCGAAGGCATCGGCGAAGGTCGTCTTGTCGTTGGCAATGCGGAAGAGGTTCTGGTTCGGAATGACGATCAGCGTATCGACAGACTTCTGCAGTTCCTGAATGCCCATCTCAGCCAGACGCATGCGGCGCCCGCCTTCGAAATGGAACGGCTTGGTGACGACGCCGACCGTCAGGATGCCCTTGTTGCGGGCTGCCTGCGCGACGACGGGAGCCGCACCCGTGCCGGTGCCGCCGCCCATGCCGGCGGTGACGAAGCACATATGCGTGCCGTTCAGGTGATCGACGATCTCATCGATGCACTCCTCGGCAGCCGCTCGGCCGACCTCCGGCTGCGAGCCGGCGCCGAGGCCTTCGGTGACGTTGACGCCGAGCTGGATGATGCGCTCGGCCTTTGTCATCGTCAGCGCCTGCGCATCCGTGTTGGCGACGACGAAGTCGACGCCCTGGAGGCCGGCGGTGATCATGTTGTTGACGGCATTGCCGCCACCGCCACCAACGCCGAACACGGTGATGCGCGGCTTCAGCTCTGTGATGTCAGGCTTTTGCAGCTTGATGGTCATGGTACCTGTTCCTTCTCTCTCTGGCCGCATCGCCACGCCGGCCAATTACTCAATTTCAGAAGCTTTCCTTCAGCCACTGGCCCATGCGGGCTATCCGGCTGTTATTTCCCCCAAGCGACATGAGCAGACCGCTCTGTGACGCATGTGTCTCCATGTCCGCGACCTGCGGATAGATCATCAGGCCGACGGCCGTCGAAAAGGCCGGGCCCTTGGCCGCCGTCGGCAGCCCCGAGACGCCCATCGGGCGGCCGATGCGGACGTTGCGGGCAAGGATGCGCCGCGCCACGTCGGCAAGACCGGTCAGCTGGCTCGCCCCGCCCGTCAGCACGACGCGTTTGCCGACGATCGGGCTGAAGCCGGAGCGCTGGATACGGTCGCGAATCAGTTCCATCGTCTCCTCGATTCGGGCCGATACGATGCGCGAAACCAGCGCTCGCGGCACCTGCGACGGCTGGTCGCGATCGTCCTCGCCGATCGGCGGGATCGAGATCAGCTCTCGCTCGTCGGAAGAATTCGAAAGGGCCGTGGCATGCACGACCTTCAGCCGCTCGGCATCCTCGATGCGGGTCGAAAGGCCGCGCGCGAGATCCGTGGTCACGTGATGGCCGCCGAGGCCGACGGCATCCGTATGAACGAGCTTGCCTTCGGCAAAGACCGAGATCGTCGTCGTGCCGCCGCCCATGTCGATCGCCGCGCAGCCGAGCTCGACCTCGTCGTCGACGAGCGCCGCAAGGCCGGATGCATAGGGCGTCGCAACGATGCCCTCGACCGACAGATGCGCGCGGTTGACGCTGAGTTCGAGGTTCTTCAGCGCCGAGCGCTCCGCCGTGACGACATGCATGTCGACACCGAGCGCGTCGCCGTACATCGCCAGCGGATCGCGGATGCCCCGCTCGCCGTCGAGCGAGAAGCCGGTCGCCAGCGAATGCAGCACCGAACGGTCCTGACGCAGCGACTGCTGGCAGGCGGCCGACAGCACCTTCTTCAGATCGTTGAGTTCGACTTCCTGACCGCCGAGATCGATGGTCGCGGTGTAGATGTCGCTGCCGAGGCGGCCGGCCGTCAGATTGACGATCAGGCTCTCGACGGTCAGCCCCGCCATGCGCTCGGCAGCGTCGACGGCAAGACGGATGACGCCTTCCAGCGCGTCGAGATCGGCGATGACGCCGGTCTTGATGCCGCGGGAACGCTGATGGCCGATGCCGATGATCTCGATATTATGGGTGCGGCCCGGCAGGATCTGGCTTTCCTCGCGCGGCGTCAGCCGGCCGATCATGCAGACGACCTTGGTCGAGCCGATGTCGAGCACCGAAACGATATGCGACCGCTTCGACGAAAGCGGCTTCAGGCGCGGCAATCCGAAATGGGACGAACCGAACAAGCTCATATATTCTGCCCCGCCTTCTTCAATTCTTTCGTACGCTCCGTCACAACCGCCTGCCGGCGGACCGCCGCTTCCGGCGTCAGCTGGATCGCGGTTCTGTCAGGCAATCTCAGATCGACCGCGGCGATGTCCCGCTCGAGCAGCTGATGCTCCTTGTCGAACTTCGAAAGCGTCGCCAATGCCTGGTCGATACCGTCTTCCGGCAGCTTGACGACGACGCCGTTGTCCATATGCAGGTCCCAACGACGGCCGGATATCCAGACGTAGGCCTTCACGCGGGCCTTCACGTCGGGCCATTTCGAGAAGGCGTCGTCGAGTGATGCCGCCGCCGTTTCCGCATCGCGGCCAACGACCAGCGGCAGCGCCGAAAACTTGTTGTCGCGCAGCGGCGCAATGACGCTGCCGTTCTTCTCGATCAGGGAAAGCTCCTGCCCGTGCTGCCAGATCGCATAGGCCTGGCGCTCCTTGAGCTTCACTTCGATCGTTTTCGGATAGATCTTGCGAACCTCGACATTTTCGACCCAGGGAAGATGGG
The DNA here is from genome assembly GCF_014197475.1 of Rhizobium sp. BK212. Taxonomy (NCBI): domain Bacteria; kingdom Pseudomonadati; phylum Pseudomonadota; class Alphaproteobacteria; order Hyphomicrobiales; family Rhizobiaceae; genus Rhizobium; species Rhizobium sp. BK212. The sequence goes on from NZ_JACIFS010000002.1 coordinate 441,052, forward strand.
CGATCTTCCGGCGGGCGGCATCGACGTCGAGAGCAACCAGCGAGGTCGTGCCGTCGAGGCCGATCAGCTGCAGGATCTCGATTTCGGACGTCTCCGAATTGCCGGAGACCTTCACGTCCTCGATCGCAAAGCCTGCCGCCGTCGTTGTCGCCTGGGCGACTGATTCGGTGTGGCCGCCGAGCGACATGCCGTAAAGCCCTGTCGCAGCCAGGAAAGCGAGCGCCGAGACCGTGCCAGTATGGGCTGGAATGTAGATGCGGCCGCTGCAGAGGCTGATCAGGAAGCGCGTGACCCGGCGCAGCGGGCGCGGCAGCACGAACCGCTCTTCGGCTTCCATCATCGGAAGCACGGCATGATGGCTGGGGCGCCCTAACCTCTTGACCGTCAACGCAAACAAGACGCGTCCTCCACCATCCACCGGAGAAACTGACCAAAGGAATAGCCGGCATGACCGGCCATTTCGGGCACGAGCGAGGTTGGAGTCATGCCTGGCTGGGTATTGACCTCCAGCCAGATAATTTCGCCGTCTTCGGAGAAACGATCGTCGTAACGAAAGTCGGACCGACTGACGCCGCGACAACCGATTGCCTGATGCGCCCTTAGGGCCAATGTTTGTATTTTTTGGTAAATATTCGGTGAAATTTTCGCCGGGATGACGTGTTTTGAACCGCCTGCCGCATACTTGGAGTCGTAATCATAAAAATTGTGTCCCTGCGGCACCACTTCCGTGACACCGAGCGGCGTTTCGCCCATGACACCACAGGTGAGCTCGCGGCCATAGACATAGCGCTCGACGAGCACCTCCTCACCGTAACGCCACTCGGGGGAACTGACGACCTGCGGTGGATGCGCCTGGTCTTCAGTGACGATGACGACGCCGAAGCTCGAGCCCTCGCGGACCGGCTTCACCACATAGGGCGGCTTCATCGGATGCGTCGCGGGGAAGGCGAAACGATTGACCACCTGCGATTCGGCGACCGGAATGCCGGCGGCGGCGGCAACGAGCTTCGCCTTGTCCTTGTCCATCGCCAGCGCCGAGGCAAGCACGCCCGAATGCGTATAGGGGATCTCGAGATATTCGAGGATGCCCTGGATGGTGCCGTCCTCGCCGAACGGGCCGTGAAGCGCATTAAAGACGACATCGGGCTTCAGCGCGGCGAGCCTCTCGGAAACATCGCGCGCGACGTCGATCGCCGTCACGTCGAAGCCTTCCGCTTCGAGGGCTTCTGCGCAAGCCTTTCCCGAGGAAAGGCTGACCGGCCTTTCCGAGGAAAATCCGCCCATCAGGACAGCGACATGCTTGCGACTCATCAACACCCCCAAAAATAACTTCCATTCTCGAAAGCGACGCTTGCGCGAAGCTGTCTGCTCCGTTTCAGGCCTTTGTCCGACCTGCACGCATTAGAGCATCATTATGGTTAATGAAGTGTTTACTTTCGTTAACTCCGTCTTGCTGCGCCCTTCATTTTTTAACTTTCACCTCTTCGGAAATGTCGAGCGAGGATGCCCGCCGATCCGCGGAAAGAGAAAAGCCCGCGCGGAAAAACCACGCGGGCTCAATGGGATAGCTCGATATCTTGCAGTCAGTCGGCGTCGTCGAGGAATTTCCACACCAGTCCGCCGAGCGCACCACCCGCAAGCGGCGCAATCCAGAACAGCCAGAGCTGCTGCAGCGCCCAGCCGCCGACGAAAAGCGCCTGGCCGGTGGAACGTGCCGGATTGACCGAGGTGTTCGTCACCGGGATGGAAATGAGATGGATCAGCGTCAGCCCGAGGCCGATCGCCAGCGGCGCGAAGCCGGCAGGCACCCGGCTGCTGGTCGATCCCAGGATGATGATCAGGAAGAACATGGTCAGCAGCACTTCGATCAGCAGCGCCGAAAGCAGTGAATAGCCGCCCGGAGAATGATCGCCATAACCGTTGGCGGCAAAACCGCCGAGCTCGAAACCCGCCTTGCCGCTGGCGATAAGGTAGAGCACTGCGGCCGCGGCGACGGCGCCGACAACCTGGACGACGATATAGGGAACAAGGCGCGCGGCGGGAAACCGGCCGGCAACCGTCAGACCGAGGGAAACGGCGGGATTGAAGTGACCGCCCGAAATGCCGCCCACGGCATAGGCCATGGTGAGCACGGTCAGGCCGAACGCGAAGGCCACGCCGAAAAAACCGATCCCCAGTTCGGGAAAGGCCGCTGCCAGCACGGCGCTACCGCATCCGCCGAAGACCAGCCAGAATGTGCCAAGAAACTCGGCAACAAGACTCTTTTGCATACGCGCCTCCTCCATTTCAACCAAAGGGTTAATAATGCTTCAGCCACAATTTGATTCCGGTCAAGCGCGCCGGCATGCGCGCAGCAAGCTTCACGCAAGGAGCGAGAAACCGCAGGTTCGAGACGCGATGCGTGCGACGCGAGGAGACGTTTTCTTAGATCTGAAATTGCGTTAAGACCCGCCGGCCTCCCAAGGCGTTCCATAGACAGACTGATTGGAATGAAAATGACAGACGCGATCTCCGCATCGCCGACACCTGCCTCGAACAGCGCGCAAGTCAATTCTCCGGCTCGCGTTCTCATCGCCAGCCTTGTCGGCACCACCATCGAATTCTTCGACTTCTACGTCTACGCGACGGCAGCCGTCCTCGTCTTCCCGCATCTCTTCTTCCCGGCAAGCGATTCGAACGCCGCAACGCTGCAGTCGCTGGTCACCTTCTCGATCGCCTTCTTCGCCCGCCCCATCGGCGCCGTGGTCTTCGGTCATTTCGGCGACCGCATCGGCCGCAAAGCAACGCTCGTCGCCGCGCTGATGACGATGGGGCTTTCGACCGTCCTGATCGGCATGCTGCCGGGCTATGATTCGATCGGCATCGCAGCACCCTTGCTGCTGGCGCTTTGCCGCTTCGGCCAGGGGCTTGGCCTCGGCGGCGAATGGGGCGGCGCCGTTCTGCTCGCCACCGAAAACGCTCCTCCCGGCAAGCGCAGCTGGTACGCCATGTTCCCGCAACTCGGCGCGCCGATCGGCTTTATCCTTTCCTCCGGATTTTTCCTCATCCTGGCGGAAACGATGAGCAACGAGGATTTCCTCGACTACGGATGGCGCATTCCCTTCATCGCCAGTCTCGCCCTTGTCGCTGTCGGCCTCTATGTCCGCCTGAGGATCGCCGAAACGCCGGAGTTCCGCAAAGCCGTCGAAAAGCACGAGCGCGTCGCCGTGCCGATCGAGATGGTCTTCCGCGGCCACCTGCGCAGCCTGATCCTCGGCACCTTCATCGCCGTGGCGACCTTCGTGCTGTTCTACCTGATGACGGTCTTCACGCTCTCCTGGGGCACGACACCTTTGGAAAAGGGCGGGCTCGGTTATTCCAGAGAGCAGTTCCTGGTCGTCCAGCTTGTCGGCGTCGTCTTCTTCGGCCTGACGATCCCGCTTTCCGGCTGGCTCTCAGACCTCTATTCGCGCCGCATCATTCTGTCGCTGACGACGATTGCCATCGCAATCTTCGGCTTCTTCTACGCGACGCTGCTGACCAGCGGTCTGACCGGCGCCTTCCTGTGCTCGATCATCGGCCTCGCTTTGATGGGCTTCACCTATGGTCCGATCGGCGCGGCTCTTGCAGCGCCCTTCCCGACCATGGTGCGCTACACCGGCGCCTCGATGACCTTCAACCTCGGTGGCATCTTCGGCGCCTCGCTCGCCCCCTATATCGCCACCTGGCTCGCCACCCACTACAGCCTGAACTATGTCGGCTACTACCTTGCCGCCTCGGCTGTGATCTCGCTGGTCTGCATCCTGCTGTCGGGCCGCGAAGAAGTCTGAGCCTCGGATAACCAATCAACGAAAAGCCGCGACGGCCACCGTCGCGGCTTTTTTATTGATACCGTGGGCACTTCAGGCTAACCGGAGCAGTCACGGCAAAACGGGGAACAGATGATGCGATGCCTCATTACCGGCGCGGCCGGCTTTGTCGGTGGCCCCCTCGTCGAAAGGCTGCATAAAGAGCGGATATGGGAGCTTGCGGTAACCACCCGCTCGGCCGCCGCCAGCTTCCCGGCGGATGTGCGGCATTTTCCCATCGAGATAACCAGCGAAACCGACTGGACGGCAGCTCTCGACGGTGTCGATGTCATTGTCCATCTCGCTGCCCGCGTTCACATCATGAATGACCGCGCGGCCGATCCTCTGACGGAATTCCGCCAAATCAACACTGCCGCCACGCTGAATCTCGCCGAGCAAGCCGCCCGCGCGGGCGTAAAAAGGCTCGTCTTCATCAGCAGCATCAAGGTCAATGGTGAAGAGAACGACCGGCCTTTCCGGCACGACGACACGCCGATGCCGGTTGATCCCTATGGTATTTCGAAGCTGGAATGCGAAATCGGGCTGCATGAAATCTCCGCCCGAACAGGCATCGAAATCATCGTCATTCGACCGCCGCTCGTCTATGGGCCCGGTGCCAGGGGCAACTTCGCCCTGCTCGTCGGACTTGTCCGGAAGAAGATACCGCTCCCCTTCGCCTCGCTGAAGAACCGCCGGACATTGGTCGCGCTTCCCAATCTCGTCGATCTGATCGTCACGGGCATGACGCATCCGGACGCTGCCGGCCAGACCCTTCTTGCAGGCGATGGGGAAGATCTGTCGACGCCGGGGCTTATCGAAGGAATTGCCGCAGGCTTGGGCGTCAAGCCGATGCTGCTTCCCTTCCCTCCCGCCTTGTTGCAGATGGGGGCGAGAGTGACGGGAAAGAACGCCGTCTACCAGCGTCTTTGCGGCTCCCTGCAGGTCGACATATCCCACGCCCGCGACGTGCTCGGCTGGTCGCCCGTCGTCACGCCGCGCGAGGGCCTGAAGCTTGCGGTGAAGTAACCGTTATTCGCTCGTGACGCCCTGGAACGGGCGCACTTCCCGGCCGGGCATGAAGACGCCGAAGCGTTTGATTTCCCACTCGAGCTTGATGCCCTCTTTCTCGAAGACTTCGCGGCGCACCTGTTCGCCGAGATATTCGAGATCGTAGCCGGTCGCCTGCCCCATATTGATCATGAAGTTGCAGTGAAGCGACGACATCTGTGCTCCGCCGATGACGAGGCCGCGGCAGCCTGCCTCGTCGATCAGCTTCCAGGCCGAATGGCCAGGCGGGTTCTTGAAGGTCGAGCCGCCGGTCTTTTCGCGCACCGGCTGCACCGTCTCGCGGTGATTGCGCACAGCATCCATCTCGGCACGAATCTGCGCCCGCTCTTCCGGATAGCCCTCGAACAGCACGGAGGTGAAGATCAACTCGCTGGATGCGGTCGAATGGCGATAGGAATAACCCATCTCGGCATTGCTGAGCACATGCTTGTTGCCTTTGCGATCCAATGCATGGACCTCGATCAGCCGCTCGCGCGTTTCCACGCCGTTGGCGCCGGCATTCATCCGCGCCGCGCCGCCGATGCTGCCCGGAATGCCGTAGAAGAAATGGAAGCCGCCGATACCGTTATCCATTGCCATCGCCGCCACATGTTTATCAGGGCAGATGGCGCCGGCCAGGATGCGGTTTTCGCCGGCAAGCTCGACGAAGCCGAACCCCTTGGCGGACAGGCGCAGCACGACGCCGGGAATGCCGCCGTCGCGAACCAGGATGTTGGAGCCGACGCCGACCACGGTCAGCGGCACCTCTTCCGGCAATATTTTCAGGAAGGCGATGAGATCGTCGATGTCATGCGGCTGGAACATCAGTTCGGCCAGGCCGCCGGCCCTGAACCAGGTGACGCGGTCCATGGGGGCATCCGGCGTGATACGGCCGCGGATATCCTTTACACCGTCTCCGAGAGACGCGAGAAGCTTTTCCCCATTCACCTGTTTCATACGGACTTTCCCGAAAGGCCTTCCAGTTGTTTGGGCAGCGCCGCTGCCCAGGATGTGATGCTCCCAGCCCCCAACAGAACCACGAAATCGCCAGGCTTTGCAACCTCCGAGACCATCTGAGGCAGAAGTTCCGCCGAGGTGAGAAAGCGGGCGTCGCGATGGCCGCCCGATTTTATGCGCGAAACCAGCGACACGGAATCGATACCCTCGATCGGATCCTCGCCCGCTGCGTAAACAGGCGCGAGGAAGATGCTGTCGGCATCGTTGAAGCAGGCGGCGAATTCCTCGAAGAGGCTGGCAAGACGGCTATAACGGTGCGGCTGGTGAACCGCGATGATGCGCCCCTTGCAGGCTTCGCGGGCAGCGCGCAGCACCGCCTTGATCTCGACGGGATGGTGGCCGTAATCGTCGAAGATCTGCACTCCGTTCCATTCGCCGGTCAGCGTGAAGCGCCGCTTGACGCCGCCGAAGGAAGCAAGCCCCTTGGCGATATCGGCGCTCGATATGCCGAGCCGGTTGGCAACGGCAATCGCCGCCGTGGCGTTGGAAATATTATGCCGGCCGGGCATCGGCATGACCAGCCCCTTGAGCTCGATCACCTGGCCGGTGCGGCGGCGGCGGATTTCGACGTCGAAGATCGAGCGCGTGCCGTCGATGCGCACATTCGTGAAGCGCACGTCGGCCTGCGGATTCTCGCCATAGGTGATGATCTTGCGGTCCTCGATGCGGCCGACCAGCGACTGCACCTCCGGATGGTCGAGGCACATGACGCCGAAACCGTAGAACGGCACATTCTCGACGAACTGCCGGAAGGCGGCGCGCACCGCATCGAAATTGCCGTAATGGTCGAGATGTTCCGGGTCGATATTGGTGATGACGGCGACATCGGCCGGAAGCTTCAGGAAGGTGCCGTCCGATTCATCGGCCTCGACCACCATCCACTCGCCCTCGCCCATGCGGGCATTGGTGCCGTAGGCGTTGATGATGCCGCCATTGATGACGGTCGGGTCGAGCCCGCCGGCTTCGAGCAGCGTCGCGACCAGCGAGGTGGTCGTCGTCTTGCCATGCGTGCCGCCGATGGCGATCGCATTGCGGAAGCGCATGAGCTCTGCCAGCATTTCGGCGCGGCGCACCACCGGCAGCAGCTTTTCGCGCGCGGCGATGAGCTCCGGATTGCTCTTCTTGATCGCCGTCGAGACGACGACGACTTCGGCGTCACCCAGGTTTTCCGCCCGATGGCCGACGGACACCTCGATGCCCTTCTCGCGCAGGCGCTGGACATTGGCGCTGTCGGCCTGGTCCGATCCCTGCACCTTGTGGCCGAGATTGTGCAGCACCTCGGCAATGCCGCTCATGCCGATGCCGCCAATGCCGATGAAATGGACGAGACCGATCGCCTTTGGCAGTTTCATGCGCGTGTCCTCTTGAATTCCGCAATTGTCCGTCCGGCGGCAATAGCCTCAACCATGTCGGCAAGCAAGTTCGCGGCATCGGGTTTGCCGGCGAGTTTCGCCGCCGCTGCCATGTGCGAAAGCTTTTCCGGATCGTTCATGACAGCCGTCAGGATCGCCGCGATTTTCTCCGGCGATAGTTCCGACTGGGCAATCACCTTCGCCCCGCCGGTCGCAGCGAGTGCTGCGGCATTGGCCGCCTGATCGTGATCGAGAGCATGCGGGTAAGGCACGAGCACCGCCGGCCGGCCGATGACCGAGATTTCCGAAACCGTCGAGGCGCCCGAACGGCAGATGACGAGATGCGCTTTCGCCAGCCGTTCGGCCATGTCGGTGAAGAAGGGAGCGATATCGGCCCCCATCTCCAGCTTGGCGACGCAGCCGCTGACCATTTCCATATCTTCGGGACGCACCTGCTGGGTGATACGCAGCCGCACGCGAAGCGCATCGTCGAGCAGGCTGATCGCCGTCGGCAGCGCCTTGGAGAAATATTGCGCGCCCTGGCTGCCGCCGAAGACGACGAGGTTGAAGGCCTCACCGGGATGCGATGGCGTGTAAGGTACCTCGGCCGCGGCGATGATCGCCGGGCGGACCGGATTGCCCGTGGTCACCGTCTTGTCCGGGAAAGCGGCGCCGCCTTCGGGCAGAAAACCGCCGGCGATGGCCTGCACGCGGGTTGCTAAGGCCTTGTTGGCGCGGCCCATCACGGCGTTCTGCTCATGGATCATCGAGGGCACGCCGAGCCGGGTGGCGGCAAGCAGCGGCGGCACGGTGGGATAACCGCCGAAACCGACGACGATCACAGGCCGCAGCCGCTGGATCAGCTTCTTCGCCGCGCGCATGCCGCTCCACAGGGTCCACAGCGAACGGGCGACGGCAACCGGGTTCTTCGAGCCGATCGTCGCCGACGGCACGACATGGATTTCCTCGGCCGGGAACTTGCCGGCGTAACGCTCGGCCCGGCTATCCGTGACGAGATGCACCGAATAGCCGCGCTCCTTCAGCTTGAAGGCCAGCGCCTCAGCCGGGAATACATGGCCGCCGGTTCCCCCGGCGGCAAGCAGCACGATGCCTTTACTCATGGTCCTCTACTCCGCCGGCATGCCGTGCGGGACGCGGAAGAGGCTCCGGTCCTGCGCACGTTTTTCCGGTCGATGGCGCGTCAGCGCCAGAATGAAGCCGGCAGTGACGCAGATCGCCACCATGGACGAGCCACCGTAGGAAATCAGCGGCAGCGTCATGCCCTTGGCCGGCAGCAGTTCGAGATTGACGCCGATATTGATGATCGACTGGATGCCCATCTGCAGCACCAGGCCGGCGACGGCGAAACGGTTGAAATCGTTGCGCTCGCGATAGGCATGCGAGAGGCCGCGCAAGACCAGCACGGTAAACAGCGCAACGAGCGCCATGCAGAAGACGATGCCGAACTCCTCGGCCGCGACCGAGAAGATGAAGTCGGTATGGGCATCCGGGATGATGCGCTTGACGATACCTTCGCCCGGTCCCTGGCCGAACCAGCTGCCGCGGATGATCGCTTCGCGGGCGGTATCGATCTGGAACGTGTCCCCCTCGCCGGTCATGAACTTGTCTATTCGGCCGGCGACGTGCGGGAAGACGTAATAGGCGCTGAGCAGGCCGCCGGCGCCCCCGATGCCGAGCAGCATGATCCAGATCCACGGCATGCCGGCCATGAAGAACATCCCGCCCCAGACGGCCGTCGTCAGGATGGTCTGGCCGAGGTCGGGTTGCGCGATGAGAAGGGCGGCGACGATGCCGAACAGGATGATGGCGAAGAGATTGCCGGGGATTTCCGGCTGGCGCGCATGTTCGGCAAACAGCCAGGCGCAGACGACGACGAAGGCCGGCTTCATGAATTCCGACGGCTGGATGGAAAGGCCAGCGATCCAGATCCAGCGCCTGCCGCCCTTGACCTCCTGGCCGACGAACAGCACCAGCACCATCATGGCGATCGAGATGATCAGGATCAGGATCGCGGTTCGCCGCACCTGGCGTGGCGTCAGGAACGACAGCCCGAGCATGACGGCGATCGAGGGGATCATGAAGGCTGCGTGGCGCTTGACGAAATGGAAGGGTTCGAGCCCGATGCGCTCGGCAACCGCCGGAGAAGCCGCGAACGACAGCATGAAACCGATGCCCATCAGGAAGATGAACATCGCCAGGAAGAAGCGGTCGATGGTCCAGAACCAATCGGCCAGAGGCCCACGCTCCGCACGGCTTACCATGTCATTTCTCTCCTGTTGCCGGACCGATCAGCATCGCAATCCCGTCAAGCGCTGCCACGTGGCCGACGAAGGCATCGCCCCTGACTTCGAAATTCTTATACTGATCGAAGCTTGCGCAAGCCGGGGATAACATCACGGCCGAAGCACCGCTTTCGTCGCGCTCGGCATCGGCTGCAGCGTGCGCGACGGCGCGCTCCAGCGTACCCGAGATCTCGTAAGGCACGGCCTCGCCGAGCGTCGCAGCGAATTCCGCCGCCGCCTCACCAATCAGATAGGCCTTGGCGATGCGTGGAAAATAGGGAGCAAGCGTCGTAATGCCACCTGCCTTCGGCAGACCGCCGGCGATCCAGTAGATGCGATCGTAGCTCGAGAGCGCGGGTGCGGCGGCATCGGCATTGGTGGCTTTGGAATCGTTGACGAAAACGACGCGGCCACGCTGGCCGACCGGCTGCATGCGGTGTTTCAGTCCCGGAAACGAGGCGAGCCCGGCGCGGATGTCGGCGGCGGAAACTCCCACGGCAAGGCAGGCGGCGACGGCGGCGGCGGCATTCTGCGCATTATGGCTGCCGCGCAGCGTCTGGATGCCGTCGAGATCGGCGAAAGGCAGCATGGCGCCGCCGGCGGCCTGGATGAGCCTCGTGCCCTCGGCATAAATGCCGTCAGCCACCACGTTCCGGCGCGAAATGCGGACCACCTTGACACCCGCCCGCTCGACGCGGTCGGCGATCAAGACAGAATGGCTGTCGTCGGCACCGACGATCGCGACATCGCTGCCGGCGACCAGCCGTTCCTTGATATCGGCATAATGCTGCATCGTGCCGTGACGGTCGAGATGATCGGGCGTCAGGTTGAGCAGGATTCCGGCCGAAGGGTTCAGCGTCGGCGCCAGATCGATCTGGTAGGAGGAGCATTCGACGACGTAGTAGCGCCCGGTCTTCGGCGGATCGAGCGTCAGCACGGCCGTGCCGATATTACCGCCGAGCTGCGTGTCGTAGCCTGATGATTTCAGGATATGGGCGATCAGCGCCGTGGTGGTCGACTTGCCGTTGGTGCCTGTTATGGCGATGAAGGGGCAATCGGGCGCATGGACGCGGCGCTCGCGCACGAAGAGCTCGACATCGCCGACGATATCGACGCCCGCCGCGCGCGCAAGATCGACGGTCCAATGCGGCTTCGGATGGGTGAGCGGCACGCCGGGCGACAGCACGAACAGCGCCTGCTGGCTCCAATCGATGGTGTGCAGGTCTTCCGTCCGGATGCCTTCGGCCGCGGCCTTGGCGACGCTGTCGGGATTGTCGTCCCAGGCGGTCACATCGGCGCCGCCTGATATCAGAGCCCGGGCGGTGGCAAAGCCGGAGCCGCCGAGCCCGAAGAGCGCGACCTTCCTGTCCTTGAGCGTCGTGACCGGGATCATCGCCGCCTCACCGCAGCTTCAGCGTCGAGAGGCCGAGCATGGCAAGGCCGACGGCGACGATCCAGAAGCGGATCACCACCTGGCTTTCGGTCCAGCCCTTCTTCTCGAAGTGATGATGGATCGGCGCCATCAGGAAGACGCGCCGGCCGGTCATCTTGAAGAAGCCGACCTGGATGATGACCGAAAGCGTTTCGATGACGAAGAGGCCGCCGATGATCGCCATGACGATCTCGTGTTTGGTGGCGACGGCGACGGTGCCGATCGTGCCGCCGAGCGCCAGCGACCCGGTGTCACCCATGAAGATGGCGGCCGGCGGCGCATTGAACCAGAGAAAGCCGAGGCCGGCGCCGATGACGGCGCCAAGCACGACGGCAAGCTCGCCGGTGCCGGGCACGAAATTGATCTGCAGGTAGTTGGCAAACACCACGTTGCCGGCGAGATAGGCGATGACGCCGAAGGAGGCGGCGGCGATCATGACAGGCACGATGGCAAGCCCGTCGAGGCCGTCCGTCAGGTTGACGGCATTGCCGGCGCCGACGATGACGAAACCGCCGAAGACGACGAACATGATGCCGATATTGATCATGAAGTCCTTGAAGAAGGGAAACGCGATCGAGGAGCCGAAGGTCGAACCGGCAATTCCCGAGGCAAGAGCGGTGCGCATCATGAAATAGACGGCGATGCCGGCAATGACGAATTCGATGCCGAGACGCGCCTTGCCGGAAAAGCCCATATGGCTCTGCTTCGTGACCTTCAGATAATCGTCGTAGAAGCCGATCGCACCGAAGCCCAGCGTCACCAGCAAGGTGGCGACGACGTAGACGTTGGAAAGATCGGCCCAGAGCAGCGACGCGCCGACGATGCCGGCGAGGATCATCAGCCCGCCCATGGTCGGCGTGCCGGCCTTCTTGAAATGCGTCTGCGGCCCGTCGGCGCGGATCGGCTGGCCCTTGCCCTGCCGGATGCGCAGCGAGTTGATGATCGTCGGTCCGAACAGGAAGACGATCAGCGCTGAGGTGAAGAGAGCGGCCCCTGTGCGGAAGGTAATATATCTGAACAGGTTCAGAAACTTGAAATATTCCGACAGTTCGACAAGCCAGATCAGCATTCAGGGCCCCTTGTTTACCCGATCAAAGTTCGCGTTGCGTGTCGGCAAATGACGGGAACTTGTCAAGGAGCGCGGCGACGATCTTGCCGAAACCGATGCCCAGAGACGATTTCACCATCAACACGTCGCCTGGCGCGACCGAGTTCAATACATAATCCGTCAATTCGCTCGTGTTCTCGCGATATTCGACATGGACGCTCTCCGGCAGCGATTCCTTGAGCGCAGCCATCTCGGCTCCAGCGAGCCAGACATATTCGATGCCGGCAGCAAGCAGCGGCACGGCGAGGTCGGTATGGACCTTCTGCGCATAGTCGCCCATCTCCAGCATGTCGCCGAGCACGGCGATACGGCGTCCGCGGCCGGTCGGCTCGGAGGCAGCCAAGAGTGCGATCGCCGCACGCATCGAGGCCGGATTGGCATTGTAGCTCTCGTCGATCAGCGTGAAGCTGCCGCCGCCGATCGAAAGCCGGTGGCGCTTGCCCCTGCCCTTTTCCGGCTTCAGCGTCGCAAGCGCTTCGATCGCCTTCTCCATGTCGGCGCCGACGATCCTGACGACCCCGAGGGCTGCCAGCGCATTCTCGGCGATATGGCGGCCGGGCGCGCCGATCGCGACCTCCAGCGTCTCGCCGCCGATCGTCAGCCACAGCGTCGAATTCTCGTCGGAGCCATTGAACTCTGCGAGCCGGAATTCGGCCTTGGCATGCTGGCCAAAGGAATGGATATGCTCGATGCCGAGCGACTGCGCCGTGCGGTCGAGGAAATTGAACTGGTCGTTGTCGCGGTTGAGCACAACATGGCCGCCGGGTTCAAGTCCTTCAAAGATCTCGGCCTTGGCGGCGGCGATTTCCTTGATGTTCTTGAAATTGCCGAGATGCGCCGGCGCGATCGTCGTGATGATGGCGACATCGGGACGGATCATCGCCACCAGCGGCCGGATCTCGCCAGGATGGTTCATTCCGACTTCGAAGACGCCGTAATCCGTATCCGCAGGCATGCGCGCCAGCGTCAGCGGCACGCCCCAATGATTGTTGAAGGAGGCGACGGAAGCATGCACCTTGCCGGAAGGCGACAGCACATGCCGCAGCATTTCCTTGGTGGTCGTCTTGCCCACAGATCCCGTCACCGCGATGATCCGGGCCTTCGAGCGCTCGCGCGAGGCAAGGCCGAGACGGCCGAGTGCCGCAAGCACATCTTCCACGACGATCATCGGCACCGTCAGCCGACCCATGGCCGGAAGCCTCGCCTCGCTGACGACAAGAAGGGAGGCACCGTTCGCCATCGCCATCGACGCGTAATCGTGACCGTCGACACGATCGCCCTTGATCGCGAAGAAAGCCTCTCCTGGAGTAATCGAGCGGCTGTCGATGGAAATGCCGGTGATGCCTTCGGGCAGAGTGCCGAAGGGGCGCCCCGCCATCGCTGCGATCATGTCTTCGGTCGTCCAGAGCCAGCTCAAGATTTCAGTTCCTCCAAGGCCTTGCGCACCTCCGCATGATCGGAAAACGGCAAGGTGACGCCGCCGATCGTCTGCCCCTCCTCATGCCCCTTGCCGGCGACGATCAGCGTATCGCCGGATCTCAGCATGCTGACCGCCTCGCGGATCGCCGTGGCGCGATCGGCGATTTCCGAGGCGCAGCCGGCTGCCGCCATGATCTCCGCCCGGATCGAAGCCGGTTCCTCCGAACGCGGATTGTCGTCGGTGACGATAACGACGTCGGCAAGCCGGCAGGCGATTTCGCCCATGATCGGCCGCTTGCCGCGATCACGATCGCCGCCGCAGCCGAAGACGACGACGACGCGGCCGGTGGTGAAGGGCCGGACCGAGCCCAGCACGTTTTCCAGTGCATCCGGCTTGTGGGCGTAGTCGACATAGGCGAGAGCGCCGTCTTTCGTATGACCGACGAGTTCGAGACGGCCGGAGGCGCCGACGAGCTTCTCCAGCGCCGCCATCGCAACCTTCGCGGCCACGCCGGTCGACATGGCAAGCGCTGCCGCAACAAGCGCGTTGGCGACCTGGAAATCGCCGGCCAGCGGAATGTCCACCTCGAAGATCTCGCTGCCGATATGGATCTCGGCCGTCTGCTTGTGGCGGAAGTGCTCGACGCGCTTCAAGGAAAGATAATTGCCCTTTCGCCCGACGGTACGAACGTCGTGACCGGCATCGGTCGCTGCCTTGATCGCCTGCGCCGACCATGGATCGTCGGCGAAGATCACCGCCGGCGACCCCTTCGGCAACAGCGTATCGAAAAGCCGCATCTTGGCGGCCATATAGGCCTCGACGGTCGGATGATAATCCATGTGGTCGCGGCCGAGATTGGTGAAGGCGGCGGCGGCAAGCTTGACGCCGTCGAGCCGGCACTGGTCGAGGCCGTGGCTGGAAGCTTCCATGGCGGCATGCGTCACGCCTTCTTCGGCGAGTTCCGCCAGCAGCTCGTGCAGCGACACCGGATCGGGCGTCGTCAGCGAGCCATATTCGTTGCGCGTCGGCGAGACGACCCCCGTAGTACCGATCATCGCGGCCGCATGGCCCGCATGCGCCCAGATCTGCCTGACGAAGGAGGCAACGGAAGTCTTGCCCGCCGTGCCGGTGACGGCGACCATGGTATCGGGCTGCCTGCCGTGGAAACGCGAGGCGGCGATGGAAAGGAAGCGGCGCGGTTCCTTGACCGCAAGCACCGGGATGGAAGCATCGATAGCTTGAGAGGCGATCGCGACAACAGCGCCGCGGCCGGCGGCATCCGCGATGAAACCCACGCCGTCCGCCTTGGTGCCGGCGACTGCGACGAAGGCATTGCCCGGCGTCACCTTGCGGCTATCCGAAGACAGGCCTGAGATATCAATCAAGCCTGCCGGGCCTTCGAGCTGTGCTTCAAGTTCCGGAAACTGATCTCCGGCCAGGTCTCGCAATTTCATCGAATGCACTTTTCTCTCTTGAAGCCGGTTCACCCCTCGCGAATCGGCGTCGATATTCATTCACACTCAATAAGACACCAGCAAGGCCGAACCGCCCTCCCCGAATTTCGGCTCGATGCCGAGAATGGGGGCTGCGCGGCTGATGATCTCACGAGCGATCGGGCCGGCAGTACCGGCAGAGATCGTTCCGCCATATTGCTTCTCACCGGTCTTCGGCTCGTCGCAGAAGGTGATCACGGCGTATCTGGGATCATTGATCGGGAATGCGGCAATGAAGGAATTGAAATTCAGCGTCGCCGAATAACGCCCGTTCACCACCTTGTCGGCGGTACCGGTCTTGCTGCCGACGGCAAAGCCCGGCACGCGGGCGACACGTCCGGATCCCTTGTATCCGTTGAAGTCGAGGAGATAGCGGATGTTGTCGCTGGTCGACTTCTTGATCACCTGCGTGGCGATCTGATCGGCCTGTTCGCGCGTGCGCGGCAGGAACGTCGGCTCGATCAGCTTGCCGCCATTGACGAGGGCGGCGGCGGCGACCCCTGTCTGCAGGGCTGTCGTCGAGACGCCGTGGCCAAAGGAAATCGTGATCGAATTGATCTTCTTCCAGACACGCGGCTGGCTCGGCATCTTCACTTCGGGCAGCTCGGTCTGCATCTTCGTCAACAGGCCGAACTTGGTCAGATAGTCCTTCTGCGCGTCGATGCCGACGATGTCGATGACGCGCGCCGTACCGATATTCGAAGAATACTGGAAAATCTCGGGGACGGTCAGCCAGCGGCGCTGCCCGTGAAAATCGTGGATGGTGAAGCCGCCGATATAGATCGATTTGCTGGCGTCGAAACTGTCGGTCATCTTGACCTTGCCGGTGTCGAGCGCCATGGCCAGCGAAAAGGTCTTGAAGGTCGAACCCATTTCGAAGGTGCCGTTGGTCATCCGGTTGAGCCAACCTTCCTTGGCGCCTTCCTGCGGATCGTTCGGATCGAAATCCGGCGCCGACGCCATCGCCAGCACTTCTCCCGTGTGCACGTCGATGACGGCGGCTCCCGCCCCCTTGGACTGGAAGTTGTTGACGGCGTTGACGACCGCGTCGCGGACGATGTTCTGCACGCGCAGGTCGATCGAAAGCCGCACCGGCTCGAGCGGCTGGTCGCTGGTCATGCCGACCGAGGCGAGGTCGGCAAGTCCCTGGTCGTCGATATATTTCTCCATGCCGGCGACGCCGCGGTTGTCGATGTTGACGTAGCCAAGGATATGCGCGGCGGTCGAGCCGCCCGGATAGAAACGGCGCTTCTCCGGACGGAAGCCGATGCCGGGAATGCCGAGCGCCAGGATCTGGCTCTGCTGCTTCGGCGTCAGCTGCCGGCGCAGCCAGGCAAAATGCGAGGTCTTGACCGAGAGCTTCTTATAGGTGTCCCTGACGTCGAGTTCGGGCAGCACCGTTGCAAGTTTCTCGACCGCCTCATCGGCATCGACGATCTTGTTGGGCTCGGCAAACAGCGAGACGGTGCGGATGTCGGTCGCCAGCACCTCGCCGTTGCGGTCGAGAATGTCGGGGCGCGAGGCCATCAGCCGGTCGGGCGGCAGGATGCTGGAGACGACCTCCTGATCCTTCATCGCATATTCGACGAGACGTCCGCCGATAATGACGTAGACACCCATGAAGCCAAGAATCAGCAGGCCGACGCGGCTTTTCGCCTGTCCTGATTTTTTCTTGCGCGATCCCTCGATCGCCAGGCCGGCGGGCGAAGGACCGCCGAACCGGTTATAGACGCCGGCGGAGAAATGCGCCTGGCTCTTCAAAACCATGATGCGGGAAAGAAACGACATTATTCCACCGACCCCGTTTCGATCTCGTCTGCGCCTGCGTCGTCCTCCGCCCCGCCATCAGGCGCCACTGCGCCGTGCGGCTCCGCCGCGCCACGCGGCGCAGGCTGGGGAATGGGCTGTATCTTGGAGGTACCAGTCGCGCCTTTGGCGCTGGCCACGGCCGCGCCGTTGGCTTTGGCCTCCGTCACGTCGGGCACGGGAACCTCGGATTTCAGCATCGGCAATTCCTTGGCATGCACCAGCGCCGTCGACGCCGTCGGCTGCAGCTGCAATTCGTCATTATAGGCCTTGACCAGCCGCTCCAGCCGGTTCGGCTGCGATTGCAGCGCCCAGTCGGCCTTGAGGAGGTCGATCGTATCCTTCTCGAGCTTGATCTCGGCTTCGAGGCGATGAACCTCCTCGAGCTTCAATTCGGCGCGATGTTTGATCGTGTAGGTCACGGCGGCGGTGGCCGTCATGACGCCGATGAGCACGAGATCGAAGGTTTTCAGCATATCAACCACCAAGCTTTCCGAGGCTGGCAAGATTGGGAAACCCGAAGAGCGACATATCCGCGGCCTCGGCCGCAGCGTCCGTCCTCAGGCCGGCGCGCAGCTTGGCGGAGCGGGCGCGCGGATTGATCTCCGCCTCCGCCTCGCTTGCCGAAACCATCGGCTTGCCGATGGCCGCAAAGGTTGCCGCCCGTTCATGCGCGACCGGCAGATGCCGCGAACCCGACGCCTTGCCGGCGCGGTCGGAGAAGAATTTCTTGACGATGCGGTCTTCGAGCGAATGAAAGGTGACGACGACGAGCCGTCCGCCGGGTTTCAGCGCCGTCTCCGCCGCAAACAGCGCTTGCGCCAGCTCGCCAAGCTCGTCGTTGACGAAGATGCGCAGCGCCTGGAAGACGCGCGTTGCCGGATGGATCTTGTCCTTCATCTTGCGCGGCGTGACGAGCTCGATGAGACCGGCGAGATCGCGTGTCGTTTCGAACGGCTTTTCGGCGCGGCGCTTCTCGATCGCATGGGCGATGCGCGGCGCCTGGCTTTCCTCGCCGAGAAAATGGAAGATGCGGATGAGATCGGCGACCTTGGCGCGGTTGACGACATCGGCGGCCGAAACGCCTGTCGCCGACATGCGCATGTCGAGCGGTCCGTTTTTCTGGAAGGAGAAGCCGCGTTCCGCCTCGTCGATCTGCATGGAGGAGACGCCGATATCGAGCACGACGCCGTCGAGCCCGCCTCGCGGCGCATGATCGGCAAGATGCGAGAACTGCGAATGAATAAGCTTGAGACGGCCGCCATGGGCCGCGACCATTGCTTGACCAGCCGCAATCGCCGTGGGGTCGCGGTCGAGCGCGATCACCTCGGCGCCGGCCGCCAGGATGGCCGAGCTGTAACCGCCCGCACCGAATGTACCGTCGAGGATGAGTTTGCCGGAAGCCGGCGCCAGCGCTGTAAGGACCTCTTCGAGAAGAACGGGAACGTGACGAACCGATCCGCCACCGGCATCAGTTGAACCTCCGCCAGGATTCGCCACCATTCCGTTTCCTCGTTCTTTCAGGAACGCTTGCCCGCCAGCTTGCGTTCCCCTCGTGCCTGCGCCTGCGCAGCCACAAAAGCCTGCGGCTGCCACAGCTGAAAATGATCCGCCCGACCGACGAAAGTCACTTCGTCCGAGATGCCGGTAAAGCCGCGAATGAAATCCGTGACCATCAGCCGCCCCTCGGCGTCGAGCTTCATGAAGACCCCGCCTCCATGAATGAGAAGCGACATCTCGTTCGCATCCGGCGAAAACGGATCCTCCGCAGCAATCTGCCGTTCGAATCTCTCGAGAAGATCCGGACCGCCGACGCTGATCGCCGGAAACACAAAATCCTGAAAGCAATAGAGCTCCTGGACATTGCGCTGCGCCAGCACGGAACGGAACGCCGACGGCACGGAAACCCGGCCCTTGGCATCGATCCTGTTGGTCGCGTTCGATAGGAAGCGGCTCATTACACGAAACATCCGTTCCCGCAGGGATCCGGACAAAAAGACGCCCGAAACTCCCAATATCAGACACAGCTTCGCAAGCCGGATGAGCAAAAACCCGTCCGACGCTTCCGGAGAGGAAGACGCCTTTGCTTTGCGATGAATGGGCAAATGATTGCCCTGGTGCAGTGCGCATTTGGGATAGCATGGGACCATATGGGCGTCAATGGGATGCGCCCGTTTTGCAATAGACGCATGATCAAAAATTTATAAGCCGTTAAGTTTAACAAAGGGTTAGGATCACCCTCCCGCAGGAGGCGCGCAACCACACTTTCGCAAAAAGAATTTCCACTCGCGGGGTTGCATGAGCATCCGCTTGAAATCATTCGATTTCAGAGACTTATATGGAAGTGATGTCTGAAATCGTGGGTTTTCCGCGCCACAAAAGTTAATCGCCAGTTGGCCTGTAAGCCGGGTTCTGTATGGCTCCGGCGTGAACCGGAACGTGGCAGCCATTCCTCTGGGACAGCGCTCGCACGCTGCCTCGCGCAACCCACCCGGATGACTGGCCTGGAAACCGGCCGGAAGGCCTTTCGGCCCGCCGCGTCATCCCTATTCGGTCTTGCTCCCGGTGGGGTTTACCGTGCCATTTCCGTTGCCGGAGATGCGGTGGGCTCTTACCCCACCCTTTCACCCTTACCTGTCATGACAGGCGGTTTGCTTTCTGTGGCACTTTCCCTGAGGTCGCCCTCGCCGGACGTTATCCGGCACCGTGTTTCCGTGGAGCCCGGACTTTCCTCACCCTACCGCCTTTCGGCATTGGTAAAGCGCGGCTGCCCGGCCAACTGGCAGGGGTCCCATAAACGAGAGAGATGGCAATTGCTATCGAAATCAAAAATTATTTATCGAAATTGCGGTGTGAAATCCGTGGAGTAGCCTTGTTCGCTGATTCTGCCCGACAAAAGCAGCTCAGCCCCAAGCCGGCCGATTTCGTCGGAGCTCTTGGCCGACGTGCCGGCGCAGCCCGTCAACACCGCGATCTCAGGCGACGAGGTGTAGCCGATCATCGGATAGCCGCTTTCCGTCTGCGACACGACGCAGGCCGCCGTCGATATCGAAAGCGGCGCCAGATCAGGCACCAGACCGGCAACGATGCGCTGCAGATGCGCGCGCACGCTGTCGCGCCCTTCCGTCTTGAACCAGGCACGCATTTCCGTATCGTCACCGAGTGTCACATCGTCAGGGTCGCCACCGATCTTCAGGTAATATTTGCCGTCGGGATAAAGGATCGGCGGCAGCAGGTAGATATGGATGTCGGGCGTATCGACAATGAGCGACGGCATGGCGGCCAGGCGCGCCGCCTCCGTCTCGCTCACCTCGAACAGCGTCACGGTCCGGGCATAAACCGTCATGGCAACCGGCCGCGACAACAGATTCTCGGCAATGGAAAATCCGCCCGCCGCCAGCAGCACCTTTTCAGCACGATAGGTCAGGCCGCCTGATGTCTTGACGACGGCAAAGCCGCCCTCGCTGCGGATCGAGACGACGTGGTTGCGAATAATGGTGGCGCCCGCCTTTTCAGCCAGCAGCGACTGCGCCTTCACCAGCTTGCGCGGGCCGATATGGCCGGCCCCTCTCACCTCGAAGACACCGGCGCCATCATCAGGAAAGGCGAAGAAGGGAAAGGCAGCCTTCAGGCCCGCTCCATCGAGAAGGCGGGTCTCGACGCCGAGCGAGACGGCCGCCTGCCGGGTTCTCTCGAGATAATCGCTTGCCCTCGGCGCGACGACGACGCAGCCGACCTCACGATAGAAGTCGATGCCGCTGTCGCGGGCGATCTCGCCATAACGGCCGATCGAGCGGTTGGCGAGCAGCGCCCAATTGCGGTCGGGATCGATGGTGCGGGTGATGCGCCCCTCGTCGTAGTGGCTGGCGAAGACGCCCTGATGCGCCTTGCGATCACCAGGTTCGTCCGGGCCGATCACCGCGACGCCGTCCGCCTGCCGCGCCAGATGCCGCGCCGCCGCCGCCCCCATCAGCCCGCGGCCGACGACGATATATTTGAAATCGACTGCCATAATGTCCTCCTAGGCGAAAACGGGCGTCAGTTCGCGGCCGAAATCCTCATCCCCGAGCTGCCCTTCCGCCAGCAGCACCGCTCCGAGGCGCCCGAGTTCGTCGGAGGATTTGGCCGCAACGAAATTGCCGCCGGTCAGCACCGCAATACGCGGCGACTGCGTATATCCTACATAGGGATAACCGGTCGGCGTGAAATTCGCCACGCAGGGCGCCGAGGTCACGCGGCAGCCGGCAAGCTCCGGCATCAACTGCAAGGCGACACGCGAGAGATGATCGCGCTCAGCGGCGCTGCCGTCGGAACGGAACCACGCGCCGGCATCCTCCAACCGCTCGAAAGAAAGCGCCTCGGTGTCGCCGCCGAGTTTCAGATAGGTTTTGCCATCGGGATAACGCACCGGCGGCAGGATATAGATGTGATCCTCTTCCCGGTCACCGAGCACGATCGTAGACGGCATGTCCGCGAAAACAGCCATCTCGCGTTCACCGATCTCGTAGAAGGCCACCGTGCGCGCCATGACCCTGGTATCGACCGGACGCGGCAGCAGGGCATGGAAATTGCTGAAACCGCCGGCGGCCACCAGCACGCGCTCGGCGTTGTAGCATCTGCCGCCGGCTGTCACCTCGACATGGGAACCGGCATCACGCACGGATGTCGCGATTGCCTCGATCAGCGAGACGCCGCCCTGTTCGGCAAGCGTAACCTGCGCCCGCACCAGCGCCCGTGGGTTGATGTAGCCGGCGCGTCTGCGCTCGAAATATCCTGTGAAATCAGGATCGATGGCAAGATAGGGAAAACGTTGGCGAAGTTCCGACGGCGCGATGGTCTCGATATCGCTGCCGAGCGTCCGGCTGACGGACAGCGCCCGGTTGATATAGTCCTGCTCATCCGTCGGGGTCGGGCCGGCAAAAAGGCAGCCGACCTCAGAATAGAAGGAAATGCCGCTCTTTGCCTCGATCTCGCGGTAGCGGTCGAGCGCGCGGGCGGCGAAGCTTCCCCAGGCCAGATTGCCATCGAAGGTGCGGGTGATGCGGGCTTCGTCGTAATGGCTGGCGAAGACGCCATGATGGGCCTTGCGCTCTTCCGGCTCGCGCGGGCCGATCAGCGCGATGCCGTCGGCCATTGAGGAGAGATGCCGTGCGGCGGCGGCACCCATCATGCCGCGTCCGATGATGATGAAGCTGAAATCGACTGCCATGTCCCACCTTGTTTTCAAGGCGGAATATCACGGCAAGTGCGCTCCATCATACGGCAAAATTGCCGCAAGGCAATTTTGCCGGGACGCGCCGAGCTATGCTCAGTCGAGCATCGCCAGGACCTTGCCGCAATAGGTCTTCGACACCGGGTTCATGCGCGTGGCGGCATGGCCGGCATTGTATTTCAGGATCGTGTTGCAGGTCTGCCCGCCGCCGAGCTGATGGGCGGCCGCCAGATATTTCATGCCGTATTTGATGTTGGTCTCGGGATCGAACAGGCCCTTCCTCGTGCCGGAATATCCCATCATCCGCGCCGTCGCCGGCTTGATCTGCATCAGGCCGACTTCGCCGGCACTGCCGCGGGCATTCGGATTGAAATTGCTCTCGACGCGTACGACAGCCTGGGCGAGTGCGACGGGCACGTCGTATTCGGCGGCATATTTATTGATCAGCGCGGCATAGGGAATGCTGGCGGAAAAGTCGGGCATGGCATAGCCACTCTGGCGGTCGACGGTCTTCAGCGGGATGGTTTGCGCCCTGACGCCCCAATCATCATTCGCCGAGGCAAAGTTATACCCCGCCAGCAGCATGCCGAAGCACGCCGCAGCGCCAACAATCAACTTCTTCATATAGTCTCTTCACTCCGACCCAAAGAATTGCAGGACTGCGCGCCTCGCCGTCATTCGGTCACACGCGAGCAAGGACTGATCGCGTTCCGTAGCAATTCTTATCGTTTCATTTGGCGCTCATGGTTACACTTGAAAACAGCCGTGAGCGCTGTTCAGCGGGCGTCCTTAGACCATCGCAATGAGGAGATAATAGGGAAATGATGTGGCGAGGCGGTTTTCTCGCCGGCCGCGAGGAATCCGCTCCTGATATCAGGCTGTTCCGATCAGGAATAACGCGGCAGCGTCGATAGCAGCCGGTGCAGCGTGTCGATCGTCGAGAAATCGGCGATGCCATCCACCCTTTCGGGCCGGAAATGGCGCTGGAAAGCCTCCACGTCGCCCGCCATTTTTTCGGAAAATTCGCCTGTAATTTCAGTGCCGTAACCATAGAGCGACAGCATCGACTGCAGCGCTTCGACAGGCTGGCCGGCATCGCCGCATTGGAAGAACCGCCCACCGGTGATCTTTGCCGGCTCGACCCAGTGCCCGACACCCGCCCGGTGGAGCTCGGCCCAGGGGAATTTCTCGCCCGGATCGACCTTGCGGATCGGGGCGACATCGGAATGCCCAAGCACCCGTTCCGGCGCCATCGACCAACGTTTGACACAGTCGCGACACAATTCAATCACCGCGGCGATCTGCTCTTTTGGATAATCCGGGAGCCCGCCGGGATGGCCGGCATTGGCGATCTCGATGCCGATCGACAGCGAATTGATATCCGTCTCGCCGTGCCAGCTGCTTTTTCCCGCGTGCCAGGCACGCCGTATTTCCGGCACGAGCTGCACCACCTCGCCGTTCTCATGCACGAAATAATGGCTGGAAACCTGGCTCTCGGCGCGACAGAGCCAGTCGAGCGCACCATCTGCCGTCGGCATGCCGGTATAATGCAGCAGGATCATATCCGGACGGCGCCCGTCTGCCCGCTCGCCGTGGTTCGGCGAAGGCTGCACGCGGGCGCTCCTGCAATCGGCCTCGAAAGAGGTCATGCGGCGCGGCGTTCCTTCTCGATCGCCGCATAGGCCGCATTCAGCGCCGCCATGCGTTCATTGGCGATGACATGGAATTCCTTCGGCACGCCGCGCGAGATCAGCCTGTCGGGATGATGTTCGCTGACGAGGCCACGGTAACGGCGGCGGATGGTCGGGAAATCATCCGAAGGCGAGACGCCGAGCACCTTATAGGGATCGCCGCCGGACGAGACGTGGCGGGCGGCGATCTGCTCGAAGCGGGTTTCGCTCATCTGGAAGATCTCGCCGATATGGTGCAGGAAATTCAGTTCCTTCTCGTGGATCAGCCCATCGGCTTTGGCGATGTGGAAGAGGCCGTCGAGCACGTCTTCCAGCACCGGGCAATTGGCCGCACAGGTAACGCAGAGCGTGGAGAGCCGTTCGGCATAGGCTTCGTAGCCGGCGACATCCTGGCGAGCGAGGTTGTAAAGCCTGGCGACGTTCTTGGCCTGATCCTCAGGGAATTCGAAGATTTCGCGGAAGGCTTCGACCTCCTTCTCGCTGACGATGCCGTCGGCCTTGGCCATCTTGGCCGACAGCGCGATGATCGCCACGGAGAAAGCCACCTTACGCCGGGTCTCGGGATCGCCTTCGAAAACCGTACGGATAGCCTCGACCACCGCAGACAACGCATTGCCCGCGGTATTGCCAATGGCATTCAACAGTTTTTCCCAGAAGGACATCGAAAATCTCACAGACTTGTCAACTTATAGCAAACAGCTTGACCAAAGAATCGCAGCCTTTGCAAGGCGACTATTGGTCGTAGGGCCGAACACAGTTTTCACGATTTGGTAATTGTCGCACCGCAGCAAACGATTCACGGCGCCCGCTTTCATCTCGTATGGCAACGGCTGACGATCGCCGGCGTATCGCCCGTGCAGGTGAATCCGGAGTGCGCGACGGAAATTTCCACAACAGTTCCCGACACGCAGATCGGGCTTGAAACGATTATATCATTACTTCCTGCCATCTTCGCGGCCCAACTCGGCATAAAGGCGCATTTTTCGTAAATTCTTTACTTTACAGGCCCCTTTCCCTGCCGCATCCATGCGTTAGCTAACGCCACCGCACCGAAACGCCATAGGAGGGATCATGGCCAAGCAGAAAGTCGCAATGCTGACCGCCGGAGGCCTGGCACCCTGTCTTTCTTCCGCCGTCGGCGGTCTCATCGAACGCTATAGCGACGTCGCGCCCGATCTCGATATCGTCGCCTACAAGTCCGGATACCAGGGCGTGCTCACCGGCGACAGCATCGCGATCACCCGCGAGATGCGCGAAAAGGCGCCGCTGCTGCACCGTTACGGCGGCTCGCCGATCGGCAACAGCCGCGTCAAGCTCACCAATGCCGCCGACTGCGTCAAGCGCGGCCTGGTCAAGGAAGGCGAGAACCCGCTGCGGGTCGCCGCCGAACGCCTCGCCAATGACGGCATCACCATTCTCCACACGATCGGCGGCGACGACACCAACACCACAGCCGCCGACCTTGCCGCCTACCTCGCCGCCAACGGCTACAATCTCACCGTCGTCGGCCTGCCGAAGACGGTCGACAACGACGTCGTCCCGATCCGCCAGTCGCTCGGCGCCTGGACGGCCGCCGAAGTCGGCGCGCATTTCTTCGACAATGTCAGCAACGAGCAGACGGCCGCACCCCGCACCCTCGTCATCCATGAAGTCATGGGCCGCCATTGCGGCTGGCTGACGGCCGCCACCGCCCGCGCCTATCTCCAGCGCACCAGCCGCAACCAGTATGTCGACGGCCTGATGATGGATGCGCATCTGAAGAGCATCGACGCCGTCTACCTGCCTGAGATGGCCTTCGACCTCGACGCCGAGGCCGCCCGCCTGAAGGAAAGCATGGACCGCAACGGCCACGCCACGGTCTTCGTCTCGGAAGGCGCCTGCCTCGACGCCATCGTCGCCGAGCGGGAAGCCGCCGGCGAAACCGTCAAGCGTGACGCCTTCGGCCATGTGAAGATCGACACGATCAATGTCGGCGCCTGGTTCCAGAAGCAGTTCGCCAACCTCCTGAATGCCGAACGTTCCCTTGTGCAGAAATCAGGCTATTTCGCCCGCTCGGCGCCGGCCAACGGCGACGACCTCAGGCTGATCCAGAGCATGGTCGATCTCGCCGTCGAAAGCGCGCTCAATAAAGTCTCCGGCGTCACCGGCCATGACGAAGCGCAGAACGGTAAGTTGCGCACTATAGAATTCCCGCGCATCAAGGGCGGCAAGGCTTTTGACCTGTCGACGGCATGGTTTGCCGAAGTCATGGACAATATAGGTCAGAAATACAAAGAAGCGTGATTGACGGATGGTTAATATGATGTCTTTGCTTGTTCCTGAGGAATAGGAGGAGACACCATGTCATTTGAAGCCTGGCTCGCTTTTGCGGCGGCATCGGCCATCATGCTGGCCATACCGGGGCCGACGATACTGCTCGTCGTTTCCTATGCGCTCGGTCATGGGCGCAGGACGGCGTTTGCGACGGTGAGCGGCGTGGCGCTTGGTGACTTCACCGCGATGACGGCTTCCCTCTTCGGTCTCGGTGCCGTTCTGGCCGCCTCCGCCACCCTCTTCACCGTGTTGAAGTGGATCGGCGGCGCCTACCTGATCTATCTGGGAGTCAAGCTCTGGCGGGCTCCCATCATCGGCGAACCGGTTGCCGACAACGACAATCTGCCGGAGGAAAAGTCGCTCAAGATCTTCCTCCACGCCTATGTCGTCACCGCCCTCAATCCGAAGAGCATCATCTTCTTCGTCGCCTTCGTGCCGCAGTTCCTCAATCCGGCCCTGCCCTTCGTCGGCCAGATGGCGATCATGGAAGCGACCTTCCTCGTGCTGGCGATCCTCAACGCCTCCACCTACGCGTTTCTTGCCCATACCGCGCGTGGACTGATTCGCAAGGCGAGCATCCAGCGCGCCGTAAACCGAACGGGAGGCACCCTGCTGATCGCTGCAGGCGCCGTAACCGCCGGGTATCGCCGTATTGCAGCATAGAAATATTCCGTGGTTGCCGGAATGCCACGAATAGGTTAATGGGGTCACCAGGGCTTAAGGTTTTTGGTAACTTTTATACGCTGCCGGGGCGGCGCGATTTCACGAAAGTGGCGGAATGGTAGCGATCGGATTATCCGGCCTGAAACGCAGTCTTGTCGTTTCCACGATACTCTGCGGTGTGATGACGGGATGCACGAGCGTCGAATACACATCGCAGGCCGAACTGACTGCCGCCCAGACCGTGGTGCCGATGCCGAAACCCGGCGAAGACGAAACACTCGCCGCGATCCCGACAGCCGAAGGTGCTGCCGGTCAGGCGGTTGCCGGCGCCACGATTCCCCAGCCATCCCCCTCCCTGACTGCGACGGCGATGCCAACCGTAACAGCCTCTCAGCCTGCAGACCTCGCCATGCAGGCAGGCATACAGCCTGCAGCCTATGCGCAGATCCCGCTGACGCCCGAGATGACGGCAATCCAGTCCGTCGTGCCGACGCCGCGTCCGGGAACGCCGGCACAGCCGACGACGCAGCTTGCCTTTGCCGCGACACCGCAGAACAGCGCGCTTGCAGCACTTGCCGCCGTCGACACCACGCCGCGTGCCAGCATGGACTACGGTTTCGACGAATCCGGGCCGATCGATCCGCCGACGGCGCCCCCGATGTTCAGCGACGACGACAGAGACGACGCGCCGACAGTGGAGAAGAGCTTCGTCACCAAGCTCATCCAGAAATACTCGAAGATCTACGAAATTCCCGAGACGCTGCTCCACCGCATCGTCCATCGCGAGAGCCGCTACAATCCGAAGGCCTACAACAAGCGCGGCTATTTCGGCCTGATGCAGATCAAATACAACACCGCCAGATCAATGGGTTATGACGGTGCCCCTGGCGGGCTCTTCGATGCCGAAACCAACATCAAATATGCCGCCAAATATCTGCGTGGCGCCTGGCTCGTCTCCGACAGCAAGGAAGACGATGCCGTCCGCCTCTATGCGCGCGGCTATTATTACGACGCCAAGCGCAAGGGCATGACCGACATCGCCCAGGGTAATTACTGACATCGAGCAATTACTGAGACGGCGATCGCAGCCTATGGCTGCGGCTGCGCCTGTTGCCGCGACCCAGCCTGCTGTTGTGGCTCCTCCTCTTGCGGCAAGGCCGCTAGGATCTTCTTGAGAAGCACCTGCGGCTGATAACCGAGCCAGCTCGGCGTCAGGCCGAGCCGGACGACGACCAGATTGGCGGAGGGCACGATCGCCATGCTCTGCCCGTCATGCCCCGTCAACCAAAACGTATCCTCCGGCAGTCCGAACGCCGCGCTTGAGCCGCCAGGAGCGAGCCAGGCCTGGCCCTGCGTATAACGTCCGTTCGAAGCCACCGTCGGAGTGCGCATGGCGCCGACGAACCCTTCCGGCAACAGCCGCCGGTCATTCCACACGCCGTCTTGCAACAGGAACTGCCCGAAGCGCGCCCAGTCATGCGCCGTCGCATAGAGATAGGAGCTGCCGGCAAACGTGCCGCGCGCATCGAGTTCGAATACCGCACTCGTCATGCCGAGCGGCGAAAACAGCGCGTCGTGCGGATAGGAAAAGGCCGCCTGTGGATTGCCGACCCTGTCCATCCAGATGCGCGACAACAGCACGGCCGTGCCGCTCGAATAGCGGAAGCGCTGGCCGGGCGGCGCCTCCATCGGTGCATTGGCCGGCAGCGACACCATGTCTGGATCGAGATAGAGCATGCGCGTCACATCGGCGACATCGCCATAGTCCTCGTTGAAGGCAAGGCCGCTCTCCATGCCGAGCAGGTCCGACACCTTGATCTTGGCGCGCTCATCCTTCTGCCACTGCGCCAGCAGTTCGTCGTCGTCGAAGGAGATTTTGCCGTCGAGCATCAGCCGGCCGAGAATCGCAGCGTTCACCGTCTTCGTCATCGACCAGCCGATCAGCGGAGTCTTCGCCGAGAAACCGGGGCCATAGGCTTCAGCGACGACGCGGCCATTGTGCACCACCACGATCGCCCGCATTGCCGGGCCGGCAATTCCGGGATCGGCAAGCAGTGCGGCAATCCTCCCGTCCGCCGGATTGCCGGTGCCCTCGCCCTCCGGCCACAAGGCGTCGCTCGTCTCCATTTTAACAGGCGCATCGAAGGGCACGGCCTTCGCCGCCGCCTCGAAATCGCCGTCCGGCACGCTCGTACAGCCGAAGGCGCCGCGATAGAGCGCATAACTTGGCGCAAACAGCCCCATGAAGCGCGCCGTCACCCGTTCCTTGTCGTGGTCAACGCTGACGCGTATCAGCCGCAGCAGCGGATTTCCGGGCGCCTGAACGTCGTCATGGAGCACATCCTCGGCCCCGCGACCGGCGATGAAGACGTTGGAGCAGACGATCTTGGCGGCGTAACCGTCACCGACACGCAGCAGTTCCGGCGGCTGAATAAAAAGCCAGCCGGCGGCGACGAAGACGACGAGAACGACAAGGAGAGCAAGCGCCTTCAGGATACGCAGGACAAATCGCATGGCATTCCTCCATGCCGGGAGAGAAGCAGGAATCGCAGGCGCCGAAAAGGGGCCAAAGCCAAGAAGGCCTGTCGTCCCGATCACTTTCCCAGGAGAGCCATCCCGGTCGGTCTTCCGAGCCGGTCGAAGTCTCCGAAGAACGGCGCCCCACAGCCCACGTCATCAAACTGTAGCAGAGGCGCGCTACACGCCCTGAACGCTAAAAAGGTGACAGACTCATGTCAGAATTTGCACCGGATGCCGGCTTCCGCAAGAACCGGAAACTCAAGGACGCCCTTCTCCGCCACAAGGCTTTTTCGAAGGACGGCTTTTCCGAACGTCTCTTCGGTCTTCTCTTCTCCGGCCTCGTCTACCCGCAGATCTGGGAGGATCCGGATCTCGACATGCAGGCGATGGAGCTGAAGCCCAACCATCGCATCGTCACCATCGGCTCCGGCGGCTGCAACATGCTCGCCTATCTCTCCAAGGCGCCGGCCTCGATCGACGTCGTCGACCTCAACCCGCACCATATCGCTCTGAACCGCCTGAAGCTTGCGGCCTTCAAACATCTTCCCGGCCACGCCGATCTCGTCCGCTTCCTGGCCATGCCGAACGAGAAGTCGAACAGCCGCGCCTATGACCAGCATCTCGCTGCCCGCCTCGATGAGGCGACCCGCAGCTACTGGAACGGCCGCAAATTCGGCCGTCGCCGAGTCACCGTCTTCGACCGCAACATCTACGAAACCGGCCTGCTCGGCCGCTTCATCGGCGCGGCCCACCTTCTTGCCCGCCTGCACGGCGTCAATCTGCGCGAAATGACCAAGACCCGCTCGATCCGCGAGCAGCGCCAGTTCTTCGACGAGCAGATCGCGCCGCTGTTCGAAAAGCCGGTCGTGCGCTGGATTACCGGCCGCAAGAGCTCGCTCTTCGGCCTCGGCATTCCGCCGCAGCAATATGACGAACTCGCAAGCCTTGCCGCCGATCATTCGATCGCGCCGGTGCTGAAGCACCGCCTGGAAAAGCTCGCCTGTCATTTCCCGATGAGCGACAACTATTTCGCCTGGCAGGCCTTCGGCCGCCGCTACGGCACCGAAGAGGAAGGCCCGCTGCCGACCTATCTGAAGTCGGAACACTATCAGGTGATCCGCGCCAATGTCGACCGCGTCAACGTCCACCACGCCAGCTTCACCGAGTTGCTCGCCCGCGAGCCGGCCGCCTCGCGCGACCGCTATATCCTGCTCGACGCGCAGGACTGGATGACGGACGAGCAGTTGAACGACGTCTGGCGGGAGATCACCCGCACGGCGCGCGAAGGCGCCCGCGTGATCTTCCGCACCGCCGCTGAAAAGAGCATCATCGAAGGCCGCCTGGCACCGGTGATCCGCGACCAGTGGGATTACTTCGAGGAGAAGTCGCGTGAGCTGACGGCGCTCGATCGCTCGGCAATCTATGGCGGCTTCCACATTTACGGGAAGAAGGCGTGAGCAAGGTCGGCACTGAGACGGCAGCAAAGAGCGACGAACATGCCAGCCTGATGGATGGCGTGTACCGCTATCAGCGCCATATCTACGACCTCACCCGCAAATATTACCTTCTCGGCCGCGACAGCACGATCCGCAAGCTCGACGTGCCGGAGGGCGGCACGCTGCTCGAAGTCGGCTGCGGCACCGGACGCAACATGGCCTTCGCCCATCGGCATTTCCCGACCGCCAAGCTGTTCGGCCTCGACATTTCTCAGGAAATGCTGATTTCGGCCCGCAAGACCTTCGCCACCAAGGCGACGATCCCGGACTTCCGCGTCGCCGACGCCACGGCGTTCACGCCGCGCGAATTCGGTGTCAGCGGCTTCGACCGCATCCTGATTTCCTATGCCCTGTCGATGATCCCCGACTGGGAACGCGCCGTCGATGCAGCAATCGCCGCACTCAATCCCGGCGGCCAGCTGCACATCGTCGATTTCGGCCAGCAGGAAGGCCTGCCGGGCTGGTTCCGGCGCATGCTGCAGGCCTGGCTTGCGAAATTCCACGTCACTCCGCGGCCCGACTTGCGCGAGGTCCTGGAAGCGCAAGCCCATGAAAACAACGCGAGATTGCTGTTCGATACCGTTGGCGGCGGTTATGCCTGGCGGGCGGCCATTATCAGCAAGCGCTGATAATTCGCTTGAAACTAACCGATTTTTTACGTTGATATGGTGAAAAGAGGGTTATTCCTCTGCCGACTCGTCTTTTTCGAAGGTCAGGCTGTGGGGCAAAGAGATCATTCGAGTTACGACGGGACGCCCATGCGCCGGCTTTTGTTTTGCGTTTTGCCCCTGGCTATCATGCTGGCCGGCTGCACCTCTTCCGGTTACGACTATCTCGAAACGGCGTCGATCAAGCCGAAGACGCGTTTCAAGGACACCGATCCGCAGGATTTCGGCCCGAAGCATCCGCAGCAGAACCAGATCCACGGCATCGACATCTCCAAATGGCAGGGCGATATCGATTGGGGCACGGTCAAGAATTCCGGCGTCGCCTTCGCCTTCATCAAGGCGACCGAAGGCAAGGACAGGGTCGATCCGCGCTTCGACGAATATTGGCGTGAGGCCCGCGCCGCCGGCATCCCGCACGCTCCCTATCATTTCTATTATTTCTGCTCTTCGGCCGATCAGCAGGCAGACTGGTTCATCCGCAACGTGCCGAAGGAGGCCATGCGCCTGCCGCCGGTGCTCGACGTCGAATGGAACGCCGAATCGAAGACCTGCCGCTACCGTCCCGATCCGGAAACCGTACGCGCCGAAATGCAGCGTTTCATGGACCGGCTGGAGGCCTATTACGGCAAGCGCCCGATCATCTACACCTCGGTCGATTTCCACCGCGACAATCTCGCCGGCTACTTCCAGGATTATCATTTCTGGGTCCGTTCGGTGGCAAAACACCCTGAGGTGACCTATACCGACCGCCGCTGGGCCTTCTGGCAATATACCTCCACCGGCGTTATCCCCGGCATCAGCGGTCCCACAGATATCAATGTCTTTGCCGGCAGCGCAAAGAACTGGAACAACTGGGTCGCGGCCGTTTCCAAGGATAGAAATTCTTAGTAACGTCCTGCGATGTTTCTTGCTTCCGTCACATTCATCTGTGAAAGCGACGGCAATCTTTTTGATATAAGGACCGTATCCATGCACCGCTCGCTCGCAAGCCGCTCTGCACTCGCCCTTCTGTTTGTCCTCGCCCTCGCAGGCGGCGCGGCCGCCCAGCAGGCCACGGACGCAGCCCCGGCAGCGCCCTGCGGCGGCGATCTCTCCGCCTTCCTCGAAGGTGTCAAGAAAGATGCGGTCGCAGCCGGCGCCAGCGCGGCGGCCGCCGACGAGGCTTTTGCCGGCGCCGAGATCGACCCCAAGGTGCTGAGCCGGGATCGCGCCCAGGGCGTCTTCAAGCAGACCTTCCTCGAATTCTCCCAGCGCACCGTCAGCCAGGGCCGCCTCGACATCGGCCGCCAGAAGATGAAGCAATATGCCGACGTCTTTGCCCGCGCCGAGCAGGAATTCGGCGTTCCCCCGGGCGTCATCACCGCTTTCTGGGCGATGGAGACCGATTTCGGCGCCGTCCAAGGCGATTTCAACACCCGCAACGCCCTGGTGACGCTGGCGCATGACTGCCGCCGCCCGGAACTCTTTCGCCCGCAGCTGATCGCCCTGGTCGAGATGGTTCAACACGGCGACCTCGACCCCGCCACCAATACCGGCGCTTGGGCCGGCGAGATCGGCCAGGTGCAGATGCTGCCGCGCGACATCATCGCCTATGGCATGGACGGCGATGGTGATGGCCATATCCGCCTGAAGCAGAGCAGCCCGGACGCCATTCTGACGGCGGCCAAATTCATCCAGCATCTCGGCTTCGAGCGCGGCCAGCCCTGGCTGCAGGAAGTGACCCTGCCCGATAACCTGCCCTGGGAGAAATCCGGCCTCGGCGGCACGATGAAAGCGGGAGAATGGTTTGCGCTCGGCGTCAAGCCGCGTGACGGCAATACCGCCTTCGGCAACCTCGAAGGCGACCTCGTCCTGCCGCAGGGCCGCATGGGGCCGGCCTTCATCGCCTATCCGAATTTCAAAATCTATCTCGAATGGAACAAGTCGTTTATCTACACGACGTCTGCCGCCTATTTCGGCACGCGTCTTTCCGGCGCCGAGCCCTATCTCAAGGGCGTGCCGGAACAGGGGCTCGCCAGCGACCAGATGAAGGCGCTGCAGACCAAGCTGCAGTCGCTCGGCCATGATGTCGGCGAGATCGACGGCATCCTCGGCTCCGGCACGCGTGTCGCGATCCAGAAGGAACAGCAGCGCCTCGGCATGCCGGCCGACGGCTGGGCGACGCCTGCCCTTCTCAACGCCCTCTGATCCCCGCTGACACCTTGCCGCCCGTTTCGCAAGAAACGGGTGGCGCGATCCGCCTGCTGCGCTAAAGCTTCACGCCGAAAACCGGTGCCGGTTTTCGGCGAAACGAACGGCTTGCGGTGGAGGAACCGGCGTGGACAGCAGAATGAATGCCTGGACCTGGGGCCTGCTGGTCCTGCTCGGCCTGATCTGGGGCGCCTCCTTCTTCTTTGCCCGCATTGCCGTCCAGCACGTGCCGCCCCTGACCCTCGTCTTCCTCAGGCTGCTGCTGGCAGCGCTGGCGCTGCATGTCTATGTCGCCGGCCGTTTCGACCTCTATGCGATCCTGAAGGCCCGATGGCGCGAGTTCCTGATCCTCGGGCTCATCAACAATGCTCTGCCGCACGCGCTGATCTTCTTCGGCCAGACCCGCATCGGCGCCGGCCTTGCGGCGATCCTGAATGCGACGACGCCGATCTGGACCGTGCTCATCGCCAACCACTTCACCTCGGACGAGAAACTGTCCCCGGCAAAGATCGTCGGCTGCCTCGTCGGCCTCCTCGGCACGATCGTGCTGATCGGCCCCGGCATCTCGGCTGGTGGCGAAGCGCCGCTCTGGGCGCTGATGCTTCCCGTGCTTGCCGCCATCTCCTATGGCTTCGCCGCCACCTATGGCAAACGCTTCAGGGATGTTCCAGCCCCTGTCACCGCAGCCGGCCAGTTGACCGCGTCCTCGCTGATTGCACTGCCGCTGTCGCTGCTCACCGATCGCCCCTGGGCGCTGGCCGCACCGCCGCTTGAAGCGCTGCTTGCCATCCTGGCGCTGGCGCTGTTGTCGACCGCCTTCGGCTATATCCTCTATTTCCGGATCATGGCGGCGGCCGGCGCCACCAACGCCTCGCTTGTCACCCTGTTGGTGCCGCCGAGCGCCATCTTGCTCGGCGTGCTTTTCCTTGGCGAAAGGCTTGCACTTGGCGAATTTGCCGGTATGGCGCTGATCGGTTTCGGCCTCGTCATTCTCGACGGCCGCGCCTATCGCCTGCTGCTGAGAACCGCCTGAACCGGTTGCGAATTCCGCATGTTTTCAACCGGTTGCCGGTCCGCCATGTTTTGGGCGCATAAGTAAATCCGAAATCGCCTGATTTAACGGCATGTTAAAATCTGTGAACAAAAATTCATCGAAAATTATCGATTTATTTCAGAGGCTTACCGAAACTGCATTCGACTTATCCACTGATCCCTTCTGCAGCGCAGCATAAAATCCGCTTTCCAACCGACATATTTCAGACATATTATTGGCCGGTTAACGCGAGGAGACAGACATGGGACTCACGCAATCCTTGAATGTTCTGTTGGTCAGTGCAGCGTTTGCTTTCGTTTTGTCCATGCTCTTCATCTGAGCCGGCCGACGAAAGCGTAACGACTGATAGTGCCTAAACTCCCCAGTAGCTGATCAATCCGCCAACGAAAAAGCGCATGTCCCGCCCGACATGCGCTTTTACTTTTGAACATCCCGAAAGGATCAGGCGGCTGCGCCCGCACTTTTTGTTTCCCGGCGCGACACGCCGAGATTGTCGAGCACGGCGGAAACCAGCGGCGCACGGTTCATCGTATAGAGATGGAAATCATGGATGCCACGCCGGACGAGATCCTCGATCTGCTCGGCAGCGACATCGGCTGCCACCTTCGCCCGCTCCTCGGGCTTGTCGTCAAAGCCGGCGAAGCGCTCGTCGAGAAAGGCGGGGATGATCGTGCCGCAGGCCCCAGCAAAACGCTTCAACTGCGTCAGGTTCTGGATCGGCATGATGCCGGGCACAACAGGGATCGAGATGCCGGCGCCGCGCACCCGCTCCAGGTAACGCTCGAAATTGTCGTTGTCGAAGAAGAACTGCGTCAGCGCCCGGTTGGCGCCATTGTCGGCCTTGCGCTTCAGCATGTCGATATCGGCGGCCGTATCGCGGCTTTCCGGGTGTTTTTCCGGATAGGCGGAGACCGAAATCTCGAAATCGCCGATTTCCCTGAGGCCGGCCACCAGCTCCGCCGCATTGGCGTAACCGCCGGGATGCGGCTGGTAGGGCGCGCCGGCGCCGCCGGGCGCATCGCCACGCAGCGCCACGAAATGCGTCACGCCGACTTTGCGGAAGGTGTCGACCACCTGATGCGTCTCCTCCTTCGTCGCGCCGACGCAGGTGAGATGAGAGGCGGTGGCAAACGGCGTCTGCGACAGGAAACGCGTGACGGTCGACAGCGTCGGCGCCTTGGTGGTGCCGCCGGCGCCATAGGTCACCGACACGAAATCCGCGTCCCAATCCTGCAACTGGCTGACAGTATGCCAGAGCTGCCCTTCCATCTCTTCCGATTTCGGCGGGAAGAATTCGAACGAGATCCTGATGTTGCGGCCGCGTGCTTCGTTTTTCAAAGCCATGTCATATCCTCCCGGCAAATGTAGGTTCGGCGCCTTCGTTCGTCTGCGAAGCCATGAGGCGCCTCGGATCGCGCGCGAGCCAGACGGTGACCGTCAAGCCCTGCCCGCTTTGCTGACCCGGATGAAGATCGACGGCCTGCTCGACGTCGAGCCCGGCCTTGCGCAGCCAGTCGGACATCGCCTGGTGCGAAAAGCCGAGACGGACATGCGCATGTTCGTCGCGGAGATATTCGAGCGTGTGCGGCGCCAGGTCGATGACCACCAGCCGGCCGCCCGGCCGAAGCATGCGCGCCGCTTCCGCGATGGCAATTTCCGGCTGATCGAAGAAATGCAGCACCTGGTGGATCGTCACCAGGTCGAAATCCTGCCCCTCGAACGGCAGGTTCAGGATATCGGCATGGCGCACGGTGGCCTTGGTGATGCGGGACTTGTCGAGATTGGCGCGCGCCACGCTCAGCATGTCGCGGCTGGCATCGACACCGATGGCGCGGCGGTAAAGCCCGGACAGCAGTTCGAGGATGCGGCCGGTGCCGGTGCCGAGATCGAGCAGCGAATCGATCGGCTGGTTGCCGAGCAGCCGGATGACGGCGGCGTCGACTTCCTCATCGGCGGCATGTAGGCGGCGAAGCTCGTCCCATTCGGCCGCGTTGCGACTGAAATAGGCCTGCGCCCGCTCGGCCCGCTGGCGCTTGACCTGCGACAGCCGCTCGCCGTCGCGAAGGATGGTCGGATCGTTCTCGGAGACATGCTTCAGCAGCGCCCGCACCAGCAAGGCCGCCTTGCCGTCCTGCTTGAGACGGAAATAGGCCCAGGCACCCTCCTGGTATCGTTCGATCAGTTCGGCCTCGCCGAGCAGCTTCAGGTGACGGGAGATGCGCGGTTGGGATTGGCCGAGAATTTCGGTAAGATCGGTCACCGTCAGATCGCCACCGTCAAGAAGAGCCAGAAGACGCAGGCGCGTGGGTTCGCCAGCCGCCTTCAAGACGTCTACCAGCGCATCCAGTCCAAGCTTCAGAGGTTCGCTCATCTTCGATCCAATCAAGATATAAAGATATCTTTATGTGATTTGAAATGCCGTGGCAAGCGACAATTCGCACTCTCCGCGAAATTGCCTGCTCAAATTGCGACAGAGATCGACATGAAAAAGCCCCGGCCGAACCGGGGCTTTCGCAAGGAAAAAAGATGGATCAGCGCGTCAGGCGCTTATGGGCCTGGCTGCCCGGGTTGAGGGCATCGGGACCAAGGCGGCGCACCTTGTCCTGTTCATAATCCTCGAAGTTGCCTTCGAACCATTCGACATGGCCATCGCCTTCGAAAGCGAGAATATGCGTCGCCAGACGGTCGAGGAACATGCGATCGTGGCTGATGATGATGGCGCAGCCGGCGAAATTCTCCAGCGCGTTTTCCAACGCACCCAGCGTTTCGGTATCGAGGTCGTTGGTCGGTTCGTCGAGCAGCAGAACGTTGCCGCCGGCCTTCAGCATCTTGGCGAGGTGAACGCGGTTGCGCTGACCACCGGAGAGATTGCCGACCTTCTGCTGCTGATCGCCACCCTTGAAGTTGAACGCGCCGCAATAGGCGCGGGAGTTCATGTCGAACTTGCCGAGCTTGATGATTTCGGCGCCACCGGAGATTTCCTCCCAGACCGTCTTGTCGGCCGCGAGCGCGTCGCGGCTCTGGTCGACATAGCCGAGATGCACGGTCTCGCCGATGCGGATCGAGCCGCCATCCGGCTTTTCCTGGCCGGTGATCATCCTGAACAGCGTCGTCTTGCCGGCGCCGTTCGGGCCGATGATGCCGACGATGCCGCCCGGCGGCAGCTTGATCGACAGGTCATTGATCAGCGTCCGGCCCTCGAAGCCCTTGGTGATGCCTTCCATCTCGATGACCACCTGGCCGAGGCGCTCGCTGACCGGGATGATGATCTGTGCATCGCCGGGACGCTGTTTTTCGGCGGCATCCACCAGCTGCTCGTAGGACTTGATACGCGCCTTGGACTTGGCCTGGCGGGCCTTCGGGCTGGAAGCGATCCATTCCTGCTCGCGGCTGATCGCCTTCTGGCGCGATGCTTCTTCGCGATTTTCCTGCAGCATGCGCTTGGCTTTCGCCTGCAGATAGGCCGAGTAGTTGCCTTCGTAGGGAATGCCGCGGCCACGGTCGAGTTCGAGGATCCAGCCGGTGACGTTGTCCAGGAAGTAGCGATCGTGGGTAATCATCATCACGGCGCCCGGATAGTCGCGCAGATGCTTTTCGAGCCAGGCGATGGTTTCGGCGTCGAGATGGTTGGTCGGTTCGTCGAGCAGCAGCAGATCCGGCTGCGACAGCAGCAGGCGGCAGAGCGCGACGCGGCGGCGCTCACCACCGGATAGGCTGGTGACATCGGAATCGCGCGGCGGGCAGCGCAGCGCTTCCATCGCCATTTCGACCTGGCTTTCCAGGTCCCAGAGGTTCTGGCTGTCGATGACGTCCTGAAGCTTGGCGCCCTCTTCCGCGGTCTCGTCGGAATAGTTCATCATCAATTCATTGTAGCGATCCACGATCGCCGTCTTCGAGGCAACGCCCTCCATGACGTTCTCGAACACCGTCTTGTTGGGATCGAGGTGCGGCTCCTGCTCGAGGTAGCCGACCGTCGCACCTTCGGCGAGCCAGGCTTCGCCGGTATACTCCTTGTCCTGGCCCGCGATGATGCGCAACACGGTGGATTTACCCGCGCCGTTCGGTCCGAGGATACCGATCTTGGCATCGGGGTAGAAAGAAAGATGGATGTTCTCCAGGATCTTCTTGTTGCCATAGGCCTTGTTGAGGCCGGACATATGATAGATGAACTGACGTGCCATACTGCGCTGCTCCGGGCGGGAAACTTCGATTGTGCCGCTATGTAGGCGAAACAGCGCCTGCGGGCAACGCCGAAACCCGGTTTACTCCGGATTTCCGGTCAAAAGCCCGCAGCGTCGACCACACCTTCGTCGCAGCCGAAGGAGGTTTTTCCCGCGCCCTGGATCAGATCGGCAAGCCCGGCACTTTTCGCCGATGCCGCCCCGGCGGCTTCCGAAAGCCCGATCGTCAGCTCGCTGATCATCCGGATATTGCCGGCCCGCCGGCAGCTCATCTTGACGCGGTCGCCAGCGCCAGGCCCGAAGCTCTTGTCGAAAGCCGCCTTGATCGCGTCGGCCTTGACAGGCTTGCCGATATTGGCGGCGAAGAGCTCGCGCACCGCCGAGGCATTGAGCGCGCCGACCAGATGCACGCCGACGCCGAAATAGTCGTCCGCGCTCATTTTCGTGCAGGTGCCGTGCTTCGTCCATTCATGCCGTTCCAGGCCGGATTGCGTGCCGGGCATCGCTTTTGCCAGCGCCGTCTTCGTCTCGGCCGAAAGCACGACCTCCGGCAATGTGTTCCAGTTGCCATCCTTATCGGCGGCCTTCTGGTCGGCGCTGACGCCGCAATAATCCTGGCGCATCGGCCAGAGCCCGTGCAACGAGAAGTTCGTCGCGTCATGGCGTTCCACGGCCTGGGTCGCGCATTCGGCCTTTTTCTGGTTCGTCTGGCAGAAGGCGGGCTGCCAGCTCGCCGCCAGAATGAAACGGGTGCGCCCACCGCCCTCCTGGGCCGTAGCGGCGCCGGAAACAACCATCGACAAGGCAAACGCCAGGGTACGCAATTGCATGCTGCTCATTTCAACCCCCAAAAGAACAATACGGGAACAAATAAGCACGAAGCTCAAACGGGCGCAACCCTGAATCGCAGCAACGTCGTATTTTGTTATCGGATAAACCAAACCCCCATGTTGCTTTTATCAGGCAATCTGGTCTGTTGCCGCAGGGAGGATCCATATGTTTGCTGAAACGCAGAAGCTCGCCGTAGTGGGGGCGTCGCTGGCTTATCACCATGCTGAAGCTACTGGTCCGGCCCGCGGCATCCTGTTGATATCGCATGGCCTCGCCGAACATTCGAAACGCTATCGCGCCTTTGCCGAGACGATGGCGGCGCGCCGCTATCATGTCTATGCCCATGATCACCGCGGCCACGGCGAAACGACGGCGCCCGATGCTCCGATCGGCCGCTTCGCCCGACGAGGTGGCGTCGAAAGGGTGATCGGCGACCTCATCGCCATGCGCGGCCATGCGGCATCCCGCCATCCCGGCCTGCCGATCATCCTCTTCGGCCATTCGATGGGCGGCCTCATCGCCCTCAATGCAGCCGTCACCGCTCCGGCCGACTTCGACGCCGTCGCCGTCTGGAATTCGAATTTCGCCGTCGGCCTCGCCGGCCGCGCCGCCCAGGCGATCCTGCTGGCCGAGCGCATGCTGAAGGGCTCCGACGTGCCGAGCGGCCTGCTGCCGAAGCTCACCTTCGGCGCCTGGGGCAAATCCATTCCCGGCCGCCGCACCGAGTTCGACTGGCTGTCGCACAGACCCGATGAAGTCGACAAATATGTCACCGATCCGCTTTGCGGCTTCGACGCCTCGGTCTCTCTCTGGCTCGATCTCTTCGAGCTGACCTTCCGCGGACCGCAGAAAATCCATCTCGACCGGCTGCCGCGCGATATGCCGGTTCATCTGGTCGGCGGCGGAGAAGACCCGGCGACGGAGCGGGGAAAAGCCGTGCTCTGGCTGTCAAACCATTTGAAGGGCCTGGGCTTCTCCCGTATCAGCACTCAGATATATCAGGACTTGCGACACGAGACGCTGAATGAGATCGGCGCGGATGCGGCGATCGCAGCTTTCGCCGACTGGTGCGACGAGGTGGTCGCAAGATCCTGAGCGACCAATATGCTGAGTACGGGGATTTCATCATGAGCAGCACCTCCGCCCGCCCCGTTTCGTCCGCCTCCGACGTGACGACGGGGCTTGCGCTGATGGTTCTTTCGGTGATGGTCTCGCCGCTCATCGATATCTTCGCCAAGCTTGCCATCACCACCGTGCCATCCGGGGAGATCACCGCCGGCCGTTTCGTCGTCCAGGCGCTCTGCATGCTGCCGCTTGTGATATGGCGGCGCAGCTTCGCTGATTTCTCCTGGCGCCAGAGCCTCTTCCATGCCATCCGCGGCGCGATCATCACCATCTCGATGATCTCCTTCGTCACCACGCTGAAATATATGGCGGTCGCCGACGCGATCGCGATCTTCTTCGTCGAGCCGATCATGGTGACGATCCTCGGCGGCATCTTCCTGAAGGAGACGATTGGCTGGCGACGTTATACCGCCTGCGGCGTCGGCTTCTTCGGGGCGATGCTGATCATTCAGCCAAGTTTCGAAGAGGTCGGCTACATCGCGCTTCTGCCTGTCGTCAGCGCGCTCTGCATCGCCATCTTCGTACTGATGACCCGCGCCCTCTCGCGCAGGGAAGACCCCTGGTCGATGCAGTTCCAGATGAGCATCTGGGGCCTGCTCTTCTGTGTCCTCCTGCTTTTCCTCGGTCAGGGAACCGGTTCCGACCTCTTCGATCCCGTCATGCCGGAAGGCCGCGCCTGGTTCTATGTCGCCGGCGTCGGCGCCATGGCCGCAATCACCGGCATCGTCGGCGTCTACGCCTATCGCGCAGCACCGGCCTCGACGCTAGCGCCGCTGCAATATTTCGAGATCGTCTCGGCGACGATCTTCGCCTGGCTGGTCTTCGGCGACTTTCCGGATGCCGTCAAATGGCTCGGCATTGCCATCATCGTGGCATCGGGCATCTACATCCTCTGGCGCGAGCGCCGCTTTGCTTCAAAGCCTGTATCCGATACATCTGAGGTGACGATGGCGCCGTAGACATTGCCGGGAGGAACATGACAGAGACCGTGACGAAGAAGCCGCCGCTTGCCGGAATCCGGGTGATCGAGCTTGCCCGCGTGCTCGCCGGCCCTTGGGCGGGACAGATGCTCGCCGATCTCGGCGCCGACGTTATCAAGGTCGAAAATCCCGAGGGCGGCGACGACACGCGCCAATGGGGGCCGCCCTTCGTCGAGGGCGCCGATGGCGAGAACCTCTCGGCCGCCTATTACCACGCCGCCAATCGCGGAAAGCGCTCCGTCACCGCCGACCTGAAAAGCCCCGAAGGCCAGGATCTCGTCCGCCGCCTCGTTTCCACCGCCGATGTGTTGATCGAGAATTTCAAGCTCGGCGGCCTCGTCAAATACGGGCTCGATTACGACAGCCTGCGCAAGATCAACCCGAAGCTCGTCTATTGTTCGATCACCGGCTTCGGCCAGACCGGCCCCTATGCCAGCCTCGCCGGCTATGACTACATCGTCCAGGGCATGTCGGGCTTCATGTCGATCACCGGCGAACCGGGCGGCCAGCCGATGAAGGCGGGTGTCGCCATCGCCGATATCTTCACCGGCATCTATGCCGTCTCGGCAATCGAAGCCGCCCTGATCCATGCCCTCAAATCGGGCGAAGGCCAGTTGATCGACATGGCCCTGCTCGATGTGCAATCGGCCGTGCTCGCCAATCAGAACATGAATTACCTCGTCTCCGGCGCCGCACCGACCCGCCTTGGCAATGCCCATCCCAATATCTCGCCCTATGAGGTCGTGCCGACGGCGGACGGTTATCTCATCCTCGCGGTCGGCAATGACGGCCAGTTCCGTCGCCTCTGCACCCTCCTCGGCCTGGAGACCGTGGCCGGCGACGAGCGTTTCGCCACCAACAAGGCTCGGGTCGGCAATCGCGGCGAGGTGCGCCGCCTCATCTCCACCGAAACGCTGAAATGGCAGAAGGCGGATCTCTTGAAGGCCTGCGAGGAGAATGCCGTTCCATCAGGCGCAATCAACACGATCGAGGAAATGTTCGCCGATCCGCAGGTGCAGGCCCGCGGCCTGCGCATCGATCTTGCGGACGCCGCCGGCACCGTGATCCCCGGAGTGAGGACGCCTGTCGTGCTGTCGGAGACGCCGCTGCGTTATGACAGGCCGAGCCCGCGCCTCGGCGAACACCAGGCGGAAATTCTGGCGGAACTCGCTGAGCGTGATGGGGAGAGATCATCATGAAGAAGGCATTGTCATGAAGAAGACCGGCGGAGAACTGATCGTCGAGGCGCTGAAGGCGAATGGCGTCAAGCGGCTTTCCTGCGTTCCCGGCGAGAGCTTCCTCGCCGTGCTCGATGCGCTGCGTGACAGCGATATCGACGTTCTCGTCTGCCGCCAGGAGGGGGGCGCGGCGATGATGGCGGATTGCTGGGGCAGGCTGACCGGCGAACCCGGCATCTGCATGGTGACCCGCGGCCCCGGCGCCACCAACGCTTCCGCCGGCCTGCACATCGCCAAGCAGGACTCGATCCCGATGATCTTGTTCATCGGCCAGGTGCAGCGGGAAGCACGCGAGCGCGAGGCCTTCCAGGAGGTCGAGTTCCGCCGCGCCTTCACCGAATTCGCCAA
This sequence comes from Rhizobium sp. BK212, assembly GCF_014197475.1. Classification (NCBI taxonomy): domain Bacteria; kingdom Pseudomonadati; phylum Pseudomonadota; class Alphaproteobacteria; order Hyphomicrobiales; family Rhizobiaceae; genus Rhizobium; species Rhizobium sp. BK212. The sequence goes on from NZ_JACIFS010000002.1 coordinate 484,367, forward strand.
GTGGGTGGGCGAGATCGACGATGCCGCCCGTATTCCCGAATTCGTCACCCGCGCCTTTGCGGTCGCCACCTCCGGCCGTCCCGGCCCGGTCGTGCTGACGCTGCCGGAAGACATGCTGCGCGACGAGGTCGAGGCACCCCGCGCCAGGCACTATGCCAATGTCGAGGCCCATCCCGGCCGCCGGCAGATCGACGATTTCTATATAAGGCTGCTGAAGGCCGAGCGGCCGATGGTGATCCTTGGCGGCACGCGCTGGGATGCCGATGCCGTCGCCGATTTTCAGAGCTTCGCCGAGCGTTTCCAGCTGCCCGTCGGCTGCTCCTTCCGCCGGCAGATGCTGTTCGATCACCTCCATCCCTCTTATGCCGGCGATGTCGGCATCGGCATCAATCCGGCATTGGCAAAGGAGATTAAGGAGAGCGACCTGCTGATCCTCCTCGGCGGCCGCATGTCGGAAATGCCGTCCTCGTCCTATACGCTGATCGATATCCCCTACCCCCAGCAATCGCTGGTGCACATCCATCCCGACGCTTCCGAACTTGGCCGCGTCTACCGCCCGGATCTTGCCATCTGCGCCACCTCTGCCGATTTCGTCACAACGCTCGCCGACCTGGAAGCGCCGGCCGAACCGCACTGGGCCGAGCGCACCGCGCGTCTGCACCAGGCCTATCTCGCCTGGTCGACGCCGCCGGCGACCGGCCCGGGCGCCGTCCATATGGGGCCGATCATGGAATGGCTGGAGGCCAATACGAAGCCGGAGACGATCTTCACCAATGGCGCCGGCAACTACGCCACCTGGGTGCACCGCTTCCATCGTTTCCGGCGCTTCAACACCCAAGCCGCCCCCACCTCCGGCTCGATGGGGTACGGCCTGCCGGCCGCCGTTGCCGCCAAGCGTCTCTTTCCCGAGCGCGAGGTCATCTGCTTTGCCGGCGACGGCTGCTTCCTGATGCACGGCCAGGAATTCGCCACCGCCGTCCGCTACGATCTGCCGATCATCTCGGTGGTCGTCAACAACGGCATCTACGGCACCATCCGCATGCACCAGGAGCGTGAATATCCTGGCCGTGTCAGCAGCACCGATCTGACCAATCCCGACTTCGCAGCCCTTGCCCGCGCCTATGGCGGCCATGGCGAGACGGTGGAAAGGACGGACGAATTCGCCCCGGCCTTCGAGCGGGCGCGCGCCAGCGGCAAACCCTCGATCATCGAAGTCAAGCTCGATCCTGAGGCGATCACGCCGACGCGTACGCTCTCGGAAATCGCGCAAACAAAAAGCCGGTGAGAAAACTCACCGGCCTTAAAGGATGGGGACGCTGCGACTTCAGTCGATGGCGGCCGTGACGATGAACTCGACCTTGTATTTCGGCGCAGCGAGCTTGGCTTCGCTGGTGGCGCGGGCCGGCGGATTGGCAGGATCGATCCAGCCTTCCCAGACGGCGTTCATCTCGGCGAAATCGGCGATGTCGGCAAGGTAGATGATCGTCTGCAGGATCTTCGACTTGCTGCTGCCTGATGCAGTCAGCAGGCGGTCGACTTCGGCAAGCGAGGACTTGCACTGATCGGTGACGCTTTCGCCCTCGCCGACCTGGCCCGCGAGATAGACCGTGTTGCCGTGAATGACGGCGCCGCTCATGCGCGCGCCGACGTCGATACGCTTAATGCTCATCATAGTCTCCTGAGTGAATGGAAGGTGGCGGCGCTGGAGGTCAGCGCCGGAAAATCTGCACCCGGGAATGGGGCTCAGTTACGGATATGGTGGGTCTTCTGGTAAATCGCCGTTGAGCGTGCCCCGGAACGGCAATAGCCCAGCATCGGCCGCGGGAATTCGTCGAGCGCATCGACCATGCCCTGCACGGCTTCTTCGGTCACGCCCATCGGCCCGACAGGCACATGGGCGATCTCGAGGCCGATCTCCCTAGCGCGCGCCTCGATGACGGAAAACGACGTCTGGTCGGGACTTTCGTGGTCGGGACGGTGGCAGACGATCGATTTGAACCCCAGCGCCTTTATCTCGTCGAGTTCCTCGAGCGTGATCTGGCCCGAAACCGAATATTCATCGTCGATCTGGCGAATATCCATCGTCTTGTCTCCTCAAAAATCGTGGGGTGAAGGTCTACGACGGAGGTCTGCCAGCGTCAACAACACTTCGCTCACAGAAAGGTAAAGGTCAGCGCATAGCTGCGGCTCTCGCCTGGCGCCAGCATGTTGAACTCACCGGCTGCCTCGAGCTCGTCGCGCAGCACCCAGCGATGCGACACCGGCTCGATCCCGATGATATGGGCCGGCGCCTTCTGGTTCCGCCAGACCTGAAGATAGGGCAGCGTGTCGGCGCGGAAACGCACGCTGAGCGTCCTGCCGCCGATTGCGGCGATCGGCCCGAGGCGGACCTCCGCGAAACCTTCTTCCACCGCCGGCGCCGCGACGCAGAAGATGCCGCCCGGCTCCTCGCCGAATGCCCAGGGGAAACCACCATTCTCCAGCATCCGGCCTTCGAGCCGCGTGCCGTCGTCCAGCCATTTGCCGCCAACGTTCATGTGATACATCAGGAAGGTCGGCACCGTCCGATCGCTGGTATTGACGACCCGGTCTTCGAGCAGCACCTCGCCCGTCGCCCCGTCGATCCGCCACAGCCGTTCGATGCGCTGCGGCAGTCCTTCGACAGTGGTGATGTCGATATCGGCGCGACATTCGGCATTGCCGTTCTCGAATTTCGTCCACAGCACCTTTGCCGCATGGCCAGAGGCCGATCCGTGCAGCGGATAGACTTTGCCGTCGCCCCGGCCGGGAATCGGCTGACGGTGGCGGATGTGATCCGGCCCGCAGGTAAAGAGGAAGCCTTCGAGCGAGTGATCGATTCGCGGATCGCCGTCGTCGGGAATGGCGCGTTTCGGCGCGATATCGACGCCGTCGACGATGCATCCGCCGATATCCAGCACCGATGTTTGGTCCAGCATCAGGCGCGGCCCGCTTGCGGCGGCAAATTCGATCATCACGGTCTCCTTGAGGGAATTATCGGCCTGTAGCGTTAGGTTTCACGCCTCCATTCGTCAATCGCCGCCGCTCTCATCTTGTGTTTTTGCAGCAACCGTGGATTTTGCGGAACGGACAGAAGGGCGCAAACGTTTATGAGTAAAAGGAAATCTTAGTGATTTTCATATTTTGTTCAGTACGCTTTCATAAATTCCACACTAGCGTCAAAATTCGCAGGTGTGTGTCTGCCCAGTCACTGTTCGAGGTGTGAGACGTGAATCGCTTTTTGAGATCGGCATTTTGCCTTACGGCCGTCCTGGCTGCGCTTGCAGCTGCAGCGCCGGAGGCAGGCGCGCAGCAATTCCGCGATCGCCGCCAGAGCGATATCGTGCTCGTGACGCCGACCGGCGAAATCCTCGACTATGTACCAGCAGGTTATATCTATGCTCGCGACCGCAGCGGCAATCGTGTGTTGATCGACGACTACGGCAACGTCGTTGCCACCGAGATGCGCGCCCGCGGCTATTATCCGCCGCGACCCGGCCCGCGCGAAGTCTATAACGACCAGGGCGGCAACGACCCCTATTATTCCGACAACAATCCCTATGGCGATACGCGTTATTCCGAGCGCGGCGCCGTGACCGGCGGCGTTCCACGCGATGCCGCGATCGAACGGCAGCCGCTCGACGACCAGCCCTATCCTGATGACAACAGCATCGGCAATCCGCAGCCCGGCGACGACTACGCCTCGATCGACCCCGACCAGCAGATCCCGCCTGCCGATCAGCCGAAGGCCGCACCCGAAGAGCCCGTCATCACGCTGAAGAACAAGTCGAAGCCGGAGATCGTCGCGCTGCAGGTCTTCCTCGATCGCGCCGGCATCTCCCCCGGCGTCATCGACGGCCATATGGGCTCGAACGTCACCAAGGGCATCTATGCCTATGACCAGATGACCGGGTCGAAGCTCGATCCCAACGACACCGATGCCATTCTCGAAGAGCTGCGCTTGAACGGCGGCCTGCCCGTCGTCAGCTACACGATCACGCCGGCCGATGCCGCCGGTCCCTTCGTCGCAGAGATCCCGGAAGATTATTCGCAGAAGGCGCTGCTGCCGTCGCTTGCCTATACCTCGACCACCGAAATGCTGGCCGAGCGCTTCCATATGGATGAAGCCTTCCTCAAGGAGATGAACCCCGGCGCCGATTTCAGCGTTCCAGGCACGGTGATCAAGGTCGTCAATCCCGGCGAGCCGAAGACCGGTGAAGTCGCTCGCATCATCGCCGACAAGGGCCGCAAGCAGGTCTTCGCCTATGACGGCGCCGGCAATCTCCTCGCCGCCTATCCGGCATCGATCGGCTCCACCGACACTCCCTCTCCGTCGGGCTTGGTAAATGTCGAGCGTGTCGCCCTCAATCCCGGTTACACCTATAATCCGAAGATCAATTTCCAACAGGGCGCAAACGACAAGATCCTCAACATCCCGCCCGGCCCGAACGGCCCCGTCGGCACCGTCTGGATGGCGCTTTCCAAGCCCACCTACGGCATCCACGGCACGCCCGAGCCTTCGAAGATCGGCCGCACCCAGAGCCACGGCTGCATCCGACTGACCAACTGGGATGCCACCGAGCTGGCCAAGATGGTCAAGCCGGGCGTCACGGTCGAATTCGTCGATTGAGCCGCTTCATTTCGCTGATAGAAAAGGCCGCCGGATCGCTCCGGCGGCCTTTTCGTTTCATCACGGGGAAATCAGGCCGCCGAGCGGACCAGCGGGTTTCCCATGCGGGCGGAGGCGGTCAGCCTGACCGGCAGCTTGCGCATCATTTCCTCGGCAAAACAGGTGGCGTTTTCACGCGCCTTGTCGAGATTGCTGACGCGCGTGGGGTCGATCGTGTGCAGCGTGCCGCCACAGTCGAAGATGTCGCGGAAGGCGGAGCGTTCGATAATTGCGGTGTCCAGCACCGGCACATGCCGTTCGCTGAGTAGCGACTTGACGAGTTGCAGCGCCCGCGTCGTCACCATCGAGTTGACGCGGGTGAGCACCACCGAATGGCCGATCTTGATGCCGGCCTTCTCGTCCAGATATTGCAGCAGCTCGAGCACCTGCGCGCCGCCGCGTGCATCCATCGCACAGCCCTGGATCGGGATCAGCACATGGTCGGAAAGGCCGACGGCTGTCGCAAGCAGCGGATTGCGCGCACCCGGCAGGTCGACGATGAAATAGTCGGTATTGTGCTTGTTCTCGCTGATATGCTGCGGCAGCGAGGCGGTGGTCACGAAATCGATCACCGAAAGATTGGGAACATGACCCGATATTTCGTGCCAGCGCGAAATCCAGTGCTGCGGATCGGCGTCGAGAATGGTGACGCGATAGCCTTTGCGGGCAAGCTCGGTGGCGAGCAGGAGAACAGCGGTCGTCTTGCCGGCGCCGCCCTTGGTATTTGCGAATGTGATGACAGGCATGTTCGGTCCTCGGAAGGAGATGGTGCGAGCCGGAATCGCTCTTTTACGCACCCTCGGGAGCATCGTGCGGTTAATCCATCCTTTCTAATCATGGTTAACAAATTCCAAACACGCGCGGCGAAATTGCAGCCGGTATTTTTCACATCCCTAAAATTGGGGATGCCGCCGGAATGAAAAAAGGCCGGAAAACCAAGGTTTTCCGGCCAGTCAGTTGGTCCGCTCGTATTGTCAGAAGCAGTCCTTGAACAGAGTTTTGGTATTTTCGAGCGTCATTGCGACCGGGTTGCCGCCGGCGCTCGGATCTTCGATCGCCATGGCCGACAATTCATCGATACGATCAGGCGCGATTCCCATCGCCGACAGCGTCTCCGGCACCCCGAGTTCGGAGCGGAGCTTCAGCACATAGTCGTAAAAGCCGTCGAAACCGCCCGAAATGCCGAGATAGGCGGCGGCGCGGCCGATCTTCTCCTCGATCGCCTTGCGATTGAAGCGCAGCACTGCCGGCATCACGACTGCATTGGTCATGCCGTGATGGGTGTTGTAGACGGCGCCGATCGGGTGCGACAGCGCGTGGATGGCGCCGAGCCCCTTCTGGAAGGCAACCGCGCCCATGGCGGCCGCAGACATCATATTGGCACGGGCTTCGAGGTCTGTGCCTTCCCTATAGGCGCGCGGCAGGAACTCCTTGACGAGCCGCATGCCTTCGAGCGCGATGCCGGCCGACATCGGGTGATAGAAGGGCGAGGAATAAGCCTCCAGGCAATGGGCAAAGGCGTCCATGCCCGTGCCGGCCGTGATGATCTTCGGCATGCCGACCGTCAGTTCCGGATCGGAGATGACGACGCCAGGCAGGAACTTCGGATGGAAGATGATCTTCTTCACATGGGTTTCGGAATTGGTGATGACGCTGGCACGCCCGACTTCCGAACCGGTGCCGGCCGTTGTCGGCACCGCGACGATCGGGGCGATGCCCTCTAGGCTCGCACGCGTCCACCAGTCGCCAATATCTTCGAAGTCCCAGACCGGCCGCGTCTGACCGGCCATGAAGGCGACGCACTTGCCGAGATCGAGGCCGGAGCCGCCGCCGAAGGCGACAACACCGTCATGTCCGCCGTCCTTGAAAGCCTTGACGCCGGCGTCGAGGTTCTTCTCATTGGGGTTCGGATCGACATCGGCGAAGATCGCCCGGCCGAGACCGGCATCTTCGAGGATATCGAGCGCAGTCTTGGTGATCGCCATCGAGGCGAGGCCGCGGTCGGTGACGAGCAGTGGCTTCTTGATGCCGAGGCTCTTGCAGGCGTCGGCCAGTTCCGTGATGCGGCCCCGGCCGAGCTTGACCGATGTCGGATAGCTCCAGTTTGCGGTGATGTTGCTGCTCATGCTGTGACCTTCTTCAGATGGAAAGATTTCGGACGCGTCAGATTTTGGAAGCCGATGATCGACAGCGAGCCACCGCGGCCGGTCTCCTTGACGCCGGTCCAGCAAAGCGCCGGGTCGAGATAATCCGCGCGGTTCATGAAAACGGTGCCGGTTTCGATTTCGCGGCCGAGCCGCGCTGCCCGCTCGACATCCCTGGTCCAGAGCGAGGCCGTCAGCCCGTACTGGCTGTCGTTCATTAAAGCGAGTGCCTCCTCGTCGCTCTTCACCTTCATGATGCCGACTGCCGGACCGAACGTCTCTTCGCGCATGAAGGCCATGGAGTGGTCGACATTGACGAGTATCTGCGGTGCGAGATAGGCGCCGCCGTCATCCTGAGGGAAAAGCTTGGAATCGACAAGCGCCTTGGCGCCCTTGGAAACCGCGTCAGCAATCTGCTCGCGTACCACCTTGGCGAAGCGCTTATTTGCCATCGGCCCGAGCGACGTATCGGGATCGAGCGGATTGCCGAGCTTGTAGTTCGACACCCAGGCAACCGATTTCTCGACGAAAGCGTCATAGAGCGATTCATGCACATAGATACGCTCGATGCCGCAGCAGCACTGGCCGGAATTGTAGGTCGCGCCGTCCATCAGCGTATCGACGGCCGCCTCGAGATCGGCGTCTTCCATGACATAACCCGGATCCTTGCCGCCGAGTTCGAGACCGAGGCCGGTGAAGGTGCCGGCGGCGGCCCGCTCCATCGACCGCCCGCCTTCGACCGATCCGGTGAAATTGACGAAATTGAAGCTGCCGGCGGCAATTAGCGCCGATGTGGTCTCATGGTCGAGAAAGACGTTCTGGAACACATCCTCGGGAACGCCTGCCTCGATGAAGGCCTGCACCAGCCGTTCGCCGACAAGAAGCGTCTGCGAGGCATGTTTCAGCACCACGGTATTGCCGGCCATCAACGCCGGCGCGATCGTGTTGATCGCCGTCATATAGGGATAGTTCCACGGCGCGACGACGAAGACGACGCCATGGGCTTGGCGCTCGATGCGGCGCTCGAAACGCTCGCTCTCCTCGACGACGAGAGGCGCCAGCGCATCCGCCGCGATCGAGGCGACATAGTTGGAGCGCTCGTTAAAGCCTTTGTATTCGCCGCCATACTTGACCGGCCGGCCCATCTGCCAGGCGAGCTCCGGGACGACGACATCAGACATCTCATTCAGCCGCGCAGCACCCTTCAGCACCAGCTGCACGCGCTCTTCGAGCGGCCGTTTCGCCCAGGCTTTCTGCGCCTTGCGGGCGCGCGCCACCACATCCTTGGCGGCATCGAGAGAAAGTGCGGCGCGTTCGGCATAGACCGACCCGTCAACCGGTGAAATGCATTGGATCATTGCCATGATCGATTTCCGTCCTCGTATTGATCAAAAATTTCGTCGAGGGCCATAGCCCCTCATCCGCCTGCCGGCACCTTCTCCCCGCTCGCGGGGAGAAGGGAATACACAGCACCGTTTTCCCCAACCGCAAACCCCGCACAGGCCACGTCCCCTCTCCCCGCAAGCGGGGGTCCGAAGGACGGGTCGAGACCAGTGGCTCGACCCCGGCAAGGGTTAGGGTGAGGGGCAAGCCGCCTCTGATTGCCTATTAAGCTCTTTCGAAACCGCGCGCCACTTCCCAGTCGGTGATACGACGATCGTATTCTTCCTGCTCCCATTCGGCAGTACGGGTGTAATGGTCGATCACGTCGTCGCCGAAGGCTTTGCGCAGCATTGCCGATTCCGTCATCTCAATCGTGGCTGCGCGCAGCGTGCGCGGGATTTCGCGGACACCCTTGCCGCCATAGGCGTCGCCGACGAAGGGGGCTTCGAGCTCCAGCTTGTTCTCGATGCCGTCAATGCCGGCCGCAAGCAGCGCGGCGAAGGCGAGATAGGGATTGAGATCGGAGCCGCCGACGCGGCACTCAATACGGATTCCCTTGGTCTCCTCGCCGCAGAGCCGATAGCCGGCGGTACGGTTGTCCTTGCTCCAGATCGCCTTGGTCGGCGCAAAGGTACCGGCCATGAAGCGCTTGTAGGAGTTGATGTAGGGCGCCAGGAAATAGGTGATCTCGCTCGCATGGGCCAGAAGCCCGGCGACGTAATTGTGCATCAGCGGCGACATGCCATATTTGCCGGTATGGTCGAAGAAAAGCGGCTTCTCCTCCAGGCTCCAGAGCGACTGGTGGATGTGCGAGGAACTGCCGGCGGCGTTGTAGTTCCATTTGGCGAGGAATGTGATGGCCTTGCCCTTCGACCAGGCGATCTCCTTGCAGCCGTTCTTGATGATCGCGTGCCGGTCGGCCATGGCGAGCGCATCGGCGTAGCGCACGTTGATCTCCTCCTGGCCGGCCGAAGCCTCGCCCTTGGAGTTCTCGACCGGGATGCCGGCGCCTTGCAGCCCGGTGCGGATCGCCCGCATCACCTCTTCCTCCTTGGTGGTCTGGAAGATGTGGTAGTCCTCGTTATAGGCGCTGGCGAGCTTGAGGTTGCGGTAGCCGGACGCCTGCGCCGCCTCGTAGGTCTGGTCGAACAGGAAGAATTCGAGTTCGGAGGCCATATAGGCCTTCATGCCCATATCCTCGAGGCGCTTCACCTGCTTCTTCAGGATCGCGCGCGGCGAATGGGCGACCTCCTCGTGCGTATGATGGTCGAGCACGTCGCAGAGCACCAGCGCCGTGCCGTCGAGCCAGGGAATGCGGCGCAACGTCGCCAGATCCGGCTTCATCGTATAGTCGCCGTACCCCTTCTCCCAGCTCGTCGCCTTGTAGCCGGAGACGGTCTCCATCTCCATATCAGTCGCTTGCAGGTAGTTGCAGCTGTGCGTTTCCTTCCAGGCGCTCTCGACGAAATATTCCGCCTGGAAACGCTTGCCCATCAGCCGGCCCTGCATATCCACCTGGCAGGCCAGAACCGTATCGATGCGCCCTTCGGCAACATCCTTCCTGAGATCGTCGATTGTGTAGCTGCTCATGATTGATCCGCCTGAATTGGGATTGAGAAATCGGGGCAACGAAATCGCATGCGCTCGGCCGGATGATGACCTGATGCCTTTTCGTTGAACCGGTGATGGGGCCGCAGGATGCGGCCCCGCCATTTGAGAGGGAAGCCTCGATGCTTATTTTTCGCCGCTCTCGCCGACCGCCGCTTCGGCGGCCGCGATCTCGGCCTGGCGCTTTGCCACTTCGGCGCCGATCGGCGGTCCCTTGAAGCGCCGGCTTTCGAAGCCGAACCAGACGATCCCGGTCAGCACGAGGAAGCCAACGGTAACGTAAAGCGCAGCACCGTTCGGCGGCTGAATGCCGAGAATGAAGATCAGGACCATCGAGATGATCGTGAGCACGGCAAAGAGCTTGAAGGCGCCTTCGCCGAGATTCCACGGACCCATCTTGTCCCACTTCGATGTGCCCCAGGCGAACAGGCCGAGCGTGATCGGGATCGCGAAGGAGAAGAACAGGAAGATGACGGTGCACGAAACAACGATCGTATAAACCGGCGTCTCACCGATTTTCATGAAATCGAGCGAGGTGAACCAAACGAAAAGCACCGACAGGATCGAACCGGTCCAGATCGCAGCCACCGGCGTGCGATACTGCGGGCTGACCTTCGACAGCGCCTTCGACGCCGGAAGACCGCCGTCACGCGAGAAGGCGAAGATCATGCGCGAGACCGAGGTGACGGTCGCAAGACCGCACAGCCACTGGCTGACCAGGATGGCGAGATAGAGAATGTCCTTGACGATCGGGTTGACCTGGCTGTCCATCGCCCAGAAGAACACGTTCCAGCCCTGCTTTGCCGCATCGTCCATATTCGGCAGCATCAGGACGAAGGCGCACAGCATGATATAGCCGAAAAGCGCCGACCACAGCACCGATGCGACCATGCCGCGCGGAACCGACTCGGCGGCTTTGACGGTTTCTTCCGACGTATGTGCCGAGGCGTCATAGCCGGTGATGGTGTAGATCGGCAGCAGCAGGCCGACGAGGAAGACCCAGGCGCCCGAGGTGGACGGCCAGACATTGCCGCCGGCTTCGCCGGAATAGTTGGCGAAGGTGAAGAGACGGCCGAATTCATACGAGGGTGCCGCGAGAAGGCAGACGACTGCAAGTGCGATCGAGGTCGCGAAGATGAGATAACCCGAAAAGTCGGTCAGCTTCGCCGTCAGTCCGATACCCATGTGGTTCACGAGCGCCTGCGCACCGGTGATGATGACAAGGAAGACGATGCGAACCGTCGTGGTATCCGTCAGCCCGAGATAGCTGGTGCCGAACGAACCCATGAAGAAATAATAGGTGCCGACATTGATGGCGCCGAGCACGGTGACGAGACCGAGCAGGTTGAACCAGGCGGTCAGCCAGCCGGTGAAGCGGTTGCCGAGGATCGAGCCCCAGTGATAGAGCCCGCCGGCCGTCGGATAGGCGGAGCTGATCTGCGCCATGGCAACGGCGAAGACGAGCGAGATGAAGCAACCGACCGGCCAGCCGATGCCGATGGCCGCTCCGCCGGCACCGGAGGTCGCCTGCGCCAGCGAATTGATGCCGCCGGAGAGAATGCAGATGATGGAGAATGATACGGCGAAGTTCGAGAACGAGCTCATGCGTCGTTCGAGTTCCTGGGCATAGCCCATGGAATGCAGGATGTGCACATCCTGCTTCTTATCAAGTTCGGTATAATCCGACATGACTTCCCCCTGTTCACGATCGGCCGCGGGATTGCGTGCCGGTTCAGTGCCAAATTGTCCGCGGCATTTGCGCTGTGCGGACGTTCGCAGTTAGACTGCTCCCTCGGGTCTTATTTTTATTCAGGCGTCCAGGCTTTGCTGGAGCAGCCCTTTTAGATAATCGGCCATGACCCCTTGGCCGATATCGTCTGCGATGAGGTCGTTGCGGACCTCGATCATCACATTGCGCAAGCCGTTCGAAATCCCGTGCAGGATCAGCGTATGGGTCACGCCATCCTCGGGTCCGTAAGGCTCGTTGCGTTCCGTCCTGAAGAGCGGTGCCTCAGCGGCAGCTTTCAGCATGCCGTCGGCCAGCCGACTGTCCTTGTCGTGCAATATGCCGAGTTCGACGGCCCGCTCGCGGCCGTGATAGACCGGCGTGAAACTGTGCATCGTCACGATGATGCTGTCTTGGCCCCGCGCCCGACGGTCACGGATCAATCCACGAACGGCATCGTGAAAAGGCACGTAGAGCGCCCCGGTGCGCGCCAGCCGCTCTTCCGGGGTCAAATCCTTGTTACCGGGAATGGCATAGATCTCGCTTGTCTCGGGCATCGCCCCCGGCGAGCTGGGTGGGCGGTTGCAATCATAGATCAACCGTGAAAACCGCTGATAGATGAGCGTCGCGTCAAGGGCGTCGGATAGGATGCGGGCAACCGCAAGTGCGCCTGGATCCCAAGCAATATGGCTGGAGAGCGCTTCACGCGAAAGACCGAGATCACCGAAACGTTCAGGAAGAGTGCTGGAGGCATGCTCACAGACGAAGAGCACCGGGCTCCCGCCACGGATGCGCTCGATCCCGACGCAGTCGCCGTCCGCTTCGCTGAGGATGTTCGGTCGAGCCAGCACCAAAAGCGCCACTCCTTATCCATTAATAAATTCTTATAAGAAAAGAATTCTTCAGGTTTCGATGACTGTCAAGCGTCGACTGAAAATTTCTTTTCATGACAGTAGTTGACATGGATTATGACAGCGTTGTTAACTTTGAGTGGGAAAGTGGCGCCAGACCATCCCGGGGAGCATAGTTACGTGACAGTTGCGTCGAAGACGGTTTCGGACGTCATACATTCGCATTTGGGGGTGCTGACGCGCGCCGAGAAGCAGTTGGCCGAAAGCCTTCTCGACAATTATCCGGTTTCCGGTCTCGGAAGCATCACCACGATCGCCGAGAATGCCGGCGTCTCGACTCCGACGGTCGTGCGCATGGTGCAGAAACTCGGCTTCAAGGGCTATCCAGACTTTCAGGCGCATCTGCATCAGGAGGTCGAGGCGACGATCTCGAATCCGATCGCCAAGCATGATCGCTGGGCGCAGAACGCGCCGGGCACCCATATCCTCAATCGCTTTGCCGATGCCATCATGGGCAATCTGCGCCAGACGCTGACCGATCTCGACACCGCGACTTTCGACAGCGTCGCCTCGCTGCTCTCCGACCGCAAACGCGGCCTCTATTTCGTCGGCGGCCGCATCACCGGCGCGCTTGCCGAGTATTTCTTCACCCACATGCAGGTGATCCGGCCGGCAACGACCCTGCTGTCGTCGAACTCCAGCAGCTGGCCGCAATATGTCCTCAACATGAATGCCGGCGACATCCTGATCATCTTCGACATCCGCCGCTACGAGCAGGAAATGGTGAGCCTTGCCACCGCCGCCCGCAAACGCGGCGCCGAGATCGTCGTCTTCACCGACCAGTGGGGCTCGCCCGCGGCCAAGCTCGCCAGACATACCTTCCGCGTCCGGATCGAAGCGCCATCGGCCTGGGATTCCTCCGTCGTCACCCTGTTCATCGTCGAAGCGCTGATCGAGGCCGTTCAGAATTCGACCTGGGACGAAACGAAGGAGCGCATGAAGACGCTGGAAGGCCTGTTCGAGCAGACCAGGCTTTTCCGTAAACCGGGTTAGGAGGACAAGACTAAACAGAAGAAAGACAATGACGGATTTTCACGGAAACAGACCGCGCTGTCGCAAATAGAATGTTTGTCGCAAAGGCCTGATATTCAGGGTGAAATGAACGTCATCCAAACGTCATACAAGCTTCATGTAAGCTCATTAACAGCATCGCCAGACACTGAAAACCCGAAGGAGAACAACAGTGATCTCTAACATTTCTCGACTGCTGTCGCTTTCTACTGCGATGATCGTGGCTTCGACCGCGATTGCCGCCGCTGAGCCGAGCGCTGAACTCATCGCCGCCGCCAAGAAGGAAGGCACCCTGACGACCATCGCACTTCCGCACGACTGGTGCGGCTATGGCGACGTCATTGCCGGCTTCAAGGCCAAATACGGTCTTGAGGTCAACGAACTGAACCCGGATGCCGGCTCCGGCGACGAAATCGAAGCGATCAAGGCCAACAAGGGCAATACCGGCCCACAGGCTCCTGACGTCATCGACGTCGGCCTCTCCTTCGGCCCGTCCGCCAAGAAAGACGGTCTGATCCAGCCTTATAAGGTCTCCACCTGGGATTCCATCCCGGATACCGCCAAGGATGCCGAAGGCTATTGGTATGGCGACTATTACGGCGTTCTCTCGTTCCTCGTGAACAAGGATCTCGTCAAGGAATCGCCGGCCGATTGGCCCGATCTGAAAAAGAGCGACTACGCAAACAGCGTCGCGCTGGCAGGCGACCCGCGCACGGCCAACCAGGCCGTCCAGGGCGTCTATGCCGCCGGTCTTTCCGCATCTGGCGGTGACGCAGCCAAGGCAGGTGAAGAAGGTCTGAAGTTCTTCGCCGAGCTCAACAAGAACGGCAATTTCGTGCCGGTCGTCGGCAAGGCCGCTCCCTTCGCGCAGGGCTCCACGCCGATCATCGTCGCCTGGGACTACAACGCGATGTCCTGGGGCGAAGGTCTGAAGGGCAATCCTCCGTTCGAGGTTGTCGTTCCCAAGACCGGCGTCGTTGCCGGCGTTTACGTTCAGGCGATTTCTGCCTTCGCTCCGCACCCGAACGCTGCCAAGCTCTGGATGGAATACCTCTATTCCGACGAAGGTCAGCTCGGCTGGCTGAAGGGCTATTGCCACCCGATCCGCTTCAACGATCTTGCCAAGAACAACAAGATCCCGAAGGAATTGCTCGACAAGCTGCCGCCGGCAGCGGCCTACGAAAAGGCCGTCTTCCCGACGCTCGAAGAGCAGGCCGCCGGCAAGGAAGCCATCACCAAGAACTGGGATTCCGTCGTCGGCGCCAACGTCAAGTAATCTCTGCTCCTGCCTCCCCGCCGCAAGGCGGGGAGGTTTTGTTACTCCGACGCCCCAGGATGAGCTTTTCCATGAGCACCGTTTCAACGCCGATGGCGAGCAGTGTCCCCTTGATCAACAAAGACCGTGTGATCGACTGGCTGGGCATTGCACCCTTCATCATTTTCTCCCTGCTATTCCTGATCATCCCCACGCTTTATCTTGTGGCGGGCGCATTCCTGACGCCCGAGGGCGATTTCACCCTGAAGAATATCGGCGATCTCTTTACGCCATCGATCATGAGCGCTTACTGGATCAGTATCCGCGTCTCAGTCGCCTCCGCTCTCGGCGGCGCGCTGATCGGCTTCTTCCTCGCCTGGGCAGTCGTGCTCGGCGGCCTGCCCGCCTCCGTGCGCTCGACGCTGCTGACCTTCTCCGGCGTCGCCTCGAATTTCGCCGGCGTGCCGCTCGCATTCGCCTTTCTCGCAACGCTCGGCCGTACCGGTCTTGTGACGATCTTCCTGCGCGAATGGTTCGGCTTCAATCTCTACGGCACCGGTTTCAACCTGCTGTCCTTCTTTGGCCTCACCATCACCTACATGTATTTCCAGATCCCGCTGATGGTGCTGATCCTGACGCCGGCCCTCGACGGCATGAAGAAGGAATGGCGCGAGGCATCGCAGATCCTCGGCGCCACCAACCGCCAATATTGGACGATGGTTGCCCTTCCGATCCTCTGGCCGAGCCTGCTCGGCACGACGCTGCTGCTTTTCGCCAATGCCTTCGGCGCCATCGCCACCGCCTTTGCGCTGACCGGCAGCTCGCTGAACATCGTGCCGATCCTGCTTTATGCGCAGATCCGCGGCGACGTTCTGCACAATGCCAACCTCGGCTACGCCATCGCGCTCGGCATGATCGTCATTACAGGCGTCTCCAACGTCCTTTATCTCATGCTGCGCATGCGCGCCGAACGGTGGCAGAAATGAAAGCTCAACGTCTTGGGGCCTGGATCGCCGTCATCCTGGGCGCATCCTATTTTGTCATTCCGTTGATCGGCACGATCGAATTTTCGCTGCGCATGCGCCGCGGCGAATACAGCCTCGATGCCTATGAGTCGGTCTTCTCAGACATTCAGTTCCGCGAGACCTTCGGCTATTCCATGCTGATGGCGTTATTCACCATCGTCTTCGGTATGCTGCTCGTCGTGCCGACGGCCTATTGGGTGCGGCTGCGCCTGCCGCAGATGCGTCCCGTCGTCGAATTCATCACGCTGCTGCCGCTTGTCATTCCGGCGATCGTCATCGTCTTCGGTTACCTCAGGATGTATAATTCGTCGTCCTACCTGCCCCTGACGGGTTCGACGACCGGCACCAACGCCCTGCTGGTCTTCTCCTATATCACGCTATCCCTGCCCTACATGTACCGCGCCGTCGATACCGCCATGCGCGCCATCGACGTCCGCACGCTGACGGAAGCCGCCGAAAGTCTCGGCGCCCGCTGGACGACCATCATGTTCAGATGCATTTTCCCCAACGTCATGAGCGGCGTGCTCTCCGGCGCCTTCATCACGCTGGCAATCGTCATGGGCGAATTCACCTTCGCCGCGCTGCTCAACCGTCCGGCCTTCGGTCCCTATCTGCAGCTCGTCGGTGCAAACAAGGCCTATGAGCCTTCGGCGCTCGCCGTCATCGCCTTCTCTATCACCTGGCTCAGCATGGGCCTGCTCAACCTCGTTTCCCGCTTCGGTAAAGCCCGCCCGGCAAAGGCTTAAGGTAACTGGCTCATGTCCTTTCTCACACTGACCAACATTCAGAAATCCTTCGGCCCGGTTCAGGTCGTCAAGAACTTCAACATGAACATCGAGAGGGGTGAGTTCATCTCCTTCCTCGGCCCGTCAGGCTGCGGCAAGACGACTGTTCTGCGCATGATCGCCGGCTTCGAGACACCGACCGGCGGCACGCTGACCATCAACGGCAAGGACCAGAGCGCCCTGAAGCCGAACCAGCGCAATATCGGTATGGTCTTCCAGGCCTATGCATTGTTCCCCAACATGACCGTGCACGACAATGTCGCCTTCGGCCTCAAGGTCGCCGCCGCGCCGAAGCCTGAGATTGACGCCCGCGTCAAAGAAATGCTCGGCCTGATCAAACTCGATCACCTGGCCGACCGCTTCCCCTATCAGCTATCGGGCGGCCAGCAGCAGCGTGTCGCCCTTGCCCGCGCGCTTGCCGTCAAGCCGCAGGTGCTGTTGCTCGACGAGCCGCTCTCCGCGCTCGACGCCAAGATCCGCGTGTCGCTGCGCGAGGAAATCCGCCAGATCCAGCAGCAGCTCGGCATCACCACGGTCTTCGTCACCCACGACCAGGAAGAAGCTCTGTCGATCTCCGACCGCATTGTCGTCATGAATGCCGGCAAGGCTGACCAGATCGGTTCGCCCTTCGAGATCTACAACACGCCGGCGACACGCTTCGTCGCCTCCTTCGTCGGCACGTTGAACCTCATCGAGGCCAAGGTCATCGACCCCGGCGCCAACCGCATCCAGATCGGCGATCAGGGCGTGACGCTCAAGCAGTCGGTCGCCGCCCACAAGGCTGGCGAAACCATTTCGCTGGCGCTGCGTCCGGAAGCCGGTTCCCTCTCTGACAACGTCAAAAGCGATACGGCGCTAACCGGCCAGGTCGTCTCGGCCCACTTCCTCGGATCGGTCATCCGCACCCGTATGAATGTCGGCGGCAACGTCATCTCCTTCGACATGTTCAACAGCCCGGGCATCACCCCGCCGCAGGCCGGCGAAACGGTGACGCTGCGCTTCATGGCGGCCGACCTGCTGATCATCCGCGACTGATTTCGCCGATACCGTTCACGCAAAAGGCGCCGCGAAACGGCGCCTTTTTCATTTCAGGCTGGCCGACACGTCAGCAATCGTGATGCTGTCATCACTGCAAAGCACTTGAACTCTCTCAACGCGATGCCAGAAGGTGAGCAAACCAAATGAGCCGCACCCCTCCGCTCGGTGTTTTACGCAATGGGATATGTCAATGATTACCTGCCACCTGCGTTATGTGATCGATCCGTACAAGCTTGCCGAATTCGAGGAATATGCCCGGCTCTGGATTCCGATCGTCAACAGGATGGGCGGCACCCATCACGGTTATTTCCTGCCATCCGAAGGCGCCAACGACATTGCCGTTGCCTTGTTTTCCTTCCCGAGCCTTGCCGCCTATGAGGACTATCGCACGCGCATGGCGAGTGATCCGGAATGTCAGGCCGCTTTCGAACTCGACAAACGCAACCGCAGTATCGTCAGCTATGAACGTAGCTTCATGCGGCCCGTGCTTGGCTGATCGAACTCTTGCACGCCAACGGGAAGTGAAAGGCTCCGCAACACGGGGCTTTTTCGTTCTATCATGCCCTCAGCGGATCGCCTGGTCGTCGACATCGAAGCGGTGGACACGCGCCTGATCCGGCGTCGCATAGACGATCTCGTCGGGCTCGTACTGATGCTCGCCGAACAGGCGTGCCGTCAGCAGGCCGCACTGGTCGGACTCCAGATAGATGATCGTATCGGCGCCGAGATGCTCGACATGCACGACCTTCGCCGCCCAACTCCCCTGCTCACGCGACAGCGTCATGTGTTCGGGCCGCACGCCGATCGTCTTGGCGCTGTGATCGCCGACCTTCTCGGCCGCGATGAAATTCATCTGCGGTGAGCCGATGAAGCCGGCGACGAAGACATTGGCCGGACGGTTGTAAAGCTCCATCGGCGAACCGATCTGTTCGATCGCGCCGGCATTCAACACGACGATCTTGTCGGCAAGCGTCATCGCCTCGACCTGGTCGTGGGTCACATAGATCATCGTCGCCTTCAGGCTGCGGTGCAGCCGGGCGATTTCGAGGCGGGTCTGGACGCGTAGCGCCGCATCGAGGTTCGACAACGGTTCGTCGAACAGGAAGAGTTCCGGTTCGCGCACGATGGCGCGGCCGATCGCGACACGCTGGCGCTGGCCGCCGGAGAGCTCGGCCGGCCGCCGCGCCAGATATGGCTCCAGCGACAGCATGCCGGATGCCTTGCTGACACGCTTTTCGATCTCGTCCTTTGCGGTGCCGGCCTGCTTGAGGCCGAGCCCCATATTGTCCTTGACCGTCAGATGCGGATAGAGCGCGTAGGACTGGAACACCATGGCGATTCCGCGCCTGGCCGGCGGCGTCAGCGTCTCGTCGCGGCCGTTGATGACGACGGCGCCCGACGTGACGTCCTCGAGACCGGCAATGCTGCGCAGCAGCGTCGACTTCCCGCAGCCCGACGGACCGACGAAGATGACGAATTCACCGTCCTTGACTTCGAGGTCGATGCCTTTCAGCACTTCATGCGTGCCGTAGGTCTTGCGGATGGATTTGAGTTGAAGCGATCCCACTGTCTTTCCCTTACAATCTGACCGGCTGGCCGGTACGCACGCTCTCGTCGGCGGCAAGGCAGATGCGCAGCGATGCCACCGCATCCGCCATATGGCGGTCGAGGTTCAGATCCTCGCGGATCGCCCTCAGCATGAAGGCCTGTTCCAGGTCGCAAAGCGCCTGATGGCCGGGCTCGCCGGTCATCCTCATATCCTGGTCGGGCCGGATGAACTTGCCGTCCGCGCCGGTCTCGGCCGTGTGCAGACGGATCACGGAGGTCTTGGTGTGCGTGTCGATATCGTCGGATTTGGCGTTCGGATCCATGACAATGGAAACCGCACCCTTCGGCGACATCACGTCCTTCACGAAGAAGGCGGTCTCCGAGATCATAGGTCCCCAACCGGCTTCGTACCAGCCGACCGAACCGTCCTCGAACAGCACCTGCAGGTGACCGTAATTATACATGTCGGCGGCAATCTCGTCGGACATGCGCAGCCCCATGCCGCGCACCTCGACAGCCCTGGCATCAGTGATCTGGCACATGACGTCGACATAATGCACGCCGCAATCGACGATCGGCGAGGTGGTGCGCATCAGCGACTTGTGCGTCGCCCAGGTCGGGCCGCTGGACTGTTGGTTGAGGTTCATGCGGAAGACGTAAGGCGGGCCGAGCTTGCGCGCCTCCTCGATCAGCTTCATCCAGGAAGGGTGATGGCGAAGAATATAACCGATCACCAGCTTGCGCCCGGCCTTCCCAGCCGCCGCGACCACGCGCTCGGCATCGGCGACGGTGGTCGCCAGCGGTTTTTCGACGAAGACGTCGCAGCCGGCCTCGAAGGCGGCGACGGCATAATCGGCATGGCTGTCGGAATAGGTGTTGATCGAGCAGAGGTCCGGCTTCAGCTTGGCGAGCGCCGTCATGAAGTCGGGATGGATCGTATAGCCCTGCAGCTCGGGCTCCAGCTTCGGCGTCGAGCGGTTGACGAGACCGACGATCTCGAAGCCTGGATTGTTGTGATAGGCGAGCGCATGGCTGCGGCCCATATTGCCGAGGCCGGCAACGAGGACGCGGATCGGTTTTACGGTCACTTGACGGCTCCTGACGTGATGCCGCGGATCAGCTGCCGCGAGAAGATGACGTAGAGGACGAGGATCGGCAGGATCGCCAGCGAGAGCGCCGCCAGCACCGCATTCCAGTTGGTGACGAACTGGCCGATGAAGATCTGCGAGCCGAGCGTCACCGTCTTGGTGGCCTCCGACGGCGCCAGGATCAGCGGGAACCAGAGGTCGTTCCAGATCGGGATCATCGTGAAGACGGCGACCGTCGCCATGGCCGGGCGCACCAGCGGCAGCACCAGCCGGAAGAAGATCGCATATTCGGAAAGCCCATCGATGCGCCCGGCATTCTTGAGGTCATCCGAAACCGTGCGCATGAATTCCGACAGGATGAAAATCGCCAGCGGTATGCCCTGCGCGGTATAGACGAGGATCAGCGCCGTCAGCGTGTTGACGAGGCCGGCCGCCACCATGCCCTGCAGGATCGCCACCGTGCCGAGACGGATCGGGATCATGATTCCGATCGCCATATAGAGCCCGAGCAGCGTATTGCCGCGGAAACGATATTCCGACAGGGCGAAGGCCGCCATGGCGCCGAAGAGCAGCACCAGCAGGATCGAGACGATCGTGACGATGAAGCTGTTCTGGAAATAGGTGGCGAAATCGCCCTGCCCCAGCACCGTCTGATAGCCGACAAGGCTGAAGGTCGACGGCGTCGGGATCATCAGCGGCTCGCGGAAGATCGAAGCGCGATCCTTGAACGAGTTGACGATGGTCAGAAACACCGGAAACAACGCGACCAGCGTATAGGCGCTCAGCGCCAGATGCACGAGGCCGGTGCGGATGGGAGATGTGCGTGCCTTGGACATGCGCGCTCCTCAGAACTGGTAGCGACGCATGCGCCGCTGGATGACGAAGAGATAAAGCGAGACGCCGGCGAGAATGATGAGGAACATCACCGTAGCGATCGTCGCGCCCATCGAGCGGTCGCCGAGCTGAAGCTGGAAACCGAAAAAGGTGCGGTAGAGCAAGGTGCCGAGAATGTCGGTCGACATGTCAGGCCCGGCGAGCGCCCCCTGCACGGTGTAGATCAGATCGAAGGCGTTGAAATTGCCGACGAAGGTCAGGATCGAGATGATGCCGATCGCCGGCAGGATGAGCGGCAGCTTGATCTTCCAGAATTGCGCCCAGCCGGTAATGCCGTCGCATTCGGCCGCCTCGATCACCTCTTCAGGGATGCTGAGAAGCGCGGCATAGATCAGCATCATCGGAATGCCGACATATTGCCAGTTCGAGATCAGCGACACCGCGATCAGCGCCGAACCGGACTTGCCGAGCCAAGGCGCGAACAGGAATTTCAAGCCGATGAGATCGAGCATCCAGGGCGCCACGCCCCAGATCGGCGAGAGGATCAGTTTCCAGATGAAGCCGACGATTACGAAGGACAGGAGAGTCGGCAGAAACATCGCCGTGCGGTAGAAGGCAACGCCACGCAGCTTCGGCACCGAAAGCAGGGCGGCAAGCGCCACGCCGATCGGGTTCTGCACGCACATGTGGATGGCAAAGAAGATCAGGTTATTGACAAGGGCATTCCAGAAATCGCGCGCCCAGCGCGCATCGCCGAACAGCACCTTGAAATTCGCCAGTCCGACGAAGGCCGGCTGCCCGTCGACCATATTGTAGAGCGACAGCCGGAGGGTTTCGATGAGCGGCAGCACCATGACGGCGGAATAGACGATCAGGGCCGGCAGCATGAAGACGAAAATGTGCCAGCGCACCGGGCGCTTGAGCGGGACGATATCCGCCGCGTTGTTGGTTTCGCTCATGGCTTTTGCCTGTTCTTGTCGACTGGCCGCAAGGGCAGCACAGGTGGAAAACGTTGCGCCTCACCCGAACTCTCCACCACCTGGGAAGAAAGGAACGCCCTGCTGGGATGCTATGTCGGGCTGGGAGGTCGCTGCGAATCTCCTTCTCCCCGCACGCGGGGAGAAGGTGGCCGGCAGGCTGGATGAGGGGCAGCAAACGCCGCCCCTGATCACATCACTTGGCCGGCTTGTACCAGCTGTCGAGGCCCTTCTGGAGCTTTTCGGCAGCAACCGCCGGCGTATCCGTGCCGTTGATGACGTTGGCCGATTCGACCCAGGTCTCGTTTTCGAGGTTCGGCGTGCCGCGCGACAGGATCTGATAGGTCGAGCGCACCGTCGACTTGTACGGGCCGCGCCAGGAAACGAATTCCTGAGCGAGCGGATCGGACATCTTGACCGGGTTGGAGTTCAGGCTGAAGAAGCCCGGCAGCGCGTTGGCGTAGATATCGGCGAACTCAGGCGAAGCGACCCAAGTGAGGAACTTCTTGGCTTCCTCAGCATGCGCGCTCTTCGCGTTCAGGCCGACCGCAATGTCAGGATGGTCGGAGATGTAGCCAGTGTCGCCAGCCTTTGGAACCGGCGGCGGGAAGGCGCCCATCTTGAACTGTGCCTGGCTGTTGAACAGCGCGATTTCCCACGAGCCGGCCGGGTAGATCGCTGCACGGCCGAGCGTGAAGAGGTTCTGGCTGTCGGAGTAGGTCTGAGCTTCGAAGCCGTCGCCGAGATAGGGCTTCCACTTGGCAAGCTCTTCATAGGGCTTGACCCAGTCAGCGTCGGTCAGCTTCTGCTTGCCGGCGATCAGGGCGGCGCGGCCGTCCTCACCCTTCCAGTAGTTCGGGCCGATGTTCTGGTAGCCCATGGTGGCGGCTTCCCAGAGGTCCTTCGTGCCCATGGCGAGCGGGATGTAGGTGCCGTCGGCCTTGATCTTGTCGAGCGCTGCGTAGAACTCGTCCTGCGTCTTCGGCACCGAGATGCCGAGCTTGTCGAAGGCATCCTTGTTGTAGATGAAGCCGTGGATGACCGAAGCCATCGGCACGCAGAAGGTCGACTTGCCGTCGTCGGTCGTCCAGGCGGCCTTTGCGACCGGCGAGAAGTTCTCCATACCCGGCAGATCATTCAGGCTCGTCAAGTTGCCGCTCTTGAACAGGGCCAGCGACTTGTCGAAGGGACGGCAGGTGATGATGTCGCCGGCGCTGCCGGCATCGATCTTGGCAGACGTTGCAGCATCGTATTCGGTCGGTGCTGTCGGCGAGAAGACGAGTTTGATGCCCGGGTTCTTGGCTTCGAAGGCCGGGATGATCTTCTCCTGCCAGATCTGCAGGTCGTCATTGCGCCAGCTTTCGATCGTCAGCGTGACGTCGGCGGCATGGACGAGGCCTGCTGACGTCAGCAGGCTGGATGCAAGCAGGAAGCTTTTCAGAGCAGTGTTTTTCATTTCCCTCTCCTGTTTAAGCGCCGCGAGGCGCTGTTTTCGATCTGAAACAAGCAATTGGCGTGCCTGAGGCAACACCCAACGCCCCTTGGAGGACCGCCAGCAATGCCGGTCCCGAAAGCTCGACGGACACGAAGGCGGATCGCCTGCGGCCGGACTGCGCACCTTCCCAGCGACTACACCGGGGCGGCGAAATGATGGGGAAAGCCGATGAATGCCGAATTCGCCACAAGCCCGATAGGCCAGTGGGTCGTCATCTCGATCACCTTCGTAGCGGTTCCGGCTTGGCTTAACTGCCGGTTTTCGCGGGCTTCGAAGTGCTGTTCCCTTTTGCGGAATTAATGCCAAAAAAATACCAATTGTCCAGCCGAATTTAACTTTTCGGCCTGAGAAAATTCGTTAAAAAATTAAATCCAGTAAAATCAATGAGATAAAAAGATTGATTTTCTCCCTCATTCCCACTTGGTAAATGGTATTTTTTTGGTATTGTATTAAAAAACATAGGGAACGGTATATTCGGAGGCCCGATGACGGAGCTTGCAATCGGCATAGACGGCGGCGGAACGAGCTGCCGGGCCGCAGTCGCGGACGGAAACGGCAATGTCATCGGCCGCGGCAAATCAGGCCCTGCCAACATTCTGTCGGATCTCGAAAACTCTCTTCTCAATATCGTCGAATCCGCCCGGCAGGCGCTGTGCGATGCCGGGCTTGCTGCTGAAACCATCTCGTCCGTCGCAGCCGTCGTCGGCGTCGCCGGTGCCAATGTCGGGGATTACGGCGGGCGAATCGAAAAGGCCCTGCCATTTGCCGAAGGCCGCGTCGTCACCGATGCGCTGATTGCCCTTCAGGGCGCACTCGGCGATGCCGACGGTATCGTTGGCGCCTTCGGCACCGGCTCGGTCTATAATGCCCGTAGGGACGGCCGGCTGAACGGCATCGGCGGCTGGGGTTTCGTCGTTGGGGACCAGGCAAGCGGCGCCCGCCTCGGCCGCGACCTGATGGAACGATCGCTGCTCGCCCATGACGGGGTGCGGCCGGCATCGCCGATCACCGAAGCGGTCATGGCCGAATACGGCAACGATCCCGAGCGCATCGTCGAATTCGCGCATTCGGCAAGACCGAAGGACTTTGCCCGCTACGCACCTGTTGTCTTCGAACATGCGGCCAAGGGCGATACTGTTGCGGTTGGCATCGTCACCGATGCCGCGACCGCGATCGGCGAAAGCCTCGAGGCGCTGCTCTGGCCCGAATGCCCGTCGATCTGCCTGCTCGGCGGCCTTGCCGAAGCCTATGAACCCTGGCTTGCCGAACGTTACAGGCCGCTGCTCGCCAAACCGAAGGGCGATGCCCTGCAGGGCGCGGTGGGACTTGCGGTGAAGCTCCTGAACAACAGGCAGAGAGGTGCGGCATGAGCGACGACCTCGCTACCATCCTATCCCTGGAGCGCCTGCAGGCTGCCGGTACCGGCCCGCTCTACGTCAAGCTGCGCCGCATGCTCGAAGAGGCCGTGCGCACCGGCACGCTCGGCCACGGCGATGCGCTGCCGCCGGAACGCGACATCGCCGAATTCGCCGCCGTCAGCCGCGTCACCGTCCGCAAGGCGATCGACGAATTGGTCGCCGACGGCCTGCTGGTGCGCCGCCACGGCTCGGGCACCTTCGTCGCCAAGCCGGTCTCCAAGGTCGAGCAACGCCTGTCGCAGCTGACCTCCTTCACCGAGGACATGGCGCGCCGCGGCATGTCCTCCCGCTCCGAATGGCTGCACAAGGGCATCCACACCCCCTCGCCCGACGAGATGATGATTCTCGGCCTCGGTACCGACGTCAAAGTTTCGCGCCTCTCCCGTCTGCGCATCGCCGACGACCAGCCGCTGGCGATCGAGAATGCCAGCGTTTCCGGCGAGTTCCTGCCCGATCCCTCGGCCGTCACCAATTCGCTCTATGCGGAACTTGAACGCCTCCAGGTCCGCCCCGTGCGCGCGGTGCAGCGCATCTCGGCAACCAATATGAAGGAAGCCGACGCCCAGCTTCTCGGCGTCTCGGTCGGTGCGGCCGGCCTGTCGATCGAGCGCATCTCCTATCTTGGCTCCGGCCGCGCCGTGGAATTCACCCGCTCGCTCTATCGCGGCGACGCCTATGATTTCGTCGCGGAGCTGACGATCGCGGTGACTTGAACCGCAAGGCCGACATCATCGGCTCAAAAGAAAAATCTTCTTGATTTTCAAAAGCATGGAGCCGGAAAGTGATTCACTTCCGGCTCCCTCGTTTCTTGAATCATTTTATCAGCGGAAGACGCCAAACGGCCGGTTACGCCGCGTCGTCGATCTCCTCATCCGCCTTGCGCGGCACGTAGTTCAGCACCGGTCCGAGCCAGCGCTCGACTTCGGAAACCTCCATGCCCTTGCGCCTTGCATAATCTTCCACCTGATCGCGCTCGATTTTGGCGACACCGAAATAATAGGAGTCGGGGTGGCCGATATAGAGGCCGGAGACCGAGGAACCCGGCCACATCGCATAACTTTCCGTTAGCTTCACGCCGGCCGCTTTTTCAGCGTCGAGCAGCTTGAAGAGCGTTGCCTTTTCGGTATGGTCTGGCTGGGCGGGATAGCCGGGCGCGGGGCGGATGCCGGCATAGGCTTCGGTGATGAGATCCTCTTTGCTGAGCGTCTCGTTCTTGGCATAGCCCCAATATTCCCGACGCACCTGCTCATGCATACGCTCGGCAAAAGCTTCGGCGAAACGGTCGGCCAGCGCCTTGACCAGGATCGAAGAATAATCATCGTTCGCCCGTTCGAAACGCTCGGCAATGGCGATTTCCTCAATACCGGCCGTCACCACGAAGCCGCCGACATAATCCTGAACACCGCTTGCGACAGGCGCGACGAAGTCGGAGAGCGCCACGTTCGGCCGCCCGTCACGCTTCGAAAGCTGCTGGCGCAGTGTGTAGAAGGTCTCCAGTTCTTGGCTGCGGCTCTCGTCGGTGAACAGGCGGATATCGTCGCCGACGGCGCCGGCCGGCCAGAAGCCGATGACGGCGCGCGGGCGGAACCACTTCTCGTCGATGATCTTCTTGAGCATGGCTTGCGCATCGGTCCAGAGCGCGCGCGCTGCCTCGCCCTGCTTCTCGTCTTCGAGAATGGCGGGGTAACGGCCGCGCAGCTCCCAGGTCTGGAAGAACGGCGTCCAGTCGATATATTTGGCAAGTTCGCCCAGATCGTAATCCTCGAACACCCGCGTGCCGAAGAATTGCGGCTTCACCGGCTGGTAGGCAGACCAGTCGATCTTGTGAGCATTCTCGCGAGCCCGGGGTAACGGCAGGCGCACCTTCTCTGCCTCGCTGCGCGCATGTGCTGCCGCCACCTTGGCATATTCGGCTCTTATATCGTCGACATAGCCCTGGCGCGTTTCCGGCGAAAGCAGTGCGGAGACGACGCCGACGGCGCGGCTGGCATCGGTTACATAGATCGTCTGCCCGTTGTTGTAGCCGGGATGTATCTTCACGGCCGTATGCACGCGGCTGGTCGTCGCCCCGCCGATCAAGAGCGGGATCTTGAAACCCTGCCGCTCCATCTCGGCCGCAACGTGCACCATCTCGTCGAGCGACGGCGTGATCAGGCCCGAAAGGCCAATGATATCGACCTTCTCGGCGATCGCCGTTTCGAGGATCTTCGTCGCCGGCACCATGACGCCGAGGTCGACGATCTCGTAATTGTTGCAGGCCAGCACGACGCCGACGATGTTCTTGCCGATATCGTGCACGTCGCCCTTGACCGTCGCCATCAGGATCTTGCCGGCCGACTGGCGCTCTTCGCCGCCGTTGAGGCGCTTTTCCTCTTCCATGTAGGGCAGCAGCACGGCGACCGCCTGCTTCATGACACGCGCCGACTTGACCACCTGCGGCAGGAACATCTTGCCTGAACCGAAGAGATCGCCGACGACGTTCATGCCGGCCATCAGCGGGCCCTCGATGACATGCAGCGGCCGGGCGGCCTGCTGGTGCGCCTCCTCGGTATCGGCCTCGATATATTCGGTGATGCCGTTGACCAGTGCATGTTCGAGACGCTTCTCGACACTCCATTCGCGCCAGGAGAGATCCTGGACCCGGCCTTCCCTGGCGCCGGCGCCGCGGAAGCGCTCGGCCACTTCGAGCAGCCGCTCGGTGCCGTCGGGGCGGCGGTTCAGCACCACGTCCTCGCAGGCCTCGCGCAGCTCGGGATCGATGTTGTCGTAGACCGCCAGCTGGCCGGCATTGACGATGCCCATGTCCATGCCCGCCTGGATGGCGTGGTAGAGGAACACGGCGTGCATCGCCTCGCGCACCGGCTCGTTGCCGCGGAACGAGAAGGACAGGTTCGAAACGCCGCCGGAAATATGCACCAGCGGCATGCGCTCACGGATCGTCCGCGTCGCCTCGATGAAATCGACGCCGTAATTATTGTGCTCTTCGATGCCGGTCGCGACCGCGAAAATGTTCGGATCGAAGATGATATCCTCGGGCGGGAAGCCGATCTTCTCGGTCAGCAGCTTGTAGGCGCGCGTGCAGATTTCCACCTTGCGCTCATAGCTGTCGGCCTGTCCGGTCTCGTCGAAGGCCATGACGACGACGGCCGCGCCGTAATTGTGCAACAGTCGCGCCTGGGCGAGGAAATTCTCCTCGCCTTCCTTGAGCGAGATCGAGTTGACGATCGGCTTGCCCTGGACGCGCTTCAGGCCGGATTCGATGATCGAGAACTTCGACGAATCGATCATCACGGGCACGCGGGCGATGTCAGGCTCGGCGGCGATCAGGTTGAGGAATTCGACCATCGCCTTTTCCGAATCGATCAGGCCCTCGTCCATGTTGATGTCGATCACCTGCGCGCCGTTCTCGACCTGGTCGCGGGCGACGTCGAGCGCTGCCGTATAATCGGCATTGGTGATCAGCTTGCGGAACTTCGCCGAGCCGGTGACGTTGGTGCGCTCGCCGACATTGACGAAGGGAATGTCCTTGGTCAGCTCGAAAGGTTCGAGGCCTGACAGCGACATGAAGGGACGATGCTCGGGGATCGGCCGCGGCTTGTACTTGGCGACGGTCTCGGCGATCGCCCTGATATGTTCCGGCGTCGAACCGCAGCAGCCACCGACGATATTGACGAGGCCTTCGCGGGCGAAGCTGTCGATCTGCGCGGCCATCAGCTCCGGCGTTTCGTCATACTGGCCGAATTCGTTCGGCAGGCCGGCATTCGGATAGGCGCAGATGAAGGTGTCGGCGACGCCCGAAAGTTCCTGCAGATGCGGGCGCATGGCGTTGGCGCCGAGCGCGCAGTTGAGACCGATCGTAAAGGGATTGGCATGGCGCACCGAGTTCCAGAAGGCCGACGGCGTCTGGCCGGACAGGGTGCGGCCGGACAGATCGGTGATCGTGCCGGAGATCATCACCGGCAGGCGCACGCCCTTGGCCGCGAAGCGCTCCTCGCAGGCGAAGATCGCCGCCTTGGCGTTCAGCGTGTCGAAGATCGTCTCGATGAGGATGATGTCGGCGCCGCCGTCGATCAAGCCGTCGATCTGCTCGCCATAGGCGGAACGCAGATCGTCGAAGGTGACGGCGCGAAAGCCGGGATTGTTGACGTCGGGCGAGATCGAGGCGGTGCGGTTGGTCGGGCCGATGGCGCCGGCGACGAAGCGGCGGCGGCCGTCCTCGCGTTCAGCGCGCTGTGCCGCCCGGCGCACGATCTCGGCACCTTCCTTGTTGAGGTCGTAGACCGCGCCTTCCATCTCGTAATCGGCCTGCGCGATGCGGGTCGAGGAGAAGGTGTTGGTCTCGAGAATGTCGGCGCCGGCCTTGGCGTATTTGTAATGGATCTCTTCGATCGCGTCCGGCTGGGTCAGGATCAGAAGGTCGTTATTGCCCTTCTGGTGACAGGCGCAGCCGATGAAGCGTGTCCCGCGGAACTGGTCTTCGTCATAGCCGAGCCCCTGGATCTGTGTGCCCATGGCGCCATCGAGGACAAGGATGCGCTCGCTCGCGGCTTGTTTCAAAGCCGCGAAAACTTCACTGCCGTCACGCTTGCCCGTTTCCGGACCAAAGAGATTGTCAAACACGGGAGGGCTCCTTGACGTCATAAGACTAGACTTCCAAATCACATAAAGATATCTTTATGTCAATATATGCCTATCGATTTCGTGCTTTGCAAGCCTGCAGCACCGCGCGCCTTTTCAGACGCGCAAAGGACGACCGATGCGATAGACCGATGACAGGCTTGCTCGACCTCTATATAGGCGTTTGCAACGCTTGTGCACGAAATCGGAGGAGCATCATGGCACCCGCAACCGGCAACGCCGTGCTTGGAAACTGGACGACCCGCGCCTATCACCGCGACTGGCTGCTCAACCAGGCGAACGGCCTCTTCGATTTCTTCCAGCACAATTCGGTCAACCCCAAGGGCGGCTTCTACGATCTCGACGACCAAGGCAGGCCGCTCGACGCCGAGGGCCAGGTTCGCGGCATCCATATTGCCGCGCGCGCCGTGCATTGCTTCTCGATCGGCGCCCTGCTCGGCCGTCCGGGCGCTGCCGACGTCACCGACCACGGCATGAACTATATCTGGAACCATCATCGCGACCGGAAAAACGGCGGCTATTTCTGGTCGCTTAACAATGACGGTCCGGTCGATTCCAACAAGCAGGGCTATGGCCATGCTTTCGTGCTGCTGGCCGCCTCCTCCGCAAAGACCATCGGCCATCCGCTTGCTGACGGCATGCTCAATGATATCACCG
The DNA here is from genome assembly GCF_014197475.1 of Rhizobium sp. BK212. Lineage (NCBI taxonomy): Bacteria > Pseudomonadati > Pseudomonadota > Alphaproteobacteria > Hyphomicrobiales > Rhizobiaceae > Rhizobium > Rhizobium sp. BK212. The sequence continues at coordinate 514,595 of NZ_JACIFS010000002.1, forward strand.
AGATCCTCAACACAAAGTTCTGGGAAGCCAAGCACGGCGCGATCGCCGAGGAATTCACCGCCGACTGGCAGCCGCTCGACGGCGGCGCCTATCGCGGCCAGAACTCCAACATGCACCTGACCGAAGCGCTGATGGCGGCCTTCGAAGCGACCGGCGACAGGCAATATCTGACCAAGGCCGAAAGCATCGCCGATCTCGTCATCCGCCGCGCCGCCGGTTCGGTCGACTGGCGCGTCGCCGAGCATTTCGACGCCGAATGGAAGCTCGACAAGGCCTATTATCATCCGAACGAAATGTTCCGCCCGGCCGGCACGACGCCCGGCCATTGGCTGGAATGGGCTCGCCTGATCCTGCAGCTCTGGGCGCTCGGCGGCAAACGCATCGAATGGATGCCGGATGCGGCGAAGGCGCTGTTTGCCCAATCCATGGCGCTCGGCTGGGACAACGACAAGGGTGGCTTCTTTTATACGCTCGACTGGGACGACAAGCCCGCCAAGCGCAACAAGCTCTGGTGGCCGGCCTGCGAAGGTGCGGCTGCCGCCCATTTCCTCAACGAACATCTGCCGAGCGATTTCCACGAGGAGAGCTACCGCAAGATCTGGAACGTGATCGAGCGCGCCTTCATCGACCACAAGAACGGCGGCTGGCATGAGGAACTGACGGAAGATCTCGTGCCCTCGCACTCGCTCTTCCCCGGCAAGGGCGATATCTACCACGCGCTGCAGGCCTGCCTCATCCCGCTCTTCCCGGCAACCGGCAGCCTGACGAAGGGCATCGCCGAGGCCAACGGCAAGCTCTGAGCTTCAGTAACCCGGCGCCGGCAGTTCGGCGCTCGGGTTGCGCTGGAACCATTCGACATCCTCGTTGACGCGGTCGAGATCCTCCTGCACGTCGCGCTGGTCGCGGCGGATGTCGTGCATGTCGTCTTCCAGATCCTCGATCCGCCGGCGCAGTTCCGAGCGGTCGCCATCCTTGGCATCCCTCAGCTTGTCGGAAAGCTCGTCAATGCTCATCTCCTTGGAGCTATAGTCGTTCTGCATCGAGTTGAGGCGTTCCTGCAGCCCGTGCTGCTTGCTGCCGAGGTTGAAGCCGCGCAGGAACCCCGGCGCGGCTTCCGGTGGGCAGACATTGGCATAGCCGCTGCCCGCCTGGCCGCGTGAAAGCCCGCTGAGCGGCGTGCAGTAGCGCACCAGGCCCGCTTGATAGCCCTGGAACCAGATCGACTGATCGGGGATGATCTTGACCCGTTCGCAGGATTTCGCATGGGCGGCGAAACGCTGCTGCGGCTCGTAGCCCGCCGCCCCGTCACTCTCACCGATCACCCGCCAGTCGGCGGCGACGCATTCCTCCTTGGACAGCGTGTTGCAGGAGGCAAGGAAAAGGCCGAAGCCGACAATGGCGGCAAGCGCAAGAAACAAGCGGATCATGGCGTCCCGGGGTAAAATAGGAGTGCGATGCCGCAGCTTAGCCGCAGGATAGGGCCGCGTCACCGGAGCGGCGACACGATTTTGCAGTTTTCATGGCTTTTTTCTGTCAAAATTACGGCGGGAAAGGCCGCATCAGAGCGGCGGGGCAAGCCGCAACGTATCCAGATCCTTCGCCAGCATCAGCGCCAGTGCCTCGACCGCGAGATTGTGGTCGTCGCGCTGCGGCAGGCCGGACACAGTGACGGCGCCGATGCAACCGGTGCCCTTGACGTTGATCGGAAAACTGCCGCCATGCGGCGCATAGTCGGCGCCATCAAGCCCATTGTCTTCGACCGTCTTGCCGTCCTTCTGCAACTTCAGGCCGGAGGCATAGCTGCTGCGGAAATAGCGCAACACCATGTTGCGCTTGCGGCGGACCCAATTGACGTTATCGGGCGTCACGCCAGGGAGTGCCGCGTAAAACACCGGCATCGAATGCAAGGTCACATCGATCGCGATGCCGAGGCCGCGCTCGGTGGCGAGTTCCTGCAGGAGCTTGCCGAGCTGCCATGCCGTCGTCAGGTCGAAAGCGTCGAAGCTCAGCGCTTTCTCCTGCTCCGCGATCCGGCTGAGATCGTTCTCGATTGTCATGGGTAAGCGCTCCTCTGCCGCGATAATCCGTGCAGACCATTCGCGCGGGAGCCGAAAAAGTAAAGCAAAACTTGGGCCTATGGCCTATCGCACCCGTCAGAGCTTCGGCGTCAGCATCTCGAAACGGTCGCGGATGGTGGCGCAGGTATCGCCGCCGAGCCTTGCAATCGCATCGACCGCTGCCGGATCGACATGCAGCCTTTGCGGATCGACGACCCCGTCGCGGTAATGCGCATAGACGATCTCACCCATGACGATCTGCCGCGAGCGGCCGAGTTCCAGCGTCACATGCCGCCGGCATTCGAAGGCGGCCGGCGCCTCGGCGATGAAGGGCGAAGCGACCTTCTCGCCCGGCATCGCCGTCAGCCCCGCCCGCTTCAGCTCGTCGACGCCGCGCGGATATTTGGCGCCGCAGACATGCATCGCCTCGGCGATGGCGAAGGAGACGATATTGACCGTGAACACCTCGGTCATGCGGATATTGTGGCCCGTGTCCTTGAACGACATGTCGGCATTGTTCTCGACCCCGATCGCAAGGATCGGCGGATCGGCAGAAAGGCAGTTGAAGAAGCTGAAGGGCGCGGCGTTGATCCGGCCGTCCTCATCCACCGTCGTCACCAGCGCGATCGGCCGCGGGATGATCGTGCCGATCATCAGCTTGTAGCGTTCGCGCTCGCTGAGCTGTTTGAAATCGAAGGAAACGGACATGGCTCAGCCGGCTTTCCGGACTGGCGCAAAACCGCTCATCGCCCCGCTGAAGGGTTTCGGCAGCGGGGAGGCATAGGAGCCGCGCTTGCTGGTGGAAAGCCCGAGCGACACCAGCGCCTCGGCCTGCTTGACGGCGGCCGCAACGCCGTCGACGACCGGCACGCCGTAGATCTCCTGCAGCTCGCGCGCCAGATCGGTCATGCCGGCGCAGCCGAGCACGATCGCCTCGGCGCCGTCCTCTGAAAGCGCCCGCTCGATCTCGGCCCTGAGCTTGCCGATTGCGCCCGAGGCCGCATCTTCCAGCTCCAGCACCGGGATGTCGGAGGCCCGCACCTTGGCGCGCTCGCCCATGCCGTAGCGGCGCACGAGATTGTCGATCAGCACCCGCGAGCGCTCCAGCGTCGTCACCACGGTGAAGCGCTGCGCCAGGAATCCTGCCGTCACCACGGCGGATTCGCAAAGCCCGAGGATCGGCACATCGGCAAAGCTCCGTGCCGCTTCGAGCCCGGTATCGTCGAAGCAGGCGATCACAGCCGCGTCATAGCCGACCGCCTGCCGCTCCTGGAGTTCAGAGAGCAGACCGGGGATCGCCAGCGCGCCGTCGTAATGTCCCTCGATGGAAACCGGCCCCATGCGCGACGTCGCGGCGATGATCTCCGTGCCGGAGGCTGCCACCGCACGCGCGGCGGTCGCGGCCTTCTCGGTCATGGAGGCCGTTGTGTTCGGATTGACGATGAGGATGCGCATATCAGTTTATCTTTGCCTGCCGCCGGCTGAGCATCATCATGATGCCGAGGGCGATGAGAATGATAGTGAAGGAAAACAGCGTCGTCACCGTGCCGAGCGCATAGAGCACCGGCGTCGTGACGTTGGTCGTCATGCCGTAGATTTCGAGCGGCAAGGTGTTGTAGCTGCCTGAGGTCATCAGCGTGCGGGCAAATTCGTCATAGGAGAGAGTGAAGCCGAACAAGCCGACGCCGATCAGGCTTGGCGCGATCATCGGCAGCACGACATGGCGGAACGTCTGCCAGGAGCTGGCGCCGAGATCGCGCGCCGCCTCTTCGTAAGCCGGCGAGAAACGGTTGAAGACGGCAAACATGATCAGCACGCCGAAGGGCAGCGTCCAGGTGAGATGCGCGCCGAAGGCCGACGAATACCAGGCGGGCTTCAGCCCTCCCTGCTGGAAGACCACGCCGATGCCGAGCGAGATGATGATCGACGGCACGACGAGGCTTGCGACCGTGGCGTAAAACAGCGCGGTCGAACCGCGGAAGCGGCGGCGGAAGGCAAGCCCGGCAAGCAGCGACACGACGACCGTCACCGCCATCACCATCAGCCCGAGGGTGAAGGAACGGCGGAACGAGGCGCCGAAATCGCCGACCGCCTGCTTCTCGAACAGGTTGAAGAACCAATGGGTGGAAACGCCGTTCATCGGGAAGGTCAGGCCGCCGTCCGGTCCCTGGAAGGAGAGGATCAGGATCGCCGAAAGCGGGCCGTAGAGAAACAGTACGAAGATGATGAAGAAGATCGCCAGCAGATAGAATTGCAGGCCGCGTTTTTCGTGGTTCATCTCAAAGCTCCTTGCGGATGTCGACGACGCGCAGGATGGCCGCGACCATCAGGAGCACGACGGCGAGCAGCACCACGGCATTGGCGGCCGCTGCCGGATATTGCAGCAGCGACATCTGGTTCTTCATCATCAGCGCCACCGAGGCGCTCTGGCCGCCGGACATCACCTGCACCGTCGAAAAGTCGGCCATGACGAGCGTCACGACGAAGATCGTGCCGATCGCCATGCCGGGCTTGGCGAGCGGAATGACGACGTTCCACAATATCTGCCAGCCCGACGCACCGGCATCGCGCGCCGCCTCGAACAGCGACCGGTCGATGCGCATCAGCGTGTTGAAGATCGGCGTCACCATGAACAGCGTATAGAGATGCACCATGGCGAGCACGACGGCGAAATCGGAATAGAGCAGCCATTCGATCGGCTGCGGAATGATGCCCATTTTGATCAGCGCCGAATTGACCAGGCCGTTGCGCCCGAGCACCGGGATCCACGAGATCATCCGGATGATGTTCGACGTCATGAACGGCACGGTGCAGACGAGGAAGAGGATCATCTGCGTTGAGGTCTTGCGGATGTGGAAGGCCAGGAAATAGGCGACCCAGAAGCCGATGACGAGCGTCAGCGACCAGACGATCGCGGTGAATTTCAACGTGTTGAGATAGGTCTTCCACGTCACCCACGAACCGAGCGTGTCGGTATAGTTCATGGTGAGGAAATCGGGGTAGAGACCGGCGAAATCGTAGTCCCAGAAGCTGACGACCGCGATCATGGCGATCGGCAGCAGGAAGAAGAAGCCGAGAATGGCGAACAGCGGCGTCGCCTGGAGATAGGATATCGCCGATGGGGAGAGCCTCAGTCGACGCCCGCCGCGCGCGCCCTGACCGTCCTCCTCCGTTTCCGCTGCGATGGTCGCCATATCCGGTTCTCCGTTCTAATTACGTCAAGTGGAACGAAGGTGCGTGCCACCCCCTCATCCGCCTGCCGGCACCTTCTCCCCGCTGGGGGAGAAGAGAATCGCGGCGGCGTCCGGGCCACCTGCTTTCCGACAGGGAGGGCTCAAAAAAGACCCCTCCCCAACCCTCCCCACAAGGGGGAGGGAGTTCTCTGCCGCACCGCCTCCGGACTCCCTCCCCCTTGTGGGGAGGGTTGAGGAGGGGAAAACGGCAATCGCATTACGCAGCGATGAACTCGTTCCAGCGGCGGACCATGTAGCGGTCCTCGTCCATGACGGAGTTCCAGCAGGCGACCGCGCCCATGCGGGCTTCGAAGGCTCCGCCGTCGCGAACGGCGCCAGCCTTTTCCATGACCTTGCCTTCGGGCGACAGGATATCGCCCTGTGCCGGCTTGCCCTCGATCCAGTAGCCCCATTCGTCGGCTGTCATGAAGTTCTTGGCCGTTTCCATGCAGGCGGAATAGTAGCCCTGGCGGTTGAGGTAGCCGCCGACCCAGCCCGACGTGTACCAGTTGATATATTCGTAAGCCGCATCGAGCTGCGCGCCCTTGAGGTGCGAGGCAAGGCCGAGGCCGCCGCCCCATGCGCGGTAGCCTTCCTTGAGTGGCTGATACTTGCAGGCGATGCCCTTGGAGCGGACGGCGGCGACGGCCGGCGACCACATGGACTGGATGACCACTTCACCCGATGCCATCAGGTTGACCGATTCGTCGAAGCTCTTCCAGAAGGCGCGGAACTGGCCGTCGCCCTTGGCCTTGATGAGGAATTCGATCGTCTTGTCGATCTCTTCCTTGGTCATGTTGCCCTTGTCGGCATACTTGATGTTGCCCATAGCCTCCATGATCATCGCCGCATCCATGATGCCGATCGACGGAATGTTGAGGATCGAGGTCTTGCCCTTGAACTTCGGATCCATGATGTCGGCCCAGCTCGAAATATCGCGGCCGACGAGATCGGGGCGGATGCCGAGCGTATCGGCATTGTAGATGGTCGGAACCATCGTCATCCACTGCGTCGGTTCCTTGGCAAAAGTCTTGGCGCCCGGAGCCTCGACGAAGCCGACCGTGTGCGGCGCCGTGCCCTGGGCGATGACGCTTTCCGGCTTCAGCTTGCCGTTGATGAACAGCGGCACGATCTTGTCGTAATATTTCAGCTTCTTGACGTCCATCGGCTGCAGGACGCCTGTCGGGAACACCTTCTTGGCGATCCAGTATTCGATATCGGCAATGTCGTAGCTGTCAGGCTGGGTGACGGCGCGCTGGGCGGCGGCGTCGGAATCGGTCGCCGTCATTTCCAGCGTAATGCCGAGATCGGCTTTGCACTTCTCGGCGATGGCATTGATGTTGGAAACGCCGGTGCCGAACTGGCGAAGCGTGATGTTCGTCTGCGCCCAGATTGTCGGAAAGCCGGTGATGGCGCCGGAGCCGGCGATGGCGCCGACAGCGGCGGCACCCGTCTTCAGCAGTGTGCGGCGGGACAGACCCTTCTCCGCCTTGGTCGATGTCGTTTCAGTCGTCATGTCAGTTCCCCTTTTCTTGATATGGAAGGTTCATGGTTCTTGATGGTGATGGCTCACGCCGAGGAGCGGCCGAGAAGCACGGCATCCTCGAGCGCCCAGCTGAGCGCGACGGTGTCGCCGACGGCGACCGGCCGGGCGAAATAGTCGCCGTCGTCTGATATGACGGTGAAATCGTCGCTGCCGGCGCCGATAACGGTGATCTTCACGGAAGAGCCGCGATATTCGATGTTGGAGACGATGCCGTTGAAGCCGAGCGTCCATTCGGTCGCCACCTGCAGGCGCACGCGATCGGTGCGGATGCCGATATCGACGCGCTCGCCGACCTCCCTGCCCGTCCCGCGCACGGAAAAGCTCTGCCCCTCCGGCACCGTCATGACCAGCACCCCGTTCTCGCTCGATGTCACCTGGCCCGACAGCACATTGTGATCGCCCATGAAGCGCGCGACGAAGGCCGTCGCCGGCCGTTCGAAGACCTCGCGGGGTGCTGCGGCCTGCTCGATCCGGCCGTCATTCATGATGACGATGACATCGGCGAGCGCCATCGCCTCTTCCTGGCTGTGGGTGACGTGCACGAAGGTGATGCCGAGCGACTTCTGCAGCTTCTTGAGTTCGGCGCGCATGCGGATCTTCAGGAACGGATCGAGCGCCGACAACGGCTCATCGAGCAGCAGCGCTTCCGGATCGGTGATCAGCGCGCGCGCCAGCGCCACGCGCTGTTGCTGGCCGCCGGAAAGCTGGGCCGGACGCCTGCTGGCATAGGCCTCCATCTGCATCAGTTTGAGCATCTCGCGCGCCTTCGCCCGCCGCTCCTGCTTGTCGACGCCCTTCATCTTCAAGCTGAAAGCGACGTTGTCGATCAGGTCGAGATGCGGGAACAGCGCATAAGACTGGAACATCATCGCCGTGCCGCGCCTGGCCGGCGGAAAATCGGTGACGACGACATTGCCGAGCCGGATATCACCCGACGAAATGCTCTCATGGCCGGCGATCATGCGCAGTGTCGAGGTCTTGCCGCAGCCCGACGGGCCGAGGAAGCAGCAATATGAGCCGGCCGGAATTTTCAGGCTGATCGCATGGACGGCCGTCGTCGCGCCATAGACCTTCGAAACGGATACTATATCGATCTCTGCCGCTTTCGACATCATGCCTTCCCCTGTTTGGAAAAGACGATGCATCTGCCGTGCCAAATGCAGTTTTCTGCATCAAACCGTTGCGAAATAAGGATTTTATATCAACAGAAGTTTCAAGGGCGAATTATAGGCAGAACCGCATCTGCTCACGATTTAGGCTATCGTGCGCGATTTGTGCAAAAGATCGTATACAATTTCAGCGTCACTTCGGGCACAAATTCTATTTAACTTTTGCCGCGAACACGGATATGGTTTGCCGACCATCAGGAAATCGATTTCATGAAATCCGCTGCCAAGGCTCAGCAGGCCGACGACTCCGCCGAAACCGGCGCGCAACAGATCCGCGATGCCATTCGCGAAGCGATCGTCGAGCGCAGGCTCTCGCCCGGTACCAAGCTTTCGGAAAGCGATGTCGGCAATCTCTTCAATGTCAGCCGCACGCTTGCCCGCGCCGCCCTGCAGGCACTCTCCTATGAAGGCCTCGTCAGCGTCGAGAAGAACCGCGGCGCTTTCGTCGCCTATCCCTCGCCGGATGAGGCGCGCCAGATCTTTTCCGCCCGCCGGCTCGTCGAACCCGGCATATTGCGCGAGGCAGCGGCCCGGATCACGCCCGATGACATCGCCCATCTGAGACAGCTGCTGCTGGAAGAAGGCCGCCTGATGAGCGAGCGCGGCCAGACGGCGCGCCGAGCCGAGATCAAGGCATCGGGCGATTTTCACCTGACGCTGGCGGCGATATCCGGCAATGCGATCATGCAGCGCTTCATGGAGGAGCTCGTTGCCCGCTCATCCCTCGTCATTGCGCTCTATGGCCAGTCGACTGCATCGAGCTGCGGCCATTCCGAACATGGCGACATCATTTCGGCGATCGAAGCCAAGGAACTCGACCGCGCCTGCCAGCTGATGCTGCATCATATCGCCCATATCGAGGCCGACCTCGATCTGCGCGAACGCAAGAGCCTCGGCCTCAAGGAAGCCTTCGAGCTCTGAACACGCAAAGGGGGAGCGCAGCTTTCGCCACGCCCCGCTTTCGTTTCAGACCGAAGGCTGAAGCTTACCAGGGTGTCTGCTTCGGCAGCGTCTCGAAGGCCGCGAAAATTTCCTCAGCGGTTTGCGGCTCGCTTGATCGCAGCCTCACGGTCCCGTCGCGCCCGATCAGGATCAGGCCGAACTCACCGGCCGGCGGTCCCTGCAGCCGCGCGCGAATATCGTCGGCATCGAGCTCCCAGTCATCATCGAACAGCGCGAACGCGCCGCCGCCGGCAATGGTGAATACCTCGACATCTTCCTCGATGAGGCGCATTTGCGCCTTGCGCAACCATTCGTCCTGAATGATTGGACGGTCGTCTTGCGCGTCTGCGAAGATGATCAATACCCGCTTCCTGTCGCGAAACTGCTCCAGCGATTGCGGAAGCTCCGGCTCATGTCTGGATGCGCCGATGATTTCATGAACGATGGATTTCAGCATGATGCTCATTCCTCGGCCGTCATCACTACAGAATTGCGCGTACAGATTTTCGCGTCCGAAGACGCGAGGCGCTGTAGTGGCGGGCTGTGCGGACTAAACGACTGGGGATGAGCGAGGTTCCGCCAGAAAGCGGAAAAGGATCGCAGCCATGGCCGCGATCCTCATCCTGTCAATCGCGGCTCTGGTCTTCGGCCGCGTGGGCCGAAACGGCGACGAGATCCGCCGTGCCGTTGGCGAGAAGGCGCTTGCGCACCAGCACGCGCATGACGCGTGCCGCCGTCGAGAAAGTCATCTGGTCGAGCGGGCCTTCGCCCTCCCACGGCTTGGTCAGCCGTTCGGTGACGGCGCCGACGATATTCATCGGCACGATGTCGGTGCATTCGCGCATGGCTTCGAAAACGAAGCTGATGGGGATGATCCGTCCTTCGTGGGTCACGATCGGCTCGGTCAATTCGCTATCCCATTCCTCGAAGGCATAGAGCGCTTCGCGGAACAATTGCTGGAGGGTAAACGGCGCGTGGCCGTTATGAAGTGGCGGCAGTGCATTCATCATGTCTGTCTCCTCTTGTTGGATTGAAGCCAAGTCCTCCGGTATCGGTCGGCATCAACGCGGGAACGGAAAAATATTGCCCCTGCGGACCGAATAACACGATTGATTCTATAGAGTAACGTGCCGGGGATAAAGCCATTTATCGGCCGCCGCGAAAGCCAATTTCATAACCGGCTGAAATTCTTGCATTTTTTAGGCGAAATTTTCTCAGGCGACACCCTTTTGGAAAATTCATGCCACCCGCGTTCAGACGCCCCAAAACGGTACGACGAGGCGAAAAAACCCTGAAAAATCACGGAACCTTTGTCGTTGTAATTTGTTTTGTTCTCATAATTCGCAAAACAGTCTGGGGTTATCACCAATGACGCAAATCCGTGAGCCGGAGCGCCGAAGCAGAATCCTGCGCGGCCGCCCCTATAGCCTTGATGAATTCGCTTCCAAATATGGCCTGCTGAGCGATCAGGCCGAAAGCCTGTTCACCCGTTTCGGGCCCTCCTCGATCGAACTCGACCTGCTGATGGCAGCCAAACGCCGGTCGCCGGTTCTGCCGGACAGAATTGCCGAATAACACTTTGACGAGTGGAATGGATAGATGAGCGACAGACGCCACGAATGGATCAGCAAAAGAGCTTACGCGATCTGGGAAGAACAGGGCCGGCCCATTGGCCGCGACGACCAACACTGGCGCCAGGCGGTTGCCGAACGCGATGTGCTTGAGCGTACAAAGGCCTCTTCCGATGGCCGCGAGGTGCTGGTGAAGTTTCGCCCGAGATCGCAGCAGCCCGAAATGCCGCAGCAAGACTGGGTCAATCCTTCCGCGAAGGTCGGCTGACCCCCATCCCATGCCGGCTTCAGCCGTTCGGCAGCGCTCGTTCATTGCCGGAGACCCCCGTGGCCGGCCTCGTCCTTAGAGGCCCCTGCGGGGCGCCTCACGATGAGGGCGGAGAGAGGTCGCCGCTTGCCTCACCGGAGAGCTGAGCGACAAGCTAAAGCCAGACTCTCTGCACGACACCACTCAGCACCACACAGCATACCGATCGCCCGCCTGCCACACGGCCGCCGATCAGCCCACACGGCACACCAATCAGCTCTCATCCTGAGATGCGCAAGCCGAAGGCCGGAGCCTCGAAGGACGGGGGATGGGTGCTGGGGCCGCTCCATTGCCGGAGCGGGACCCCGGTAGCCGGCCTTGCTTCTCTCGAGGCCCTGGCGCTTCAGGATGGAAAGAGTGCTCGGTTTGCCTTTCGCAAGAGAGCGTCAGCGACCGCACAGCGCAACCGTTTCCACAGACATCGTCGCTCCCGCCGCAAAGTCTCCATCAATCGTTTCGGAACAAGTCGATGAAATAATACGGATTTCTTAACCATAGATCCAGAACGCAGCGTCCGATCCTTTCACCACCAAATCGAATCACGACATGAATGAAGACGTATTCATCGGCAGTTTTGCAGAGCAGAAAGGCTGTGGGATTTGCCTGCCGACCGGCGGGGGTGTCATGCCTGAATTGCGGAGAAGAGGCTGAGCCGTTCGGGAAGGCCGATCGTCAGAAAGCGTTGGTTTCCTGGCAGAGCGCCCGGTGAACCTCGGTCCAGAACAGTGCCAGCGACCTATCGCCGTTGCGTTCGGCAACGAGGGCGCGGATCAGCGCTTCGGAGCCTGCCATGTCCTGCCAACTGGATTTCAGGCCCTTGGCGGCCTGTTGGCATTCGGCAATCTCGAATGGTCTCTTGCTGTCCATATGAGGTCTCCTCATGACAGGCGCTAGCAGATGGGACCCGAATTGTCATTCCCCGCATATGTGGGGATGCCTTGTATTTATGACGGCCCTCGCGGTAGGATTGAGGGAATTGGGGCAGTGGAAATGATTGAGAATACCTATAGCGAAAAGTTCGAGTCCGCTTTCGAACAGATCAAGGCCGCGGCCAATGTGGATGCCGCCATCCGCATTCTGCAGGCGGAATATGGCCTCGATTTCGTCACATACCATCTCGCCCAGACGATCGCCAGCAAGATCGATTCGCCCTTCGTGCGCACCACCTATCCGGATGCCTGGGTCTCCCGCTACCTCCTGAACAGCTATGTGAAGGTCGATCCGATCGTCAAAGAGGGCTTCGAACGGCAACTGCCCTTCGACTGGAGCGAGGTCGAGCCGACGCCGGAGGCCTATGCCATGCTGGTCGACGCCCAGAAGCACGGCATCAGCGGCAACGGCTACTCCATTCCCGTCGCCGACAAGGCGCAGCGCCGCGCCCTCCTGTCGATGAATGCCCGCATACCGGCTGACCAATGGGCCGAACTCGTCCGCCGCTGCCGCAACGAATGGCTCGAGATCGCTCATCTGATCCACCGCAAGGCCGTCTACGAGCTGCATGGCGAGAACGATCCGGTGCCGGCACTGTCGCCGCGCGAAATCGAGTGCCTGCACTGGACGGCGCTCGGCAAGGACTACAAGGATATTTCGGTCATCCTGGGCATATCCGAGCACACCACGCGCGATTATCTGAAGACCGCCCGCTTCAAGCTCGGCTGCGCGACGATCTCGGCCGCCGCCTCGCGGGCCGTGCAATTGCGCATCATCAATCCCTAGAGCCTTTCCTGGTCAGATTGCAGCATTCTGTTGGCTCAAACGGAGTCGGATGGTCGACCGGCCGGCGCGCGGCGTAGCCCGGCTCTACGGCCAAGCCGGCCGGTCGATCAGCTGGCCCGTTTCAGCCAACCCTCCGGCAGAATGCTTCAAGCTGACCAGGAAAAGCTCTAACTCGTTTGTCGTCGCATGTCGTGATCGCAAGATCTCACTTTTGCGCGGCAGGCTCTGCCCCCCTCATCTGAGGGGGCCCATCTGAGGGAATTTCCGATCCGGCCCGCCTGAACCATTCTGCCTTCCACGAACTTGAAAACGCTGGAGGGCAAAATGTTCGTTATCATTCAGGCACATGAGTATCAGAAATACGCTGCCGTACTCGACCAGATGTTTCGCCTGCGCAAGAAGGTGTTCGCCGATACGCTCGGCTGGGACGTGCCCGTCATCGGCCCTTACGAACGCGACAGCTACGATTCGCTGGCTCCCGCCTATCTCGTCTGGTGCAACGACAGCCGCACCCGTCTTTATGGCGGCATGCGCCTGATGCCGACGACGGGCCCGACTCTCCTCTACGACGTGTTCCGCGAGACCTTTCCCGATGCCGCCGATCTCATCGCCCCCGGCATCTGGGAAGGCACGCGGATGTGCATCGATGAAGAGGCGATCACCCGGGATTTCCCCGGCATCGATGCCGGCCGCGCCTTCTCCATGATGCTGCTTGCGCTTTGCGAATGCGCGCTCGATCACGGCATCCATACGATGATTTCCAACTACGAGCCCTACCTCAAGCGCGTTTACAAGCGCGCAGGCGCCGAAGTGGAAGAACTTGGCCGCGCCGACGGCTACGGCAAATATCCCGTCTGCTGCGGCGCCTTCGAAGTTTCGGACCGCGTGCTGCGCAAGATGCGCGCCGCCCTCGGCCTCACCCTACCCCTTTATGTCAGGCACGTGCCGGCTCGCTCGGTCGTGACCCAATTCCTGGAGATGGCAGCATGAACCGCCTCGCTGAAACCACCACGCAGAAGGATATCGGCGCGCTGGAACGCCATGTCCTCGCATCCCGCGACCTCGCCACGCAGATAGGGGATCCCTTCCTCTCCTATCTCCTCTCGATGGCGCTGTTCACGATCTACGAGAAGAAAGCCCATCACGAGAACGAGGCGCTGAAGAGCAGCTTCAGCTGAGGGCGCCGTTCCCCTCCGCCGTGCCTGAAGACGAGCCATGTCTCCCGGCGCCTCGCGCGCAGCCGCAAAACCAGTCCCCGTTTTGCGGCTGCGCGGCGTTACTACGTCATCAGGGAATTGATCGTCGAAATCAGCGTGTCGTGCATATAGGGCTTCGGCAGGAAAGCCGTATTGGCGGGTAGCGCCATCGGATCGAGCCGCACCATGCCCGAGGTGATGATGATGCCGATGTTCGGCCGCATCGCCCTCACCCGATTGGCAAGCTGGAGACCGTCCATCGAGCCGGCCATGTTGACGTCGGTGAACAGGATATCGACATCCTGCCTGCCCTTCAGCACCACCAGCGCCTCATCGGCATTCGCCGCCTCCAGCGCCACATGGCCGACATCCTCCAGCACATCGAGGATATTGAACCGGATCAGCGGCTCATCCTCCACGATGAGCACCACGGCACTGTTCAAAGCCACCATCTTCGATCGCCCTTTTCATGCGGAATTTCACTTGAATAAGTGTAGCCCAGGCGGGAAGGTTCCAGTGGCCGCCCACGAAATATGCATCGTCCACAGATGCGTGCGCTCTCCGCTTGTGGCTCCCTCGGATTTGCGTTAGAGCGGAACCCGTGCTGCGGGAACCATTGCCCCGGCACCCAAGCGCCGGACACCCGGCGCCAAGGGCCTGTAGCTCAATGGTTAGAGCCGGCGGCTCATAACCGCTTGGTTGGGGGTTCGAGTCCCTCCGGGCCCACCATTCAACTCTCTAAGATCCTGTTTTTACTGCTGTAGTCGGTGTAGCCGGACGCGAAATTTCGGAATTTTGACACGTAATTCCGGAATTTTGAAATCCTTGAGGGTCGCTCAAAGTCGCCTCAAAAGGCCCTCACAGCTAATTTCATTTTAGAAGACCAAGTGATTTTGCTGTTGCCTTCGTAATCGTACACTCGGAAACACCGGGCTCAGACACCAGGATGACGGCGCCGTGGATATAAGAGAGAGCTTCGGGATCGGATAGGCCCGCATCGACGAAATAGCGTTCAAGGGCATTCTGGTCGATTTCGTAGTCACATGTCTTGGAGAAGGCGATGATTTGCGCGAGCCCACTCGCTTCGTTCCTTTTAGCTGAATTCATCTCAGCCGAGACCTGGCTGGCTGTGCCAAGAACAAAGAGTGCCAACGCACAACATCCCGTGTAACGCAATGATCTATCCCTCAATGATTAATTCCGAAGCTTTGGTACCTTTTCCGCCCGAGGGTGAATAGGTCAATTCGGTTGCTTCGCATAAGAGAACCCCGCCGCATCTCTGCGACGGGGTTTTATCATTTACGCCGGTAGAACATATCGTAGATCGTCAGCAAAAGGGCAAGTATTCCTGCCACTCCCGAAGCGATTGCGATGGCCTGGTTGAGATCCATGGCCTTATCCTTTCGAACAGCGCCGAAAGGATCGTCTTGCAGGGTATTATCACCATTCATGGCCCTTCGGTCAGTGAACGTGGTCTTCTTCACCTCCCTGAGGCGCGACCACGCATGGCGCTAGGCTTCAATCCAACCACCAGGCGCGCAGAGCTGCTTAACACCCCTGAAGGCAAGCTCTTTGGCGGCATTCTATTTGCCTATCTGCGATGATGAGAAATGCGAAATGATTCTTCAAGATTAGAGCAAGCTCAAATGCGCATTTTTGAGAGTTCTCCACGCATACGCTGCAGCCAGACTGACCACCCCGTTACCGGCTGCATCGGATCGGTCCATCCGATCGGCCAACCCATGATCCAATCCGAAAAGTTCGGGTTGAAGGTCAGGGCGGACGTCGAGGATCGGGGCCCAGCGTTCAAACTGAGATGGAGCGGGCGGGAATAAGGGAAGCTGAAAGACTTCGTCGGCCGAGCCCCGCACGCTTTCATCAACATCCAGATCTGCGTCCAGAGCCGCGCGGCCTTGCCAATCCCAAATTGTGAACCCGCCTGAGACGCATCGTCCCTCATCCTGAATTGGCAATTCACCAACTCCAACTCGATCCGCGTGCAATATGGAGACTTTGTCGGCGTGGGCCACAATGAAGAGCCGGCGCCGTATCTGGCTAGCACCGGTTTCGAGCGCGCTGAACAGGCCCGCTTTGACTGTAAAGCCCAGCTCGCGAAGTTGCCTGAAGACGGTGTCGGCTCCCAAGGACATATGGCCTTCGACGTTTTCGAAGAAGCACCATTCGGGGTCGAGTTCACCAATGATGCGTTTGATCTGCGGCCAAAGGTGTCGAGGATCATTTTCGCCGCGGCGTCGGCCGGCAAGGCTGAAGGGCTGGCACGGATATCCTCCAGTGAGGATATGAACCTTGCCACGCCAAGGGCGGCTGTAGTGCGTCTCGTCCGGCGAAGGTTGCTCGTAGAGGAGCGAGCCTACCGGGAATATGGTGGTGGAAGTCTCCATACGCGTCAGTGTCCATGGGCCGGTGCCGGAAACGTCGATGCAAACCGCGCCTGTGAACGTCGTGCCCGCCCCACCGCTGATATCGATGGTGTGTTAGCCAAACCTCCCCCTCGACCCGATGCCAGATCGCATCGAGCCGTGCCTGGCCTTGCTGAAAGCAAGGCCACCGAAGGGCGACGACTGGGTTTATGAAATCAAATGGGATGGATATCGCCTGTCGGTTCATGTCGAGCCGACGCGCATTCGCATTCTGACGCGCGGCGGCCATGACTGGACAGATCGTTTCCCGTACCGCGGTTATTGCGCCCCCCGCCTAGCTCTAAATCAGCAGCCCCCTAATCCTTGCGAAAATTCACGAGGCGCATAAATTCAATCTATCGGATAGCTTTTGCTGGTGACCACGGATGTACTGGCACCGTGCGATGCAATCAAAGAAAGGTCGGCGCGAGCATTCGCCCGACCTTTCTTTTTATAGGTTGGCGCCCGTGGCAGTGCCGACTAAAAATCGAAATACACAGTCACTCCTGACCGACGACGATAGGAGTAATCGTCGCGATAGCCGTAATAGTCGCGATGACCGTAATACCGCGGACGGTAGCACGAGCCATAATACCTGCAGTCGCGGTAGGCGTATCGCTGTTTCCAGTGGCGATTTGCATGCCATTTCCCATGTTTCCGGTGTTTGACCTGCTCGACGTCTGGGGTGTGCAGTTGTGCTGCGTTCGGCACGACAATCGGCGTGGCGTTTAGCGGCAGGGCGAACGATGCAGACAAGACAATGGCTGCAAGTGACGAAAAAAGCATCTTCATCGGATCATCCTTTCAGGCTTCGATTCTGGGTTAACAAGGATTAACCTCCGATGAACGCGCGCTTCTCAGAAAAACACCGGCCGTTGGACTTCCTTCGGCTCGGCGGACGTGATTTTTTGGAATTTTGACACGAGGTTCCCGAAAAGCCCAATCAGGTCTTAAGGACGGCTCAAGGAGCGTTTAAACCGTTCTCAAAGGGCCGGCAAAATATCCTCCCGCCCGAGGTCCAATCCCGTCCGATTTCCGAGCGCTTTGCCGCGACGCGCCAGCGGTCATTGCCGCTGAAGGTCGGCCGGCGGTGGTGGGCACACTAAGTGCGCTTATAGATCGTCGCGGATAGAAAAAACGTAGTTGTAAGGCGTTCCGGAAGAGCCCTTCCGGACCTCGTCGATCGACAGGGAACGAAATTTTCGATCTTTCAGGCAATATACAGAATATCCAAACGGCTTAAGATAGTCGATCACACTGCCGACAGCGTTGGGTCGATGTCGGTCTTCCGCTTCGATAAGCAGATTTGGGCGATCCCGGTGCAATATAGCCTCCGCGCCTTCGAGTACTTTTAGTTCGTGCCCTTCAACGTCGATCTTGATGAAGCCTACAGTGTCGAACTGATAGCTATCCAGGCGCCGGGTTGGAACGGAAATTTCTTCGACATTTTGCGTCGAAAGCCTATTCTGCTCCTCAATCGTGGCGCAGCCATCCATGCGCTGATCACTGGGGATCCGCATCGTTGCAACGCCAGCGCTGTCGGAAAGTGCGACCTGCTCCACCCGAACCGACGAACCAAGCGCGGCCTTCAGAAAAGCTACCATGTTAGGCTGAGGCTCGAAGGCGACGACATTGCGCGCATACTTGGTCAAGAACCAAGAATAGACACCGTAGTTCGCACCTATATCGATTGCAGTCTGGCTCCGACGGCTTAATCGATCGAGGATCCGAAGCTCGGGCTCACCATGGCGCCATTCTCGTGAAGCGCGCGTCCATAACCTGAACCGAGGTGGCGCAATCTTAGCAATATGAAGCATGTAGGCTCCCGGTAACTCGAAAGCATGCGCTATCCACTCGTCGAGCGGCGTGCCCCCGTTTTTTCACCTTCCGTGAATTGGCAACCAGTGGCTAGATCATCGATAGTTGATGCCTTGCGTGGCCGTTTCGCCAAGCCTAGTTCTTTAGGTGAAGCCGACGTAGCCGTGGATCCCTTCTGCAGGCATGGCCAAACAACCTTGATCGTGGCAGCAAGCGCTTGCGAAGGGGTTTTCAACAAATAACAAAATCTTGATCGGCAACGACAGTTATCAGGACGCCTCTTCGGCCCTACTTGCCACGAGTATACGGACACGTTGGACAGTGAAGGGTGGGGAGATGCTTCAAACGCGCAAACTATCGGGGGCCATGACAGCCGTCTTCGTCATTACCATGTCGGCATCGGCCTGCACCACGAGCCCAAACGACTCGATGCAAACGGGCTCGGTCGGGTATACCGCCCGGAGCGCTGACTTTGACCTCCGGCCTGCCTGCCGCGATGGATTCGGCAATGATCGTCCGTGCAGCTATTAGCGCGGGAAAAATTGGAAGTCTGATTGCAGCGATAGTTCGCCTCCAGCGATTGCCAGTCAGACGACTTCATTCGGCGGCATCATGCCCGGTCGGCGCAGATTTCTAATAGCTGCAAGAACGCCCATCGCTCGGCCTGAACCCACCACCGCAGGCTGGGTTGAGCGGCAGATCCTCGTGGTAGGAGCCGATCGAGGAGGTTTGGTCGACGCTTCCGGACGAAGTGCAGGCCGAGATGATCGAGGCAAGGCTGATCAGCGTTCCGGTCGCGATAAATGCGAAAAATCGGTTCATCTGAGCTTCTCCTTCGGAGGGGTATCGTTTTACCCCAAGCGGGCAATCTACCACGCCACGGCGACGACAGACGAGGATTTATCGTGGCCGACCGGCCTTAGCGGTCCGATCTAACGCCAATGTGATCAGCGTGCAGGCCATCTCCTCAAGCCATGCACTGTCGCATAACTGTCATGTGAAATTGCCCATTGTTCCGGCAGTCTGGGCAAAATATATGCTGTCGGCTAACAAAAAAAAGAATGAGTGAATTGCCATGAGTGCCATACAGAAACTTTTCCACCGCAATCTCCTGACCCGCTTCGTCTCCGGTCTCGGTGCGGTTCCCCAGCGCATTCGCGCCGCACGCGAAGAGCGCCAGCCCGCCATCCATCCATCCTTCATGGACGATTTCGGCGCCTAAGCGTCCAATACATTCCCCGGCCAACGGGTAGGGAAACGCCCCTACCCTCGCCGGCGCGCGTCCTTAGTTCACTGCGGGTGCAGCCGGTTCACCCCAGCTGGAAATGGGTTGGCCGGCCTTGGTCGCCACGCGCATGTCGTAGAGCGCGAGCGAAGCCTGGAGCTGCCGCATGTCGGTGCAGCGGCTGATGATGCCTCCGATATATTGCACGCAGTCGCTGGCGTTGCCCTGTACCGAGCCAGTCGCCCAATCCTTGACGACCCCGTCGGCGCCCACCAGGAAATAGGAAAGCCGGTTGTTCTGCGAAACGGTAGAGCTGCCGACCAGACCGACGAAATTCGTGCCGGTTTCGGTCTTGGCGCCGGGCGCCATGTGCCGGTAGATCGTCATGCCGTTCGTCAATGACGTCGCACCGATCATCGGCCCGAAGGTCGCTTCCGAGCCGGAAAGCCGCGCCATCGGCGACTGGCCGAGATTGGCGACCTCCGCATAGGGCTTGCCCAGCGCATAGCTGGTGTAAGAGCGGTTGGCGGCATTCTCCGCCTTTTCCGCCACCTGAGAGCAGCCCGCCAGACCGACGGCGAGGCTGATCGAAAGAATTGCCAAGAATCGCATGCTGCCCCCTTGCCGGCCGCACGATGTGCTGTGCGGCCGCCGCTTGTTCCTTAACCCGCCGTATTTGCTATCAGGTTTGCGGAATTTGGGAAGCGGTGGCGTCGCCACGTCGGTTGATGCGAGGCGAAGTATCGTTTGCCTGCACTTTACCGGTGTGCCGTGTGAGCCCCTCTGCCTGGCGGGGCAGAGAGGGTGACCGCGGCATATCCTCTCCTCGTTACTCCACATTTTTCTCGCGATGCGCATGCGCCTGTCTTTTCCGCCGCAATAGCTTCACAATCAACCGACAGAAAGCTGTTCAGGGAAACGACAACCAAGGAATGAAAACATGGCGCCGATCTACACCAGAACTGTTCTGATGACTGCCCTTTTGGCCCTGCCGCTGACCGCCGCAGCGCCGGCATTCGCGCAGGAGGTAAAGCCGCGCGAGCCGGTGATCTCGGTGACGGGCGACGGCGAATCGTCCGCAGCGCCCGATATGGCCGTCCTCAATCTTGCCGTCGTCAAACAGGCGAAAACCGCGCGCGAAGCGCTCGACGAGAACAACAAGGCGATGAACGACGTGCTGACCGCCCTGAAGAGCGGCGGCATCGCCGAGCGCGATCTGCAGACCTCCGGCTTTTCCATCCAACCACAATACAATTATCCGCAGCCCGTCGACGGCCAGCAGCAACAGCCGCAACTGGTCGGCTACCAGACCATCAATTCGGTCACCGTCAGGCTGCGCGATCTCGCCAAGCTCGGCCAGGTGATCGATCAGGCCGTCACCCTCGGCATCAACCAAGGCGGTGACATCCAGTTCACCAACGACAAACCGGAAGCCACTCTCGAAGAGGCACGCAAGGATGCCGTCGCCGATGCCGTCAAGAAGGCGAAGACGCTGAGCGAAGCCGCCGGCGTCAAGCTCGGCCGCATCCTCGAGATCAACGAGAATGTGCCGCGCGCCATGCCGCAGCCGGTCTATCGCGCCACGATGATGAAAGAAACCTCCGACACTGCCGTTCCCGTCCAGGGCGGCGAGAATAATTACAATGTCAGCGTCACCGTGACTTTCGCCATCGAGCAGTAAAAGGAGAGCACCGCGCGTTTGAAGAAACGTGCGGTGCTCAGGCTGCCGACAATACACGAGCAAGGGTTCAGCGTGACACGACCTCCCACCGCTTGGAGATCGACGAGAGGCAGCCCTCTATCCGCGTAAACCGGACAGCAGTGGCACAATTCCGAGGATGAGGCGGGGGCGAGCGAGATTTGTCGTTAAACGGAGCGCTCGGCGTCTTTTCAGACCCGCAGCGCTGTAAAAAGTCTTTCAAAAAGAAAACCGCCCTTGCCGATCCGGGAAGATTGGCAAAGGCGGTTCTGGCCGCCGGGGGAGACGAGGCGGTATTCTACTTGATATCAGCGGCGCAGGGCGGGGCAGCCGCGCACGTTGCCGAAGCTCATTTCATCGGGACCACGACGCGTCCAGCCCTGGACGATCACGCGGCGCGGGGTGATGTCGACGACGCGGGCGCGGCGGAAGCCGTAATCCCGGGCGAGATTTTCGGCGAGCTGCGGATTGCAGCCGCGCGACGGGCGGCCGTAGCCCGGAGGCGGACGGTCATAGCCCGGAGGCGGACGGCGGTAATCCTGTGGCGGACCACGGTCCGGCTCGCCGATAATGATATTCAACTGGGCGGCGGCCGGGGCCACCGTGCCGGCAAGAGTGCCGGCTGTCAGCATGACGGCAAGACCCGCCTTTGCCAAAAACTGCATCATCGAAAAACCTTTCGTTTGAAAGTCGGAGCGGTCGAGCCGCCCTCCCCACTCTCCACATTACGCCGAAGCGTCATTTGAGAATCACTCATACAGATCAGAGAAGAGACGGCTGAAAGTGTCGCCGTCAAGGCAAAACGGACCGGAAGCGCCGCTTCGGCGCCTCCGACCGCAGTCCTCAGCGCCGGATCAGCGGGCAGCCGCGGACATTCGCGAAGACCATTCTGTCCCAGCCGCGACGGTCGCGCCCTGCGACGACGACGACGCGCGGCGACATGCGGGTGACATGGGCTCTCCGCAGGCCGAAATCGCGCGCCTTATTCACGGCGTGTATCGGCGAGCAGCCGCGGATCGGCCGATGGTATTGTGCCTCGACGACGAAGCTCGTCTGCGGCCCCGCGGCGGCGGCCGTGGAAACAGTGGCCGGAATGGTGCAGAGGGCGAGCAGAGCGGCAAGCGAAGCCTTGGTGAGGAAATGCGTCATGGATGTCTCCGTCGATTGAATTCCAAGCTCTCCCTTCAGGGATTGTGTCGACAGTAAACGTTGCAAAATGAATGGTGTTCGAACCGGGCATTCAGTTTGCATTCACAACAGCATGATGCCGAAAACGTCGGCGGTTTCCGGCATTATCGACTCTCTCTTTCGATGTTCAGGGGCTGAGATGCAGCACGATCTCGCGCCGGTGCGGCCGGTCTCGAAGTTCGAAGAGATAGAGCCCCTGCCAGGTGCCGAGCATCAGCCGCCCCCTGGCGACGGGAATGCCGATGGAGACCTGCGTCAGCGCCGCCTTGATATGCGCCGGCATATCATCCGGCCCCTCGGCCCTGTGCACGATCCAGCTCATCTCGGGATCGGAGGCCGGCGGCACGAGACGGCGGAAGAAGGAGAGAAGATCGGTGCGCACATCGGGATCGGCATTTTCCTGGATCAGCAGCGAGCAGGATGTGTGGCGCACGAAGACGGTCAGAAGCCCCTCCTCCCGCCCCGAGGCGTTGACGAAAGCGCTCGCCTGGTCGGTGAATTCGTAAAGGCCCTGTCCGCGTGTGGACAGGCTAAGGATCGTCTGGGGCAAGGCGCTCTCCCATCTCGCAATGACATTCCCCGCGAGTTGGCGCACCGCTGGCGGCGAGTCAAGCTTGCCGGGGGAAGTCAAGGCTGCCTGGCGCCATCAGAGCTTGAGCAGCATCTCGAAGCCGCCATAAATCATCCGCTTGCCGTCGAACGGCATCTGCCATTGGTCGCCCTTGAGCCTCGGATCCTCCATCACCTTGGCATTGATATCGTCGCGCTCCCGGCGCGAGCCGTAGACGATCCAGGAAAACACCACCACCTCATCCGCCTTCGCCTGCACGGCGCGGGGAAAGGAGGTCAGTTCGCCATAGGGCACGTCGTCGCCGATGCATTCGACATATTCGAGCGCGCCATATTCCTTCCAGATCGTGCCGGCAAAGGTCGAGAACTTCTTGTAGGCCCCGACATTCTCCTTCGGCACCGCGACGATGAAACCATCGACATAGGACATTGCACTCCTCCTCTCATGTGTCTGTTATTGCGGGGGAGATAGGAGCTTGACCAAGCGGGTCCAGCCCGCTGGCGAGTGGTTGACGGCGCCGCTGATCAGCTTCGGCCCGATCAGGGACCATTCACCAGCTTCAAGATCAGTTGCTGGATATTGCCGCCGTCACCCATTTCGATCTTGTCGAAGTCGCGGCCGCGCTGGCGCTGGCGCATCGAGATCTCGCCGAGGCGCCGGGTCAGCTCGACCCGAATCTTCTTGCAATCGGGGTCATCGGCAACGGTGAGGCCGATGCTCGTCGCCTCGATTTCCTTGACCATTTCCTTGATGGTCACGCCATGCACGCGTTCATGGGCCGCAACACCCGATATAAAGGCCTGCCAGCTGCTGTCGACGGCCGCCGGCAGCTCGCTCGCCGGCTTCGGCAGCGTGTAGGTGATGATGAGCTTCGGCCGGTTGGTGACGATCACACAGGCATTGCCCTGCGGTTCGTATTTCCTCGTCCAGGTCAGCTTGAACGTCGTATGCGCGATCACCCGGCCCGTGACCCCGGCTTTCGGTCCCCGCGCCCCGATCGATTCGTAGAGTTCGGCCCCGGTCTTGCCGGATATCGAATAGGGCCGCACCTCCTCGACCGCCTGCCATTCGGCGAGCGCTGCCGCCGGCGCCAACGCGAAAAACGCCGTCAGCGCAGAAGATAGAAAATGTCTCGTCACGCGCCGCCCCGCCAAATGATTCCCGCCGCCGAACCTAATGGGACCGCTCCCGTCTTTCAACGCGGTTGAACGAGGCGCAAGCATCAGCCCTGCAGCGTCTTGACCCTGGTGAGATCGGGGAAGAGCCGCATCCACAGGACGACGACGACGATCGTGCCGAGCCCGCCGACGACGCCGGTGGCGACCGGCCCGAGGGCTGCAGCCATCATGCCCGATTCGAATTCGCCGAGCTGGTTGGAGGTGCCGATGAACAGCGAGTTGACGGCGCTGACACGGCCACGCATCTCGTCCGGCGTCAGAAGCTGTACCAGCGAGCTGCGCACGACAACGCTCACCGTATCGGAGGCGCCGACGACAAGCAGCGCCGCGACGGAAAGCGCAATATTGGTGGAGAGCGAGAAGACGATGGTGGCGACGCCGAACACCGCGACGGCGGCCAGCATCTTGCGCCCGACATTGCTTTCGAGCGGCCGGCGGGCAAGCACGATCGACATGGCGAGCGCGCCGATTGCCGGCGCTGCGCGCAGCAGGCCGAGGCCCCAGGGGCCGGCATGCAGGATATCGCGGGCAAACATCGGCAACAGCGCCGTGGCGCCACCGAGCAGCACCGCGAAGAGATCGAGCGAGATCGTGCCGAGCATGACAGGCCGGCTGCGGATGAAGGAGACGCCGGCAAAGACGGAAGCAAGCGTCACCGGCTCGCGCCTGGCAGGGCTCCATTGCATGCGGATCGAAATGACATTGAAGCTCGCAACGGCAAACAGCAGCGCCGCGATGGCAAAGGGCGCCACGGGATGAAGGCCATAGAGCAGGCCGCCGAGCGAGGGGCCGATGATCAGCGCCGTCTGCATCATCGAGGTGGACGTGGCGACCGCCTTCTGCAGCATCGAGGCCGGCACGATATTCGGCAGCAGCGCCGCCATGGTCGGCCGCTCGAAGGCGACGACGGCGCCAAGCACGGTGACGGCGGCAAGGATGCCGGCAGGCGTCAGCCATTGCTGCCAGGTGGCGATCGCCAGCACCAGCGCCGTCACCGCCTCGATCAACTGGCAGACAAGCCCGATGCGCCGCCGGTCGAACCGGTCGGCCACATGGCCAACGACAAAGGTCAGCACCGCCATCGGCAGGAACTGGCAGAAGCCGACGAGGCCGAGCGCAAAGGCGCTGTGCGTCTGATCGTAAATCATCCAGCCCATGGCGATGCCGATGGATTGGAAGGAAAGCGAGGAAAAGACGCGGGAGGCGGCGAAGTTCAGATAGCCGGGGTGGCGAAGAACGCTCCCCGGGCTTTGGGATATGTCCATTGCGATGTCACCGGCCGACGCGGCGAAGCCGTGGCCTTCATGGGGTTTTCAAAAATATTGGCACGTGTTCTGCCCCAATAAATGGTTTGTCAATTGCAATGAGCTGTTGTCACCGGATTGTGCAATGCTCGGCCTCACAAAGTTAGCGCGGTTCCCTGGAGATGCTGAGATAGCCGGGGTCGAATTCGGCGATTTCCTGCAGGCGTTCCCAGTCGACGATGGTGATCGTCCGGTTCTCCCAGGTG
Organism: Rhizobium sp. BK212; assembly: GCF_014197475.1. Lineage (NCBI taxonomy): Bacteria > Pseudomonadati > Pseudomonadota > Alphaproteobacteria > Hyphomicrobiales > Rhizobiaceae > Rhizobium > Rhizobium sp. BK212. The sequence continues at coordinate 539,941 of NZ_JACIFS010000002.1, forward strand.
AACACCCCCTCGCGCCTCAACGCCTGCAGCGTCTTGTTCAGATGGACGACGGAAACGCCGAGCACGTCGGCCATCTCGATCTGCGTCAACGGAAACTGGAAGCTTGCGCCGCGCGTCCGCTTCACCACCTGCAGCCGCACGAAGAGTTCGCAGACGAGGTGAGCGATATGGGCGCGTTTGGAGCGCCGGCCCATGGCGACGATCCATTCCCGGTGAATGGCGCCATCGACCAACGTGTCGAGCCAGAGCAGCCGGGTCAGGTGCGGCATGCGCTCGGTGATCGCCCTGAGGTCGGCGTGATCGGCAAAGGCGACATGGCAGGACGACAGCGCAACGATGCCGTGATCCATCTTCTTGATCGGGAAAGCGTGCAGATCGACGAAATCGCCGGCGACATGCAGCGCCGTGATCTGGCGGCTGCCGTCGGCCATCACCTTGTAGCGCGCCGCAAAACCGTCGAGCAGTAGCGTGCTGTAGCCAGGCCTGCTTCCTTCGGAGACGAGATCCTCCCCGGCCGCAAAATACCTGTCTTTGACGATGATCGCCCTGAGATGGCTTTCCTCTTCATCCGACAGCACATCGCGGCTTCCAAGGTTGAGCAGCAGGGATTCAATCACGGGCCTGCCCCCCCGGATATCGCGAGGGGCCCGACCGATTTCGATGCAACCCAGTTTTTCTATAAGAATCAATGCCTAGCCTCGGGAACAATTGTCTTCATCTGTGATTTCCCCTCTAACGCGTAGGGAAAAACCATGGCTCGCTACTATTTCGATCTACACAACGGGGAAGGTCCCACGCGCGATGAGCACGGCACCGAGCTCAGATCTCGTGAAGACATTCCGAAGGAAGTGACCCGCATCCTGCTGGATGTGGCCCGGGACGAACTGCCTGCGGGTGACCGCATGACGATCGCCGTCACCGTTCGCAACGAGAAGGGCGATCCGGTCACGGTTGCCAGCCTCGTCTTCAACAATGAATGGCTCGACATCTTGCGATAGCGGCCGCTGTTCAAGGGCTGCCGCCGGTCACACATACGCATCAATCCGACTCGGTCGATTGTGACGCGACGCTAAGACCCGTCTTCATAGCCGACAATTAAATTTGACATAGTCTTTCGATTGCTTCGGCTCGATCGACAGCTATTCAAGGCTGGCGCGCCGATCGCGGTTCTTTCGAAATTTCTTCGAGAACCAGCCGGATTTCCGCCAGCGGCCGCCGGCTTTCATCGAAGAGTTCCACCGACAGCATATTCAAAGGCGCAGCCGGCAGGCCTTCGGCGGCCATCTCCGCGAGCACGCGCCGCGCCTCCGCTTTGGCAGCCTCGACGGAGTCAAAATCATATCCCGTCTCGGTCGCCCCGACGCCATCCCGATCGAAAAGCTGAAAGTAGAATTTCGGCACGACACATCCCCCGCTAGGTGAGCCTAACGGGCCGGCGGCAAACATGTTCCGCCGGAACGGCTGCAATGGGCGTCGTCAGAAGGTGCCGGCTTCCGGAGAGGCCATTTCCTCGATACCGTCGACACGGTCGGGGTAGAAGGCGAGATGGTCCTTGATATTACTGACCGCGGTATTCGGCGCCTCATAGGTCCAGACGGCATTCTTCGACCGCTCGCCGCCTGCAATGATGCTGTAATAGGAGGCATCGCCCTTATAGGGGCAATGGCTGGTGTGGTCGGTGCGCTGCAGCAGCGACATGTCCACATCCCTCCGCGGAATATACTGCACCGGCGGATAGGAGGCCTCGCGCAGCGTCAGCGCATCGTGTGTATCCGCGATGATCTTGCCGCCGAGCGTGACGACGACGCGGGAGGGATTGTGCTCGACGGTGATCGGGTGGTCCGGCCCCGGGATCTTGATCGTCTTGTCTGACATGGTGGTTCGTCTCCAGGAGATATCGGCCCCTTGGAGATAGGGCGGGCACGCTGCCGGCCCAAGGCCTGGAATGCCACCTTTGCTGAAGTGTCGCTCCCTTAGAATTCAAAATGCCGAGATTCTACGCTCAGCATCGCCGTTTTCGGCGCCGCCGGCCAATAGTGCGCGAGCGCATCGGCCACCGTGGCGACCAACCTTTCCAAGTCCTCACCGGCCGAAGCATGCAAGGCCTCGGCAACGATCAGCACCGAGCGCGTCGTCTGTCGCACGGCCGAAAGCCCACTCTGCCGGTTCGTCCAGCGCCGCGCATGCGCGTTCCCCGCCCCGTCTGCGAAGATCACCTCATTCGGCTCCGGATGTTCGCTCACGCCGCCGAAGGTCAAATAGGTCTCGTCACCCCCAGCCCGCCGAACCTCGAGATCGCCGACGATCATTTCGGCGTCGAAGACGGCGATCGGGATGGCAAAAGCGAGCGAAATCGCATTGCAGAGATCGATGAGCGGATGCAGGCGCGGCAGCGCATGGTCCTGACGGAAGCGGCGCAGCAGCGCCTCGGAAGCGCAGCGATATTGCGTCGGCTTCAACCCCATACGGGAAAAGCCACGCCGCCAGGCCTGGATTTCGGGGAATTCGCCTTCCTGCGTTTCGGCCAGCCGGGCCTCTGCGATCGCACTGAAACCTGCGATCGCCTCCTCGACATTGGCATCCGCATCGATGCCTCCCGCATGGAGCGCACCGGCGAGAAGCTCCGGAAAGACCTGCCATATGGTATCGGAATGGCTGAACTGCATGGTCTATCTCCCCTCGACGCGCTTCACCGCGACACGGCTCCCGGCAAAGGCCAGCCCGAGCACAGCGGCCAGCACGCAGGCGATGCCGGCGATCTGGCCAAGCCCGACCGGCTCGCCAAGGATGATGAAGGCAAGCATGACGGCGGAAACTGGGGCAAGTGCGGTGAAGAGCGCCGCTTCCGTGCCGCTCACCCTCTCCGCCCCCGCATACCACAATAGAAATCCGCCGACGGTCGGCACCAGCGCATAATAGACGACGGCGGCGACCGCGCTTCCCGACATGCCTTCTGCGAGAGGCGCTTCGAAAACAGCCGGGATGACGGCGACGATGAAGCCAATACCGGTCATCAGCGCCGACTGGGCAAGCGGCGCGATTTCCGTTTTCAGTTTTTTGTTCAGCAGGATGAACACTCCCTCGCAGACCACCGCCAGGAAGATCAGCGCATTGCCGGCAAGCGAGCCTCCTGCGGCCTCCGGCGTGGCGGCGATCGACAGCACGCCTGCCGTCGCCAGCGCCACGGCGAGAAGCAGGCCACGCTGCGGCCGTTCGCCAAGCAGCAGGATGGAGATTGCGGCCGACACCACCGGCAGCGTGCCGATGATGACACCGGCATCGGCCGCCGAGGTCAGGCTGAGGCCAGAAATTAGCAGCGTCGTATAGCCGACGCTACCGGCCCCGGCTTGAATGACGAGGATGAGGCGGTCTTTTCCGGAGAGCTTCGGCAGCCGCGCGCCGGTCGCCCGCATCAACACGAGAAAGATGGGAAAGGCGATGGCGAAACGCAACGCGGTGGCGCTGAACGGCGGCAGGCCTGATGCAATGAGCTTGCTTGATACAACCGTGCTTCCCACAGTCAGCATGGCCAGCGCCAGATAGAGATAACCTTGAACCTGTCTCGACATCCGCGTCTCCTGTTGGACGCGCCGAGAAAACAGCAGGAGCCTGTCAAAGGTCTTGAACGAAATTGCAGGCCTAGCCTGAGGTTCAGAGAAAGCCGCCGGCATAGAGGCGCGGCGACAGGCCGTATTTGCGCACGAAGACGCGCGTCATATGGCTCTGATCGGCAAAGCCGCTGGCAAAAGCCGCTTCCGCCAGCGGCATGCCCTGAGCAATCAGCCGCCGTGCAATATGGATGCGGGCCTGGACGAGATAGGCATGCGGTGTCAGTCCGGTCGCCTTGGCAAAACCACGCAGCACCTGGAAGCGGCTGAGCCCACTTTCCCGGGAGAGATCGGCAAGCGAGACGGCGGCAAGCGGATCGTCATCGATCAGCTCTCGGGCCGCACGGATCGACGCCGGCACCGGCGGCCTCTGTTCGGCGCCGCCGCGCTCGCGCATGACGTCGGCGACAAGTTGCAGAAGCAGTTCCTCGCAGAGCAGCCCGTCCGCCGCGGCGCCGGTTGCCGCACGGAACAGCGTTTCGAAGCGGCCGGCGATCGCGCGGTTACGGATGACGGGATGCGGGATTTCCGATCGCCCTGCCCCGCCTTCGCCGATCTCGTGCGCCAGACCGGTGACGATGGCGGGATCGAAATAGAGGATGCGCCAGGACCGTCGCTGGCCGATCGGCGCGCCGTCATGCACTTCGTTCGGATTGACCGTGATGATGTCGCCGGCCTCTGCCTCCACCATGCCGCGACCGCTCAGCGACGACTGTGCCCCGGCGGACATCAGGCCGATTCCGAACTGCTCATGCGTGTGGCGCGCGAAACTGTGATGCGTTTCCGCTTCTACCGCTTCGACGCCTATCAGCGCCGAGCGCAACATCCTGAACTGGTTTTTCGCCATCGTCTGTCCGCGGGTCCGATCGCCGGCCACTCTGCCAGCCGGACGGTGAGGAGGCAACGCCTAGAAGAACTCGTCGAGCAACTGATAGTAGTCGAGCCGTGCCGGATCCGTGGCCGGCATGCCGTAACGATCGAGGAAGGGCTGCACCAACGCCTCGCCGAAATTATAGGCGATGCTGCGGCAGGCGAGCGCGATATCCTGATAGCGGTCGGCGACGCCGAGGCGGCTGCAGTCGATATAGCCGGAAAATCCCTTTTCGGAGGCGATGAAATTCGGCAGGCAGGCATCGCCATGGGTGACGACGAGATCCTCGCGGCCTGGCCTTCTGCTTTCGAGTTCGGCAAACAGGGCCTCGGCGCTCTTTCCAAGTCGTGCCTCATCGAAATCGGTCTCGTCGACGATGCCGGCCTGCATCCGCGCTTTCGCCGCCGCAAGGCGTCTCTCCAGCCGATGATCGAAAGGGCAGGATGCGATCGGCAGCCGATGCAGGTCGAGAAGGGCTACCGCCAGCAGTTCGACCCGCGCAAACGGCGTCAGCGCCGACGCGCTGGCGAGGTCACAACCCGGCAGCGCGCTGATCAGCAGCCGGTTGTGCGCACCGTCGCTATCCTCTGCTATGACATCGGGACAGGGCAGACCGGACGCCTTGAGCCAACGAAGCCTGGCTGCCTCGTCGGCGAGCTCGCCGAAAGGAGCGGCCTGTTCGACCTTCAGATAAAGCGTCGGCAATCCGAGAGCTTCGAGCCGGAAGACGCTCGCCGCAGAACGTCCGAGCGCATCGCGCTCGAACCGGTATCCGGCCAGGCCGGCATCAAGCGCGCCCGCTGCCAGCAGTTGATCGTCTTGGGAATTCGACATGATATCCGTGCCATTGACACTGCCGCATTATCCCGACAGGGCGATGCACTGCAAGCGGCACGATCGGTCAGCGCATATCGGCGCTGGACGCCCTCTGCGACCTCAATGAACAGTTTCGGGGGGCGCGGCTTCGAGAAGGATTTCAAAAGCCTCTTCCAGAGCAGCCACCAGAATATCGGTCAGCTCGTCGCCTTTGTTTTCCAGGAACAGCGCGCTCACGGCTTCGTCCTGACGCTCAAGAAAACGCTCGATCTCGTTCGACATATCATTGTCCCTTCTTCACCGTAACCATCACGGCCATGAGAAGAGGCTAGGTGCGGTTCCTTGCGCGTGGCTTGTTCCTGATAAGACCGCAATCCAGGATCGCGAGGACTAGTCACGAATTTCATATTTCGCATACTGACTGCGGGGGATCAATCCGCCAACTTCGTGGGCAAACGACACGATTTTCGTCGCTCCCTCATCCAACTCGCAACGGAAGCGAACATGGTACCAGCCTCTAGCTGTGCCAAAGGCTGCATCCGGCACATCAAGGACGGTCCCGCTTCGCAACCCGAAACTGGGCAATGCGGACGGGAAGTAACTCGGCGAACCATGAACGAGTTGGGCCTGAAGCTCGGTAGTGCAGAGCGTGGCCACCCGCTCTTTGCGCGGGAGGCCATCGATCGCAGTCTGAGCAAGCAAATTGCCATCTCCCATGCGCGAAAACAGCGTTTTTGCCTTGGGCAGATCGTTGTTTTTAGCGACCGTTTTCGACTTTTCAGCGGTCGTCTGCTCCGGTGGTTTGGCCTGCTCGATACTCGTCGTGGCTTCGCCAGACACATCTGTCGGCGGCCGATTGGGCTTCGGAGAAACCTCCGTTGTCGCAACCTCTGGAAGCTTCACATCATCCGGGACGGGCTTTGAAGCAGGCGTCTCGGTTTCAGGTTTTTCCGCAGCAGCCTGTGCCGGCCTCTGCTCCGGTTCCGCATCACGCTCCGGTGGAATTGATGCCGGTTTGGCTTCGCCTTGAGAAGATTTTCCCTCCAACGATTTTTCAGGGCCGCTGTTCTTATCACCAAACTCGATGACAGGGTTCAGGGTCGGCATCGGCCTCCCTTGCTGAGGCACTTTCTTAGTCGCCGGTGGCGGTGGTGGTGGTGGTGGTGGCGGTGGTGGCTGCTTCTTGGCCTCTTCCGGCGGCTTCGGCTCCGGTGGTTTTTCCTCGGGCTTGGGCTCCGGCTTCTTTTCCTCCGGTGGCGGAACGAGTTCCACCTTCACGCTCTCGTCTTCCGCGGGCTTCGGATCGATCTTCGGCAGCCCGAAAATCAGAAGAGCAATGATGGGAATATGCGCGACAACGGACGCGACGATGCCCCAGCGGATTTCAGGCCGCTGTTTTCCCGTTTCATGCTGCGTTTCCGCTGGTTCCACGTCTTCTTCTGTCACAGCAGCGATGTGGCCTCTAAAGCCGGCAGCATCAAGCCACAAAAGAAAAAAACCGCGTGATCGCAGCAGCCATCTAACGTGCTACAGCGTCCGTTGCGCGTCCGAAAAGACGCGCGGCGCTATAGTGTCATTGGTCGGCGGCTCCATCGTCGGCCACCAGATCATGCGCCTGCCATTCGCTTTGCGGAATGGCATCCCCGATGAGAAAGGCGAAGGACGCGACCTTGCCGGAGGCGGCATTGAGCTCGCATTTGAACTGAATATTGTACCACTTCCGTTTGCTGCGGAAGGCGCCGCCCTTCACCTCGACCCTGTTGCCGCTGACCTTTTCCGCCGCCATCGCATAGGGCGCGAGCGCATCCGGCGCCATCGCAGGCCGCGCGCGGCGCACCTGTTCCAGCGCCTCCAGGTCACAGAGCTGCAGATTGCGCTCGCTGCCGGCAAGGCCGCGCAGCGCCTCGCGGGCGCGCCGGCTGCGCGGATCTGATAACACCGTCTCCGAAAACAGCTGGCCCGCCTGGACGAATACACCAGGCTTCGGCGGCACCGGAGGGACGGAAGCCACTTCAGGCGACCTCGCGGCCGCCGGCGCCTCCTCCTGATGCGGCGGAGCGATCTCCTGGGCCGGCGCACTCGCATCCGGATTTGCCGTAGCGGGTGCAGGCGTCGCGACCCGCTGCGCTATCGCAGAAGGTTTGGCGACTTCGGGAACGATATCAACCGTAATGCCGTCGTCCGGCAACGGTGCCGGCGGCTCAGGTCTCGGAAGCAGAAGGAGCAGCAGTGCAAGCATGACGGCATGCAGAGCGAACGAGGCGAAAGCGCCCCGCTCGATGCCTTCGCCCCGTTTTTCCCACACCAGTGCCATCGCTCAGGAAGCAGCTGTCGGACAATCGAAGACGGCCATAAAACCCGGGAACGCTTTCATCAAGAGCCTGCCGATACGCCACGAGGAATTAAGGACAGGGCGAAAGTGCCAGTCTGAGGCGAGTTGCGCAACGCTTATGATCGCCGATAGCGGTCCTTTGTCGCGATCAAGCAAGCGAGCCGATGATCTCTCGATAGGCGGCCTCCGGGAATGCCTTCAGTGTCTGGGTGCGGACATTGCCGCCCATCGCGAGCGAGAGGCCAAACCGCGCCATGACGGCATCGTCAGGCGCTTCGCAGACAGCCACCATGTCGTGGCCGCCCATCGTCAGAAAGAACTGGTTGAAGGAGCCGCCCATGTCGCCGAGCAATTTCTTCGCCGCATCTAGCCGTTTTGACGAGTCGCGAACGTTGCGCACACCTTGGTCCGTCCAATTGATCAACACAATGTAAGTGGTCATTTCGCACCTCCCAACGGAGGATTCGCCCGACGCGGGCATGCACCGGTCCTCGCTCGCGCATCGCGATCGATTTCTTCCCCCGTGGCCGGACTATAATCTTGTCACCACCCAGCGACAAGAAAGCCGCCGGGATCATTGGTATTAGGCATGTCGCCCAAAAGTGTGCAGAAAGTCGAGATAACCCCGCGTCTGGGACTGCGTACAGATTTCTTCGTACACGGAGCGTCAGTGCGCGCTCGCGTGGCACCTAAAAGCGGACCTCTAAACGTTCGACATGGCAGCAGATCACAGATTGAGACGAGGCGAGCAATGTGGGGCCGAAACACCGGTTGCGAGATAACGACTGGATGACACAAAGACGGAAAGCAAAAAGCCGGACATGAAGCCCGGCTTTCGCAATCGTAGAGATCGTGTCGTCGCTCAGCTGTCGAGGAACGAGCGCAGCTTTCTGGAGCGGCTCGGATGCTTCAGCTTGCGCAGCGCCTTTGCCTCGATCTGGCGGATACGTTCACGGGTGACCGAGAACTGCTGGCCGACTTCTTCGAGCGTGTGGTCGGTGTTCATGCCGATGCCGAAGCGCATGCGCAGGACGCGTTCCTCGCGCGGCGTCAGCGAGGCCAAAACGCGGGTCGTCGTTTCGCGCAGGTTCGCCTGGATGGCGGCGTCGATCGGCAGCAGCGCGTTCTTGTCCTCGATGAAATCGCCGAGATGCGAATCTTCTTCGTCGCCCACCGGGGTTTCGAGCGAGATCGGCTCCTTGGCGATCTTCAGGACCTTGCGGACCTTTTCGAGCGGCATCGCAAGCTTTTCGGCCAGTTCTTCCGGCGTCGGCTCGCGGCCGATCTCGTGCAGCATCTGGCGCGAGGTGCGGACGATCTTGTTGATCGTCTCGATCATGTGCACCGGAATGCGGATCGTGCGGGCCTGGTCGGCGATCGAACGGGTGATCGCCTGACGGATCCACCATGTCGCATAGGTCGAGAACTTGTAGCCGCGGCGATATTCGAACTTGTCGACCGCCTTCATCAGGCCGATATTGCCTTCCTGAATGAGGTCGAGGAACTGCAGGCCGCGGTTCGTGTACTTCTTGGCGATGGAGATGACGAGGCGAAGGTTTGCTTCGACCATTTCCTTCTTGGCGATGCGCGCTTCGCGCTCGCCCTTCTGCACCATATGCACGATGCGGCGGAATTCCGAGATCGAGATCCCGGTCTCGGTCGCCAGATTCTGGATTTCCTGGCGGATGTCGCGGATCGTCGTGTTTTCGCCCCTGGCGAATTCCTTCCAGCCGCGAGCAGCCAGATTGCCGATCGACTTCATCCAGTTCGGGTCGAGCTCGGCGCCCTGGTACTGCTCCAGGAAGGAGTCGCGCTTGACGCCGTAGGATTCGGCCAGACGCAGCAGGCGGCCTTCGTTGGAAACGAGGCGCTTGTTGATGTCGTAGAGCTGCTCGACCAGAGCATCGATGCGGTTCTGGTTCAGGGACAGAGACTTGACGGCCTTGATGAGCTCATCCTTGAGTTCCTTGTAGCGGCGCTCCTGGGCGGTAGACAGCGTGCCGGAAGCCGACAGCCGCTGCTCGACCTGCTGGTCCTGCAGCTTGCGCAGCTTCTTGTAGGTCTCGGCGATCGTGTCCAGCGTCTCCATCACCTGCGGGCGAAGCTCTGCTTCCATCGCCGCCAGCGAAAGGTTGGATTCGTCCTCGTCCTCTTCCTCCTCTTCGGGAGGCAGGCCTTCGCCGCCGACATCGGTAATGTCGTCGTCGCCGGAGCGGGCGCGGCGGGTCTTTTCCTTTTCCTCGGCGAGCTTGCGGTCGGCCTCGATCTTCTCCGGGCTCTGGAACTGCGGCGCAGCCTTGGCTTCAGGACCGGAATAGGTCGTTTCGAGATCGATGATCTCGCGCAGCAGCGTCGTGCCTTCGTTGAGTTCGTCGCGCCAGATGATCAGCGCCTGGAAGGTCAGCGGGCTCTCGCAGAGGCCTGCGATCATCGTTTCGCGGCCAGCCTCGATGCGCTTGGCGATCGCGATTTCGCCCTCGCGGGAGAGAAGCTCCACCGAGCCCATCTCACGCAGGTACATACGAACAGGATCGTCCGTCCGGTCTGTCGGTTCTTTCTTCTTGGCGGTCGCAAGCGCCGTGCCGCTCGAAGGCGCGAGCTCGCCGCCTTCGCTGTCCTCGTCGCCGCCGGCGTCGTCGTCATCGCCGCCGCCGGAAGCACCGGCTTCCTCGGCTTCTTCGTCTTCGATGACATTGATGCCCATGTCCGACAGCATCGACATCGTGTCTTCGATCTGCTCGGACGTCACTTCCTCGGACGGCAGGACCGCGTTGAGCTCGTCCATCGTCACATAGCCGCGCTTCTTGGCGGCCTTGATCATCTTCTTGACCGCGTCGTCGGAAAGATCGAGAAGAGGGCCGTCGCTTGCGCCGTCGCGTTCGACTTCCGCGTCTTCGTTCTCTTTGACCTTGGTTGCCATTTATATCGTCGCCTTCCTGACGCTATCCAATCTCGCTACGGTGAATGGGCCGTCTCAGGGCCTGACGCGTCGCTCGCGCCGCCCTCGAATCACCTTTGCCCACCTAACGGGATGACATTTAAAGCCTGATTAACCACGATCGCCGGCACCGGACAGCAAAGCTTTCTTGCTTTTGGATTTCCGGCCATGGTTGCGCGATCCGCCTTGACCCAGTTCACCGTTTCAACAAGTCGAACGGTGATTCCCACATTTTTTGTTCTCGTCAAGCTTTTCCAGAAAAAAAGCTCACGAAATATCGGAAAAAGCCTTATCCACAGGCTTTGAACCGCGGCAGCGATTGCGAAGCCTTATTTAAGATGCGGCGAACAAAAGACAAGGGCAGCAAATATTTTGCCCGCCATACCCGTTATTTCCACCATTTTTGCAGTTGTACCGATGATATATGCGCCTTCAGCCTGAAGAATCTAACGCGCCGCGCCGTCATAGGCCTTCACCGTCAGCGCCCCGAGATCGACCGCGGGAATGCAGCGCAGATTGATCGAGGCCATCGCCGCGCCATCCGGGGTCACGGCTTCACCGAACGGCGCGATGCCGCAATTGGCGCAGAAGTGATGCCGGATGACATGGCTGTTGAAAGTATAGGTCGAGAGATTGGCCTCGGGCGTCTTCAGCACCAGCTTGTCGCGCGGCACGAAGGCGAGAAGCCCGCCCCGCCTGCGGCAGAGCGAGCAGTTGCAATCCACCGCCTCGGTGAATTCGCCTTCGACCTCGAAAGCAACGTTGCCGCAATGGCAGCTTCCTTCATAAATCATGTCGTCCTCCTCACATCCAATCCATGACGACCTTGCCGGAGTTGCCCGACCGCATCGCCTCGAAGCCATCGCGGAAATCGTCGATGCCGATCCGATGGGTGATGATGGGCGCAAGGTCGAGGCCGCCCTGGACGAAGGCGATCATCTTGTACCAGGTCTCGAACATCTCGCGGCCATAGATGCCCTTGAGATTGAGCATCTTGAAGATCACCTTGTTCCAGTCGATCTCGAAACCAGCAGGCGCGATGCCGAGAATGGCGATCTTGCCGCCATTGTTCATCTTGTCGATCATGTCGCGGAAGGCGGGGGCCGCTCCCGACATTTCAAGCCCGACGTCGAAACCCTCCGTCATGCCGATCGCCTTCATCACATCGGCGAGGTTTTCCTTGGAAGCATCGACGACGTGGTCAATGCCGAGTTTGCGCGCGAGATCCAGCCGGTGCGGATTGATATCGGTGATGACGACCTTGCGGGCGCCCGATCGCTTGGCGACGAGCGCGCCCATGATGCCGATCGGGCCGGCGCCGGTGACGAGCACGTCCTCGCCGACAAGATCGAAGGAGAGTGCGGTATGCACGGCATTGCCGAACGGGTCGAAGATTGCCGCGATCTCGTCTGATATATCGTCCGGGATCGGCACGACATTGCTTTCGGGAATGCAGACGAATTCGCCGAAGGAACCCGGGCGGTTGACGCCGACGCCAAGCGTGTTGCGGCAGAGGTGCCCCCTGCCCGCCCGGCAGTTGCGGCACTTGCCGCAGACGATATGCCCCTCGCCGGAGACGCGCTCGCCGACATGATAGCGGGTGACCGCCGAACCGATCTCGGCGATCTCGCCGGAAAATTCATGGCCAACCACCATCGGCACCGGAATGGTCTTCTGCGCCCACTGGTCCCAGTTCCAGATATGGACGTCGGTGCCGCAGATCGCCGATTTCTTCACCCGGATCAGCACATCGTTCGGCCCGACCTCGGGCACTGGCACATTCTCCATCCAGAGCCCGACTTCCGGTTTCGCTTTGACCAGTGCCTTCATCATGTTCGACATATCTGTATTCCTTGGCCCCGTATCTGTCGCAGCCCCTCATCCGCCTGCCGGCCCCTTCTCCCCGCAAGCGGGGCGAAGGGATATGCCGCACCGTTTCCGCATTCTCAAGCGGTCCGTTGGGCACGTCCCCTCTCCCCGCGAGCGGGGAGAGGGTTAGGGTGAGGGGCAGCATCGCCTATTCTCAAATCACACCCAATTCCCGCCCTGCCTCGGCAAAAGCCGCGATCGCCCGCTCCACATCCGCCCGCGAATGCGCCGCCGACATCTGCGTGCGAATGCGGGCCTGGCCTTTCGGCACCACGGGGAAGGAGAAGCCGATCACATAGATCCCCTTCTTCAGCATCAGGCCCGCCATGTCCTGGGCGAGCTTGGCGTCACCCAGCATGACGGGGATGATCGGATGGCCTTCGCCGGCAAGCGTGAAACCGAGCTTGGTCATCTCTGTGCGGAAGAGATCCGCATTGTCGGAAAGGCGCTTGCGCAAGGCATCGCCGTTTTCGATGAGATCGAACACCTTGAGCGAGGCCGCAGCGATGACAGGCGCCAGCGTGTTCGAGAACAGATAGGGCCGCGAGCGCTGCCGCAGCCATTCGACGACTTCAGCCTTGGCCGAAGTGTAACCGCCCGAGGCGCCGCCGAGCGCTTTGCCAAGCGTGCCGGTGATGATGTCGATCCGGCCCTCGACACCGCAATGTTCGGCCGAACCGCGGCCATTCTTGCCGACGAAGCCGACGGCGTGGCTGTCATCGACCATGACCATCGCGCCGTATTTCTCGGCGAGATCGCAGACACCGCCGAGATTGGCGATGATGCCGTCCATCGAGAAGACACCGTCGGTGGCGACCAGCTTGAAGCGGCTGCCTTCGGCCTTTTTCAATTCCTCTTCGAGTGCCGCCATGTCGTTATTGGCGTAGCGGAAACGCTTGGCCTTCGAAAGCCTGACGCCGTCGATGATCGAGGCGTGGTTCAGCGCGTCCGAGATGATCGCGTCCTCTTCGGACAGCAGTGTTTCGAACAGGCCGCCATTGGCATCGAAGCAGGAGGAATAGAGGATCGTGTCTTCCATGCCGAGGAAGGCGGAGATGCGCGCCTCGAGTTGCTTATGCTCCTCCTGCGTGCCGCAGATGAAGCGCACCGAAGCCATGCCATAACCGTAGCGGTCGAGCGCCTGCTTGCCGGCCTCGGCCAGTTCCTCGTTGTCGGCAAGGCCGAGATAGTTGTTGGCGCAGAAATTCAGCACCCGCTCACCGGTGGAAATGCCGATCTCGCCCGCCTGCTTGGAAGTGATGACCCGCTCGGATTTATAGAGGCCGGCATCCTTCAGCACCGAAATCTCGTTGCGGAGATGGGAGAGAAATTGCGAGGTCATGGGGCGGCCCTTCGTGAAGATTTCCGTGCCAGCCGGGTTAGCATATCGCCGCCGGCTTGTCTTCTTCAGCGCTGGACCGAGATCAGCCGTGAGCCTTCAGCCCTTGTCGTGCGAGAGAATGATCTCGAGGAAGGCATCGCCGTAGCGTTCGAGCTTCGCCTGCCCGACGCCCGATATGGCGAGCAATTCCTTGCGGCTTCGCGGCTTCTCCGTGGCGAAGGCGATGAGTGTCGTATCGGGAAAGACGACATAGGGCGGCACGCCGAGCGATTTCGCGATCGCCATGCGCTCGGCCCGCAGCGCCTCGAAGAGAGCGCCATCGGCGCCTGACAAGCCGGATTTGCGCTCGCCGCGCTCCGCCTTCTTCGTACGCCGCTCCGAGGCCGGGCGGTCCTTGCGAAAGAACACCTGCCGCTCGTGCTTGAAGACGGCCCGCGCCTCCGGCTCCAGCTTCAGCGCGCCGAAAGCTTCGTGATCGACGCGGATCAGACCCATGGCGAGCAACTGACGGAACACGGATTGCCAGACACGCGCCGGAATATCCTTGCCGGCACCGAAGACCGGCATCTCGGCGTGACCGAAACGCTCGGTCTTTTCGTTGACGTTGCCGAGGAGCACGTCGACGACATGGCCGGCGCCGAAACGCTCGCCGGTGCGATAGATGGCGGCCAGCGCCTTGATCGCCGCCTCCGTGCCCTCCCAGGTTTCGCCCGGCTTCAGGCAGGTGTCGCAATTGCCGCAATGGCCGGCATGCGCTTCGCCGAAATGGGCAAGGATCGCCTGGCGCCGGCAGGAAGCCGTCTCGCAGATCGCCAGCAATGCGTTGAGTTTGGCGCGTTCGACCCGCTTGATCTCGGCGGCTGCACTGCCCTCGTCGATCATCCGGCCGCGCTGGATGACGTCGGCCATGCCATAGGCCATCCAGACCTCCGACGGCAGGCCGTCGCGCCCGGCGCGCCCGGTCTCCTGATAATAGGCTTCCACCGAGCCCGGCAGGTCGAGATGGGCAACATACCGCACATTCGGCTTGTCGATGCCCATGCCGAAGGCGACGGTGGCGACCAGGCAAAGATTCTCTTCTTTCAGGAAGGCATCCTGATTGGCGTCGCGAACCGCCCTGTCCATGCCGGCATGATAGGCGAGCGCGCGGATGCCCTGCCCGTTCAGCCAGTCGGCCGTATCCTCGACCTTGGCGCGCGACAGGCAATAGACGATGCCGCTGTCGCCCTTATGGCCGGAGAGGAACCTCAAGAGCTGCTGGCGCGGCTGGTCACGCTCGACGATCTCGTAGGCAATGTTCGGCCGGTCGAAACTGGTGGTGAAGATCTCCGCGGCATCGAGCCCCAACCGCTCGATGATGTCGTCGCGCGTATGCGGATCGGCCGTCGCCGTCAGCGCCACGCGCGGCACGCCGCGATATTGTTCGCCGAGCCGGCCGAGGGCACGATATTCCGGCCGGAAATCATGGCCCCATTGCGAGACGCAGTGGGCCTCGTCGATGGCAAAGAGCGCGATCTTCTCGTTGGCGATCAGCTCGCGGAACCCGTCGGTCAGAATGCGCTCGGGCGTCACGTAGAGAAGGTCGAGCTGGCCTGCCGAGAGCGCGCGACGAACCTCGACGAATTCCTCGCGCGACAGCGACGAATTGAGCGCTGCGGCACGGATGCCGAGCTGCTTCATCGCCTCCACCTGATCGCGCATCAGCGCAATCAGCGGCGAAACGACGATGCCGACGCCATCGCGGCAGAGCGCCGGGATCTGGAAACACAGCGATTTGCCGGCACCTGTGGGAAAGAGCACGACGGCATCGCCGCCGGAAACCACATGTTCGACCACCTGCTGCTGCTTGCCGCGGAAGGAGGAATAGCCATAGACCTGCTTGAGGATAGCGAGTGGCGAGCGGCCGGAAGAAAACAGCGCGCCGGAAGCGGAAAAGCCCGGTTCATTGCGTTCGGTCAGCGACATCAGTGGTTCGCCGCCCCTTTGACGCGGCCGGAAAGCACCCCGAAGCCATCGATGATCGCCTCCTGGTTCTCAAGACGCACCCCTTCGAAATGCACTTCCTGCTGCGCGCGCATCAGTTGAACGATCGCCTCGCCGTCGCCGGCTTCGGTCGCCAGCGCAATCTCTCGCTCGAGTTCGATCTTCTGCCGGCGCAGCGCCTTCGCCCGCTTGTGGAAGGCCAGCGCCTGGCGGTAGCCTTCGCGCGCATCCTCCATCGCCGCCTCCTCGGTCGCCGTCCAGAGTCGGGCATTGCGCACCTGCTGATCGAGGCTCTTGATGAGCGGACCGAAACCCTCGAATTCCAGCCGTTCGGTCAGATATTCGCGTGTCAGATGCGGGCCGGCGACGGCAGCGGCAGCCCCAAGCATCGCCGACCAGAGCCGCTGCAGCTCGCGGCTGTCATAGTCGATCGCGGCGATTTCGTCATAATCGTCGATCATCAGCGAGGGATGATTGATGACGGTCAGCGCCAACACGCTTTCGCGCAACGCCGTATTGTCCCGGTGGCCGCGCACGGGGCCCGAGCGGGCGAGCCGGTCGGAAATGATGCTGGGGCTTTTCGGCCCCGCCTTGCCGGCATTGTCGCGGCCCGGGCGGTAATTGCCATTGCCCGCGAAGCCGCCGCGGCGCTCGCCATTGTTGCGGTTCTGGAACTGCGGCTGGAAGAAGGCGTTCAGCCGGTCGCGAATATCCTGCTGGTAGTGGCGGCGCACATTCTCGTCGGCGATGACGGCGACCAGTTGCTTCAGCCGCGCCTCGAGTTCGGCGCGCGCCTCGGGCGTATCGAACTTGCCGGTATTGATCTCCCGGCTCCACAGCATCTCGGAAAGCGGCTTTGCCTGGCTCATCACCTTGTCGAAGGGCGCGCGGCCCTCGTCGCGCACCAGATCGTCGGGGTCCTTGCCGTCGGGCAGAAGCGCGAAGCGGACGGAACGGCCGGGCTTCAGATGCGGCAGCGCCAGTTCGGCGGCGCGATTGGCGGCGCGGATACCGGCCCCGTCGCCGTCGAAGCAGAGCACCGGTTGCGGCACCATCTTCCAGATTAGTTCGAGCTGGTTTTCGGTAAGCGCCGTGCCAAGCGGCGCAACGGCATTCTCGACGCCGGCCTGATAGAGCGCGATCACGTCCATATAGCCTTCGACGGCGATGATGGTGCCTGTCGCATTGTCATCCTGGGGGTCGCCGCGGCCCGGTCCCTGGATCGCGCGCCGCGCACGGGCGAAATTATAAAGAACATTGCCCTTGTGGAAGAGCTCCGTCTCGTTCGAGTTCAGATATTTCGCCGGCGCATCCGCAGACATGGCACGGCCGCCGAAAGCGATGACCTTCTCACGCGACGAAAGGATCGGGAACATAATGCGGTCGCGGAAGCGATCGTAGGAAACCGGCACGTTTTCATGGACGACCAGGCCACAGGCCTCGATCCGCTCCTTGAGCACGCCCTTGCCGGCAAGAAATTCCTTCAGCGCATTGCGGCTGTCGGGCGCATAGCCGAGACGGAAGGTCTCGATGGTGCGTCCCGTCAGCCCGCGGTCGCGCAGATAGGCGCGTGCCCTCGCCCCATTCGCCGTCTGCAACTGGTCCTGGAAAAATTGCGTCGCCATTTCCATGACGTCGATCAGCGAGCCGCGCTCCTTCTCACGCTTCTCCATGACAGGATCGGCCAGCGGCATCGGCATGCCGGCCATATCGGCGATCTGCTGCACCGCCTCGGGAAAACTCAGGCCCTCGAGTTCGGTCAGGAAGCGGAAATGGTCGCCGGTGACCCCACAACCGAAGCAGTGATAGCGGCCCTTTCGGTCCTCGCAGTGGAAGCTCGGCGATTTCTCGCCGTGGAACGGGCAGCAGGCCCAATAATCGCCGCGCGATACGTTGGTCTTGCGCTTGTCCCAGCTGACGCGGCGCGCAATCACGTTCGAAATCGGAACGCGGTCGCGGATCTCATCGAGAAAGGTGTTGGAAAAGCGCATCTATACCTCTTGGCCAAGCTCCATATAAGCTGCTTTGCCGCTCCATGCCACGAAACTTGTCATGAAAACCCGCTATTCACAGGCAAGTGCACCGGTTGCTTGCGATGTCGGTTTTCCAATCAACAACACGTTATCGCCCCTGCGACAGGGGTGCGACATTATTGTCCTCGCAGATCGGGAACGGCACCGTCGTGAGTGCTCCACAAAGAGCCAAAGCCTGCCGAATTCCCATATTAAATCCTTTAAAAACAGTGACATATCAATTCCGACGCTCGGACACCCCCGTCTTACAGCCTACTGCCCGACCTCCGCTTTGATGCCCCCCAAACCGCCGTTTTCGCCAATCATTATTTTTTTGTAATTTGAATAAGCAGCCAGCCCGCAATAGGTTCGATCTCAACAAAGCGATCCCCGAGCGAAGCACCATCCCTACCCCCGGCGCCGCTTCGCAAGGGTGCCTTTGCAAATACCCTCCGGCTTGGGCCTCGGCCCTGCGTTGCCGGCGGAAGCAAAGAGCAAGAAGGCAGGAGCGCCCCCAGCTCCTGCCTTCTTAAATTTCTGGCTCCCTCTGCGACAACTCTCCCTTTGAAATTAACCGCTTATTGACAAAACCGTTGACAGGCGGCGCTGGCATGAAAGATGTATGCGCCGAACTCCTGGACCTCTCCAATGGCTTTTACCGCGGAAAATCTTGCAGCAGACGATCGATTTTTCGCTGCGATCCTGCAGTGCGCCGATCAGATGCTCGCCATCTATCGCGAGAGCCCGCGCATCGCCTCGATCTTCGCCGCGCAGCAGCGCTGGCTGATGGCCCATGCCGGTTTCGCCCTTCACTACGGTCATCCCGACGGCGGCAAGAGCGGCCTCTATTCCGGCCGCTTCATCGATTTCGCGGTCAAGAACGATATCGCCAGCCGCAACACGGCCGCAGCCTTCATGCAGGAAATGCTGGCCTATCGCTTCCTGCGACCGGTTCCCGGCCCCGACAAGCGCACACGCTACCTGGAGCCGACCGAAATCGCCGAGCAGCATTTCACCCGATGGCTCGTCACCCACATGATGATCCTCGATAGCCTCGACGGCGGCGAGCGCGCCGACAAGATCACTGCCGATCCCTCGGCGATGATGGCAGCGATCCAGCCGCTGATCGCCAAGGCGATCATCGGGAGTGAAGCGGTGCGCAATCCGGGCCCGACCTTCAACCTCTTCAATTGGGCAAATTCCGGCGGACTGGTGATGGACTACCTGATCTCGCGCCTTCCGGAATTTCCCCGGACGGCCGACCGCGTCGTTCTCGGCACTCTGTCGCTCAGGGAACTGCGCGAACAGTTCATGATCTCCAACACCCATCTGAAGCGGCTACTGACGCAGGCGTCGACCATGGAAAGCGTCGGCTGGACAGCACCCTCCCGCAAGGGCGACTTCTGGCTGTCGGGCCACTTCATCCGCGAATATTGGAATTATCAGGCGGCGAAATTCGCCATCGTCGATGCCGCCGCCGAAGCGGTGCTCGGGCCTGCGGTCCGTGACGAGCCGCAGGCACGACGCGTTATCTGAAACTTATCCGTTCAACAGTTCCTTGACGGTCGCCGAGGCCTTGGCGAAATCCATCTGGCCGGCATAACGCTCCTTCAGCGCTGCCATCACCTTGCCCATATCCTTGGCGCCTGCGGCACCCGTCTCGGCGATGATCGCCGAGACGTTGGCGCGCACTTCACTGTCGGAAAGCTGCTTCGGCATGAAATCCTGGATGACGGTGATTTCGGCGCGCTCCTTGGCGGCAAGCTCCGGCCGGGAATTCTCCTCGTAGATCTTTGCCGATTCGTCGCGCTGCTTCACCATCTTGGCGAGAATCTGCAGGATCTCGTCGTCGCTCGCCTGCTCCTTGCCGGTGCCGCGATTGGCGATATCGCGGTCCTTGACCGCGGCCTGAATCAGCCGGACGGTGGAAAGCCGCTCCGCATTCTTGGCCTTCATCGCCTCTTTCAGCTGGGTGGCGAGTTGATCGCGCAGCATGGTCTTCACTCCTGTTTTGATGCCGCTTCATAAACCACGCTGATGCGGCGGATCAAATAAATTGCGCGGTCGTTGCGACAAAGCGCAGGAAAACAGCGGCAATCTCGGCTACAAAGATTGACGCTAAGCGATTGCGTGGCTATTTACCGCCACCTGCACCAAAATTCGTGATCAGGCCTGAAGCGCGCGGCATTGCCGTGTCCACACGCCTGCGAGATCAAATGGCGACGAGCGCGGCAACGCGCCCACCTGCCGGAAACGGGATGAAGATGACCGCGACAGCACCCTGGACAATCGAAAAGCCGACCGCCCTGCTCGTTCTTGCCGACGGCACGGTCATCGAAGGCAAGGGCATCGGCGCCACCGGCAAAGTGCCGGCCGAAGTGGTCTTCAACACGGCGCTGACCGGCTATGAGGAGATCCTGACGGACCCCTCCTATCTCGGCCAGATCGTCACCTTCACCTTCCCGCATATCGGCAATATCGGCACCAACGAGGAAGACATCGAGGATCTGACGCCGGCCGCCCGGCACGGCGCCGTCGGCGTCATCTTCAAGGCCGACATCACCGACCCTTCGAACTACCGCGCCGCCAAGCACCTCGACCAATGGCTGAAGGCACGCGGCGTCATCGGCCTCTGCGGCATCGACACGCGCGCGCTGACAGCCTGGATCCGCGAGAACGGCGCCCCGAACGCGGTGATCGCCCACGATCCGAACGGCGTCTTCGACATCGAGACGCTGAAGGCCGAAGCCAAGGCCTGGAGCGGCCTCGAAGGTCTCGACCTTGCCAAGATCGCCTCGTCGGGCCAGTCCTCGCAGTGGACCGAAACGCCGTGGGTCTGGAACGAAGGTTACGGTGAACTCAAGGCTGCGGACGCCAAATTCCACGTCGTCTGCCTTGATTACGGCGTCAAGCGCAACATCCTGCGCCTGTTTGCCGGCCTCGACTGCAAGGTGACCGTCATGCCGGCCACAACGAGCGCCGAAGACGTCCTCGCCATGCAGCCGGACGGCATCTTCCTGTCGAACGGCCCGGGCGATCCGGCGGCAACCGGCGAATATGCCGTGCCTGTCATCAAGACGCTGATCAAGACCGACATCCCGGTTTTCGGCATCTGCCTCGGCCACCAGATGCTGGGTCTCGCACTCGGCGCAAAGACCGAGAAGATGCATCAGGGCCATCACGGCGCCAACCACCCCGTCAAGGACCATACGACGGGCAAGGTCGAGATCGTCTCGATGAACCATGGCTTCGCGGTCGACTCGAAGTCGCTGCCTGATGGCGTTGAAGAGACTCACATTTCGCTTTTCGACGGCACCAATTGCGGCCTGCGCGTGCTCGGCAAGCAGGTCTTTTCCGTCCAGCATCATCCGGAAGCCTCTCCCGGCCCGCAGGACAGCCACTATCTCTTCCGCCGCTTCATCAACATGGTGCGCGAAAAGAAGGGCGTACCGGCACTCGCCGAACGCTGATTTCAAGCCACAGCGATTTCCGATGAAGGCTCGCCCAGGCGGGCCTTTTTCTTTATCCGCCCCTTGACCTCAGCTTAAGTTGAGGAATTACAGATCTGCCTGCAAACATCTGATGCAGGAGAAAACTGATGAGCGGAGCTTTCTACAGGATAGACAAGTTCGTCGTGCCGGCAGCGGCGCGAGAGGAATTTCTCGTCAAAGTGATGATGACCCACAAGCTGTTGGAGGCGCAGGACGGTTTCATCGATCACAGGGTGCTGGAACAGTTCGCCGGCCCAGGCGAATTCAATTTCGTCACGATCGCCGAATGGGAAAATACCGAGGTCGTCGAGCGCGCGCGGGCGGCCGTTGCAGCGGCCCATAGGGCCGCCCATTTCGATCCGCAGGAAATGTTTGCACGTCTCGGCATTCGCGCCGATATCGCCAGTTACAAGCCCGTCGCGGCCTGACGGCAGAGGCGGACGGCTCAGGCGTGGGCCAGCTCCGCCTCGCGGCGAAGGAGAAGGTAGAAGCGCGCACAGAGCATGACGGCGGCGGCTGCCAGCCCGACGAGGAAGCCGAACCAGATGCCGATACCGCCGAAACCCAGCGGGAAGGCAAAAGCCCAGGCCAGGAAGAAGCCGATCGGCCAGTAAGCGATCAACGCCATGATCATCGGTACGCGCGCGTCCTTGAGACCGCGCAGCAATCCATTGGCGATCACCTGCAGCCCGTCGACGAGCTGGAAAAGCCCGGCAACGACGATCAGCGGCCCGGCATAGGCAAGCACCTCCGGCGCTTCGGGCGAGTTCACGTCGAGGAACCAGCTGCCGAGGAATTGCGGCATGGTGGCAAAGAGTACCGAGCCCACCGCCGAAATGGCGCAGGCGAGGATGAGCACCATGATCGAAGCCCGCACCAGCCCCTGATGGTCGCCCTGCCCGTGCGCGACGCCGACGCGCACCGTCGCCGCCTGGCTGAGGCCGAGCGGGATCATGAATGCGATCGACGCCCATTGCAGGGCAATGCCGTGAGCCGCAAGCTCGATGGTGCCGATATAACCCATCAGCAGCGAGGCCACCGTGAACAGGCTGACTTCGGCAAGGATGGTGACGCTGATCGGGAAACCAAGCCGGATGACCTCCAGCAGCGCATGCCAGTCGGGTTTCCAGAACCGCACGAAGATCTCGTAGCGCCGCGTCTCTTCCCGCCGCTGCACGAAAGCCAGGATGAAGAGGAAGCCTGCCGTCTGCACGACGACCGAAACGATCGCCGCGCCCTCGAGCCCCATTGCCGGAAAGCCGAAATGGCCGAGCACGAGCATATAGGCGAAGATCGCATTCATCACCAGCGTGGCGATGGTGACGTTGAGGATGATGCCCGCCTTGCCGATGGCGCTGACCAGCGCCCGCATGACGTTGAAGAGCAGCGCCGGCAGCACGCCGAACTGGCCGATCATGATGTAGCCGTGGGCGAGTTTGGCCACCTCGGGCTTCTGCTGTGCGAAGAGAAGGACCTGCTCCGAATTGAAGAAGGCCGGCTGCATGATTACCCAGTACCCGATCACCACCCACAGACCCATGCGCAGCGACCGGCGCACCGAGACAACGTCGCCGCGGCCGTAGGCCTGCGCCACCATCGGAATGACGGCGATGGCAAAGCCCGAGCCGAAGATCAGGATCGTGAACAGGAACTGCGCCGCAAGCACCATCGCCGCCAGATGCTCGGCGCCGAGCCGGCCGACGATCATCACGTCGGTGGTGTTGATGCCGAGCTGGGCAAGCTGCGCGCCGATCAGCGGAATGCCGAGCGCCAGCGTTGCACGGAAATGTGCGCCCCAACGATTATCGGTTGTCGGCGCAAGCCTGCGCGCGTCGATCGGCGTGTCCATGACACCAGTCCTGTGATTGAAATATGCGTCGCCGCAGCTTGCGGCGAAATAACATCCGGACTTAGAGCAAAGCCCCGCAAAGAACTACCCCAGATGAGGCAGATGATGAAAAATTCATCATCGCATCAGCGTTTCTGATCGATCAACCTGCCGCTTCCAGTGCCTCGGCCGGTTCACGGACCCGAACCCGCATGAGGAACACGCCGGCGGCCACCAGGATGAACAGGGCAGCGGTCAGATAGGGTGCCCCGGCGAAGGTGACCGGCGCCTCGGGCCGCGTGAAATAACCGAACATCTGCGTGAAGATCAGTGGCCCAAGGATGGTGGTGATGCTGCTGAGGCTGGTCAGCGCGCCTTGCAACTCGCCTTGCGCCGAGGGCGGCACCTTGCCGGCGGCGATGCTGCGCAGCGGCGGATCGGCGACGTTTTCCATGACGGTCGCAACGATGATGACATAGACGACCCAGCCCTCCCAGGCGAAGGCATAGCCGGTGAGCCCGACGGCCGAGAAGCAGAGGCCGAGAAGAGCGGTCTTCCACTCGCCGAGTACCGGCACGATCCGCGGCAGAACCAGCCCCATGACGATCACCGCGCCGATGCCATAAATGCCGAGCGACAGGCCGATCTGTCCCTCGCTCCAGCCGTAACGATAGGTCGAGACGAACGACCAGACCGAGGGATAGACGGCATGCGCCAGGAAAAACAGGAACATGACGAGGCTGACCCAGCCGATGCCGGGATAATGGCGCATCTGGCGCAACGCGCCGAGCGGATTGGCGCGTTTCCATTCGAACCGGCGGCGGTTCTTCGCCGCCAGCGTTTCCGGCAGCAGGAAGCAGGCGGCGATGAAATTGATGAGCGATAGCGCGGCCGCGCCGAGGAACGGCACACGCGGACCGAATTCGCCGAGGAAGCCGCCGACGACGGGGCCGATGGTGAAGCCGACGCCGAAGGCAATGCCGATCAACCCGAAATTCTTCGCCCGGTTCTCCTCGGTGCTGATATCGGCGATATAGGCCGAGCAGGTGGCGAAGCTGCCGCCGCTGATGCCGGCAAGCACGCGGCCGACGAACAGCATCCAGAAGCTGGTAGCGATGCCGCAGATGAAATTGTCGATCGCAAAGGTCAGCACCGAAAGCAAAAGGATCGGACGACGGCCGAAACGGTCAGACAGGTTTCCGAGCAGCGGCGCGAACAGGAATTGCATACCGGCATAGACGAGCATCAGCCAGCCGCCGTCGATTGCCGCATCGCTGACGCTGCCGCCGGTCAACTGCTCCAGATAGGCGGGCAGCACCGGCATGATGATGGCGATGCCGATAATGTCGAGGAAGAGGATGATGAAGACCAGGAAAAGGCCGCGGCGAACGAATTTGGGGTCCAGCATGAGGCATCTCTACAGCGGTTGGTTCTGAAAAGACGATCTCATCGCCGAGAAAGTGACATAGCTCAGAAAAGAAACCGAAACAATCCGTGAACATTTCAAAGTTTTTGATAATGCTAGGCGGGAAGTTCACGAGATGCCTCAACCGGAGGGCGCGCGCTGCCGTTCCAGCTTCAGGAGATCGAGAGCCGCCCAGCCGATCGCCGGGCGACACGTTCCCTTGCAATCGCTGCGACGGCTTCCAGATCACCAGAGAACACCGGTCCAAAGACTGGTCATTGTGCACTTCGCCGTACAGCCCGTCCTGTGCCGCCCGATTATCGCCCGCATGCGAAAGCGGTAGAACGGCATCGAGGACGCCCCCGGCGCGGATACCCGATTGCGCCGCGTGGCGCAAACTGATGGAGAAGACAAATGCAGACTTATCGTTTGGGAAAGACCGGACCCGATGTCTCGGCCATCGGTCTCGGCTGCATGGGCATGTCGGGCATGTACGGCCCCTCGGATCGCGCAGAAAGCATCGCGACGATCCATGCCGCGCT
Organism: Rhizobium sp. BK212; assembly: GCF_014197475.1. Taxonomy (NCBI): domain Bacteria; kingdom Pseudomonadati; phylum Pseudomonadota; class Alphaproteobacteria; order Hyphomicrobiales; family Rhizobiaceae; genus Rhizobium; species Rhizobium sp. BK212. Next base: position 564,978 of record NZ_JACIFS010000002.1, read on the forward strand.
CGATGCCGGCATCAACCTGCTCGACACCGGCGATTTCTACGGCATGGGCCACAATGAAATGCTGATCGGCGAGGCATTGAAAGGCCGCAGGCGCGAGAGCGCCGTCATCAGCGTCAAGTTCGGCGGCCTGCGCGATCCCGTCGGCGGCTGGAACGGCATCGATGCCCGCCCGGTCGCGGTGAAGAACTTCCTCAGCTACACGCTGCAGCGCCTCGGTGTCGACTATATCGACATCTACCGCCCGGCCCGCCTCGATCCGAAGGTGCCGATCGAGGACACGGTCGGCGCCATCGCCGACATGGTCAAGGCAGGTTATGTCAGGCATATCGGCCTGTCGGAGGTCGGTGCCGATACGATCCGCCGCGCCGCCACTGTTGCCCCGATCGTCGACCTGCAGATCGAATATTCGCTGATCTCGCGCGGCATCGAGGAGAAGATCCTGCCGACGACACGCGAACTCGGCATCTCGATCACCGCCTACGGCGTGCTCTCGCGCGGCCTGATCAGCGGCCACTGGCAGAAGGGCCAGGGTGCGACGGCCGGCGATTTCCGTGCCTACAGCCCGCGCTTCCAGGAAGGCAATATCGAACAAAACCTCGCTCTGGTGGAGAAGCTGCGCGAGATCGCCGAGGCAAAGAGCGTCTCGGTCGCCCAGATCGCCATCGCCTGGGTCGCCGCCAAGGGCAAGGATATCGTCCCGATCGTCGGCGCCCGCCGCCGCGACCGGCTGAGCGAGGCGCTCGGCTCACGCGCGGTCGACCTGTCACCAGACGATTTCGCCGCCATCGAACGCGCCGTGCCGAAGGATGCGGCTGCAGGTGGGCGTTATCCCGAACATATGCTGCAGCATATGGACAGCGAGAAGTAAGCAAAAGGATTGAAAGGGCTGCGTGGGCGCGTGCTACGCGCCTCTACCTCTCACCCTCTCAGATCGGCCCGGAAAACGTATCGCAGGCCGACAGCTGGCCGCTGTCGAAACCGCGCTTGAACCATTTGACGCGCTGCGCCGAGGTACCGTGGTTGAAGCTTTCCGGGACGACGTAGCCCTGCGACCGTTTCTGCAGCGTGTCGTCGCCGATCTGCTGGGCAGCGTTCAGCGCTTCCTCCAGGTCGCCGGACTCCAAGAGGCCCTTCTGCTGGGTATATTTGCCCCAGATGCCGGCAAAGCAATCGGCCTGCAACTCGACGCGCACCGACATCTTGTTGGCTTCCTCCTCGCTCATGCGCTGGCGGGCCTGATTGAATTTCGGCAGGATGCCGAGCAGGTTCTGCACATGATGGCCCACCTCGTGGGCAACGACATAGGCCTCGGCAAAATCGCCCGACGCGCCGAACCGGTCGGAAAGCTCCTGGAAGAATTCGGTGTCGAGATAGACCTTGTGATCGCCAGGGCAGTAGAATGGCCCGGTAGCCGATGATGCGGAGCCGCAGGCCGATGCAGTCGAACCCGAGAACAGCACGAGGCGCGGCTCCTCGTAATTCTGGCCCTGCGCCTGGAAGATGCCCTGCCAGGTATCCTCGGTCTCGGCAAGAACGGTGCGCATGAAAGCGGTCATCTCGTCATTGGCAGGCGTGCGCGTTCCGCCCGACTGGCTCTGCTCGTAGCCGGGGCCGGTCGTCACGCCGCCGGTGTCGAGCACCTGCAACAGGTCGATGCCCATCATCTTGAAGATGAAATAGATGACGACGAGGAAGATGATCGTGCCGATACTGAGGCCGCCGCCGGCGCGGCGAACGCCACCGCCGGACGGAAAATTGAAGCCGCCCCCGCGGCCGAAACCTCCGCCGCCCGGATCACCGCGGCGATCCTCGACATTGTCGGACTGACGCCGGCCTCTCCATTCCATCTTCGCTCTCCCCGGCAATGCCCCGTGCTTGCACTCAAGGAATCTATATATCCGTCAGCGGCCGGAATTCCAGCGGCTTCATCGAGCCATCAGGCGCCCGCGCCGGCGACGCAGCGCGATTGCAGCCAGGATCGAGCCGATCACCGCCGCGGCAAGGGCCGCCGACCATTGCCCGCCGGTGAAGACGACCGCATGCATGATCCGGCCGGGCAGGAAGGTAAACAGGCCGGCAAGAACGATGCCGCCGAAATAAAGACCGGCGACGATGCGCCTGTGCAGACGGATATCGCCGCGACGAGCCGCCGCGATCGCATTCCAGCTGCCGAACAATGTTGCGATGGACAGAAGATGGATCGGGCTGAACCCGTAGATAAGATCGAGCTCATGAATGAAGAAGCTCGATATCGCCGTCACGACCATCAGCGCCATCCAGATCCTGCCGAACAGCCGATGGCGCGGCGTGCCCTTGGGGCGCAGCAGGATATAGGCGCCGAGAGCGGCTGCCGGCGTAACGGCGGCGACATGGATCTGGACGGCAAGCGGGGCGTCGAGGAGCGGTTCGAGGGTCATGGGCGGCGTCCGGTTGAATTCGATCCGTCTTTCCGCCAAGACTGCATCTGCCTCAATATGAACCGCGCGAACGGCAGGAAAACTTCGTGATTCACCCCTTCTTGCAATCCACGCTTCGCGAATTGCAGGTCTTTCTCCATTCCCGGCGCTTCTGGGGAACCTTTGCCGCGATCGTCCTGCTCTTTGCCGTCACCGGCCCCTACGGCACGATGGAAAGCATGGCCTTCGGCGAACGCCTCGCCTACTGGCTGACCCTGCATGCCCTTGCCTGGGCGATCGCCATTCTCTGCGCAGTCATCGCCGAAAGACTGTTGCGGGAGGTGGTCGCTTCGATGTTTGCCCGCATGATGGCGGGTTCGCTCATAGCCGCCCTGCCGATCGGTTTTGCCATCGGCCTCGTCGACTACGCCTTCACCGGTGAAGCGACGACGCTGGAAAGCGGCCTCTACCGCGCGCTCTTCGCCATCCCTCTCTGCGCTCTTTTCTGCCTTCTGACTTACATGGCTATGAGCCAGAAAATCGCCGAAGCGGCAGTTCCTGAGGAAACCAGCCCCCGCCTCTCGATCCTCGATCGGCTGAAGCCTGAGAATCGTGGCCCTCTGCTGCGCCTTTCCGTCCAGGATCACTATACCGAGGTGGTGACCAGCCGCGGGCGCGAACTGCTGCTCCTGCGTTTCGCCGACGCGCTGAAGGAAACCGCCGCGACGCCTGGTCTTCGTGTCCATCGCTCGCATTGGGTGGCCGACGCCCATGTCGAAAGCCTGAAACGCGACAATGGCAGGCTGCTGATCCTCACCCGTGACGGCACGCAAATCCCGGTCAGCCGCAGTTATGCCGAGGACGTGCGCCGCCGCTTCACCTAAAGAAGACGCACGGCGCCGCAGGCCCTTGGCGGGACTCCCGCTTTCGCTCGTCCCGAAGCAAGGCTAGGGATTCCGGCTGCTCGTCGGGCCGGACGCTAAATAGCCGTTCGCGCCGTGTTGGATTCCTGTCGATTCCGCGATTTATGGGGTTCCGTTTGCAAATACATTTGCCTATAAGCCGCTTCTAGCCTGAAAAGACCCTCAATGCGCGACCCGACCCGGTGATCTCCCACCCTGGCCGGCTTTTTGCGCAGCTAGAAATGGATATCGCCCATGCCGAAGCGCCAAGACATCAAATCGATCCTCATCATCGGCGCGGGACCGATCGTCATTGGCCAGGCTTGCGAGTTCGACTATTCCGGCACCCAGGCCTGCAAGGCGCTGAAGGAGGAAGGCTACCGCGTCATCCTCGTCAACTCCAACCCGGCGACGATCATGACCGATCCGGGCCTTGCCGACGCCACCTATGTCGAACCGATCACCCCCGAGGTCGTCGCCAAGATCATTGCCAAGGAGCGCCCCGATGCGCTGCTGCCGACCATGGGTGGCCAGACGGCGCTGAACACCGCGCTTTCGCTGAAGCGCATGGGCGTGCTCGATCGCTACAATGTCGAGATGATCGGCGCCAAGCCCGCCGCCATCGACATGGCCGAAGACCGCGCGCTGTTTCGCGAGGCGATGGCCCGTATCGGGCTGGAAACGCCGCGCTCGATGCTGGCCAACGCCACCGACATCAAGGACCTCGACCGCAAGACGCACGAGGCCGAGCGCAACAAGCTGCGCGAAAGCCTGTCCGGATCCGAGCTCGACAAGGCGCTGGACGAACTGGAAAACCAGTGGAACCTCGGCGAAAGCGACCGCAAGCAGCGCTACATGAGCCATGCCATGGCGATCGCCGCCCAGGCCATCGATCATGTCGGCCTGCCCGCCATCATCCGCCCCTCCTTCACGCTCGGCGGCACCGGCGGCGGCATCGCCTACAATCGCTCGGAATTCTTCGAGATCGTCGGCGGCGGCCTCGACGCCTCGCCGACCACCGAAGTGCTGGTCGAGGAATCGGTGCTTGGCTGGAAGGAATATGAAATGGAGGTCGTCCGCGACAAGGCGGACAACTGCATCATCATCTGCTCGATCGAAAACATCGATCCGATGGGCGTCCATACCGGCGATTCGATCACCGTCGCGCCGGCGCTGACGCTGACCGACAAGGAATACCAGATCATGCGCAACGCCTCGATTGCGGTGCTGCGCGAGATCGGCGTCGAAACCGGCGGCTCGAACGTCCAGTTCGCCGTCAATCCGAAGGACGGCCGTCTCGTCGTCATCGAAATGAACCCGCGCGTCTCGCGCTCGTCGGCGCTCGCCTCAAAGGCCACCGGCTTCCCGATCGCCAAGATCGCCGCCAAGCTCGCGATCGGTTATACGCTTGACGAACTGGAAAACGACATCACCGGCGGCGCAACGCCTGCTTCCTTCGAACCGTCGATCGACTACGTCGTCACCAAGATCCCGCGTTTCGCCTTCGAGAAATTCCCCGGCGCTTCGCCGGTGCTGACGACGGCGATGAAGTCGGTCGGCGAAGTCATGGCGATCGGCCGCACCTTCGCCGAATCACTGCAGAAGGCGCTGCGCGGCCTCGAAACCGGCCTGACCGGCCTCGACGAAATCGAAATTCCTGATTTCGAGGAAGGTGAATCCAGCCAGAACGCCATCCGCGCCGCCATCGGCACGCCGACGCCGGACCGTCTGCGCATGGTCGCCCAGGCGCTGCGCCAGGGCCTCAGCATCGAAGAGGTGCATGAAGGCTGCAAGATCGACCCGTGGTTCCTCGCTGAGCTCAAGAACATCGTCGACATGGAAGCCCGCATCCGCGAGCACGGCCTGCCGGAGGATGCCACCAACCTGCGCATGCTGAAGGCCATGGGCTTCTCCGACGCCCGCCTGGCGACGCTGACCGGCAAACGCCCGAAGGAAGTCGCCGAACTGCGCAACGGCCTGAACGTCCGGCCGGTCTTCAAGCGCATCGATACTTGTGCCGCCGAATTCGCTTCGCCGACCGCCTATATGTATTCAACCTACGAGACGCCCTTCGCCGGCGCCGCCCGCTCCGAGGCCGAAGTCTCCGACCGCAAGAAGGTCGTCATTCTCGGCGGTGGCCCGAACCGTATCGGCCAGGGCATCGAGTTCGACTATTGCTGCTGCCATGCCGCCTTCGCGCTGAAGGATGCCGGTTATGAAGCGATCATGATCAACTGCAATCCCGAAACCGTCTCGACCGATTACGACACGTCGGACCGCCTCTATTTCGAGCCGCTGACCGCCGAGGACGTGATCGAGATCCTGCGCGCCGAGCAGGAAAAGGGCGAAGTCGTCGGCGTCATCGTCCAGTTCGGCGGCCAGACGCCGCTGAAGCTTGCCGAGGCGCTGGAAAAGAACGGCATTCCGATCCTCGGCACCGCGCCTGACATGATCGACCTTGCCGAAGACCGCGACCGCTTCCAGAAGCTCCTGATGAAGCTCGATCTCAACCAGCCGAACAACGGCATCGCCTATTCGGTCGAGCAGGCCCGCCTGGTCGCGGCCGAAATCGGCTTCCCGCTGGTCGTGCGCCCGTCCTACGTGCTCGGCGGCCGCGCCATGCAGATCCTGCATTCTGAGGGCCAGTTGCAGAGCTACTTGCTCGACACGGTTCCGGAACTGGTGCCTGAAGATATCAAGCAGCGCTATCCCAACGACAAGACCGGCCAGATCAACACCCTGCTCGGCAAGAACCCGCTGCTCTTCGACAGCTATCTCTCTCATGCGATCGAAGTCGACGTCGACTGCCTCTCCGACGGCACCGACGTCTATGTCGCCGGTATTATGGAGCATATCGAGGAAGCCGGCATCCATTCCGGCGACAGCGCCTGCTCGCTGCCGCCGCGCTCGCTGCCCGTCGAACTGATCGACGAGCTGGAGCGCCAAGCCAAGGCGATGGCCAAGGCGCTCAATGTCGGCGGCCTGATGAACGTCCAGTTCGCCATCAAGGACGGCATCGTCTACGTTCTCGAGGTCAATCCGCGCGCCTCGCGTACCGTGCCCTTCGTCGCCAAGACCATCGGCGCGCCGATCGCCAAGATCGCCGCCCGCGTCATGGCCGGCGAGAAACTCGACGCGACCTTCGCCGCCTACGGCGAAAAGCCCGATCCGCGCAAGCTGAAGCACATCGCCGTCAAGGAAGCCGTCTTCCCCTTCGCTCGTTTCCCCGGCGTCGACACCCTGCTCGGCCCGGAAATGCGCTCGACCGGCGAAGTCATCGGCCTCGACACCGATTTCGCCCTTGCCTTCGCCAAGTCGCAGCTCGGCGCCGGCGTAGAGCTGCCGCGTGACGGGACGGTCTTCGTCTCAGTGCGCGACGAGGACAAGCCGCGCGTGCTGCCGGCGATCCGCATCCTTGTCGAGCAGGGCTTCAAGGTGCTGGCGACCGGCGGCACCGCCCGCTTCCTCGGCGAAAACGGCATCACCGCCACCAAGATCAACAAGGTGCTGGAAGGCCGTCCGCACATCGAGGACGCAATCCGCAACCGGCAGGTCCAGCTTGTCATCAACACCACCGACGGCAACAAGGCGATCTCGGACTCCAAGTCGCTGCGCCGTGCAACGCTGATGCAGAAGGTGCCCTATTATACGACGATGGCAGGTGCCGAGGCCGCCGCCCAGGCGATCAAGGCGCTGAAGGCCGGCAATCTCGAAGTGCGGCCGCTGCAGAGCTACTTCGCCTGAGATAGGGCAGCATCACCGCTCGATGAGCGGTGATGCACACCTCGAAGCTCCGGAATCGATTTATCCAGCCGCTGCCATAAGCCGCTGGATTTTCGCCATATCTTCGCGAAACCGCGCCAGCTCCTCGGCTTTCAGCCGCTCGTCGGGAATACGCAGCAGATAGGAAGGATGCACCGTCACGAAGAGCGTTCGCCTGTCGTCGATCGCAATGGCTTTCCCCCTGACATCCTGCAACCGCTGCTTCGCATCGGTCAGCGCCGCCAGCGCCGTCGCTCCCATGGCAACGATGAGCTTCGGTTTGACCAGCGCCATCTCCAGATCGAGCCACCAGCGGCAATGCTTCACCTCGCCCATATTGGGCTTCTGGTGGATACGACGCTTGCCGCGCGGCTCATATTTGAAATGCTTGACGGCATTGGTGACATAGAGCCGCGAGCGGTCGATGCCCGCTTCTGCGATCACCTGATCCAGCAGCCGGCCGGCCGGACCGACGAAGGGGCGCCCTGATATATCCTCCTGGTCGCCTGGCTGCTCGCCGACGAACATCACCTCGGCATCGCGTGGCCCCTCCCCGAATACGGTTTGCGTCGCCGTCGCATGCAGCGGACAGCGGGTACAGACGGCCGCGTCCGCGCGCAGCTCTTCCAGCGTGCCCGCCGGCGCTTCGGGCACGGCAGGAATATTGCGCGCGGCCTCCTGCAACCGGTCGTGAAAGGGCAGCGACTGCGTCGCCTCCCGTGCGGCCATGGCGCGCACCTTGCTCTCCGCCGAGGCGATCAGCCCGGGGATGAGATCGGCTTCCGGCAGGTTCTTCCAGTATTTTTTCGGCATCTCCGACTGCATCGCCTTCAGCTTCAATCGCGCTGGGTTGAAGATACTGACGTAATAGGTGCGCCACAGTTCATCGGTGGCATCGGTGAGATTGGGCTTTTCACACGGCGCGTCGTTTAGCATCAGCCGCTCGCCGTCCCAGGCGGCTGACCCTTTGGGCGTGGCGATCAGCCAGTCCATGTCGGTGAAGCGTCGTTGGAAGAAGGGCGCTGTGCGCCTGACGATATGGTGGTCCGGCTCGAACCAGGCGAGGAATTTCCGACGGTCTGCCGATACCGCACCCACTTCCTTGAAGCGGACGAAAGCCGTCATCTTGTGCGCGTCGCGTCGAACGTTTTTCGCCATCAGCCTGGCACGGACAACGTCCTCGTCGGAGGCCACTTCGAGCAGCTGCCGGTCCAGCTGCAGCCGCCAGAGCAGCCGGTAAAGCAGGGAAAACCGCACCGGATCGGAATGGCAGAGAACGGTCTCGGCAAGATCGATGAAGGCGGGCGGCACCGTCATCGGCTTGCGTGCCATGATCGGCGCCGGCGGCATGGCGTCGCGCTGAAAAGCGAGATCGGCCTCTTCATCTTTTTCGCGCCAATCGATCTCTTCAGGCAATATGCCGGCGGCAGCAAAGGCCCGCGCGGCATCACGCCATTCGGCAAGATCTCCGCGTCCTGCCAGCACGACCCGGCGCATCACAGCAACGACAATTGTTCAGGTTGCGGCTCGAACATGGCGCGAAGGTCGGGGCGGTCGATCAGACGGCGCGGCGACCAGCCTTCCGCTGAAATAAAGGACTGGACCTTCTTGATCGAAATGCCGAGCCGTTGGAGATCGTCGATCCGCAGGCGGCGAAAACGGCGAGCCGAAACGATCGCTTTGACGGTCTTGGTGCCGAGACCGGGCACGCGCAGCAACCGCTCGCGCTCGGCTTTGTTGATATCGACAGGAAATTCGGCCCTGTTGGCGAGCGCCCAGGCTAGTTTCGGGTCGAGGGTGAGATCGAGCATGCCTCCCGCCTGGTTCGCGGTGATCTCATCGATGCCGAAACCGTAGAATCGGTAGAGCCAGTCGGCCTGATAAAGCCGGTGTTCCCGCATCAGCGGCGGCTTGATCAGCGGCAGATTTTTCGACGAATCCGGGATCGGGCTGAAGGCGGAGTAATAGACGCGCTTCAGGCCATAGCTGCTGTAAAGCCGGCCGCTGGTGGCAAGGATCGTCGCGTCGTTGGCGCCATCGGCGCCGACGATCATCTGCGTGCTCTGACCGGCCGGCACAAAACGCTGACGCTTCTTCGTCCGCAGCGTCGGCTCGCCGGCAGCCTCGATCTTCAGCCTCAGATCCCCCATCGATCGCCTTATATTGGCGGGCTTCTTTTCCGGCGCGAAACGGGTAATGCCGCTATCCGTTGGCAACTCGATATTGAGGGACAGCCTGTCGGCATGAAGCCCCGCCTCCTCGATCAGATGCGGTGATGCTTCAGGGATCGACTTCAGATGGATATAGCCGCGAAAATTATGCGTCACACGCAGTTCGCGGACGATGCGAACCATCTGTTCCATCGTGTAATCGGACGAACGAATGATGCCGGAGGAAAGAAACAGGCCCTCGATATAATTGCGGCGATAGAATTCCAGTGTCAGCCAGATGACCTCTTCAGGCGTAAAGCGCGCCCGTTCGACATTGCTCGACGAGCGATTGACGCAATAGGCGCAGTCGTAGATGCAGAAATTGGTCAGCAGTATTTTCAGCAGCGAAATGCACCGTCCATCCGGCGCATAGGCATGACAAATGCCGGATCCCTCGGTCGAACCGAGGCCGCCGCTTGCGTGAGAATCGCGTTTCACCGTGCCGCTGGAAGCGCAGGAAGCGTCATATTTCGCAGCATCGGAAAGGATGGCCAAGCGTTCTGTTAGCGACTTCTTCATTAGTATGTTCACTATATGTTCTTATATGCAAAGTCAATAGGAGCGACGTCACCTTTGCCCATTTTTCAGGCGCGCCACCGGATGCCGCGGCGGGTTGCGTTTCGTTTATGCGAATTTTCTGGAAATCGGCCTTGGCGATCTGCTATAAGCACTTAACTAGGATTGTGGCACGGTTCCGAAGCTCCCCTTCGGGACCTGTTTTCTTTTGTGTCTGCGGCTGACTGCTCGAAAAGCACGGACGAGCGGATACAAGGAGTGAAGGACAGAAAAATGGTTGAAAAGGTACCGATGACACAGGGTGGTTTCGTCAAGCTGCAGGAAGAGCTGCGCTGGCGTCAGCAGGAGGAGCGCCCCCGAATCATCGAGGCGATCGCCGAAGCCCGTGCTCATGGCGACCTTTCCGAAAACGCCGAATATCACGCCGCCAAGGAAGCCCAGAGCCATAATGAAGGCCGCATCAGCGAACTGGAAGACCTGACGGCGCGTGCCGAGGTCATCGACCTCACGAAGATGTCGGGCGACAAGATCAAGTTCGGCGCCAAGGTAAAGCTCGTCGACGAGGACACCGAGGAAGAAAAGACCTATCAGATCGTTGGCGACCAGGAAGCCGACGTCAAGGCCGGCCGCATCTCTATCTCTTCGCCGATCGCCCGTGCGCTGATCGGCAAGGAAGTCGGCGACTCCATCGAGGTCAATGCGCCGGGCGGCTCCAAGGCCTACGAAATCCTCCAGGTTTCCTGGGGCTGATCGCCCGCCAGCCGCGAGACCTATCCCTTGCCCGATATGCGTGACGTCGAGATCATCGCGCCCAATTTCAAGCGCCGGCTCTCCGGCGTCACGTCGACCATTGTTCAGCTCATTCCCTGCCAGATCCGGCACGGCATAAAGATCGCAACCCTTGGCCCCGGCCTGCCGGAAGGCCTGCCGAAACTGGCGTGGCGCCAGCTCCTTGGCCTCTGGCGCCCGCCGTCACGCCGGCGCCAGCGTGTCTGGCACGCGCGCCGCAACAACGAGATGGCCGTCGGCATCCTGCTTCGCCATCTCATGCGCATGCCGCTGAAGCTGCTCTTCACCTCGGCCGCCCAACGCCGCCACACCGCCTATACGAAATGGCTGATCCGCCGCATGGACGCCGTCATCGCGACCAGCGACCGTTCCGGCTCGTTCCTCGAGGTGCCGCACACGGTCATCCAGCACGGCGTCGACCTTGCCCTCTTTCATCCGCCGGAAACGGCAGAGGACGGCATCGCCGCCACCGGCCTGCCCGGATGCCATCTTATCGGCTGTTTCGGCCGCGTGCGCCACCAGAAGGGTACCGATCTTTTCGTCAAATCGATGATCGAACTGCTGCCGCAGAATCCGGAATGGACAGCGATCGTCTCCGGCCGCGTGACGGCGGAGCATGCGGCATTCGGTGACAAGCTCAAGGCCGATGTCGCCGCCGCCGGGCTTAGCGACCGTATCCTCTTTCTCGGCGAAGTGCCCGATATCAAGATCTGGTATCGCCGCCTGACGCTTTACGTCGCGCCCTCCCGCAACGAGGGCTTCGGCCTAACGCCGCTTGAAGCCATGGCTTCGCGCACCGCGGTGGTGGCATCGGATGCGGGCGCTTATGCCGAGCTCATCGTCACGGGCGAGACGGGTTCGGTCGTTGCCGCCGGCGATGGCGAGGCGCTGACGCGGGCAATCGCGCCCTATATCGCAGATCCCGCCCTGGCGATCGCGCATGGCGAAAATGCGCTGCGGCATGTCAGGACGAATTTCGCGCTGGAGAAGGAAGCAGGCGCGATCGGCGCCGTGTACGATCGTCTTCTCGGCGACAACCGCGGCTAGCGCATCGTGCTGTCTGCGCCCGAAAGGACGCACGGCGCTCTAACCACAAAAGAGAAACGGCCCGCTGAAAAACGGGCCGCTGCAGGATTTTCAAGACTGTGAACGTCGTGGCCGATTACTCGGCCGGCTGGAGCCCGGCAGTCGGAGCGTCCTCGTTTGTCTGGCCGTCCAGCGCCGCGGCCAGCTGAGCCGTATCCAGCTCATTTTCCCAGCGTGCCACGACGATCGTCGCAACCGCATTGCCGACAAGGTTGGTCAGCGCCCGGCATTCCGACATGAAACGATCGATGCCGAGGATGAGCGCCATGCCGGCGACCGGTACGGAGGGGACGACGGAGAGCGTCGCTGCCAGGGTGATGAAGCCGGCGCCGGTGATGCCTGCGGCACCCTTGGAGCTCAGCATCGCCACCAGGAGCAGCAGGATCTGGTCACCCCAGGAGAGATGGATGCCGGTTGCCTGGGCAATGAAGAGGGCAGCCAGGGTCATGTAGATGTTGGTGCCGTCGAGATTGAAGGAATAGCCTGTGGGGATGACGAGCCCGACGACCGAGCGCTTGCAGCCGGCCTTTTCCATCTTGTTCATCAGGCCCGGAAGCGCCGCCTCCGAAGACGAGGTGCCGAGAACCAGCAGCAGCTCTTCCTTGATGTAGCGCAACAGCGCCACGATCGAGAAGCCGTTGTAGCGGGCGACGGCACCGAGAACGATGAAGACGAAGAGCAGAGAGGTGACGTAGAAGGTGCCGATTAGCATGGCGAGGTTGGCGATCGATCCGACGCCGTACTTGCCGATGGTGAATGCCATGGCGCCGAAGGCGCCGATCGGGGCAGCCTTCATGAGGATGGCGACGAGCTTGAAGACGGGAGCCGTCAGGGAATTCAGGAAATTGACGACCTGCTCGCCCTTTTCGCCGACCATGGCGAGCGCGATGCCGAAGAGCACCGAGAAGAACAGGACCTGCAGAATATCGCCATCGGCAAAGGCGCCGACAATCGTCGTCGGGATGATATTGGTGAGGAAGCCGACGATGCTCTGCTCATGCGCCTTGGCGGCAAAGGTGGCGACGGCGGCCGGATCCAGCGAGGCCGGATCGATGTTCATGCCGGCGCCAGGCTGGACGACGTTGGCGACGATCAGGCCGATGATGAGCGCCAATGTCGAGAAGGTCAGGAAGTACAGCATCGCCTTGCCGGCGACACGGCCAACCTTCTGCAGATCGCTCATGCCGGCAATGCCGGTCGCGACGGTCAGGAAGATGACCGGGGCGATGATCATCTTGACGAGCTTGATGAAGGCATCGCCGAGCGGCTTCAGCTGGGTGCCGAGTTCGGGGTAGAAATGGCCGAGAAGGATACCCGCAGCAATGGCCACGAGAACCTGAACGTAAAGATGGCTATAAAAGGGCTTCTTGCCCTTGCTGCCTGCGACTGCATCGAGTGGTGCTGCGATCATGATGTCCTCCTAATGGCTCGTCCGGAACGAACTCCGGCCTCCCGAGCCGTTCGCTTCAAGTCCAACAGCTCAGCCGTTGTTGCCATCTCCTTCGCAATCACCGTGCCAGTTTCACGCCGACCAACCAACAGATTGAATTTATTAATGAAAAATTTACGGGGCTGCTGACAGCTAATTAAGCAATGCGGAAATCCGCACAAATCCATTTGCGTTTCGTGCAGAAAAATGCACAAATCCGCCATGTCCGTGTCGCAGAAATTGTGGCCTTCCCTGCCCCTGCAGCACCGCATCCGCCGGATGTGGTGGACCTATGCCGTGCTCGCCCTCCTCGCCGTCGTCGCAAGCCTCTGGGCTGGCGGCGAGATCGGCCGGCACCGGGCGGAGGCCGCCCTTGAGGAACAGGCCCGCATGGATGCGAGACTGAATGCGGCTTTGCTGCGCACGGTTCTCGAAAAATACCGGGCGCTTCCCTTCGTTCTGTCGCAGGACGCAGCACTCGCCGCGGCGCTTGCCGGAAAGGATGCCGGCGCGTTCGAGCGGCTCAGTCAGAAGCTGGAAAATTTGGCGGCGGGCACCAAGGCCGCCGTCATCTATGTCATCGACAAGGACGGCATGGCGGTTTCGGCCAGCAACTGGCGCGAACCGACGAGCTTCGTCGGCAATGACTACCGCTTCCGCGAGTATTTCCAAGGGGCAGTCGAACGAGGACAGGCCGAGCACTTCGCACTTGGCACGGTCAGCAAGAAACCGGGCCTCTATATCTCCCAACGGATTTCGGGCAGCAATGGCCTGCTGGGTGTCGTCGTGGTCAAGGTCGAATTCGACGACGTCGAGGCGGATTGGAATGCCTCGGGCACTCCGTCCTATGTCGTTGACGAACGCGGCATCGTCCTCATCACCAGTCTTCCATCATGGCGGTTCATGACGATCGGCCGGATCGCCGAAGACCGGTTGACTGCGATCCGCGAAAGCCTTCAATTCGGCGCTGCGCCGCTTCAACCCCTGCCGCTCGATCTTATCAGGAACCTCGGGGACGGCCTTGACGTCGTTGAGATCGTCATGCCCGGCGATGCCGGAAAAACCAGGTTTCTCGATGTCGGGATGCCGGTTCCGGCCACCGGATGGCAGTTGCAGCATCTCGTGACGCTCGGGCCGTCCGTCGATGCGGGAATTCGCGAAGCCCGCATGCTGGCCTTGCTCATACTCTTGCCGCTGCTGGCGGCAGCAGCCTTCCTCTTGCGCCGCCGCCATGCGATCACCCTGCGGATATCCAGAGAACAGCAGGCGCGGGAGGAACTGGAACGGCGGGTAGTCGAGCGGACGCTGGATCTCAGCCAGGCGCGGGACCGGCTGCAGGCCGAAATCATCGGCCATAAGAGCACGGAGCAGAAGCTGCAGGCGGTGCAGCAGGATCTGGTGCAGGCCAACCGGCTGGCCATCCTGGGCCAGGTGGCGGCCGGCGTCGCTCATGAGATCAATCAGCCGGTGGCGACCATCCGTGCCTATGCAGACAATGCCCGCACCTTCCTCGATCGCGGCCAGGCGGCGCCTGCCGGCGAAAATCTCGAAAGCATCGCGGCGCTGACGGAGCGCATAGGTGCGATCACCGAAGAGCTGAAGACCTTTGCCCGCAAAGGCCGAGGCAGCGCCGAACCGACAGGATTGAAGGACGTCATCGAGGGTGCTGTGATGCTGTTGCGCAGCCGGTTTGCCGGGCGCATGGATTTGCTCGACATCGACTTGCCGCCGCCTGAACTGCAGGTGATGGGAAACCGGATCCGTCTCGAACAGGTGCTGATCAACTTGCTTCAGAATGCCCTGGAGGCGGTGGCGCCGAAGGCCGGAGAGGGCCGCGTCGAGGTCAGAACGTCAGCCGATGCGGAGATGGTAACGGTGACGGTCGCCGACAACGGCCCGGGCATTCCGCCTGAAATCCGCAAAGGCCTGTTCACCCCGTTCAATACCTCGAAAGAGAGCGGTCTCGGTCTCGGGCTGGTCATCTCCAAGGATATCGTCGGCGATTACGGCGGCCGGATGGAGGTTGAAAGCGACAGCGAGGGAACCCAGTTCATCGTTCATCTGAGGAAGGCTTGAGCTCATGGACACACTGAGCCCCGTTGCGCTGATCGACGACGACAAGGACCTGCGCCGCGCCACCGCCCAGACGCTCGAACTCGCCGGTTTCACCGTGTCCGCCTATGACGGGGCGAAAGCCGCGTTGGCGGACCTGCCGGCCGACTTCGCCGGCCCCGTCGTCACCGATATCCGCATGCCGGAGATCGATGGACTGCAACTCTTCGCCACGCTGCAGGGCATGGATGCCGACCTGCCGGTGATCCTGATGACCGGCCACGGCGATATTCCGATGGCCGTTCAGGCGATCCAGGACGGCGCCTATGATTTCATCGCCAAACCCTTCGCGGCCGATCGGCTCGTCCAAAGCGTGCGTCGCGCCAGCGAGAAGCGGCGGCTTGTTCTGGAGAACCGCATGCTGCGCAAAGCAGCCGAGGATGCGCAGGAGAACTTGCCGCTGATCGGCCAGACCCCTGTCATGGAAAACTTGAGAAACATTCTTCGCCATATCGCCGATACCGATGTGGACGTGCTGGTCGCCGGCGAAACGGGCAGCGGCAAGGAAGTGGTTGCCCAGATCCTGCATCAGTGGAGCCACCGCCGGAAGGGCAATTTCGTGGCGCTCAACTGTGGCGCTCTGCCCGAAACCGTCATCGAAAGCGAACTGTTCGGCCACGAAGCCGGCGCCTTTACCGGCGCTCAGAAGCGCCGCACGGGCCGCATCGAACATGCAAGCGGCGGCACGCTTTTCCTCGACGAGATCGAGAGCATGCCGGCCGCCACGCAGGTCAAGATGCTGCGAGTGCTGGAGATGCGCGAGATCACGCCGCTCGGCACCAACGAGGTGCGCCCGGTCGATCTTCGCGTTGTCGCGGCTGCCAAGATCGACCTCGGGGATCCCTCGGTGCGCGGCGATTTTCGCGAGGATCTCTATTACAGGCTGAATGTGGTGACGATCTCTATCCCGCCGCTGCGAGAACGCCGCGACGATATTCCGCTGCTGTTCTCCCATTTCGCCGCCCGCGCCGCGGAGCGCTTTCGCCGCGAGGTCCCGCCGCTTTCGCCCGGTGTGCGGCAGCATCTCGCCTCGCATACATGGCCCGGCAATGTTCGCGAACTCTCGCATTATGCCGAACGCGTGGTGCTTGGCGTGGAAGGCGGTGGAGCGGCCGTGGTCCCTGCGCAGCCGGCGGGCGCCACGCTTCCCGAACGACTGGAACGCTACGAGGCGGAGATCATCCGCGACACGCTGTCGGCCAATGACGGCGACGTGCGCCGCACCATCGAAGCGCTCGGTATTCCGAGAAAGACGTTCTACGACAAACTCCAGCGCCACGGCATCAACCGGGGCGGCTATATCTCGCGCAAGTAATGGACAGGAGCAATTGGGAGTCTAGACTTCCACCAGTCCCAGCTTCTTCACCTGCCGGATCGTCAGCATGGTGCGCACGGTATCGACATGTTCGTTCGCCGTCAGCACCTCGATGACGAAATCCTGGAAGCGGGTGAGGTTCTCCGCCACGCAATGCAGCAGGAAATCGCTGTCGCCGGAGACCATCCACGCCTGGCGCACCAGCGGCCATTCGGTGGTGGCGGCGGCAAAGGCCTTGAGATTGCCTTCCGACTGGTGCTTGAGGCCAACCATGCAGAAAGCGACGAGGTCGAAGCCGAGCTTGGGGCTGTTCAGCATCGCGTGATAGCCCTCGATGATGCCGGCTTCCTCGAGCTTGCGCACCCGGCGCAGGCAGGGCGGCGCCGAGATGCCGACGCGATCGGCGAGCTCCACATTGGTCATGCGGCCGTCGGCCTGCAGCTCCCGGAGTATCTTTATGTCGATGACGTCGAGTTCGGCGCGACCCACATCATTGCCTTTCTTTAATTCTCCGCGGGGAGCTTCTATATAAAGCGGCGGAATACGCAAGAATGTTTCACGCCGATGACGGATTCTTGCACATCCTGGCGATTTGCCTTGTTGGTAACGCAAGGCTGCCCTTGAATAAAAGCATTGGACGTTCATAAATGGCCCATGGACCGCGAAACGGCCGCAATCACCACTTAGCCGCCGCCCTCCTGCCAGTCGAAAGGAAATGACATGCCCGCCCGCCATACCAAGGTGCTCATCATCGGTTCCGGACCCGCAGGCTATACTGCCGCGGTCTATGCCGCGCGCGCCATGCTGAAACCGGTTTTGATCGCCGGTCTCGAACAGGGCGGCCAGTTGATGATCACCACCGATGTGGAGAATTATCCGGGCTTTGCCGATCCGATCCAGGGTCCCTGGCTGATGGAACAGATGCTGCAGCAGGCAAAACATGTCGGCGCCGAGATCGTCAACGATCTCGTGACCGAAGTCGACATGAACCAGCGTCCCTTCGTCGCCCGCACCGACAGCGGCCAAGTCTGGACCGCGGATACGCTGATCATCGCCACCGGCGCCAAGGCCAAGTGGCTCGGCATCGAGAGCGAGCAGCATTTCCAGGGATTCGGCGTTTCGGCTTGCGCCACCTGCGACGGCTTCTTCTATCGCAACAAGGATGTGATCGTGGTCGGCGGCGGCAACAGCGCCGTCGAAGAGGCGCTCTATCTCTCCAACATCGCCAAGTCGGTCACCGTAGTGCACCGCCGCGATTTCTTCCGGGCCGAGAAGATCCTGCAGGAGCGTCTGTTCTCCAAGGACAATGTCAAGGTGCTGTGGAACACCGAAGTGGCAGAGATCACCGGCACGCCGGCCAAGCCGCCGATGCCGCAATCCGTATCCGGCGCCCGCCTGCGCGACACGCGTACCGGGGCGATCACCGAGGTTACGATCGACGGCGTCTTCGTCGCCATCGGCCATGCGCCGGCGACCGAGCTCTTCAAGGACAAACTGAAGCTGAAGGACAATGGCTATCTCTGGACCGCACCGGATTCGACCGCGACCAGCCTGGAGGGGGTCTATGCCGCGGGCGACGTGACCGACGACACGTTCCGCCAGGCGATCACCGCCGCCGGCCTGGGCTGCATGGCAGCACTGGAAGCCGAGCGATATCTGACGGGCCACATGCCCGTCGCCGTGGCCGCGGAGTAAGATCGGCATGAGGGGTGGGGGAATGCCATTGGATTGGGACAAGCTGCGTATTTTCCACGCAGCTGCCGAGGCGGGTTCGTTCACGCATGCGGCGGATAAACTGCATCTGTCCCAATCCGCCATCAGCCGCCAGGTAAGCGCGCTGGAGCAGGATGTCGGCACCAAGCTGTTTCACCGCCATGCGCGCGGCCTGATTCTGACGGAGCAGGGCGAACTGCTTTATCGCACCGCCCATGACGTGTTGCTGAAGCTCGAAACCGTCAAGATGCAGCTCACCGAGACGACCGAGACGCCGTCCGGCAAACTGCGCGTCACGACGACGGTCGGTCTTGGCCAGGGCTGGCTGACCGACAAGATCCAGGAATTCCTGCAGCTCTATCCCGATGTGCAGATCCAGCTGATCCTCGACAACGAGGAAGTGGATGTGAACATGCGCCATGCCGACTGCGCGATTCGGCTGCGCCAGCCGCAGCAATCCGACCTCATCCAGCGCAAGCTCTTCACCGTGCACATGCACGTCTATGCGGCCCCTTCCTATATCAACCGCCATGGCGAGCCGCAGAAGATCGAGGATCTCGACAATCACCGCATCATCACCTTCGGCGAGCCGGCGCCGAGCTACCTGCTCGACGTCAACTGGCTGGAGGTCGCCGGCCGCTCGTCCGACAACAAGCGCATCCCGCATCTGCAGATCAACAGCCAGACCTCGATCAAGCGGGCCGCCCTGCTCGGCATCGGCGTCGCCTGCCTGCCGGATTACATCGTCGGTCGCGACCCCGGCCTGATTCAGCTGGCGATCAATGCCGACGTCCCCTCCTTCGACACGTATTTCTGCTATCCCGACGAAATCAAGAACGCCGCCAAGCTGAAGGCTTTCCGCGATTTCATCGTCAGCAAGGCCAGAAACTGGAACTTTTAAGCCCGGTTTTGTCGACGTCTTGCATACTATGCAGAAGGCGCATGACTGGCATGCACAAATGAGGGTTGCCGTTTGCCCATTAAACCACCATATCGCACATAGCTGATGCACATGGTGGCTTTTCCTCCCAGTTCCACCGCATTAGCTGTTCCCCTCTGGAGGTTTTTGACCTTCACACTTATAAGGGCCCTGGTTTTCCAGTGGCCCTCTTTTTTTACCTTGCTTGCCCAGGGAAATGCCGCACCGCAAAAAAATTGTGCGGCGCATAGCAGACATGCACAAAAAAGCATTGAAACCTGCTCAAGGAAGCACCATATCCATCTCAGCTGATGCATCTTGTGGTTTCTCTCCCAGTACCACCGCATTAGCTGTTCCCCTCTGGAGGTTTTTGACCTTCACAATTACAAGGGCCCTGGTTTTCCGGTGGCCCTCTTTTTTTGCCCAAAAATTGCGCACCCACTAAAGGCCGCCACCTCACGCCTCCGTGATTTGCATATCGAGTTCCGACGATCAATATATCGGTTAAACACGATTTATAGTTCGGCGAACGACGATGGACAAAGACGAGATTATCAAGGCACTCGCTCATCCCGCCCGGATGGACATTCTGAACTGGCTGAAAAACCCCGAGCAACATTTCCCCTCGCAGGAGCACCCTTTCGAAATGGGTGTCTGCGCCAGTCAGTTCGAGCGCTGCGGCCTGTCGCAGTCGACGGTCTCGGCTCATCTCGGGACGCTGCATCGCGCCGGCCTCGTCACCACCAAACGCGTCGGCCAGTGGATCTTCTACAAGCGAAACGAAGAAACGATCGCCGCTTTTCTCAAGCAACTGACGCAGGACCTTTAGAATGCCCCTCGCCCTCCTCGTTCTCGCCTTGAGCTCGTTTGCGATAGGCACCACCGAATTCGTCATCATGGGTTTGCTGCCTGAGGTCGCCGCCGATCTGTCGGTGACGATCCCGCAGGCCGGATGGCTGGTAACCGGTTATGCGCTGGCGGTCGCGATCGGCGCACCCGTGATGGCCGTTTCGACTGCGAAGCTGAAGCGCCGCACCGCCCTGATTGCGCTGATGGCCTTCTTCATCGCCGGCAACCTGCTGTGCGCTCTGGCGAGCGGCTACTGGGTGCTGATGATCGCCCGCATCGTGACCGCGCTTTGCCACGGCGCCTTCTTCGGCATCGGCTCGGTCGTCGCCGCCGGACTGGTCGCCGAAGACCGCAAGGCTCGCGCCGTCGCGCTGATGTTCACCGGCCTGACGCTTGCCAATGTTCTCGGCGTGCCGCTCGGCACCGCGATCGGCCAGGCCTATGGCTGGCGCGCCACCTTCGGTGTCGTCACCGTCATCGGCATCGTCACTATATCAGGCCTGATCGCCATTTTGCCGAGGGACAAGCAGCAGGAAAACGGCAGCATCCTGCGCGAGATCGCGGCACTCCGGAATGGCGGCCTGTGGCTGGCGCTCTCCACCACCGTCTTCTTCGCCGCCTCGATGTTCGCCCTCTTCACCTATATCGCGCCGCTGCTGCGCGACGTCACCGGCGTGTCGCCCGAAGGCGTCACCTGGACGCTGTTCCTGATCGGCCTCGGGCTGACCGTCGGTAACCTCGTCGGCGGCAAGCTTGCCGACTGGCGGCTCGGCGCGACGCTTGCCGGCGTCTTTGCCGCAATCGCCATCACCTCGATCGCCTTCAGCTATACGAGCCGCTTCTTCATCCCGGCCGAAATCACCCTCTTCCTTTGGGCACTGGCAAGCTTTGCCGCCGTGCCGGCGCTTCAGGTCGGCGTCGTCGGCTTCGGCAAGGACGCCCCGAATCTTGTTTCGACGATCAACATCGGCGCCTTCAACACCGGCAATGCGCTCGGCGCCTGGGTCGGCGGCCTGGTCATCGACGCGGGCTTCGATCTCACCCGCGTTCCACTCGCCGCAGCCTTGATGGCCCTGATCGGCCTCGGCGCGACGGTGCTCACCTATCTCTCCGCCAGGGGCCGAGCCGCCCTCGCTCCTGCCGAGTGATCCTCCCGCAAAAGAAAGGACCATCATGGCCAAGCTTTTCGAACCCACGAAAGTCGGCGACATCCCCGTCAAGAACCGCATCGTCATGGCGCCGCTGACCCGCAACCGCTCGCCGGGCGCAATCCCCAACGACCTCAACGTCGAATATTACCGCCAGCGCGCCAGCGCCGGCCTGATCATCACCGAAGCAACAGCCATCACACATCAAGGCCAGGGTTATGCCAATGTGCCGGGTCTCTATACCAAGGAGGCTCTCGACGGCTGGAAGCGCGTCACCGACGCGGTCCATGCTGCTGGCGGCAAGATCGTCGTGCAGATGTGGCATGTCGGACGCATCTCGCACACGACGCTGCAGCCGAACGACGGCAAGCCGGTTTCCTCGACCAACCGCGTCGCCAAGGCCAAGACCTATCTGGTCAATGCCGACGGCACCGGCAGCTTCGCCGACACCTCCGAGCCGCGCGCGCTTGAAACCGCCGAAATCCCCGGCATTATCGAGGATTACCGCAAGGCCGCCCGGGCCGCGATCGATGCCGGCTTCGATGGTGTCGAGATCCACGGCGCCAACGGCTACCTGCTCGACCAGTTCATCCGCGACGGCGTCAACGACCGTAGCGATGCATATGGCGGCTCGATCGAAAACCGTGCCCGCCTGACCTTCGAAGTCGTCGATGCCGTGGTCAAGGAAATCGGCGCCGGCCGCACCGCGATCCGTATCTCGCCGGTGACGCCGTCCGGCGAAAGCTACGATTCCAATCCGCAGACGACCTTTGCACACATCGTCGAAGGCCTGGCCAAATACGACCTCGCCTATCTCCATGTCATCGAAGGCCAGACCGGCGGCGACCGTGACTACAAGCAGGGCGATAATCCCTCCTTCGATTACAAGGCGCTGCGCCAAGCTTACGAAAAGGCCGGCGGCAAGGCCGACTGGATGGTCAACAACGGCTACGACCGTGATCTGGCGATCGACACCGTCGAAAGCGGCCGCGCCGATCTCGTCGCCTTCGGCAAGCCCTTCATTGCCAATCCCGACCTCGTCGAGCGCCTGGAACACCATCTGCCGCTCAACACGCCCGACCAGTCGACCTTCTACGGCGGCACCGGCAAGGGCTATATCGACTATCCCATCCTCGAAAAAGTCGCCTGAGCCTTTTGCAATGCAAACCGCGAAATCCCGCCGAAAGGCGGGATTTCCATTTTCGATGCATCTTTGTAGCGTGTCGCCATGTTCGATTCTCATCTCCACCGTTGGTCGCTCATACAAGACGGCGAGCCGATCATCACCCATTCGAGCCAGTTGCTGCCGGTCCTCTGGCAGGATAGGCCCGCCATGTTGAAAGTGGCTGCCGATATCGACGAGCGATATGGCGCGCTGCTGATGCAATGGTGGGATGGTGACGGCGCAGCCTATGTCTTCGCCCGTGAGGACGACGCCGTGCTGCTGGAAAGGGCGATGGGGAAACGCTCGCTGCTTGCCATGGCGATGAATGGTGAGGACGACGAGGCAAGCCGCATTCTCTGTCAGACAGCGGCACGGCTGCATGCGCCGCGCGAAAAACCGCTTCCCGATCCCGTGCCCCTCACCCGCTGGTTCCGCGATCTGGAGCCGGCAGCAGCCAAGCATGGCGGCACGCTTGCCGATTGTTCGGCGATCGCCAACGCCCTCCTTGCCGATCCGCGTGACGTCGCCATCCTTCACGGCGACATCCACCACGGCAATATCCTCGATTTCGAGTCGCGCGGCTGGCTGGCGATCGATCCGAAGCGGCTCCACGGCGAACGCGGCTTCGATTTCGCCAACATCTTCGCCAATGAGGAATTGCCAACGATCACCGATCCGGCTCGCTTCCGCCGCCAGCTCGCAGTCGTCTCAGCAGCGGCTGGGCTCGAGCCGAAACGGCTGCTGCAATGGATCTCTGCCTATTCCGGCCTCTCCGCCGCCTGGTTCCTCGGCGATCCGAACATCGAGCAGGCAGAAAAAGCCCTGACGGTCGCCCGGATTGCGCTGGCCGAACTTCGGGCCTAACGCATCTTTTCAGGCGAATGCCCGATAAAGGCGGTCGCCATGTCGCGATGCGGTTCAGGCAGGCAGCCAAGCGCCGCGAGCGAAGCCCTGACGGCCTCGTCGATCGGCGTCTGCGGCTCCCTTCCGAGCTCGGCCGTGAGCCTGGTGTTCCGCATCCGCACCGGCACCTTCCAGAGATAACGCATCTCCTTGATCTCCCGCATCACAGGAACAAAGGGCGCTGCCAGTGGCACGATCCACCAGGGAAAGCCGGCGATCTTCGCCTTGCCGCCGGCGACGCGCTTGATCGCTTCGGCCATCTGCATGCCGTCCGCATCCCAGAAGCCTTCCATATGATAGACGGCGAAAGGCGGCAGCCGATCGGCCCGCTCGACGAGCTGGGCGATGGTTTCCGCCATGTCGGGCAGATAGGCCCATTGATGGCCGATGCCACGCCGTGCGGGATTCCTGATCGTGCCGACCGGCTTGCCTGGGGTTACGAGGCCGGACGAAAACCAGCTGTTACCAGTCGTGCCCGGGCCGAAAAAATCCCCTGCCCTGACGATGATGACGCCTGCGCCGGCCCGCGACGCTGCCTTCAGCCGTTTCTCCATGTCGACGCGGATCGCCCCCTTCTTCGTCACCGGATGCTGCGGGCTCTCCTCCGTTGGCGCCGGCAAGGCATCGGGACCGAAATTATAGACGTTGCCCGGCAGCACGATGCGCGCACCGACGGCGCGAGCGGCGGCGATTGTATTGTCGAGCATCGGCAGCACCAGCCTTTCCCAGTCGCGGTAGCCGGGCGGATTGACGGCGTGGACGATCAGGTCGACGCCTTCAGCCGCCCTCAGCACGTCACCGGCATTCATCGCATCGCCCTGCAGCCATTCGAAAGCCGGCTCGCGCCTCGACGCCTTGGCTGCATCACGGTTGAGCGCCCGGATGCGCCAGCCGCGCCCAAGCAGCTTGCGGGCAACCGCGCCGCCGATACCGCCGGTCGCGCCGAGGACGAGGGCCGTCATCTGCATTTCCCTATTCATGACACTCATCTCCTTCGATTGGATGAGAGGATCATGCCATCAGCAAGACATAAACAAAATTGACGAAATAGTTGCATATGCTATACAAAAATATATGAGCGTTGAACCAAGCTGGGATTTCTACCGCAGTTTCCTGACCGTGCTCCAGCAGGGATCGCTTTCAGCCGCCGCCCGAGAACTGGGGCTGACCCAGCCGACCATAGGCCGCCATGTCGATGCACTGGAACTGGCGATCGGCGCCGAGCTCTTCATCCGCTCGCCGAATGGATTGCTGCCGACCGACGCCGCACTGGCGCTCAAGCCCTATGCCGAAACACTGGCGGCAACCGCTGCCGCCCTGTTGCGCACCGCATCCGGTGAGCGCGAACGCGTGGCTGGAACGGTCAGGGTCAGCGCCAGCGAAGTCATCGCCGTCGAGGTGCTGCCTGGGATTCTCGGACCGCTGCAGGAGACCTATCCCGACCTCCAGATCGAGCTCTCGGCTTCCGATATCATCGAGGACCTGGTGAACCGCGAGGCCGACATCGCCGTGCGCATGGCCGAGCCGCAGCAGGATGCGCTCCTCGTGCGCCGCATCGGCGATATCCCGCTCGGCTTTCACGCCCATCGCCGCTATCTCAGCCGATACGGCATTCCGCAAACCTTGGCTGACCTCGCAAACCACCGGCTGATCGGTTTCGACCGGCAGACGGCCTATGTCCGCATGGTGATGAAACGCTATGCGGTGCCCGGCATCGAATTCTCCTACAGGACCGACAGCAACCTTGCCCAGCTTTCCGCAATCCGCGCCGGCGTCGGCATTGGCATCTGCCAGACCGGGCTTGCGCGGGAAAATCCTGACCTGGTGCACATCCTGCCCGATGCCTTCAAAATCCCGCTCGGTACGTGGGTGGCGATGCATGCGAGCCTGAAGACCTCGCCGCGCTGCCGCGCCACGTTCGACGCCCTGGTCAACGGTCTGCAGGACTATTACCGATATTCGACCAGCGCATAAGTGCGAAAATCGGAATCGATTTTCGGAAAGAATCATGCGCAAATTTCAAAGCAATAGGCTCCTTGGCACGTCCTGTTGGACGGGCGCTCCGGCGGGATGGGAAAATGACGACGCACAACCCGGTTGAACTCGTGCCCCACGATCCGCAATGGCCCCAAGCCTTCCGGCGCATCCGCGACAGGTTGCTGGGCTTGCTGCCGCAGGCGCTCTCCATCGATCACATCGGCAGCACGTCCATACCGGGCATGACCGCCAAGCCGCTTATCGATATCGACATCATCCTTCCCGGCCTCGGGCATATCGAAGGCGCCACCCGCGTGCTTCTGGCAGAAGGCTACGAGCCGCGCGGCAACCGCTATGACGACGATGTCTGGGCGTTTTTGTCGAGAGGTTCAGTGCCGGCGGAGCGGGTCTATCTTTGCCCGCCCGGCAACAGCACCCATCGAAACAGGCTGGCTTTCCGGGATTATCTCATCGCGCATCCGCAAGCGGCGGCGGAGTATGCCGCGCTCAAACGCAGGCTGGCAGCCGAATTCAGGATGGACGGCGATCGCTATACCGCGCATAAGCGTGAATTCGTCGACGCGATCGTCGCGCGGGCATTGACGGGCAATCGGTAACTTCAAATGCCTGGCGAGGCCCCGGCCGCGTGACCTTTCCAGAGACCATCCACCACCTCGGTTTCCGGCCGGTCGCCGCCTTCGGCATATTCCTCATGCCACTTGCCGTTCTCGTCCTGCCAGCTGATCTCGGCGGAATCGCCGCCGACCTGCTGTTCGGCCGCGACGATGCGCGCAGCTTCGAGTGCCTCGGCATGGGTCGGAAATGCCTCGGAATAGACACCTCCCAGCCTGTAGGCCCAGCCGCCGTCATGCGGCACGACTTCGTAGACCACCTTGATCATGCATCCGTCTCCTCATCTTCTTGTTGCGCATTCGCACGCTTCCGGACAGGATCCGGATCATCGCGGCCGCTTGACGAGAATTCGAGGACGCCGCGATCTGCTTTCCGGCCCCGATGACGTTCAGTATTCCATTAAACGCCGAAGACTGCAAACGGGACTGGCCCCGGGCCTGCTTGATAGGCGAAATCAGTGACTTAGATAAAACGCATGAATCGGGACAGGAGCTCAGGCTTGGGGATCGCGTCACGCTTTAAAGAAGAAAAGTTTCTGGTCGTCGCACTTGTCGTTGCAGTGATCGCCTATCTCATGGAACACGCGGTGATCGAGATGGGGCGCGGCGTCGCGCTGATCGCAGCCGTCGCCCTGGTCGGCACCATCGTGCTCGCCTCTATCCGCGTCGCCCATCATGCCGAACTGCTCGCCGTCAAAGTCGGCGATCCCTACGGCACGATGATCCTGACCCTTTCGGCCGTCGCCGTCGAAGTCATCATCCTCGCCATCATGATGAGTGGCGAGAGTTCGCCGACGCTGGTGCGCGACACGATCTATTCCGCCCTAATGCTCGATATCAACGGCATTCTTGGCCTCGCCGCGCTGCTCGGCGGCCTCAAGCACGGCGAACAGCCCTATAACGATAACTCCGGCAAGACTTACGGCGTGATGATCCTCACCGCCATGGGCATCTCGATGATCGTGCCGGAATTCGTGCCCCGCGACAAATGGCACTATTATTCCGCCTTCACCATCGTCGCGATGATCGCGCTCTACGGCCTCTTCCTGCGCATGCAGGTCGGCCAGCACAGCTATTTCTTCAGCTATAGCTATCCGCGCTCCGAGCGGAAGAAAGAAAGTCCGGACGAGCACGCCCCCGACGAGTCGGCCGCGATCTCGATCGCCACCATTCTCGTCGGCGTGGTCATCATCGGCCTGCTGGCGGAGTTCATGTCGGCCTTCATGGCCGACGGGCTGCGCGACAGCGGCGCGCCGATCGCGGTGACCGCCGTCGTCGTCGCGGCGATTTCGGCCGCCCCCGAGATCCTGACGGCATTGAGGGCAGCCCTCAGGAACCGCATGCAGGCGACGGTCAACATCGCCATGGGCGCTTCACTGTCGACGGTGATCCTGACGGTACCCGTCATGGAGGCGATCGCGCTCTACACCGGCCAGCCCTTCATCATGGCCATGACCCCGGTGCAGACGGTAATGGTGACGATCACGCTGATTGCCGCGGCGATCAACCTCAACGACGGCGAGACCAACGCCATCGAGGGCATGACGCATTTCATCCTCTTTGCCACCTTCATCATGCTGACG
This sequence comes from Rhizobium sp. BK212, assembly GCF_014197475.1. Lineage (NCBI taxonomy): Bacteria > Pseudomonadati > Pseudomonadota > Alphaproteobacteria > Hyphomicrobiales > Rhizobiaceae > Rhizobium > Rhizobium sp. BK212. Next base: position 592,384 of record NZ_JACIFS010000002.1, read on the forward strand.
GCGCTGGGACTTTGACGGTGGCGGCTGACATCGCCTTCTTGGCAGTTCACCCTTGTTGGCAGGTCCCTGCGGCAGTCATTCCTTCGACTTTTCGAGGAAACGCTGCTTGCGGGTTTTCGGCTTGAAGCGCCGGAAGAAACCCTCAATGGCGCGGATCGATTTGGTGACGGACATCAGCCGGTCGATCTGGCCGTTCGCATTGTGGAGCCGTTCCGACAGAACTTCGGCCGCCGTCATCGCAATCTCGATCGGCGGCACCTGCGGAAACCGTTTGGCCAGCGCCGAATAGGGGCTGGCATCGACGCCGCCCATCATCGAGATCGCGCCCATCCTGGCAAAGAGACGCAGGAAGATCTGCTCGAACGTCCAGTCGTGCACGTCGAAGACCTTCCACTTCTCGCTTCTCTTTGCCGAAAAACCGGCAAGCAGGATCTTGCCCGGCAGTTGCAGGTCGGCCAGCCAAAGCGCCATCGCAAAGCCGCTCGTCGCGATCTTGCCTGTCGGATAGAGATCGCCGAGCATTTGCGTCAGATCGAGATGGCGGGTTCTGGCGCCTTTGAAGCCGCTCTCCTCACTGAAGTTTTCCTCCGGGGAGGCGCGAATATTGACGACACCCAAAAAATCGTCGCCGGCAAAGAAACGCAGAACATCCGCCGCCTCGCGCCGGTGGACGATATTGGCGCCCATCACGCCGCTGCGGGCAATCAGCACCGCATGGCCGGTGAAGGCTTCGTCGAGCACCTTATAGACATTGTTGAAGAAGACGTAGAGCGTCGTCTCCGGCAATTCGCTTCGCAGCCGCTCGAAATCGACTGCTTCGCTGTTTGCCACCAGCACGACGTGGGAATAAGGTGACAACAGTGCCTTCCACGCCTCCGGCGTCAGGAAGTTGAAGCCGCCATCCGCGGCGGCCCTCTGCGTGTCACTGGGGATTGCTTCCATATCGGCTCACATGCACTTTCCAAGGACGATGCGCACTGCCCGCCTTACTAGCTGTTGCTGAAATAGGCGCGCGTCCGTGCCAGCCGCGTCAGCCCGCCGATACGCTTTCCCACATGCGAAAGGAAACCCGCGACCCGGCCCATCATCGACGGCTGCCTGCAGAACGAGGCCCACGGCGTATTGCTGAGATCCTCGATATAACGCTTGGCCATCCGGCGGTGCACCCAGGGTACGGTGGCCTGCCACGGTTTTTTCCGGCCGGTAAAATGAATGATCGCCGGCCGGCCGACAAAGGGCAGAAGGCCGGTCTGCGTATTCCAGCGCGGATCGAGCACCAGCCAGTCGCCGTCGAAGGTGACGTTCAGCGCATCCTGATCGTTATTCTCGAAAAGATGCGACCGCTCCTCGAAGATCTCCCGTGTCCTGGCAAAAAGCTCCCTCTCCCGGCAGGCCGCCCAGTCGAACAGCAGCACACCGGCATTGAAATAGCGGCCACCCTCGTGCATGCCGATCTTCCGCTGCCGTGCGCCAGCCTTCTCGGGAAAGGCCATGACATAGTCGTCGACGGCGGCAAGCGCCTTGCCTTGAAAATCCCTGCTGAAGAGTTCGTCAACTGGCGCAACTGCCAGCACATCGGCGTCGAGGTAAAGCAGACGCTCGATATGAGCGGGTATGTGCAGATCCATGTAGAGCCGCGCCAGCGTCGCACCCGACCAGCGGCCCCGCGCCTGCTTTGCCGTATCCGGCGTATTGTAGGGCAGCACAGTGATCGCCATGCCGTGCATCCGCGCGAAATTTCCGACCTCGGCGCTTTCATTCGGCGTAAGGTCGATGCCGAGAAGCAGGAACTCCACGGCAGAACCGCCGAGATTGCGCTTGACGGAAAGCAGGGTGCAGCAGGCGGCCGGCAGCATGTTGACATCCGAACAGACGATCACCGCACTCTGCTGCAAAATCCCGGCCTCCCGAAGCGGCAACGTAAACTTGATGCCGGATATCTAGTTGGTTTGATGCCAACCCGCAACCGCCGATCACCCGCCGAGCCGTCACCCTGCGTCACGTTTTGAATCGGAATTCAACGACTTGCGAGGCAAAGTGGAATCAACTCTGCAGCATGTTGAATCGGGACGTGAACGACAATCACAGCGCCAGCCCAACCTCGCCACAAAGAAAAAGGCCCGCCGTCGCGGCGGGCCTTTGATCGATGCTGTGCCAACCGGCTTACTTGCAGGCGCCGCAGAAGCGCTGGATACGGCGGCAGGCTTCCTCGAGCTGTGCTTCCGAGGTTGCATAGGAGATGCGGAAGTTCGGGCCGAGACCGAAGGCCGAACCGTGAACGACGGCAACGCCTTCCGATTCCAGCAGTTCGGAAACAAAATCCTCGTCCGTCTCGATGACCTTGCCCGACGGAGCCGTCTTGCCGATCAGACCCTTGCAGGAGGGATAGACGTAGAAGGCGCCTTCCGGCACCGGGCAGACAATGCCCTTGGCCTGGTTCAGCATGGAAACGACGAGATCGCGACGGCCTTCGAAGATCTTCTTGTTCTCCGGGATGAAGTCCTGCGTGCCGTTCAACGCTTCGACAGCAGCCCACTGGGCGATCGATGTCGCACCCGAGGTCTGCTGGCCCTGGATCATGTCCATGGCCTTGATGAGCTGCAGCGGGCCTGCCGCGTAGCCGATACGCCAGCCGGTCATTGCATAGGCCTTGGAGACGCCGTTCATCGTCAGCGTCCGGTCGTAGAGCTTCGGCTCGACTTCGACAGGCGTGACGAACTTGAAGTCGCCATAGGTCAGGTGCTCGTACATGTCGTCGGTCAGCACCCAGACATGCGGATGTTTCATCAGCACATCCGTCAACGCCTTCAACTCGTCATGCGTATAGGCCGCACCCGTCGGGTTGGACGGCGAGTTGAAGATGAACCACTTTGTCTTCTCGGTGATCGCCTTTTCGAGATCGGCCGGCTGGAGCTTGAAATTATGCTCCTGGGTGGCCGAAACGAAAACCGGCGTGCCGCCGCACAGTGCCACCATCTCGGGATAGGAAACCCAGTAAGGCGCCGGGATGACGACTTCGTCGCCGGGGTTCATCGTTGCCATGAAAGCGTTGAAAAGGATCTGCTTGCCGCCGGTGCCGACGATCGTCTGCTCCGCTGTATAGTCCAGGCCGTTCTCGCGCTTGAACTTGGCGGCAATTGCCTTGCGCAGCTCAGGAATGCCGGAAACCGGCGTGTACTTCGTCTCGCCGCGGTTGATCGCGTCGATGGCGGCCTTCTTGATATTGTCGGGCGTATCGAAATCCGGTTCACCCGCACCGAGGCCAATGACGTCACGTCCTTTTGCTTTCAGCTCGCGCGCTTTCTGGGAGACGGCGATGGTGGCTGAAGGCTTCACACGGGAAAGAGCATCGGCAAGGAAGGCCATGATAACGGTCCTATTGGTTGAAACGGGCAGAAAGCCGGGACCGGAGTTCTGCGGTTAGCTCTATGTCCAATGTATGACGGCATTTCAAGCGGAAAGGCGTCATGGCGGCATGATTCTTATTGATCATTTCGCCGCGCCGCCCGCCCGGCCTGTCCACGCCTTCGGACAGGCCGGCGTCACGAGGTTGAATCGTGCTGCGCGGATCTTGAATCAAACTCTGAAGTCATCCGGATTTATACCCTGAAATCAGTGGCATCACCGGATTCGACCATCGCCACGAATAAGCCGCAACAAATGCCGCGCCACGCCGCAATTCGGTCGTGAGCGCGCCGAGATCGAAGCCGCATCATCCGGCATCCGAAATTGGTTATTGAGGGTATGCCAATGTTTCTGGAAGATGGGTTTGCCATAGGGCGCATTCGCGCGCGCCGAATTTCCGTTTCAGTCCTTGTTGCCGTCACCGCTCTTGCCGCCTGCATAGCGGCGATGCTGGGGCTTGCCTCCACAGTCCGCGCCGAGCAGGCGCCGCAGGCATCCAACCAACTGGCGGCGCTTGTCCGGCCGAACGACGTCAACAGCGGCTCGCTGCTCTTTCCGTCGAAGGAGCCGGGCTTTTATGTCGAAGCGCCGCGGCTGAAGACCGATGTCGCCATCGACGTCTCCGGCCCGATCGCCAGGGTGAAGGTGACGCAGCGCTTTCAGAATCCAAGCCAGGGTTGGGTAGAAGGCACCTACGTCTTCCCGCTGCCGGACAATTCCGCCGTTGACGCCTTGAAAATGCAGATCGGCGAACGCTTCATCGAAGGCCAGATCAAGCCTCGCCAGGAAGCCCGTGAAATCTACGAGCAGGCCAAGGCCGAGGGCAAGAAGACGGCGCTGCTCGAACAACAGCGGCCGAACATTTTCACCAACCAGGTCGCCAATATCGGTCCCGGCGAAACCGTCGTCGTCCAGATCGAATATCAGCAGACGGTCCACCAGTCGGGCGGCGAGTTCTCGCTGCGTTTTCCGATGGTCGTCGCCCCGCGCTACAATCCGGCGCCGATCGTCCAGACCGTCGAGTTCAATAACGGCGCCGGTTTCGCCACACCACGCGACCCGGTGGAAAACCGCGACAAGATCGAAGCCCCCGTACTTGATCCGCGTGAGAACGCCAGGATCAATCCGATTTCGCTGACCGTCGACCTCAAGGCAGGCTTCCCGCTTGGCGACGTCAAATCGTCCTTCCACGCGGTCGATATCAGGCAGGATGGCGACCAGGCGAGGACGATCGGCCTGAAGGCGGACACCGTTCCCGCCGACAAGGATTTCGAGCTCATCTGGAAGGCCGCCCACGGCAAGATGCCGAGTGCCGGCCTCTTCCGGGAAGTCATGAACGGCAAGACCTATCTGCTCGCCTTCGTCACCCCGCCCACGGCTCCGGATGCGGCAGCGCCGCCGGCAAAACGCGAGGTGGTCTTCGTCATCGACAATTCCGGTTCCATGTCCGGTCCGTCGATCGAGCAGGCAAGGCAGAGCCTGGCGCTTGCCATTTCCAAGCTGAACCCCGACGACCGTTTCAACGTCATCCGTTTCGACGATACGATGACGGATTACTTCAAGGGTCTCGTCGCTGCCACCCCGGACAATCGCGAAAAGGCCATTGCCTATGTCAGAGGCCTGACAGCCGACGGCGGCACGGAAATGCTGCCCGCCCTGGAGGCTGCATTGCGCAACCAGGGACCGGTCGCAAGCGGAGCGTTGCGCCAGGTCGTGTTCCTGACGGATGGCGCGATCGGCAACGAGCAGCAGCTCTTCCAGGAAATCACTGCAAACCGCGGCGATGCCCGCGTCTTCACCGTCGGTATCGGCTCGGCGCCGAATACCTATTTCATGACCAAGGCCGCCGAAGTCGGCCGTGGCACTTTCACGGCAATCGGCTCGACCGATCAGGTGGCAAGCCGCATGGGCGAGCTTTTCGCCAAGCTGCAGAACCCAGCCATGACCGATATCGCCGCGACCTTTGAAGGCATAAAAGCCGAGGATATCACGCCGAACCCGATGCCGGACCTATACAGTGGCGAACCCGTCGTGCTGACCGCCGAACTGCCTGAGGACAAACCCGCCGGCAAGCTGCAGATCTTCGGCAAGACAGGCGAGCAACCCTGGCGCGTCGAGATGGATATCGCCAATGCCGCCGACGGCAACGGCATTTCCAAGCTCTGGGCCCGCCGCAAGATCGACGATTTCGAAGCCCGTGCCTATGAGCGTCAGGATCGGGCCACGCTCGACAAGGATATCGAGACTGTCGCTCTCGCCCACCATCTCGTCTCCCGCCTCACCAGCCTCGTTGCCGTCGACGTTACCCCGTCACGCCCGGCCGATCAGCCGCTCGGCTCAACCAAGCTGCCGCTCGATCTGCCTGAAGGTTGGGACTTCGATAAGGTCTTCGGCGAAAACCCTGTCCATCCTGCCGGCGGAGAACGCCATGGCTCGGCGACGCCGGCAGGAAACGCCGGACCGGAACAGGCGGCAGCCGAAACACAGGATCTCGCCCCATCGCCCGGGATCGCAAACATGATGGCAGCAGCCCCGACCGCCAAGGCCGCCACTATGATCGCGCAGAAGAGCTCGACCGTGAACCTGCCGCAGACGGCAACGCGCGCCGACGAGCAGATCATCCGCGGGCTTACCATGCTGCTCCTGGCGCTGACGGCGGCAAGCGGGCTGGCCATCTGGCGCCGGCGCATCAAGCGGGTGATCGCGGTCGGGGCCAAGCGTTATGGCCTCTAGGCTCTCCGCAAGCCACAACGAGGAAGCGGCCGAATTCGAGCCGCTTCCGACCTATCTGGAACTCGCCATGGCGGCCGCCACGGCCTATGACAGGCCGAAGGCGCGCCCGAGCAAGGGCTTTTTCCTCTGGCGTCTTTCCTCGATCGAAAAGGCAATCGCCTTCGCCATTGCCGGTCTTGCCCTCTATGGCCTGGCGCTGATCGGCGACGGCTTCCTGCTGAAAGCGAAGGCGGAGCTCTCCCAGATCCTGCTGAAACGCGCTTTCGCCGCGGAGCTGCAGGGGAAAGAGACAAAGCCCTGGCCCTGGGCGGATTTCACCACCGAGGCCAAGGTGCGCGCCCCGCGCCTCGGCAAGGAGGCGATCGTGCTTTCCGGCGCCTCCGGCGAGGCTCTCGCCTTCGGTCCGGCCTGGCTCGTCAACACCCCACAGCCGGGCGAGGAAGGCACCTCCGTGATCGCAGCCCATCGCGACACGCACTTCCGCTGGCTGCAATATATAAAGCCCGGCGATACGATCGAAGTCACGCGCCGCGACGGCAAACTATTGACCTTCAAGGCGGGCGAAGGCCGCATCGCTCCGTGGGATGCAAACGGCATCGATCCCTCCTCCGACGGCCGCCGTCTCGTGCTGACCACCTGCTGGCCCTTCGACGCGACGGAGCGCGGGCCCTTGCGCTACATCCTCGAGGCGGAACTGGTCGACCCTCAGGCGACCGGCTCGGTTCAACCGCCAAACACAAAGCCGTTATATCAGGTCGAATGAGGGTTGAAGCTGTTTCCTGTCCGCTCCACGTTCAGCCTGGAGAGACGACAGGGAAAACACGATGAAGAGAATATCCGCCCTCCATTTGGCCGCAGCGCTGGTCCTGTTCGGGGCTATATCCGCGGATGCGGCTGATACCATCAAAGCGCAGGATCTTACAGTGCGAGTCGACAAGCTCGCCGACGGTCTCGAACATCCCTGGGCGGTCGAGGTGTTGCCCGACGGCGCCTATCTCGTCACCGAGCGGCCGGGCCGCATGCGCATCATCCGAGAGGGCAAGGTCTCCGACCCGATCGGCGGCGTGCCGAAAGTCACCGCCCGTGGCCAGGGCGGCCTGATGGACGTGGCGCTCGCCCCGGACTTTGCGACGAGCCGAAAACTCTATTTCACCGCCGCCATCGCCAACAGGCAGGGCTCCGGCACCGAAGCCTTCAGCGCCACACTTTCGGCCGATGAAAAGACCCTGGACGCAGTAAAGCCGGTTTTCACCATGCGGCGCTTCACATCAGGCAATATCCAGTACGGCTCGCGTATCGCGATATCCGGCGACGGCTCGCTGTTCATCAGCGTCGGCGACCGCGGCGACCGCGACCGCTCGCAGGACTGGCAGGACGATGCCGGCTCGATCATCCATATCAATGCCGACGGCAGCATCCCCGCCGACAATCCATTTAAGGACGGCGGCAAGGCACTGCCGGAAATCTGGTCGAAAGGCCACCGCAACCCGCAGGGCATCACCTTCGACGCCAGGGATGGCAAGCTCTATACCGTCGAACACGGCGCCCGCGGCGGCGACGAGATCAACCAGCCCCAGGCCGGCAAGAATTACGGCTGGCCGATCATCACCTATGGACGCGACTATTCCGGCGCCGAGATCGGCGAAGGCACAGCCAAGGAAGGGCTGGAACAGCCGCTGCATTATTGGGATCCTTCGATCGCACCCGGCGCGCTCGTCGTCTATCGCGGCGCCATGTTTCCGGAATGGGACGGCAATTTCATCGTCGCAGCGCTGAAGTTCCAGTTGCTGTCGCGCATGCAACGTGACGACAACGGCGCTTTCGTCGCCGAAGAGCGCCTGTTCGAGGGCGAATACGGCCGCATCCGCGACGTCGTCGTCGCACCCGACGGAGCGCTGCTGATGGTGACGGACGAGGACGACGGCGCGCTGCTCAGGGTCTCCAGGGCGCAAGCCCGCAACGGCTGAGAGATCACAACGGGCCGCGCAGTTCCTTGCGGATGACGAATTTCAGCCCGGACCAGATCTCGTCGACGGCGCAGACCTTGACGTCGACGAGGCCCGTCGGGAGCAGAACCTCCCGCAACACGTCCTCGGTGATGTCGGTCGGCACGCGTGAACTCTTCTTCGGCCAGGAGATCCAGACCATGCCGCTCGGCATCAGGACAGAAAAAAGCGTGGGCGCAACAGCCTCCAGCGCCGCCCGTTCTGTTGTAAACAAATGCACATAGTCGAAGGCGCGCTGAGGCGTCTCGGGAAGCGCGCGGACGACCGAAGCAAAACCGTCGAAACCATGGATCTCGCCGATCGTTTCGGGAACACCGAGAAGAGCCGCGGCCTGCCCATCAGTCAGGCCGAGCTTCCGGGCAAGCGGCGTGCCGGAATAGCCTGCCGTCTTGGACGCTGCGGTGTCGCCGGCTGGCCGTTCTTCACGTCGCATGCCTTCACCTCCGTTCACACCGCCCAAAGTCTTCACCCTTGCCGGAAGGAAACGCAACTGCTAACCGCTTGACCACACCTCCCTTCCCCATCGAGGACGACATGACGCGCGTTCAGGCGAACCTCCTCCTGTTGCTTGCAGCCGCCATCTGGGGCGGCGGCTTCGTCGCGCAGTCGACGGCGATGAAGGCGATCGGTCCCTTCTGGTTCATCTGCCTGCGTTTTGCCGTCGCCACGCTGGCCGTGCTGCCTTTCGTCCTTTTTGAGGCGCGCAAGGCCAAAGAGAAGACCAGCGCGCGCCATGCGAAGCTCTACATCCTGACCGGCCTTGCTCTTTTCGGCGGTGCAGCCACGCAGCAGGTCGGACTGCAGACGACGACGGTGACGAATTCCAGCTTCATCACCGGCCTCTATGTCGTCTTTGTGCCGCTGATTGCCGTGTGCTTCCTGCGCCGCGCCCCGCATTGGATCATCTGGCCCGGCGCGCTGCTGGCGATCACTGGCATCTACCTCCTGTCCGGTGGCCATCTTTCGGCGCTGACGCCGGGCGATCTGCTGACCGTCGTCTGCGCCGTCTTCTGGGCGATCCAGATCACCCTCGCCGGTACGACCGTTTCGGCGACCGGAAGGCCGCTCGCGCTCTCCGCCGTGCAATTCGCCGTAACCGCGACCTGTGCGCTGGCCGTTGCCGCAGCCGTCGAACCTGTCAGCCTTGCGGCGATTTGGGCGGCGGCGCCGGAGATCCTCTATGTCGGTATTTTCTCCTCTGGCCTGGCTTTCGTCCTGCAGGTGATAGCCCAGCGCTACACGACGCCCTCGCAGGCCGCGATCTTCCTTTCTTCCGAAGCGATCTTCGGCGCATCGCTCGGAGCCCTGCTGCTCGGCGAAACGATGCCGGCGACAGGTTATGCAGGTTGCGCGCTCATGTTGATCGCTATGCTTGTAGTCGAACTCGTCCCTGGATTCGCCCGACGGCGGCTGCCAGCCACGTGAACACGCGTCCAAATATGGGTGAGTCCCACAGCGGAAAAAAAATTTACCGGGGGCGGAAAGACGCGTTCACGTTGCATTTTTGGGAAAATCTGCTCGGAACTTATATTGCAGACGATATAAAACGTTAATCATTCCCTATCAGCGAAGGAAATTTTGCGTTTTTGCGCAAATTGTTTATCGGCAGGGGTGTGCCAGGAACGACACGCTAAAAAACTTTTGCTTGCCAAAATCCTTTAAACGCAGCACTCTCAGCGCGTTCGGGCATTTTGCGAGCATGGGAAGTCCTTAAGTATTTGCGCGCCGGGAACGCTAATATTCCGGTCAGCCGGTTCCAAAAATGGCGGGCGAAAGTCCTGCCTGGAACAGGCCGAGGTAGAGGGGACCTTTTTCTCACATTTCAAGAATTGCCTGCCAACCCCTCCCGCAAGGAGGCAATGCTATGATGCTGCCCGTGTGGATGGCGGGCAGAGAGAAAAGGACCTGACGCATGGCAGAGACTGGCACTGTAAAATTCTTCAATACCGACAAAGGCTTCGGCTTCATCAAGCCGGACCGGGGCGGCGCCGATATCTTCGTTCACATTTCTGCCGTTCAGGCCTCCGGGCTGGCCGGTCTGACGGAAAACCAGAAGGTAAGCTTCGACACGGAGCCGGATCGCCGCGGCAAGGGCCCGAAGGCCGTCAATCTGCAGATTGCCGGCTGAACCCTTAACGGCTGTCGAATTCGAGTTGAAGCCCGGCAGCAATGCCGGGTTTTGTCGTTCAGCCTTCGTTCAGCTACAAATCTCTAGGACTATCATCATCGAGAAAGGAACCGGCGTTCGGTTCCCGGGATTGGGATTTATGCTTATGAACAGGCTCGCCAAGACTCTTCTGCTGACGGCAACTGCTGCCGCGCTTACTCTCTCCGCCATTGGCGAAGCATCGGCACGCGACCGCCACTGGCGCCATCATAACGGCAACGACGCGCTCGTCGGCGGTGCCGTCGGCCTCGCAACCGGCCTGATCGTTGGTTCGGCCATCGCCAACGCCAATAACGGCTCAGTCTACGAAGAGCGCCGCTACATCGACCCGGCCTACGAGCCGGATTATTACGAGCCCGCTCCGGTCTATCGCGCCCCGCGCCGTGTCTATGTCGAGCAGCAGCAATATTACGAGCCGGTCCGCACGGCGGTAGAACCCTGGTCGCCGCAATGGGAGCGTTACTGCTCTTACCGCTACCGCTCCTTCGATCCGCGCAGCGGCACCTATATCGGCAGTGACGGCCGCAGCCACTTCTGCACCGCCGGCTGATTTCGCCATCATCCCTGATGCCAAGCGCCGCTCTTCAGCGGCGCTTTCTTTTTGTCGACCCGTCAGATGATCCACTCCCGCATCCGCTTTCTCGACATTGCGCGCCGCACCACATCCACGCGGCCGGGGAAAAATATTTCCACAAATTCCATAGAAATAGACGTTATAGGTTTCTCGCCCATCACCAGTGCTCGTAGGTTATTTCGACCTATCGATGGCAATGGTACGGAGAGGAAATAAGTTATGGGCGTGTTTCGTTCGGCGATGATCGGTGTCGCGGTTGCTTTGGGGCTGGGGCTGTCATCGGCTGGCGCAGCCGATCTTTCAGAAATCAGGATCGACTGGGCAACCTATAATCCGGTCAGTGTTCTTCTGAAAAAGGAAGGCCTCCTGGAAAAGGAATTCGCCAAGGACAATATCAGCATTCGCTGGGTACAATCCGCCGGCTCGAACAAGGCACTGGAATTCCTGAACGCCGGATCGATCGATTTCGGCTCGACGGCGGGTGCGGCAGCACTGATCGCGCGGGTCAACGGCAATCCGATCAAATCCATTTATGTTTATTCGCGCCCCGAATGGACGGCTCTGGTCACCCGCGCCGACAGTCCGATTTCCACCGTCGAGGATCTGAAGGGCAAGACGATCGCGGTGACGCGCGGCACCGATCCGCATGTCTTTCTCGTCCGTGCCTTGGCGGATGCCGGCCTGAAACAATCGGATGTGAAGCTGGTGCTGCTGCAGCATGCCGATGGCAAGCTGGCGCTTCTGCGTGGCGATGTCGATGCATGGGCCGGGCTCGATCCGCTGATGGCGGCCGCCGAAGTGGACGACAAGGCGAAGCTCTTCTATCGCAAGCCGGAAAACAACAGCTGGGGCGTGCTCAATACGACCGAGACATTTGCCGCCGAACATCCCGACATCATCAAACGCGTCGTCGCCGTCTATGAGCAGGCACGCGCCGAGGCGCTGGCCGATCCCGCAGCGCTCAAGGCGGCGCTGGTGGAGGCGGCAAAACTGCCGGACAATGTCATCGCCAAGCAACTGGAGCGGACTGACCTCTCGCAATCGACGATCGGCGACCTGCAGCGCGACACGATCTCGAAAGCGGGTATCGCCTTGCAAAGCGCCGGCGTCCTGCCCGCGGACGTCGACATTCCCAAAGTCACGGCCGAGCTGATCGACGATCGTTTTGCAGTCGGGAAAACCCAGTAACAGGGCATCGATCATCGCTATGACGGACTTGGCCGAAACCGGTATCAAGACGGAAACAAGGACGCCGCGTCCGGTCGCGGCGTCGATCTTTTATGGTGTGAGCAGCAGGGTGGCGGTCGCCGTTCTGCTGCCTGCGCTCGGGCTGCTCTTCTGGGAGATTGCGGTCGCGGCCGGCTGGTTCTCAGGCCGTCTCATGCCGCCGCCATCCAGGGTCGCGGCGACGCTATGGGCGCTCTTCAGGTCCGGCGAACTGCTCGATCATATCGGCATCACCACCGTCCGGGTGTTCTTCGGATTTGCGATCGGCGCCGCCACGGCCACGATCGCCGGCGCCATAACGGGATATTTCGGTCTCGCCCGCCGACTGATCGATCCGTCGCTTCAAGCGCTCCGCTCCATCCCGTCGATCGCCTGGGTGCCGCTCTTCATTCTCTGGTTCGGGATCTTCGAGACATCCAAAGTGGCGCTGATCGCCGTCGGGGTGTTTTTTCCGGTCTATCTCGGCATCTCCGGTGCGATCCTGTCGGTTGATCGCAAGATTGTCGAGGTCGGCCGCATCTTCCGGCTTTCCGGTTTCGCACTGGTGCGGCGGGTCATGCTACCTGCGGTCTTTCCGGCCTATGTGACTGCCTTGCGATCCGGCCTCGGCCTCGGTTGGATGTTCGTCGTCGCAGCGGAATTCATGGGCGCTTCGGAGGGCCTCGGCTATCTCCTCGTTGATGGCCAGCAAATGGGCAAGCCGGACCAGATCATGGCTGCCATCATCACCTTCGCGGTCGTCGGCAAGTTGACGGACAGCCTGTTGCTGGCGGCGACGGCACCCTTCCTGACCTGGCAGGACAGTTACAGGCGGGAGGGATGAGCCGATGCTGACGCTGCGAAATTTGGAAAAAACCTATGCGAATGGGGTGCGCGCACTGGAGGGCTTCTCGCTCGGGCTGGCTCCGGGAGAAATCGTCGCCGTCATCGGCGGATCCGGTTGCGGCAAGAGCACGTTGCTGCGATTGATCAGCGGTCTCGACATTCCCACGCAGGGAACGGTCGAGCTGGATGGCGAACAGGTCACCAAGCCGCATCCGCTGATCAATCTCATCTTTCAGGAGCCACGCCTCTTCCCCTGGCTGAGTGTTGCAAACAATGTCGGCTTCGGCCTCGCCGAGCTCGAAGGTGATGACCGCCGGCAACGGGTGGAGGCCGCATTGGAAAAGGTCGGCCTCGGGAAATTGGGCGGACGCTGGCCGAAGGAACTGTCTGGCGGCCAGGCCCAGAGAGTGGCAATCGCTCGCGCGCTGATTACCCGACCGGAAGTTCTGCTGCTGGATGAGCCTTTCTCGGCCCTCGATGCTTTCACGCGCGCCGATCTGCAGGATCACCTGCTCGACATATGGGCCGAAACGCGCCCAACGCTCGTGCTGGTGACGCATGATATCGACGAGGCGCTCGTCCTTGCCGACCGGATCATCGTGATGCGGCCGTGGCCGGGGCGCATTCTCGAGGAGATCAGCATCGATCTGCCGAGGAAGCGCGATCGGGCATCGGCGTCGTTCGAGGCCGTGAAAAGACGGCTGCTCATGTCGCTCAACATATCGCTGCAGTACAGCTGATCCAACTCATTTGACGCAGTCCCGTCAGGCTGGGATGCGGATCGTTGCCCTTAGTCCACCAAGCGGGCTGTCGCTCAGCGTGACGTTGCCGCCATGGCTGCGGGCGATGTCGCGGGCAATCGCAAGACCGAGGCCGGTGCCCGATGCGTCGAGGTTGCGCGCCGTATCCAGCCGGAAGAACGGCTTGAACACGTCCTCGCGATTCTTTTCGGGAATGCCCGGCCCGTCATCGTCGAAGATGACGGTCAGCCATTTGGCATTGTGCTTGGCCTCGATGTCGAGGCGGTCGGCATAACGGCGCGCGTTCGAGGCAAGGTTGGTGACGAGACGCATGAAGGCGTTCGGCCTGACCGATATGTCGTCATCGCCTTCGATCGAATAGCTGAATTTTTTGCCGTGCAGGGCGAAATCGGATTCCAGCTTCGCGAAGATCTCGCTGAGTTTCAGCTCGCCGACATCCTCTTCGACCTCGCCGCGGGCGAAGGCCATGTAGGCCTCCAGCATAGTCTGCATATCGTTGACGTCGTCGTTCAGCCCGTGCAAGTCGGGATTGTCGCCGGCGAGCGCCAATTGCAGCTTGAAGCGAGTGAGGATGGTTCGCAGATCATGGCTGACGCCGGAGAGCATCGCGGTGCGCTGCTCGATCTGCCGCTCGATCCGCTCGCGCATCAGGATGAAGGCAAGGCCGGCGCGCCTGACCTCGTCGGCCCCGCGCGGATAGAAATTATCGGGTTTCTGCCCCTTGCCGAAGCTTTCGGCCGCTCGCGCCAGCATCAGGATCGGCCGGATCTGTCCACGCAGGAAAAGGATCGAGATACCGATCAGCACCAGCGAGGTACCGACCATCCAGACGATGAAGATATGGGTGTTCGAGGCATAGGTCTGACTGCGCTTGGTCAGCACCCGGAGGATCTTGTTTTCCAGCTTGATGCGAATCTCGACCAGGTTTGAATTGCCGACCGTGTCGATCCAGAAAGGCCGGTGGATCTCGTCGGTGATCTCGTCGCTGAGGATGCCGTCGAGGATCGAGAAGAACGGCTTGACGCGCGGCGGCGGCAGGTCACCATCCGGCTCGATCGAAATTTGCAGGCTGAGCTGGTCGCGGGCGATGCGGATGATCTCGCTATAGTCCGAATTCTGCGGATAGGTCTCGATGATTTCGATGATCGCGGCAATGTCGCGGGTGACGGCAAGCGACAACCGCTCGGTCACCATCTGCCAGTGGCGCTCCATGAAGACGGCGGCGACGACGGATTGCAGGAGCACCATCGGAATGATGATGATCAGCAGCGAGCGAGCGTAAAGTCCGGTCGGCAGCCGCCGGCGCAGCCAGCGGACGATCCAGCGCCAACCCTGCGCAGGGGTGCGGTCTTCCCGCCGCAAGCTGTCGATCGTCACCATCAGCGCCGGTCCCGAACCTTGAGTTTAGTCGATGCTCAGCCTGTATCCGATGCCGCGCACGGTCTGCAGCCAGACCGGATTGGCGGGATCGTCCTCGATCTTGCGCCGCAGCCGGTTGATCTGCACATCGATCGTCCGCTCGCCGACTTCGGTGTCGTTGCCGATCAGTTCGTGGCGCGGGATCGTGTCGCCGGCACGCCGTGCAAAGAGCAGCATGATCTCCTGTTCGCGGTCGGTGAGCCGGATCACCTCGCTGGCCTTCTTCAGCTCCTTGCGGGTCAGCGAGAAGGTATAGGGGCCGAACATCACCTGTTCGATCTTTGGTCCCTCGCCGCCGGCATTGCGGCGCAGGATGTTGTTGATGCGCAGCACCAGTTCGCGCGGGTCGAAGGGCTTGGAAAGATAATCGTCGGCGCCGGCCTCGAGGCCCTCGATGCGATTGCCCGATTCAGCCAGCGCCGTCAGCATGATGATCGGCACGTTCTTGATGGCGCGAAGCCCTCGGGTGACGTCGATGCCGGATTCGCCGGGCATCATCACATCCATGATGATCAGGTCGAAATCGAGGCCGGTGAGTTTGCGCTGCGCCTCGGCGCCATCGGCGGCGACGGTGACGCGGAAGCCGTTCTCGGCGAGATAACGATTGAGCAGCGCCCGGATGCGGGAGTCGTCATCGACCACCAGCAAATGCGCCGCATCGTCGGAAATACCTGTCTTGACCGCCATTCAATCCGCCCTCTGTCTGTCCCGCATCCCTCTGAGGAAAGCTTTTACGCCCTCCCGCACCTCCGCAGAAGCCCCTTCGAATGCCCGCTCAATGCGGCGCGATTGCGGCTCGGCAAGGGCAAGCGCCAGCTCTCGTCCCGATTTCGTCGGATAGAGCTTGCGCTGTCGCCGGTCTTCGGGGCCTGCAACCTGGCGAATATAGCCTGAATCGATCAGCTGTTTCAGCACCCTTGCGAGGCTCTGCTTGGTGATCTTCAGCGTATCGAGAAGATCGGCGACCGTCATACCGGGATTGCGGTTGACGAAATGCACGACGCGGTGATGCGCCCGGCCGAAACCGCTCTTTTCAAGGATGGCGTCGGGATCGGAAACAAAGTCGCGATAGGCGAAGAAGAACAACTCGATGATCTCGAAATCGATAATATCGGTATCTTCCATCGGCGTGGCCAGCGGCTCTGGTTTGCCTGCTTTCGGGCCGGTCTGTCGTGACACTCGGCATTTCCTTTCAGTTTCCGCGCATAACGGGAGACTTTCGCGAAGATATGGCAGCCTTATTGACATAAATTTGCGTCGCGGCCAGCTTCTCCGAACTCTGCGGCAGCGCCGCACGGTCTCTCATGTCCCTGGCATTTCTGGAAACCAAGTCCGTCCGGCACTCCGACGCAATACGCGATTTCCCCTTCCGTCTGTGGATAAAACGTAATGGGGACAACAATCAACAGGCATGGCGCCCGCATCGACGGTCGAGCTCCCGAAGTGCCAGGGGTTTAAGCATGCCTATATCGGTCCGATTGCCTGGCGCGAGACAGCAAGATGATGTTTCGGCGCAGGCCAATCTCATCAACCGGAAGTAACCTCGGTTTCGGAAATCGGTCCGTATCGCTTGCCGTCGATGATCTTCGAAGCGCTGACGAACGACTGTATGAAGGAGGTCTATCCGGCCGCAGTCGCCGCCGGATAAGAGCCTCACGCGATCGGTCCGGCCACTGCATAGTTCCTCAAATCGGAACCGATTTAAGGATAAAATTACGCAGCCATTCAACGTGCTCCAGCAGCCTTTCCGCGTCCCAAAACAGGCGCGGCGCTGTCGGTAAACGTCTGCGGGGCCTTCTTTACCTGTGCGCCCGTGCCATGACCAGTCCGGCGAGCGTCGAGAGAATGCCGCCGCCGATCAGGCCGCCGATTCCGTCGGCGAGCAGGCCGGTCATAGCCGCTTCCCCGCCGACCATGCTGAGCAGCATGCCGCCGCCGACGCCGCCGAGCGCGCCTGCGATCGTACGAGCGACGACATTGATCGCGTGCTGCTTCAAAGCGGCGCTCGCGGCATTGCCGCCGATTGCACCGGCTATCAATTGTGTGATGAGCGGAAGTAGCGCTTCCATGATTTCCTCCTCTGGCGATCTCCCCGATCGCCGATCCATGCCGAACCTTCGGCATATTAGGATATTATCATATTTTGGAAGACAGCGTTAAGAAAATCAACCGATGCGGGATTAAGGCAGGGAGAACTGCCCTGGAACGAGGCGGCCCGACGTTCCGCCTCGCCTCAGTTCTTGCCGATTCACGTCATTGATAGACGTAGACGATCCGGCGTGTACCTGGATCGACCAGCACCGGCCGGTCGTTGATCCTCGTATAGCGGTACTCATAGTCGGGGATCGTCTGGAAGGTGACATCGGCAGGCACTTCCGCGCCGACGACGACATCGCCGCCAAGTCGCACCGTCTCACCCGGATTGGTGTCGATATAGGTGCGAACCGTTTCCGGCGGAGTGATGGTCTCGACCGACCCGACGGGGCCGAGCAGTTCGTCGCCCGGCGCCGGCTGCGGCTCGGCCGGAACGACGCTTGCAGTCGACTCGTAGGTGACGGCGGGAACGCCGATCTCGGCACGATGCTCCTCGACGATAACGCGGCTGCCGCCATGATCGACCTGCAGATAATCGGCATAGACCCAGCCGCGCATGCCGTTGACGTCGACACGGCACCATCGGCTGCCTTCGATGCAGCCGTCGAGGACTGCGGTGGAGCCGCGGGTGGCAAGACCGACCGAGGGATATTGCGGGCCGGGGCCAGCGCGGACGTTGAGATCATCGACCGTCGTCGCCATCATCTCCGCCTGCGCAAGACCGGCGCTCGCTATCAGCACCGCGCCCGCCAGCAGAATGTTTCTCTTTAAGGTCATGTGAGCGTCTCCTTGGTTTCGATGGGCTGACAACGTGTGGGGTTCCACGATGTTCCCATGCGCTCAGCCCGGCGGAACATCGCCTCTATGAGAATTCCTGCAAGTGCCTTGAAAAATTGAATAAAAGCCGCGTGATGACGATGACAAAAGCAGGTATAAACTCTTGTTGCAGTCTGTCTTTTTGCCGTGAGGCCGACCGTAAATGGGAGAAGATTCCGGCTGTCCTCGCCGTGGTTTCGGACTATACCCTGGATATCCGAGACACCAAGCGAGGCACCTATGGGCATGCTCCAGGCCGGCATTATTCCGGTGACACCCTTCCAGCAGAACTGCACGATCTTCTTCGATCCAGATACCAAGGAAGGCGTCGTCATCGATCCGGGCGGCGACGTGCCGCTCATCCTGCAGGCGATCGCGGAAAACGGGTTGACCATCAAGGAAATCTGGCTGACGCATGGCCATCTCGACCATGCGGGCGGCGCCAGCGAACTGAAGGCGGCCCTCGGGGTCGATGTGGTCGGCCCGCATCAGGACGATCTGCCGCTGCTGCAGCGGGTCGAGAGCCAGGCTGCGAAATACGGCATATCAGGATTGCGTAACGTCGTGCCCGACCGCTGGCTGAAGGATGGCGACAAGATCTCCTTCGGCGCCCACGAATTCGAGGTCTATCACACGCCCGGCCATGCCCCCGGCCACGTCATCTATTTCAACCGCGCGCAGAATTTCGCCCATCTCGGCGACGTGCTCTTCAACGGCTCGATCGGCCGCACCGACCTGCCGGGCGGCGATCATCAGCAGCTTCTTGATTCGATCCGCGACAAAGTGCTGCCGCTCGGCGACGACGTCGGCTTCATCTGCGGCCACGGTCCCGGCAGCCGCATCGGCGATGAGCGGCGAAGCAATCCGTTTTTGCGGGAAATCTGACCTGGGGGGAGAATGGGCGGCGAAGCTGCGCTCCGCCCGCTCACATCATCTTCCGGCCGTTCGGCACTGGCTGCTCGACGGCCGCAAGCACGACCGCGCCGTTCTCGTCCTCGAATCCCAGTGTTAGCACTTCCGAGCGGAACGGCCCGATCTGGCGCGGCGGGAAATTGACCACGCCGAGCACCTGACGGCCGATCAGGCTTTCCGGCATATAATGCACGGTGATCTGCGCTGAGGATTTCTTCGTGCCGATCTCAGGGCCGAAATCGATCACCAGCTTAATCGCCGGCTTGCGCGCTTCCGGAAAAGGGCTGGCCTCGATGATCGTGCCGACACGAATATCGACACGCTCGAAATCGGCATAGGTGATCTCGTCGGCCATGTCGTCTCCGTCAGCCGGCCAGTTCCTCGGCCCGCTTGCGCGCTGCCGCGAGTGCCGCGTCGAACAGAGGCTGCATGCCGTCCTCTGCCATCAGCACGGCGAGCGCCGCCGCCGTCGTGCCACCGGGAGAGGTCACATTCTCGCGCAGCCGCGAAGCGCCGTCGGGGGACTGGTGCAAAAGTTCACCAGCCCCCGCGACTGTTTCCCGCGCAAGACGCATGGCGAGGTCCGCCTGCAGACCGAGTTTACGGCCTGCCTCCGCCATACATTCGACGAGATAGAAGACATAGGCCGGACCACTGCCCGAAAGCGCCGTCACGGCATCGATATCGGCTTCCGCGGGCACCCATTCGACAGGCCCCGAGACGCGCAGGAGGGAATGGACGCGCTCACGCTGCTGATCGCTGACCGCTGAATTGGCAAAGGCGCCGGTGACGCCGCGCCCAACCATAGCAGGAGTGTTCGGCATGGCGCGCACCATGGCGGCTTTACCCAGATGCTTCTCGAGGAAACCGAGCGTCTTGCCGGCCGCGACCGAGACGACGACCGTGTCCGGCCCGATCGCACTCTTCACCGCCGGCAGCACCGTCTCCATCACCTGTGGCTTGACCGCGAGGAACAGCACGCTTGCCTTCAAATCCGCCGGGAGCGCGGTCACATGGGTGGCGCCAGCTTCGTTGATCGTCGCCAGCATCGCCGGCGACGGACCGGGATCGACGACAATGACGGCCGAGCCCGGGACGCCGCTTTTCAGCCAGCCGGAGAGCATCGCCCCGCCCATGTTTCCGGCGCCGATCAAAAGGACGGGATTTGTCGAGGAGAAACGCTTCGTCGGCATCTTATGCCTCGCCGACCGTTTCGAACAGCACGGCTTCCATCGCCTTCGTCGCTTCCATGCCGGACCAGACGACGAACTGGAATGCCTGGAAATAGGCTTCGCAGGTATCGAGCGCGCTGGAAAGCAGCACCTCCACCTGACGGTTGGTGGGCTCTGCACCGCCGGCGAGCAGCAGCGACTGGCGGAAAATGACGACATCTTCCTGGCGCCAGAGATCGAAATGACCCATCAGCACCTGCCCGTTGATCGCCGAGAGCAGCTTGACCACCTCGTTGACCCTGATGTCGGGAACTTTGATATCGAAGGCGCAGCCAAGGTGCAGCGCCTCGAACTCCTCCATCCAGGAGAAGGAGACGTGATAGTCCGTCCAGCGACCCTCGACCGTCATCGCGATCTCGTCCTCGCCGGACCGTTCGAACGACCAGTCGTTGTTGGAGGCAACGTACTCGATCATATCGACCGGGTTCGACTGACGCTCGACTTCCAATTCCATCAGGTTCATGCAGCACCTTCTTGACCGGAACGAATGCGACTTAACTTGGTGTACGAACACAAGAAAGACACACGCAAATACCGGAAACCACCACTCGGATGATCGTTGAACCGCTGCCAGACTTAACGCAGATAACCTGCCCGGAGCTTACCAAGTCGCTTCGAATCATCATTTAAAATCAGTGTATAGCGCCCCTTGCCCCCTGCCAGCCCCCCGAACGGAAAATAGGACCGGCCACTGTGGAAAGGCTCTTCGAAATTCAATTCAGAAGGGAGAATAAGCGACTCTGCGAATTGGCTTTTTTGGCAGTGTCCACAGGTGGAAAACTCACCTGAATTTTTTGTGACAGATGCGGCATCTGCCAGGAAGACGTGCCGCACCTGCGTCATATCGGGACTTCAGTGCCCTTCGCCGGCAAGCTTCGCCTCGAGTGCCGCGATGCGGGCGGCGAGCGCCTCGTTCTCGTCGCGTGCCTTGATCGCCATCTCGCGCACAGCCTCGAACTCCTCGCGCTTGACGACGTCCATACTGTTCAGCCAACGCTCGGCCTGGGCGTTGAACGCGGTTTCGATCTCCTTGCGGACGCCCTGGGCGGCACCGGCCGCATCGGTCATCAGCTTGGCGAATTCGTCCATGATGCGGTTCGTTCCGGTCGTCATGGCGTTTTTCTCCCTTCGCATGAGGTGAATTCAGCCCTTCGGGGCCTCGAGGATTGAGGTAGGGCTTCACCATCGACGATGCAAGCGCTTTGCACGGGATAGGCCTCGGGAAGCGGCCGCAAACGGGCCATCACGAACAATGGACTTGACCGTCCGGGATCGCAGCGGCATGTTCCGCGCAACCAAACAGGTGGGAAAACCTTGCCGACAGCAGCCAATCTCCTTGCCATCATGCCTTTCCCGGATATCGATCCGATCGCCTTTTCGATCGGTCCGGTGGCGATTCACTGGTATGGTCTTGCCTATGTCGCCGGCATCCTGCTCGGCTGGGCCTATGCGCGCCGCATCGCCGCCAATGACAGTCTCTGGCCCGGCAACGTCTCGCCGATATCAAGGACGCAGCTCGACGATTTCATCGTCTGGGCAGCGCTTGGAGTCGTGCTTGGCGGTCGTCTCGGCTATATCTTCTTCTATGACCTCCCCGCCGTCATGCGCAGTCCCGTCCGTGCGCTCGAGATCTGGAACGGCGGCATGTCCTTCCATGGCGGCCTGACCGGCACGACGATTGCCATGATCCTCTTTGCCCGCCGCAACGCCATCCCTATCTGGAGCCTGTTCGACATCGTCGCTGCTGTCGTTCCCTTCGGGCTGTTTTTCGGCCGCATCGCCAATTTCATCAATGGCGAGCTCTGGGGTCGATTGACCGACGTGCCCTGGGCCGTGGTCTTCCCGACCGGCGGCCCGTTCGCCCGCCATCCGAGCCAGCTTTACGAAGCCGGCCTCGAAGGCATCGTTCTGCTGCTGGTGCTGGCCGCCCTCGTCTATTTCATGCGGGCACTGAAAAGCCCCGGTTTCATCACGGGTGTCTTTGTCTGCGGTTATGCGCTGTCGCGCATTTTCGTCGAATTCTTCCGCGAGCCTGACGCCCAGATCGGTTACCTCATCGGCACGAACTGGCTGACCATGGGCATGGTGCTCTCTTTCCCGATGATCCTGCTTGGCCTCTGGGCGATGCTGCGGGCCCGCCGCCAGGCTGCGCTGCAGCTCTGAAACGGCAGGACGCGCGACATGACCACCGCTCTAGGCGAAAAGATCAAGGCGATCATCCAGGCGAACGGCCCGATCAGCGTCACCGATTATTTCTCGCTGTGCCTCGCCGATCCCGAACACGGCTATTACCGCACCCGCGAGCCCTTCGGCCGTTCCGGCGACTTCGTCACCGCGCCGGAGGTCAGCCAGATTTTCGGCGAGATGATCGGCGTCTTCATCGTCCATGCGTGGCAGCGTCACGGCACGCCGGCCGACGTCCGCCTCGTCGAGATCGGCCCTGGCCGCGGCACGATGATGGCAGACATGCTGCGCGTCATCTCCCGCATCGCTCCACCGCTTTTCGACGCCATGACCGTGCATCTCGTCGAAACCAGTGAGCGCCTGCGCGACGTCCAGAGCCAGACGCTCGAACCCCACGGCGAGAAGATTTCCTGGCACGATGGCTTCGACGAAGTACCATCAGGCTTCACCTTGATTGCCGCCAACGAACTCTTCGACGCCATCCCGATCCGCCAGTTCGTCCGCATGCCGACGGGTTTCCGCGAACGCATGGTCGGCATCGACGCCGATGGCGAACTGACCTTCGCCGCCGGCGTCGCCGGCCTCGATCCCGCGCTTCTTCCCGAACCGGTGCAGAACGTGCCGGTCGGTACGCTCTTCGAGATCTCGCCGGCCCGCCAGGCGGTGATGATGGCGATCTGCGAGCGGCTGCGCGCCTTCGGCGGCACGGCGCTCGCGATCGACTACGGTCATCTCGTCACCGGCTTCGGCGATACGCTGCAAGCCGTGCGCATGCATGAATTCGACCCGCCGCTCGCCCATCCCGGTGAAGCCGATCTGACGAGCCATGTCGACTTCCAGCAGCTCGCCGAAACGGCGCTTGCGGCCGGCATCCATCTGAACGGCGCCCTGCATCAGGGTGATTTTCTGACCGGCCTCGGCATCCTCGAGCGCGCGGCCGCCCTCGGCCGCGACCGCGAGCCGCAAACCCAGCAGATCATCCAGACGGCGGTCGAAAGGCTCGCCGGCGCCGGTGAAGGCCGGATGGGCGAACTCTTCAAGGTAATGGCGGTCTCCTATCCCGCCGTCGATCTCATGCCCTTTCGCCCGGTGGATTGACAGGGCGCACGCGGCTGGTTCAACATCCCAGCGCAACAAGAACTTGAAGCGCGCCGCATATGCGATGCGCTTGGGATAATAACAAACCCCTTAAAAACCCCGGAATCACAGATGCAGGACGCGGCCTCTCCCGCACCGATCGAAAGCACGCTGCTGAACGAAGCGGCGGGCAGCACCATCCGCCACGGTTATTTCACTCGGGCCGGCGGCGTTTCCGAAGGGCTGTATCGCGGCCTCAATGTCGGCCTCAGCTCCAGCGACGAACGCGACAAGGTCCTGGAAAACCGCCGCCGTGTCGCCGCCTGGTTCGACCTGCCGGTCGAGCGGCTGGCAACCGTGCATCAGGTTCATTCCCCCGATGTCGTGACGATCCGCGCCAATTACGACGGTGCCCGCCCCGACGCCGATGCGATGGTGACGGCGGCCCCCGGCATTGCGCTTGGCGTGCTCGCCGCCGATTGCGGGCCGATCCTTTTCGCCGACCCCGACAACCGCGTCATCGGCGCCGCCCATGCCGGCTGGAAGGGCGTGCTGACGGGCGTGCTCGAAAACACCATTGCCGCTATGGAGGCGCTGGGTGCGGACCGCGGCAGCATCGTCGCCTGCCTTGGCCCCTCGATCAGCCAGGCAAGTTATGAAGTCGGTCCCGAGTTCGTCGAGCGTTTCGTCGCCGAGAACCCGGATGACGATCGCTTCTTCGTGCCTTCCGCAACATCAGGTCACGCCATGTTCGACCTGCCGGGGCTGACCGTCGATCGGCTGACGAAAGCCGGCGTGCGCGCCGAAAGTCTCGGCCTGTGCACCTATCCGGACAGCGAGCGCTTCTTTTCCTATCGCAGAACGACACATCGCAAGGAGCCGGATTACGGCCGCCAGATTTCCGCGATATCAATCAGGGAGACTTGAGCAGAATGGCACTGCACTTCGAAAAGGCTGAATTCGCAAGCCGGCTTGCGCGCCTCACCGAGAAGATGAAGGAAGAAAAGCTCGACGCCCTGCTGCTCTTCGCCCAGGAAAGCATGTACTGGCTGACCGGCTACGACACCTTCGGCTACTGCTTCTTCCAGACGCTGGTCGTCAAGAGCGACGGCACCATGGCGCTGATCACCCGCTCGGCCGATCTTCGCCAGGCCAGGCACACCTCGATCCTCGAGGACATCCATATCTGGGTCGACCGGGTCAATGCCGATCCGACGCTCGACCTGAAGAACCTGCTGGTCGAGATGGATCTGCTTGGCACCCGCATCGGCGTCGAATATGATACGCACGGCATGACCGGCCGCGTCGCCCGCCTGCTTGACGCGCAACTGACCACCTTCGGCCAGATCGTCGACGCCTCCTACCTCGTCAGCCGCCTGCGCCTGATCAAGAGCCCAACCGAGGTCGCCTATGTCGAGCGCGCCGCCGTTCTGGCCGACGATGCGCTCGATGCCGCAATCCGGTTGACGAAGCCCGGCGCCGACGAGGCCGATATCCTCGCCGCCATGCAGGGCGCGATCTTTTCCGGCGGCGGCGACTATCCCGCCAACGAGTTCATCATCGGTTCCGGCGCCGACGCCCTGCTCTGCCGCTACAAGGCCGGCCGCCGCAAGCTCGACGCCAACGACCAGCTGACGCTCGAATGGGCCGGCGCCTATGCGCATTACCACGCCGCCATGATGCGCACGATCGTCGTCGGCGAGCCGACACACCGCCATCGCGAGCTTTACAACGCCTGCCGCGAGACCATCGAGGCGATTGAGACCGTGCTGAAGCCCGGCCATACCTTCGGCGATGTCTTCGACATGCATGCCAGGATCATCGATGAGCGCGGCCTCGCTCGCCACCGGCTGAATGCCTGTGGTTATTCGCTCGGCGCCCGCTTCTCGCCGTCCTGGATGGAGCACCAGATGTTCCATGTCGGCAATCCGCAGCCGATCGAGCCGAACATGTCGCTCTTCGTGCATATGATCATCGCCGATTCCGACACGGGCACGGCGATGACGCTCGGCCAGACCTATCTGACGACAGCGGATGCACCGCGCCCGCTGTCCCGCCATCCGCTCGACTTCATCGGCCTCTGACCGGTGAGAATCCGGAATTGACAGACGACCATCCCCGCCCGCATAAATTCGGGTGGGGCTGATTGCAATTGTGGGAAGGACGGATCAAGGGATGACGCGAGCTGCGATTGTGCCCACGCTCCTGTTCGTCACAGCTCTGCTGACCGCTTGCAATACCACCGATGCACTGACGCCGCAGGTCGATATCGGCGATTCCTCCGGGGCGACATCGTCGAGCCCGGTGTCGCAGAGCGAAGCCGAGCGTTTGGCGGGTACCCGCCAGCCGGGTTTCGCGGCAAGTGCGCAGCAGGGCGGCTACCATCCAGCCTATAATCAGTCGCAGCAGGCCTATCGGCCCGGCAGCGGCGCGCCGCCGACGACGATGCAGCAGCAGGCAGACGCCCTGTCGCGGAGCGGCTCCTCGCCGGCCGCCCCTACTCCGATCGAGGGGCAATCGCTGCCACCGGCGGCGGCCAATGGCGGGCTTCCCGCACAGCCGGCTCAGCCGGCCGAGGCGCAACAGCCACAGCAGACCGCGGCCCTGCCGCCCAGTTCTTCCTCCGGCCGCGGCAATACCGTACGCTTCCTGCCGATCATCGGCGCGCCGGTGCAGGCCGTGACCCCGCTCTCACGTCAGCTCGGCGCCGAGGCGCGCGCGCACGGCCTTTCCATCAAGAGCTCGACCGATGCGAGCAGCGATTACATCCTCAAGGGCTATCTCTCAGCCTTCAGCGACGACGGCAAGGTCACAGTGGTCTATGTCTGGGACATTCTCGACAGCGCCGGCGGTCGCCTGCACCGCATCCAGGGGCAGGAAAGCGTGCCGGCGGCCGCGGCCGATCCCTGGGCAGGCGTTCCCGCCTCGGTCATGCAGCAGATCGCCTCGAAAACCATCGCGGAATTCTCCTCCTGGCGACAGACTCAGGGCGGTTAGTCACAAACTTTTTGCAAATATGAAAGCCTGTGGCACCTTTGCCCTTGCATTCATCGGGAAGCTGACTAAAAAGCGCGGCTATCAGCGCATAACAGGCGGACCAAAATGAAGGTTTTCGCAGGCAATTCGAACCGGCAACTCGCCGAAGCGATCTGCACCTATCTCAATGTTCCCTTGGGGAGAGCCAGCGTCCGAAGGTTTGCCGATCAGGAAATCTTTGTGGAAATCCAGGAAAATGTCCGCGGTGAGGACGTTTTCCTCGTGCAGCCGACTGCCTTCCCGGCCAACGACCACCTGATGGAACTGCTGATCATGATCGATGCGATGCGTCGTTCGTCAGCCCGTCGCATCACTGCCGTGCTTCCCTATTTCGGTTATGCGCGTCAGGACCGCCGCGCTTCCGGCCGTACGCCGATCTCCGCCAAGCTGGTGGCAAACCTGATCACCGAAGCCGGCGCCGACCGCGTCATGACGCTCGATCTCCACGCAGGTCAGATCCAGGGCTTCTTCGATATACCCACAGACAACCTCTTTGCGCTGCCGGTGCTGACCCGCGACATCAAGAGTCACTATGATCTCAGCAACGTCGTGGTCGTCTCGCCTGACGTCGGCGGCGTGGTTCGCGCCCGCGCGCTCGCCAAACGGCTGGACTGTCTTCTGGCCATCGTCGACAAGCGTCGCGATCGGCCGGGTGAATCCGAAGTCATGAACATCATCGGCGACATTGCCGGCAAGGACTGCCTGCTGATCGACGACATCGTCGATTCCGGCGGAACGCTCTGCAACGCGGCCGACGCGATGCTGGCCAAGGGCGCATCCAGCGTCACCGCCTACATCACCCACGGCGTTCTCTCGGGCGGCGCAGTCACCCGCGTGACCTCCTCGAAGCTGCGCGAACTCGTCATCACGGATTCGATCCAGCCGACCACCGCCGTGCTCTCGGCCCACAATATCCGCATCGTGACGACGGCGCCGCTGATCGGCGAAGCCATCAGCCGAACGGCCCAGGAAGAGTCCGTCTCCAGCCTCTTCGATTGACCGGCCGCTTCGATTGACCAGCCTCTTCAATAAAAAAGAGCCGGCATCGACCGGCTCTTTTTAATTTCTGCATCAGATGGACCAAGCTATTGCCGGGCAGGCCCTCCGAGCCGCGTCAACTGCTGGCCGTTGATCGTCGCGGAGCCGCCTTCGTTGACAGCGAAAGCCCAGAATAAATCGTCGTCCCGATCGTTGGCCTCGGTGAAGCGTGTGACTTAAAACAAAGAGGCCGGCACAAGGCCGGCCTCTTCATGTCTGATCCCAATTGATAACGCTCAAGGCTGCTGCGGCGGCGCAGGTACCGCATCCTGACCCTGATCCGGTTCCTGCTCCTGATCTGGCTCCAGCCCTTGATCTTGATCCTGATCCGGACCATCCGGCCCCTTGATCTGCTGGCCGTTGACGGCGACCGCACCATCGCGGCTGACGCTGATGTCCCACCGCGAGCGTCCATCCGCATCGGTCTTGGCGAAGCCCTTCACCATCATGATGCCGAAGGAGACCTGGTTGAGATCGGGATCGGTCTTGGCAAGCTCCTGAACTGCGGCGATCGTCTTGTCGAGATCGCGGGCGAGGATCGTCGCCTCCATCGAATAGTCCTTCTGGGTATCGACGCGCCCCTCGATCTTGCCCGTCATGTCGATGTCATAGACATCCGACTTGGCGCTGATCTTCGGAAACTCGACGGTGAGCCGACCATCGCGGAAGAGCTTCTTGCCCATCTCCTCACCGCTCGTCTCCGGCGCCTTCTCATTGAAATCCATCGCCATCAAGGCGTCGCCGAAACTTGCGAAGTCTAGATTCGGCATGGCGAGCTGCAGATCGAAGCTGGTCGGCAGGAAAGGCGAATAGCTTGCCGGCATCAGCGGGCTGTCGAAGCTGATCTCCTGCGCATTCATGCCGAAGCCGAAGCGCATCGCGTTGGTCGGCCCATCGATGGCGACGTTATAACCGAAGGCCTTGACGCCGCCGCTGCCCACCTGGGTGCTGACGGTCAAATTGTTGACCCCGATCGTCTCGCTGAACGAGGCCAGAAGCGGGAAGGCTTCCTTGAGGATTCCCTTGATCCTGTCGCTGTTTTCTGGGCTCAACTCCTTCTCCTCGACATGATCGAGAATGAAGAAGACCATCTCGCGGATCTGCTTCGCCGGCAGGCCGTTCACCTTGGCCTCGACATCGACCGAGTCGGCACGGATTTCAACGGGCGGCATTTGCGCGCCGGAAATCTGCTCGACGAAAGCCGACATCGAACCGCTGCCCGTAAGATCGATACGCCCGTTGCCGCCTGCGCTGTCCGTCGAACTCAGCTTTTGATCCATGCTGGCGATGCTGGCGCTGACTTCCTCAGTCTCAGACTTGCTGGTGAGCTTGATGTCCTTGGCCGTAGAAGTGGCGGAGCGCAGATAGCTAATCGCAGGATCGAAGACGCCGCTGTAAACAAGCGATGCGATAGAATAGGAGAAATCCGTCGGCTTCTCGTCCTTGCCTTTGAAATGGCCGGAGACGTTGAACTTGTTGTCGCCTTCGATATTCCAAAGCCCGCTATCGAGCGGTGTAGCGAACGTCGAGAACGGCGCCAGCCCGTTGATCGCGAATGTCGCGGGATCGGCCTTGGCAAGCAGCTTCGCCAGATCGTAGATGATCTCGTAGCGCGTGCCTGCCGGATTGACGGTGATCAGGCCGCTCTTTGCCAGATCCTCCGGAAGCAGCTTCGTCAGGGTACCCTTGAGCGCGTCGGCGCCGCCCTGATTGATCTCGACACCCTGGGCCGTAGTGACAAGGCAAAGTGCCAGCAAGCTCGTTGCCGTGACAAGTTTAAGACGCATAGTCCGATTTCTCCTCAGCCGCTTTTTGAATGCGGCATCCAAAGAGGTGAAGCGCGCCGATGTCAACCTCGGCCGCAGCGGGAATGCTGAATTTTGCCGCTTGCTGGACCGGGAATACGATCGCTGCGAAGTCGGGTGCGGTTTCGGCTTGCCGAAGCGCGTATTTCGCCGGAAAACAGCCTGAAACCGCAACTTGCGTTTCCGATCGACTTATAATATAGGCCACCGGTCCGCGTAGACACCCTTGGAGGCAACGCGGATGAGGTTGGGTTATACCCGCCTCCGGTTCGACGGAGCAAGGCATTGCCCGCCCGCCGAACTCTCCAAATAACCTCGAAAGGAATAGCCATGAGCCAGGAAACTTACGAGCTCAAGGCCGAGGCGCGCGAACGGGTTGGTAAGGGGTCCGCCCGTGAACTTCGCCGCAACGGTTTGATTCCCGCTGTCATCTATGGTGACAAGCAGGCCCCCATTGCCATCGCTCTCAACACCAATGAGGTGACGAAGCGCATTCATGCCGGTGGTTTCATGACCACCGTGGCGACGATCGAAGTCGGCGGCAAGAAGTACAAGGTTCTGCCGAAGGACTATCAGCTCGATCCGGTCCGCGACTTCACGATGCATGTCGATTTCCTGCGCGTCTCCGGTAACACCCAGGTGAGCGTCGAAATCCCGGTTCACTTCGTCAACGAAGCGAAATCCCCGGGCATCAAGGTCGGCGGCGTTCTGAACATCGTTCGCCATGAAGTCGAAGTTCATTGCCCGGCCGATGCGATCCCGGAATTCTTCAATGTCGACCTCAGCGGCAAGAAGATCGGCGACAGCATCCATATTTCGGAAGTCACCCTGCCGAAGGGTGTCACCCCGGTCATCGACCGCGACTTCACGATCGCGACCATCATTGCCCCGGCTGCCGGCATCGACGAGACTGCTGCCGAAGGCGAAGCCGAAGCCTGATCGCTTCGACCAATTTGTAAAGCATATGGCCCGCTTTCCCCTGGAAAGCGGGCTTTTCATTGCCCGGCAACTGCCCCGTTTCAGCAACATTTAACAAATTCGTGAAAGCATGCTTCGTCAGCTGCGAAGAAGCCCGCCTTGACGCGCGACAGGAAATATGGCCGGCCTGGGGGAGTAAACGGAACCATGAACAATTCCGTTGAGAACAGATTTTTTGCGATAGTTTGCGGTGCGCTGCTTGTTTTTGTCGCTCCGCTTTTTGTTCTCTTCCTTTTTCTTTCCTCGGAACGGGCCGATAAGGAAATACGCGACCATATCTCCGTTCTTCTTGTCGCCAATGCCCAGGCGCTGGCCAAACCCCTGTGGGACCTCGATGAGGACAGCGTCACCCAGATCAGCGCGACGGTCGTTTCCCAGGGCGCCATCGTCAAGGTCGAGGTGCGGGATCAGTCAGGCCAGCTCGACGTCAGCCAGTCCACCATTCCGCGCTCCTTCGACGGCCAGCTCGTGCAGGTGTCGCGCGCCATCATCTACAACACCGTCGACGGTCCGAAGAATCTCGGCAGCATCAGCGTCTATTATCCCGCACTCGGCCTGTTTTCCGGCCTGAAGCAGGAAGAAGTCGTCTTCATCTCGATCTTCATTTTCGCGGTGCTGACCGTTTTCGGCACGGCGCTGATCGGCAACCGTTTCTTCGTCATCCAGCCGCTGATGCGGCTGACGGCGGCAATCGAGGCCACCCGCCAGCTAGGCTCCCGCCATCATGTCGACTGGCAGTCGAACGACGAGATGGGACGGTTGGCCCGCAGCTTCAACGAGATGCAGACCAAGCTTGAAAGCGAGGAAAAGGAGCTGAAGCTTGCCCACCGCCGCGCTACCGACATCTACAATCTGACGCCCGCCATGCTCTTCTCGCTCGACGAGGAGGATCGCATCACCGCCGTCAGCGATTACTGGCTGCTTGCGACAGGTTATAACCGCGCCGCCGTCATCGGCCGCAATTTCGGCGATCTCGTCACATCAAACACCCGCGACAAATTCGTCAAGCGCCGGCTGGCCGAAAGCGGCATGACCGTCACCGTCAAGTTCGTCTGCCTGGACGGCCGCACCATGGACGTCCTCATCATGGAATCGGAAGCGGGAGCCGGCGCTCATGACCGCCTGTCGCTCTCGGTCATGACCGATGTGACCGAACTCAAGGCCTCCGAGGACCGCAACCACCGCCAGGCAATCACCGATCACCTGACCGGCCTTCTCAATCGCCAGGGCTTCGAAGCCGTCCTCGACAACAAGATCGCCGCCGCCGACGCCGCCGGCCAGGAACTCGCCTGTCTCTTCGTCGATCTCGACCGCTTCAAGTGGATCAACGACAATATGGGCCATGCCGCCGGCGACATGGCGCTGATCGAACTCGTCGAGCGTCTGAAGACCCATCTTGCCCCCTCCGACGAAGCGGCCCGTCTCGGCGGCGACGAATTTGCCATCCTGCTGCCGGCCAAGGACGCCGCAAAACGCGCCAAGGTGATGTGCGAACAGATCGCCTCGATCTTCGAAACGCCCTTCACCCCGGACATGCATCTGAGCGCTTCCGTCGGCATCGCCATCTATCCGCACCATGCGGCGACCGCGGCCGAACTGCTGCAGAAATCCGACATGGCGATGTATGCCAAGAAACGCGACGGCAAGAACGGCGCGCAGCTCTTCGACAACGCCATGCTCGACCGGGCCCGCAGCCGCGCCGAGATCGAGGCCAATATCGAAGCCGGCCTCGTCGACAACTGGTTCGAGGCCTTCCTGCAACCGATCGTCAACCTGAACGGCCGCGGCATTGCCGGTTTCGAGGCGCTGATGCGCCTCAACCATCCGCAGAAGGGCTTGATGCCGCCGGCCGAGATCATCAGCGTCGCCGAGGAGACGGCAAAGATCGTCCGGGTCGGCAACGTCATCATGGAAAAGGCGATCGCCAACCTCGCGAAGATTTCCCGCATATCGGGCATGCAGGATACCTATCTCGCCATCAACTTCTCGCCGCTGCAGTTCGAGCCGGCGCTGCCGGCCCGTCTTGCCGCCATTGTCGGCCGCCACGGCATCCGTCCTGAGCGCATTGTCGTCGAAATCACCGAAGCCGTGCTGATGCACGACAACCCGCAGATCCGCATGATCGTCACGGAACTCCGTCGCTTCGGCTGCCGCATCGCGCTCGACGACTTCGGGACCGGCTATTCGTCGCTGAGCTACCTCAACCGCTTCCCCGTCGACATCATCAAGATCGACCAGTCCTTCACCCGTGCGATCAACGACGGCGACGACGACGTACGCCAGAAGAGCCGCATGCTGATCGAAGGCATCACCACGCTTTCGCACAAAATGAACTGCACCGTCATTGCCGAGGGCATCGAGACCGAAGAGGAATGCCGCACGCTCCATCAGATGGGGCTTGACTACGGCCAGGGCTACCTCTTCCATCGTCCGCAGCATGCAACCGCGCTCATCGAGCAACTGGTAGGCTCACAATCGGCCGTGGCGCGCGCCTCGTGAATGAAGAACGAAGGAGATGATATGATGAAAAAGCTCCTGCTTCTCGCATGCCTGGCGCTGCCCTGCGCCGCCCATGCGCAAACCGTGACCTTCACGACTGAGGACTATGCCCCCTTCAATTATCGCGAAGGCAAGGAGATCAAGGGCGCCACCGTCGAGCAGGTCGAAAAGGTGATGGCCGCGATCGGCGTCGACTACACGATCGAGATCATGCCCTGGGCGCGCGCTTTCGGCCTTGCCCGCACGGCGCCGATGACCTGTGTCTTCGCAACCGCCCACAACGGCGCACGCGACCCGCTGTTCAAATGGGTCGAGCCGCTGCTCATCGACCGCAACATCCTGATCACCCGCAAGGGCTCGGGCGTCATCGCCAACAATCTGGAAGAGGCGAAGAAATATACGGTCGGCACTCAGCGTGAGGATTACACCGAGACGATCCTGAAGGAGAAGGGCTTCACCAAGCTCGATGTCGCCAGCGACTTCAACGCGACGCTGCGCAAGCTGCTCGGCGGACGCATCGACATGATGCCGATCTCCGAACTCTATTTCGAAAAGCTGAAGGCCGACCAGCCGGTGGAGATGGTGACCGTGCTCTCCGCCCAGCCGATGAGCATCGCCTGCGAGAAGAGCTTTCCGGACGATCTGCTCGTCAAGATGCAAGCTGCCCTCGACAAGCTGATCGCCGATGGCGACCAGAAGCAGATCTTCCTGAAATACGGCATGAATCTGTCGCAGTGACTGCGACGGATACTGCCCTTTCCGCTTGACTTTGCGGTCATTTACAGGTGGTGAACGGCGGGAAATTCTAGCGAGGAAAAACAGACCATGCTGATCATCGCGGGTCTCGGCAATCCTGGCGGCAAATACGCCGGCAACCGCCACAATATCGGCTTCATGGCCGTCGACGCCATTCATCGGCGCCACAGCTTCTCGCCCTGGTCGAAGAAATTCAGGGCGGAGATCGCCGAGGGCGAGATCGGCGGCGAGAAGGTGCTGCTGATCAAGCCGCAGACCTTCATGAATCTCTCCGGCGAATCCGTCGGCGAGGCGATGCGCTTCTACAAGCTCCAGCCCGCCGACCTGGTCGCGATCTACGACGAACTCGATCTTCCCCCGGGCAAGGCGCGGCTTAAGACCGGCGGCGGCCATGGCGGCCATAACGGCATCAGGTCGCTGGACGCCCATTGCGGCCGGGAGTACCGGCGGCTGCGCCTCGGCATCGGCCATCCGGGCGTCAAGGAAATGGTGCAGAACCACGTGCTCGGCGATTTCGCCAAGGCCGACAAGGTCTGGCTGGAGCCGCTTCTCGACACCCTCGCCGACAATGCCGACATGCTGGTGCGAAACGAGGATTCGCAGCTGATGAACAAGATCGCGCTGGCGCTCGGCGGCAAGGCCGAGGAAGAGAAGCCGCGGAAGGAAAACAAGAATACCGAAAAGAAGCCGGCCGGCCAGTCGCATATCCATCAGGCCCGCAACCACAATCAGCCGAAGTTGCCGGCCAGCGGCCCGATGGCCGACATGTTGAAGAAGATGTTCGGCAACAAGGGGGAATGAGGCCGGTGCCGGATCACGACCAGGACCAGGATTTCGCCATCCGCCCGGCCGCCGTCGGCGATCTTCCCGGGCTGATCACCCTCTACCAGCATTTGAATTCGACCGATCCGGTTCTCGACAAGGCCTTGGCCGAAGAGCGCTTCTCCGCCATCCTCGCCCAACCCGGCATGACCCTCTTCATCGGCTTTGCCGGCGATCTCGCTGCGGCCACCGTCACGCTGATCGTCGTGCCGAACCTGACGCGGAACGGCGCCTCCTATGCCCTGATTGAAAACGTCGTCACCCACGCCGATCACCGCCGGCGCGGTTATGCCGGCGCCGTCATCGGCCATGCCGTGACGGAGGCCTGGAAAGCTGGCTGCTACAAGGTGATGCTGCTCACCGGCTCGAAAAACCCGGCGACCCTGCGCTTCTACGAGAATTGCGGCTTCGTGCAGGACAAGACCGGCTATCAGATCCGCAGAACCTGAATCCGCAGCATCTATTCTTCCGGCTCCGTTGTGAACATCAGTGGAAAGCCCATGCCCTTGGCAAGGTCGATGCCCTCCTTGGCCTTGGTCTCGGCGATATCCCTGGCGCAGACCACGACCACGCAGGAACCGAGCTTGTGCGCTGTTATCATCACCCGGTAGCCCGTCTCCTCGCTCATGCGGAACACGGCCTTCAAGATCACGATGACGAATTCGCGTGGCGTATAATCGTCATTGACGAGAATGACCTTGTAGAGCTTCGGCTTATCCAGCTTCGGCTTCACCTTGGTCTTCGGTTTCAGGGCAATGTCATTGTCACTCATCGGAAAAATCCACCCGTTGATGACATGGGGTCAGGAATGTTCAAACCAGCTAATCAGTGTCGATGACGAGTTTTCGACGGTCAGCCGCCACAGCTCCTGGCCTCAAACAGGCAGGACCTAGTCCCCGGCTTCGGCGCAGAGAGAGGCAATTGCATCTGCGTGGGAGTGATCTGGCATTCTGGTGAAATCCGCAATGCGTCGAAAATCTCAGTCGCATTCAAAAATAGGCCAGCACCGATCTGTCGGCAAGTGAGCAGCGGTAAAAGCTCTCTAAGACTTGACCATATTGCTCCTTTATCCCATAGGCACCAGCAAGGAATTCAAGAACAGCAGGTTTTAGCCATGGGCTTCAAATGCGGCATCGTCGGTCTGCCGAACGTCGGCAAATCGACCCTCTTCAACGCGCTCACCAAGACGGCGGCCGCGCAAGCGGCAAACTATCCCTTCTGCACCATCGAGCCGAACACCGGCGAAGTCGCCGTGCCCGATCCGCGCATGCGCAAGCTTGCCGACATCGCCAGGTCGAAGGAACTGATCCCGACCCGCATCTCCTTCGTCGACATTGCCGGCCTTGTGCGTGGCGCCTCGAAGGGTGAAGGTCTCGGCAACCAGTTCCTCGCCAATATCCGCGAGGTCGATGCCATCGTCCACGTGCTGCGCTGCTTCGAAGACAGCGACATCACCCATGTCGAAGGCCGCATCAATCCCGTCGCCGATGCCGAGACGATCGAGACGGAGCTGATGCTTGCCGATCTCGAAAGCCTGGAGCGCCGCACCGAGCAGACGCGCAAGCGCGCCACCAGCAAGGACAAGGATTCGATGGCGATGCTGCCGATCATGGAAGCCTCGCTGAAACTGCTCAACGAGGGCAAGCCGGTACGCACACTGCTGTCGACGCTCGATGCCGAGGAAATCGCCATCCTCAAGGGCCTCAACCTTCTGACCTCGCATCCGGTGCTCTATGTCTGCAACGTCGCTGAGGCCGAGGCTTCGACAGGCAATGAATTCACCGAGGCTGTCGCCGTTATGGCTCGGGAACAGGGTGCCGAAACCGTCGTCATCTCGGCGGCGATCGAGGCCGAGGTCGCCCAGCTTCCCGAGGATGAAGCCAAGGAATTCCTCTCCGCCCTCGACCTCGACGAAGCCGGCCTCGACCGGCTGATCCGCGCCGGCTACAAGCTGCTCCACCTCATCACCTATTTCACCGTCGGCCCGAAGGAAACGCGCGCCTGGACGATCGAGCGCGGCACCAAGGCGCCGCAGGCCGCCGGCGTCATCCATTCGGATTTCGAACGCGGCTTCATCCGCGCCAACACCATCGCCTATGACGATTACATCAAATACAACGGCGAAGTCGGCGCCAAGGATGCAGGCAAGGCGCGTGACGAAGGCAAGGAATACGTCGTCCAGGACGGCGACGTCATCCATTTCCGCTTCAACACCTAAATAAGAAATGCTGCCGCCTTAACCAGGCGGCAGCCTGTTTGCGATTGCCGGGGGCAGTGCCCGCAGCACCAGCCGTCGCAGTGGCATCCAGCCTGTTCCGATAATGAGAACGATCGCGCCCACGACGATCAGCGTCGTGAAGATGTAGGTGTCGACAGTCGCGCTTCCGTGCCGGAAGACGCTGAAGATCGCAACACCGAGTGATAGCAGCCCCGAGGTGACGAAAGCGCGGCGATCGATGATCAGACCGATCAGCATCAGCGCCGCCACGGTCGCGACGACCACGGGGGTCCGGGCCGACATGTTCGCCAGGTCGAAGATACGGCCGCCTTCTCCTAGAGACAGCAGAGAAACGGTGCTGTAGAGCAGCGCCGGCGCCGCACCGAGATGCAGCCAGAAAGCAATATCCGAGCGCGTCGTCCGGCGCAGCCGGTCGCCGAAATCGAAATAGAGCGCCGTCGCGAAGAGGCCGAGCGCGCAGACGAGGGACACCGCAGCCAGCAGGGCAAGATGGTCGACGAAAAATGCGGGATTGCCGCTTAGCCATTGCGCTAAACGTAAAAGCAGGGTGAGCACCAGGGCAAGTACCGACATGATGGCGAGCGCCAGCGTCAAGGGCACGCGATAGCGGGCATAGTAGATGCCGAGAAGGATCGGGAAGCCGGCAACGAACTGCGTGAGGTCCGCTCCGATCTCGGAGGTCCATGGCGTAAAGACACGGGACATCAGCAAAAATGTCCAGCAGAACAGCGCGATCGTCAAGCCGACGGCCGGCAGGGCGAGCCGCTGACGCCGCACCAGGATTTCCGAAAGCACGAGGATAGCGGGCGGCACCGCGTAAAGCGGTGCAAGCCCCCAGAGGCCGCCGAGCGCCACGACGACGCCGATGGTGATCAGCACGTCGTGGAAGCCGCGCACGAAACGCGGCGTCTCCGTATCCGACCAGGCCCGTCCTTCAGCCGCCATTGCCGGCTGCGCCTCGGCGACGGCCACACCGTGCGCGATCAGAAACGGCAGAAGCCGCTCTCCGGCCTCCGGCGAAATCAGTCCCTGGCGCACCGCTTCATCGAGTATCGACCTCAGTTCCGTCATGCCGGTTTATCTCCCCGGAATCATTGAGCCCGCGCGGATGCTATTGTAAGCATTGTGCGCTGCATATGGCGGGAGGAGCGAATGTCGGCAGAAAAGCTTTCCTTCGAGGATTTCCAGCCCGGCCGCCGCTTCGCGCTCGGCCCGAAGCTGGTGATCGCCGAGGAAATCATTGAGTTCGCAAGCGAATTCGACCCGCAGCCGATGCATCTCGATGAGGCGGCCGGCCGCGCCAGCATTCTCGGCGGGCTCGCCGCGTCCGGCTGGCACACCTCTTCGATGTTCATGCGCATGATGGCCGACAGCTATGTGCTGCATTCGCTCTGCGAGGGTGCACCGGGCGTCGATCTGATGGAATGGCGCAAGCCGGTGCTTGCCGGCGACACGCTGTCTGGCCATTCGACCGTCCTCGAAGCCCGGCCGATGCGTTCGCGCCCCGGCATGGGCATCGTCAAGTTTCGTCACGAGGTCGGAAACCAGCGCGGCGAACTCGTCTGCGTCTCGGAGAATTCGGTGATGATTCGCATGCGCCCCACATCGGAGCTGTCAGCATGAGAATGTCGGAACTTTACGCCGTCGGCGAGAAGGTCGAGATCGGCAGCTACGCCTTTACCGAGGAAAACATCATCCGTTTCGCGACGCGCTACGATCCGCAGCGTTTCCACATCGACAAGGAAGCCGCCAAGGACACGCTCTTCGGCGGCCTCTGCGCTTCGGGCTGGCACACCACGGCCGCCTGGATGCGGACCTTCCTCGCCTTTTGGGAAAGGCAGAGCGCTGCACTCGCGCAGGAGGGCCTGACGTCGCCGAACCTCGGCCCCTCGCCTGGCTTCCAGAAGTTGCAATGGCTGCGGCCGGTCTTCGCAGGCGACGTCGTCGCCTATTCCGTCGCCTTCCTCGCCAGCCGGCCGCTCGCGTCGCGGCCGGGCTGGCACCTCAACACCATCCTCTGCAAGGGCGTCAATCAAAACGGCGATGCCGTCATCCGCTTCGAAAGCAGCGTGCTCGAATTCGACTAACGCTGCCGCATAGTAGCCACGGACTCAGTGACCGGAGAATTCGACCAGCGTGTGCACGACGACGCCGAGCTCTTCCAGCTTCTTGCGGCCGCCGAGATCCGGCAGATTGATGACGAAGCAGGCGCCGACCACTTCGGCGCCGATTTGGCGCAGCAGCTTCGTGGCACCCACCGCCGTGCCGCCGGTAGCGATCAGGTCGTCGACCAGGATCACCTTCTCGCCGGGCTGCACCGCATCGCGATGCATCTCCATCTCGTCGACGCCATATTCCAGGCTGTAGGCGATGCGCACGGTCTCGTGCGGCAGCTTGCCCTTCTTGCGGATCGGCACAAAGCCCGAGGAAAGCTGGTGCGCCACCGCGCCGCCGAGAATGAAGCCGCGCGCCTCCATGCCGGCGATCTTGTCGATCTTCATGCCCGCATAGGGCTGCACGAGCTCGTCGACCGCCCGGCGGAAAGCGCGAGGGTTGCCGAGCAGCGTGGTGATGTCACGGAAGATGATGCCCGGCTTGGGATAGTCGGGAATGGAGCGGATGCTGGCTGCGAGCTCCGAAGTCGTATTGTCCATGGAAAATCCATATCTGCGAGCGCATGAAACTGGCCGCACCCTATCAATTGACAGGAATGGAACCAACAAAAAAGGCGGCCCGCAAGCCGCCTTTCGAATTCCGGTAGGGAACGCTCAGTGTTCCTTGTTGGCGTAAACCGAGCGCTTCGTCAGGTAGATCAGCACCGTGAAGATCGCCAGGAAGATCATGACCATGAAGCCGGTGCGCTTGCGCTCTTCGAGATGCGGCTCGGCGGCCCACATCAGGAAGGCGGAGACGTCCCTGGAATACTGCTCGACGGTCGCCGGCGCGCCGTCGTCATAGGTCACCTGGCCGTCGGAGAGCGGCTTCGGCATGGCGAGGACGGCGGCGGCATGGAAATAAGGGTTATAATGTCCACCCTGAGGCACCTGGAAACCGGCCGGCGGCTCTTCATAGCCGGTCAGCAGCGAGTGGATGTAGTCCGGTCCGCTTTCCTGATATTGGGTGAAGATATCGAAGACGAATTGCGGGAAACCGCGCTCGACCTCGCGGGCCTTTGCGATCAACGAAAAGTCGGGCGGAGCCGCGCCATTGTTGGAAGCAGCCGCCGCTTCCGCATTGGGGAAAGGCGACGGGAAGTGATCGGAAGGGACCGCCTTGCGGGTAAACATCTCGCCGGCGGCGTTCGGGCCATCCTGGACCTCGTAATTCGCGGCGAAAGCCTTCACCTGCGCCTCGGAATAACCGAGCTCGTCGAGCATGCGGAAAGGCACAAGGTTCATCGAATGGCAGGCGGAACAGACTTCGGTATAGACTTTGAGGCCGCGCTGAAGCTGAGCCTTGTCGTAATGACCGAACGGTCCGGCAAAACTCCATTCTTCCTCTTTCGGCTCCTTCAGCGGATAGTGCGGCGTCGCGCCTTCCTCGTGATGGGCAGGTGCTGCTCCATTCGCGGGCGCCGCTTCCTCGGCGAAGGCTGCGCTGCCGAGAACGACAGCGACGGCGAGCGGCAGAATGCTTGCAACAAGCGTTTTCATATTTCTATTCCCTTCCGTCGCGCGCTTACGCATTGGCCGCTGCACTGGCGGCAGCTGTCTTGTTGCGCTTTTCGAGCACCGCTTCGGTGATCGAGTTCGGGATACGGCGCGGCGTTTCCACCAAGCCTAGAACTGGCATCGCGACCAGGAAGAAAGCGAAGTAGAGGAGTGTGCAGATCTGCGAGATCGTGGTGAACAGCCCTTCCGCCGGCTGCGAACCGAGCCAGCCGAGGATGATCGCATTGATCACGAACAGCCAGTAGAACAGCTTGTACCAGGGGCGGTAGACGGCCGAACGGACCTTCGAGGTATCGAGCCACGGCAGGAAGAACAGCACGATGATCGCGCCGAACATCACCAGCACGCCGCCGAGCTTGGAGTCGATCGGGCCGATGTTGAAGGTGATCGAGCGCAGCATCGCGTAGAAGGGCAGGAAGTACCATTCCGGAACGATGTGGGCCGGCGTCTTCAACGGGTCAGCCGGGATGTAGTTGTCGGCATGGCCGAGGAAGTTCGGCAGGTAGAAGACGAAATAGGCATAGACCAGCAGGAAGACCGAAACGCCGAGCGCATCCTTCATCGTCGCATAGGGCGTGAAGCGAACCGTGTCGGTCTTCGTCTTGACCTCGACGCCCGTCGGGTTGGTCTGGCCGACGACATGCAGCGCCCAGATGTGCAGGACGACGACGCCGGCGATCATGAAGGGCAGCAGGTAGTGCAGCGAGAAGAAGCGGTTCAGCGTCGGCTGATCGACGGCAAAGCCGCCGAGCAGGAACTGCTGGATCCATTCGCCGACCAGCGGGAAAGCCGAGAAGAAGCCGGTAATGACCGTCGCACCCCAGAAGGACATCTGGCCCCAGGGCAGGACGTAGCCCATGAAGCCGGTCGCCATCATCAGGAGGTAGATGACCACGCCGAGGATCCAGAGGATTTCGCGCGGCGCCTTGTAGGAGCCGTAGTAAAGACCGCGGGCGATGTGCAGGTAGACGGCGACGAAGAAGAAGGATGCGCCGTTGGCATGCATGTAGCGCAGCAGCCAGCCGTGGTTGACGTCGCGCATGATCTTTTCAACGGAGTTGAAGGCGATCGTCGTGTCGGCGGCGTAGTGCATGGCGAGCGTGACACCCGTCAGGATCTGCACCACCAGCATGACGGCGAGCATGGCGCCGAAGGTGTAGGCATAGTTCAGGTTACGCGGAACCGGATAGGCGATGAAGCTGTCATAGACCATGCGCGGCAGCGGAAGGCGCGCATCGACCCATTTCTCGAGGCCGGTTGATGGCTCGTAGCTGGAATGGCCACTCATTAATCAGTCTCCCCTCAACCGATCTTGATTTTGGTATCGGACAAAAATGAAAAGGTCGGAATCGCCAGGTTCTGCGGCGCAGGACCCTTACGAATACGGCCCGCCGTGTCGTAGACCGAGCCATGGCAGGGACAGAACCAACCGTTGTATTCGCCGGCCTGACCGAGCGGCACGCAGCCGAGATGGGTGCAGGTGCCGATCATGACGATCCAGTTTTCCTTGCCCTTGCCGCCCGAACGGTCAACACCCGTTGCCTGAGCGTCGACAGGAAGGTTTGCATTGCGCGCGACCGGATCTTTGAGGTCCGACAGCGGAACATCGGCTGCGGCCGTCACTTCTTCCGGGGTACGGTTGCGGATGAAGATCGGCTTGCCGCGCCATTTGACCGTCAGCGACATGCCGGGCTCGAGGCTGGCAACGTCGACTTCGATGGAGGCGAGAGCGAGCGTCGAAGCATCAGGACGCATCTGATCGATGAACGGCCAAGCGACCGAAACGGCGCCGACGGCGCCTGCCATACCAGTGGTGAGATAAAGGAAATCACGGCGAGTGGGTTCGCCCATGCCCTCGCTTGTCGTTTCGTGTTCGCTCACGGCTAACATCCTCTGCGCAATTTTCGCGGAATTCCGCCCTACCCCCTCTACCGGCGAATCTCTCTGGACACAATTCGGCCATAGATTCCCCGGCAATCCGGCGCGTTCTATGCTTGATCGCAAATTATGTCCAGCCTTGACAAGGGGATGAGGGCACAATGTCGCGGGAAATTTCGGATGAATTTTTTAAGGCAAACACGCGCTCGCCATTATGTTGCATTGCAACAAAAAAGCCGGCGTGATAGGCGCAGTCACAACCACGCCAGCGAGCCGGACCGGAGCGGATGAGAGACACGATTTTTTGCGTATTCAGCGTCCTCACCACCCTCGTCCTCGCCATCGTCTCTCTGCGCTATGTCAAAGATTTCTACCTGCTTTCCTTCTTTTACAGCTTCCAGCTCCATCTGGCGGCGGCCGCGGCGGCCGCCTCGATCGCGGCCCTTCTCGTCAAGCGGCACTGGTATGGGTTTCTGACGCTCGGCGTATCGCTGGTTCTTGCCGTCCACGGCGCCGTGATGATGCGCGAATTCGTCGAGCCCGCGGTCGATCAAAGCCGCCCGGTCCTCTTCAAGCTGATGTCCTTTAATATCGAGAACGATAATTTCGCGAACGGGGCAGCGATCGCAGACATGGCCATTGCCTCAGGCGCCGACGTCGTCAACATCCTGGAGGCCGAACCGCTGCTGTCGGAATTGCCGCGGCTGTTGAAGACCTACCCTTATTACATCGGCTGCGGTGTCGGCATGGAGCAATGCGATACGCTGGTCCTGTCGAAGCGCCCGCTTATCGAACCTCGTATCCGCAGCCTCGGGCTCCTATGGCGCAACCGGCTGACGATCTCGACGATCGATTTCGACGGCCAGAAGGTCAATTTCCTCGCCGCGCACCTGACCAAACCCTATTACGACGAATTCCACGGCCTTGAGATCGCAGACCTCGCGGAGATTATCCCTTCCCTGCCGGGACCGCTCGTTCTTGCCGGTGATTTCAATACGTCGATTCTGGCGCCCGACGTGCAGTATCTCATGCGCAGCCAGGGCCTGGGCACGGCATCGCTGGAGCCGGCGACATGGCCAATCCGCGCCGGTGCTTTCGGCATTCCGATCGATCATATCTTCAGCAGGGCGCCCCTGCGGCTGAAATCGGTCCGCCGCATCGAGGACAGTTTCGGATCAAACCATTTTGGCCTCATGGCGGAATTCGTCGTCGACCCTTGAGCCCACATCCTCGTCCGTCGCGAGGAAGCCGCCGGACTGGCGTGCCCAAAGTTCGGCATAGAGCCCGCCGCGGCGAAGCAGTTCGTCATGGCTGCCCTCCTCGATGATCCGGCCGAGATCGACGACGATCAGCCGGTCGAGTGCGGCGATCGTCGACAGCCGATGGGCGATCGCAAGCACCGTCTTGCCTTCCATGATCCGGTGGAGATTGGACTGGATCGCTTCCTCCACCTCCGAATCGAGCGCCGACGTCGCCTCGTCGAGAACAAGGATCGGGGCATCCTTCAGCATGACCCGGGCAATGGCGATGCGCTGGCGCTGCCCGCCAGACAGTTTGACACCGCGCTCTCCGACATGCGCATCGAAACCTCTGCGGCCCTGCTGATCCTGCAGGCGGGCGATGAAGTCGATGGCTTCGGCGCGCTTGGCC
Source organism: Rhizobium sp. BK212 (assembly GCF_014197475.1). NCBI lineage: Bacteria > Pseudomonadati > Pseudomonadota > Alphaproteobacteria > Hyphomicrobiales > Rhizobiaceae > Rhizobium > Rhizobium sp. BK212. The sequence goes on from NZ_JACIFS010000002.1 coordinate 636,188, forward strand.
GCCTCGACCAGCCCCTCCTCGCCGGCATCCGGCCGTCCGAACAGGATATTGTCACGCACCGAACGGTGCAGCAGCGAAGTGTCCTGGCTGACGACGCCGATCTGCATCCTGAGCGATTCCTGCGTCACGGCTGCAATATCCTGGCCGTCGATGAGAATGCGGCCGTCCTGGATGTCGTAGAGCCTTAGAAGCAGGTTCATCAGGGTCGACTTCCCCGCGCCCGAACGGCCGACGATTCCGACCTTTTCGCCCGGTCGGATGGTCAGAGAGAAATTCTCGACGACCGGCTGATGACCCTTGCCGTAGCGGAAGGAAACATTGTCGAAGCGGATGCCGGGATGCCGGATCACCAGATTTTTGGCATCGGCCCGGTCGACGAGCCCCAGCGGCTGCGAGATCAGTTCGGCGGCGTTCTGGATGGTGCCGAGATTGCGCATGATGCCGTTGAATTGCGTCATCAGCCGTCCGAGCAGGAAATTCAGCCGGAGCACCAGCGCCAACGAGAATGCCACAGCACCGGAACTGACCAGGCCGCGCAGCCACAAATCGACGCTCAGCCCCGCCATCGTCACGATCATCAGGCCGGAGAGCAGCGCCATGGAGGCCCTGACACCAGTGATGAACCGCGTGAAACGCAGCACCGTATCCTGATAGATATCGAAGCCCTGCCGCATATAGCGGTCGCTCTCCTCATCGCGCGCAAACAGCTTCAGCGTCTGCATGTTGCTGTAGGAATCGACCATCCGGCCATTCAGCATCGATCCGGCTTCCGCCGTTTCGCGGGAATGATGGCGAATTCGCGGAACGAAGTGGCGGGCAAGCAGGCTGAAGGCGCCAAGCCAGAACAGCACGACGGCGGCAAGGGAGAAGTCCAGCCGGGCGACGAGCACGAGCGTCGTTACGGCATAGATGCCGACGAACCAGACGCTTTCCATCAGCGAGGTGACGAGATCGCCGGTTGCCTGCCCGGCCGACCAGACCTTGGTGACGATACGTCCGGAGAAATCGCTCTGAAAGAACGATAAAGACTGGCGGGAGACATGGAGATAGGACTGCCAGCGTGCTAGATTATAGAAACCAGGCGTGATCACCTGCTGATCGACGAGCGCGATCAGGAAGGCGACGACGAAGCGCACGACCCCGATGAGGGCGAGCATGCCGAACAGTTCGCCGCCATGGGCTGCGAGAAGTCCGCTCCAGCCGGCGCCGGGCTTGATACTGCCGAGGATATCGACCAGCCGGCCGACGAACCAGAAGAGCGCCGCCTCGATTGCCGCCGATGTCCCGCCGAGAACGAGCATGGCGATGAACGGCATCCTCGCCTGGCCGATATAGAACCAGACGAAGCCGAGCGTCGAGCGCGGCGGCTGGAGATTGGCGCGTGGACGGAACGGATCGATCCAGGTTTCGAACAGGCGGAGGATGGGGCGCAGGAACATAGAAGCGATATAGGCGGATTGAGGGGAGCGGCAAAGAGAATGAAAAGCGGACGCAATCTTATATTTTTGTAATAAACGATAACATCGGCGGCATCGCCATTGACTGCCCCCGAACCCGTCACAATCTGACGTTACGATCGCGTGTCACCGGAGAGAAGGTCCATGGAAACGAAAATGCTCGATGCGCATATTCCGCTTCCGCTTGCAGAGAGGCTGGATGCCCTGGCCATCGACCTGGCGCAGCCGCGCGACGAAATCGTCACCGAGGCCATCACCGCCTGGATCGACCAGGAGGAGCGCCGCCGCATCACGGCGCTGCGCACGATCGCCGCCGCCAACACCATCGTCCTGATCGAACATCACCGCGCGATCGACTGGGCCGACAGCCTTTGAACGGATAGCAACCGCGCCGGCAAATTCGAAGCAACCCTGAGAATTCAAGAGGCCCTCCCCGCTTTCGCAGGGAGGGCCTCTTTCATCTTATTCCGCAGCCTCTTCCGCTTCCTCGGCGTGATCGGAGAGGAAGCCGCCGGACTGGCGGTTCCACAGGTCGGCATAGATACCGCCGCCCTCGATCAGTTCGCTGTGCGAGCCGGCCTCGATGATCCGGCCCTTGTCGAGCACGATCAGCCGGTCCATCTCCGTCAGCGTCGAAAGCCGGTGGGCGATCGCGATCACCGTCTTGCCCTCCATCAGGGCAAAGAGGTTCTCCTGGATTGCCGCTTCGACTTCCGAATCGAGCGCCGAAGTTGCCTCGTCGAGCACCAGGATCGGCGCGTCCTTCAGGAAAACGCGGGCGATCGCGATGCGCTGCCGCTGACCGCCAGACAGCTTGACGCCGCGTTCGCCGACCTGCGCGTCGAGCCCCTCGCGGCCCTGCATGTCGACGAGGCCTTCGATGAACTCCCAGGCATTCGCACGTTTGGCGGCCTCGATTATCTCGACGTCCGAGGCATCGGGACGGCCATAGGCGATGTTGTCGCGGATCGAGCGATGCAGCAGCGACGTATCCTGCGTCACCACGCCGATCAGCGAGCGCAGGCTTTCCTGCGAGACGCCGGCGATGTCCTGCCCGTCGATGGTGATGCGGCCGGCCTCCAGGTCGTAGAAGCGCAGCAGCAGGTTCATCAGCGTCGTCTTACCGGCGCCGGAGCGGCCGACCAGGCCGACCTTCTCGCCCGCCTTGATGTCGAGCGACAGATTGTCGATGACACCCTTGCTCTTGCCGTAGTGGAAGCGGATGCGGTCGTAGTGGATCGCGCCCTTCTTCGCCGTCAAGGTGGGCGCACCCGGCTTGTCGACGATGTCGTGTTGCTTGCTCATCATCTCCATGCCGTCATAGACCGTGCCGATATTCTCGAACAGCGCCGAGACTTCCCACATGATCCATTGCGACATGCCGTTGACGCGCATGGCAAGACCAATGGCGATGGCGATGGCGCCGACCGAAATCGCTCCGTTCAGCCAGAACCAGATCGACAGGCCCGAAATGACGAAGAGCGCAACGCAGTTGTTCAGATAGACGCTGATGTGGAAGAGCGTCACCTTGCGCATCTGCTTGTGCACGGTCTGCAGAAACTCATCCATGCCCTCCTTGGCATAGACCTCCTCGCGGCCCGCATGCGAAAACAGCTTGACGGTGGCGATATTCGTATAGCTGTCGACCACGCGCCCCGTCATCATCGAGCGCGCATCCGCCTGGGCGGCCGCGATCTTGCGAAGCCGTGGCACGAAATAGGCGACGATGCTGATATAGACGGCGAGCCAGACGAGGATCGGGATCATCAGCCGCCAGTCGGCCGCTGCGATGACGATGATCATCGTCAGGAAGTACGTCACGACATAGACGAAGACGTCGAGGATCTTCATCACCGTCTCGCGCACGGCGAGCGACGTCTGCATCACCTTGGTGGCGACACGCCCGGCAAACTCGTTGGCGAAGAACGACATGCTGTGGCGCAGCAGGAAGCGGTGCATCTGCCAGCGTGCGATCATCGGATAATTGCCGAGCATCATCTGATGCATGATGAGAGAATCGAGCCCCGCCGTCAGCGGCAGACCGACCAGCACAAGCGCCGCCATCCAGAAAAGCTTGTGACCCTCCGTCTGCAGGAAGGTGGCGCGGTCGGCATTGGTCAGCCAGTCGACGATGTCGCCCAGGAACTGGAACAGCGCCACTTCGCCGACGGCGATCAGCGCTGTCAGCAGCGCCATCAGGCCGAGCCAGGGGGCTGCCGGCTTGCTGTAATGCCAGCAGAAGGCAAAGAGACCCTTCGGCGGGGCGACAGGCTCCTCGCTCGGAAAGGGATTGAGTCGCTGTTCGAACCAGCCAAACATGAAATTGCTCCGAAACGTCAGCGTTTCGGCTCCCGGCTTCGCGCCATCCCAGCGCCATGCAAGCACATATGGGAACCGAACGTTCAAGGGGCGAGGCCGAAACAGCCGCACAATGGATCAAAAGGGGGATTTCAGAAAGAAATGCGCACTAGCGGCGGCGTGTCGCCTTAATCGGCATCACGGCGGGAAGGCGCATATCGAGCAAAATATTCATTGTGACCCTCCCTGCTGGCGATTGAAGATAGGCATGGATAACGCGAAAACCGCGAAAATTCCAGCCCTGTATTGCCGTAAATTGAACGTTTCCTGGTCAAAACGCGCCCTGTTGCGCCGAAATCACAGTTGCATTAGGCCTTTGACGGCGAAAGCGGAAAGACGGCGCATCATGACTTTACTCAGACTGGCACTCTATCAGCCGGATATTCCTGGCAATACCGGCACGATCCTGCGCCTTGCCGCCTGCCTTGGCTTCGCGGTCGATTTGATCGAGCCCGCCGGCTTCGATGTGTCCGACCGCAACCTGAAACGGGCCGGCATGGATTATATCGCCGCCGCGGCCCTCACCCGCCATGTCAATTGGGACCGCTTCGAAGCGTGGCGTCTGACCACCGGCCGCCGCCTGATCCTCGCCTCGACCAAGGCTGCGGAGCGCTACACTGATTTCGCCTTCCGCCCGGACGATATCCTGCTCTTCGGCCGCGAAAGCGCCGGCGTGCCGGATCAGGTCCATGAAGCAGCCGATGCACGCATCCTGATCCCAATGGTCGACGGCCAGCGCTCGATCAACGTCGCTGTTTCGGCCGCGATGATCGTCGGCGAGGCAATGCGCCAAACCGTCTGGACCTGACGAACGCGGGCGCCGGCGGAGCAAAGCCTGCGGAATTGCCGATCCGCTCCAGAATATGTCGCAAAATAGCGTTGTCTATCTGTGAAACCGGCGTATATTTATTAGCCGGGCAATCAAAAATTCAATATTGGCCTCCATGATTCCAATAAGTTGGAATAGCTATGCGAGGAAAGCAGCACTTCTCCAGATCTGTGAAAGAAGAATAAAAACAACAAAATGGACTCTACAATCATCATGATCAACCTGTTCGGCGCCGTGGCTCTGCTGCTGTTCGGCCTCGCGCAGGTAAAGGATGGCGTATCTAGAGCCTTCGGAGCCCGCCTCAGAACGGGTCTGGCGACCGGTACGCGCGGCAGTCTTCGTTCTTTCCTGTCGGGTCTCGTTGCAACCGTCGCGCTGCAGAGTTCGACGGCAACGGCGCTGATGACCGCCTCCTTCGTTGAACGTGACCTGATCAAGCCGCGCATGGCGCAGATCGTTCTGCTCGGCGCCAATGTCGGTACCGCGATCACAGCCTGGATCGTCGCCACCGGCATCGAATGGCTTTCCCCGCTTCTGATCCTCGCCGGCATCGTGCTTTACCGCGGCCGCTCCAGCACCAGCCAGGGCGGCGGCACGGCGCTGATCGGCATCGGGCTGATGCTGCTGTCGCTGCACCTTCTCGGCCTTGCGACGGAGCCGATGCGCGCCTCTCCCGCCCTTGCGGCCTTCATCGGCCTGCTGGACGGCGCCCTGCCCGTGGCAATGATCGTCTCGGCGGCACTCGCCTTTGCGTCCTCGTCGAGCCTTGCGGTGGTGGTGCTCATCCTGTCGCTTGCCTCGGCCGGCGTGGTCTCTGCCGAACTCGTCATCGTGCTCGTGCTCGGCGCCAATCTCGGCGGTGCGATACCGCCTGTCGTCGCGACATTGTCCGGCCCGGCTTCGGCGCGGCGCGTCACTCTCTGCAATCTCGCCATCCGCACGCTCGGCTGTCTCATCGCCCTGCCGCTGGCGGGCTACGGTGCGGAACTCATCCAGATGCTGCCCTTTGGCCCGGCCAAGCTGCCGGTCGATGCGCATCTTGCCTTCAACCTTCTGCTGGCAGCAGTTGCCTGGCCATTCTCCAGGCCGCTCGCCGCCCTGATGGCCAGGCTGGTGCCGGATCAGGCCGAGCCTGACAGTGCCCCGAAATATCTGGATGCGCAGGAGCTTTCGACGCCGGTCGTGGCCCTCGCCAGCGCCACCCGCGAAGTGCTCGGCGTCGGCGACCTGATCGAGCGCATGCTGATCCGGGTCTCCGAAGCCTTCGAGCGCAACGACGCATCCAAGCTTGCCGAGATCCCCGCCCTCGAAGAGCGCGTCGACCGACTGCAGCAGGCGGTGAAGGTCTATCTCTCCAGACTTGGCCGCGAGGGTCTCAGCGACGAGAACGCCCGCCGCTCGATCGTCGTCATCGACTATGCGATCAACCTTGAACATATGGGCGACATCATCGAGAAGGGCCTGTTGGAGCAGGTGACGAAGAAGATTTCGCTTGGCCTGAAATTCTCCGAGGATGGTCATCAGGAACTGCGCAAGCTGTTCGATCTGACGATCGACAATCTGCGCGTCGCCCAGACGATCTTCGTCACCCGCGATTTCAATCTCGCGCGTCAGATGATGGAGGTGAAGGTCGAGGTGCGCCGGATGGAAAAACAATCTGCCGAGCGCCACCTCGAACGTCTGCGCGATGGCCGTGCCGACAGCCTGCAGACGAGTTCGCTGCATCTCGACATGCTGCGCGACCTGAAGCGCATCAACGCCCACATCGTCTCCGTCGCGCATCCAATCATGGATGAAAGCGGCCTCTTGATCGAAAGCCGCGTACGCACCACTGCGAAGTGACGATCAGTCGGCCGAAGGCAGGCGACGCATGGTGAATTCGATCTGGTCGCCGTCGAGCTGGCGCCAGCTTTCCACCTCGGTCCAGTAGGCGGCTTTCGGATATTCGTCGAACCATTCGCGCGCCTTGGCCCGCGCGTCCATGAGGCCGAGGCAATATGTCTCACGCACGAAATGGTCCTTCTTGCGCAGAGGATTTTCCGCCCGATGTCTCGCTATCCTGCGCTTCAGCCCATCGAAGGATGGAGGTCCTGGAACTTTTTTCATCTAACCTACCTCTTGGGAAAAGGTAGTATCGAAATACTTGATTTGCGAGTCGAATCTTGGAAGCGCCCAACCGTGCTTGGCTACGCTTGGCGAGATGCTGCGCCAACTGCTAATCATGGCGCGCAATCAAGAATGAGCGAGTCGCTTCCACAGCGGATGTGACCGCCGGAGGCGCAAATGGAAAGACCGGAACTGCCGATCGGCTTGCCTGACGATATCGAAGAGAAGAAGGCTGCCGCCCGCAATTGGTTCGAGGGATTGCGCGATACGATCTGCGCCTCCTTCGAAGCCATCGAAGACGAATTGGAAGGGCCGCTCTCCGACCAGGAACCCGGCCGCTTCGTCGCCAAGGACTGGTCACGCGAAAACGGCGCCGGCGGCGGTGGCAGGATGTCGATGATGGAAGGCCGCGTCTTCGAAAAGGTCGGCGTCCACACCTCCACCGTTCACGGCGAATTCTCCCCGGATTTCCGGACGCAGATACCAGGTGCCAAGGATGATCCGCGTTTCTGGGCCTCGGGCATCTCGCTGATCGCCCACCCCGTGAACCCCAACGTTCCCGCCGTGCATATGAACACCCGCATGGTGGTCACATCAAGCCGCTGGTTCGGCGGCGGCGCCGACCTGACGCCGGTGCTGTCGCGCCGCCGGACCCAGGAGGACGAGGACAGCCAGCTCTTCCACAAGGCGATGGAGATCGCCTGCCGCAATCACGCCGTCGCCGATTACGATGCCTACAAGGCCTGGTGCGACGAATATTTCTTCCTGAAGCACCGCAATGAGGCCCGCGGCATCGGCGGCATCTTCTACGACTGGCTGCATTCGAGCGAGGAAGCCGGCGGCTGGAACGCCGATTTCGCCTTCACGCGCGATGTCGGCCGGGCCTTCGCCATGGTCTATCCGAAGATCGTTCGCTCCAACTTCAACAAGTTGTGGACAGAGGCCGATCGCGACGAACAATTGATCCGCCGGGGCCGCTACGTCGAATTCAATCTGCTGTATGATCGCGGCACGATCTTCGGCTTGAAGACCGGCGGCAATGTGGAATCCATTCTCTCCTCGCTGCCCCCCGTCGTCCGTTGGCCGTGAGACTGTGATATCTCATCGATAAATTCGAGTTGATAGACCTTCACGAAAATTCAGCGCGTCCTAACTTTATATGTATGTGCGTAACAATCGGAGGAGGATTGTCATGACGATACAAAGTGGCTCGCCTACGTCCACGGATGTCCAGGAAACATCCCGCACGATCGACACATCCGAGTTTTTGACGCGCATCGCGGAGAAACTGCGGGCCAAGAGCGGCTCGGATTTGCCGCTGTCCTGCTTCATCGAGCAGGTCAAGCTGCAACTGGCCGGCGGGAAATCACCGGAACAGCTGCAGAACGAAGCCGCGGCCGCCAACAGCAACATGCCCGGCCAGCTTTCGGATACCTACAAAGCCTGGGCGATGCCCGACTGAAAGACCTTCTCCGGTCGTCATCTTATGCCGGCCGGAACCATCTCCTCCTCCGCACATTCATCAATCGCGTGAAAGCGCGATGGCCGTTGCGTTTCAGACAGAGGAGAAAACCATGCGACTTTTCGAATGCGGCACGCTCGTTCCCGGCTGCGCTTGGCACACCCGGGCGGATAATGACGCAGAAGTGGTTCGCCGCGCCGTCGAGCACCTGAAGACGGCCCACGGCGAAACGACCATACGCGAAAACATGGTTGATAACATCAAGGCCCGCATCCGCGACGAAGCGACCGCCGCCTGATAGCTGGGCGAGTATCGATACCAACGACCAAAGCCGCCGCATCCGACGGATGCGACGCCGCTTTGCCTATTGCACGCGTTCCTGCAGCCGGACGAGCAGTTCCGCCCGGTCGGAGGCGAAATTTTCCTCCACCCACTGGTTTTCCAGGCCGGCAAGCAATTCGCCGACGCGCGGGCCGGACGCCACTCCCGCCGAAATCACGTCGCCGCCGTTCAGCGGAAACTGCGGCTTCTTCCAATGCATTGCCTTGTCCAGCAGCTTGATGAGCCGCGCCGACCGCGCCATTTCGTCGAAATCGCCTTCAGCCTTGCCGCGTGCCACCGCAAGCGCCAGCTTCAGCCGCGTCGTGATGCCGTCGGCGCCGTTGCGGTAAAGCAGCCTTTCGAAGGCGGCCGGCGACATCTCGTCATTGACGGGCGCTGCCATTGCCCAGGCCTTGAGAGTGGCCGCTTCCGCATTCGAGAGCTTGAGCCGGGCCGCAAGCGCCTCCACGCGCGCCGCGTCAGGCGGCACGATCGCCGCAAGGCGCAGCAACGGATCGGGCGTCCAGCCGAGCGCCTTTTCGGTGGTGATCAGCGATGGGATCGCATCGATGCCCCATCGTTCCGATTCCGGCAGGATTTCCGTCAACACGGCCACCTGCCGCATCCAGAGCAGCGCCCGGCCAGGATCGGCAGCACCGAGCAGCTTTCGCAATTCCGACCAGACGCGTTCTGCCGAAAGCATCTTCAGTTTTGAACGCGCTGCGGAACAGGCCTTCAGCCCCTCGGCGTCCGGCCGTCCTGACCCGTAATAGGCAAAGAAGCGGAAAAAACGCAGGATGCGCAGATGATCTTCGGCAATACGCCTTGCGGCATCGCCGATGAAGCGGATGTTGCGCGTCTTAATGTCGGCAAGTCCGCCGACGAGATCCACCACCTCGCCGTCGGCATCGGCGTAAAGTGCGTTGATCGTCAGATCCCGCCGTTCGGCATCTGCCTTCCAGTCGGTGCTGAAAGCAACCTTGGCATGGCGTCCGTCGGTCTCGATGTCGGTGCGAAGCGTCGTCACCTCGAAGGGTTTGCCGTCGATCACGAGCGTCACTGTGCCGTGCTGCAGGCCGGTTGGTACCGCCTTGATGCCCGCCGCCGCTGCCCGCTCGATCACCGCCTCCGGTCTGAGCGTCGTGGCGATGTCGACATCGCTGACCGGCAGGTCCATCAGGCTGTTGCGCACCGCGCCGCCGACCACCCGTCCTTCCCCGCCATCGGCGTTGAGAAGTGCGAAGATCCGGCCGAGTGCCGGGTCGCGGAACCATGCTTGGTCGGCAAGGCCGGTCATGCATAAAGCCTTTCGTAAAGCGTGCGGACGATGCCGGCGGTGATGCCCCAGATCATTCTGGTTTCATAGGGCACGCGGTAGAAATGCCGGTCGATCCCGTCGATGACACGCCTGTCGCGGGTGTGATTGGCAGGATCCATCAGGAAGGAAAGCGGCACCTCGAACACGTCGTCCACCTCGGTCGGGTTCAGCGTCAGCGCGAAGCCCGGCGTGACGACGCCGAGCACAGGCGTGATGCGGAAGCCCGTCGAGGCAAGATAATTCGGCAAGCGACCGACGGTTTCGACGAAGGAACCGGCCAGGCCGATCTCCTCTTCCGTCTCGCGGATCGCCGCCATTTCGGGCGAGACATCGGCAGGATCGATCGAACCGCCGGGAAAGGCGATCTGCCCGGAATGTTTGCGCAGCGTCGCCGTGCGCTTGGTGAAGATCACCTGCGCCTCCTCGCCGTCGTCGACGACGGGCACCAGCACGGCGGCGTCGCGCAGCTTGAAGGTTTCGACCTCGGCGACGATATCGGGGTTGAGGATATGGTCCCCGTGATCGCGCCAGGCATGATCGACCGGCCCGCCATTCTGGTTGAGCGCACGGCGACGGAATTCGGCTGCTGAGAACAGCGGATAACGTTGGGTAATTGCATCATTCATCGGGAAAGCGCATCCAGTTCGTCGGCCGGCATGACCGGGAAGACCTCGCCCGCGGAGCGGATCGCAAACATCGCGCGCCCTCCCACGTCGAAAGTCTCGCCGAGCGCGACCAGTTCATACATCACCGCACGCGACACCAGCGCCTCCAGCCGCCCGCGCACATGCAGATAGGGTTTCAGTTCGGCGTTGCCGTCCGCAATGGCAAAACGCAGCCGATGGTCTCCTCCCGCCTCCACGACATCGCCGACATTGGTACGGAAGGTCAGCACCTGCTGACCCTCTCGGTCCGTCACGCTCATCTCCACGGCGGTGAAGGGCGCGTCGACGACCCTTATCCCGACCTTTTCCACAGGAGTTACGAGATAGGTCTTCTTATCATCGTCCTTCCTCAAAACCGTCGAAAACAGCCGCACCAGCGCCGGCCGGCCGATCGGCGTGCCCATGTAGAACCAGGTGCCGTCGGCCCTGATTTCCATGTCGATATCGCCGCAAAAAGGCGGATTCCACCGCTCGACCGGCGGTAAGCCGCGTTTTTCTCCGCCACTTTCGTCAGATGCACGCGAAATCAGTGCGGCAAGTCCCGCCGCATCCGCCTGTCCGCTGATTTCCTCGGCTGCCATTCTTCCGTCCCGGTTTGTCCTTAACGAAGTGAAGTCACGAGATAGTCATTCGCAACGAACTTGTCAGCCCGTCTCATCTCCATAACTCTATCGGGTATGAGGCACATGTATAAGTCCGCCGATTCGCTGCCGAATGATTTCAGCCGTTGGAGATGCCCGTGGGTATGATGAAGACCGAATCCAGCCTCGATGAAAAGGCGATCGTCGCCGCCGCCGAAAAGGCGCTCTCCGATATCGCCGCCATCCGCGCGGAAGTCTCGAAGGTGATCTTCGGTCAGGAAAGCGTCGTCGAAAACACCATCCTCGCCGTGCTCTCCGGTGGCCATGCCCTGCTTGTCGGCGTTCCCGGTCTTGCCAAGACCAGGCTGGTGACGACACTCGGCGAGGTGCTCGGCCTTGCCGCCAACCGCATCCAGTTCACGCCGGATCTGATGCCCTCGGATATTCTCGGCTCCGAGGTGATGGACCAGGACGACAGTGGACGCCGCTCCTTCCGTTTCGTCAAGGGCCCGGTCTTCGCCCAGCTTCTGATGGCCGACGAGATCAACCGCGCTTCGCCGCGTACCCAGTCTGCTCTTCTGCAATCCATGCAGGAATATCACATCACGATCGCCGGCCAGCGCTATGACCTGCCGGCGCCCTTCCATGTGCTCGCCACCCAGAACCCGCTCGAGCAGGAAGGCACCTATCCCCTGCCCGAAGCCCAGCTCGACCGCTTCCTGCTGCAGGTCGACGTCAACTATCCCGAACTTGCCGCTGAGCGGCAGATCCTGCTCGAAACGACGGGCCTGGGCGAAACCCGGCCGGAAGCCATCATCGATGCGCAGCGGCTGATCGAGATCCAGACCCTGGTGCGCCAGATGCCGGTGAGCGACACGGTTGTCGACGCTATCCTGGCGCTGGTGCGTTCGGCCCGTCCCGGACAGGGCAATGCCTCGACCGACAAGAACGTCGCCTGGGGCCCGGGCCCGCGCGCCGGCCAGGCAATGATGCTCTGCGCGCGTGCCCGCGCCCTTTACGAAGGCCGTCTCGCACCGTCTCTGGACGATATTTTCGCGCTCGCCGAACCCATTCTCCAGCACCGCATGGCGCTGACTTTCGCCGCCCGCGCCGAAGGCATGTCGGTGCGCGACGTCATCGCCGGACTGGTCAAGCAGGCAAAGGGATAAGGAAGCCGGACGCGTGGCATCTATCGGACAGATCGTCAATCCGACACCCGGCAGCGATGCCCTTTCCCGCGCCAGGCAGCGGGCCGCCCTGGTGCCGGACTGCCTGGTGGAAGCCAAGCGCATCGCCAACACGGTGATCGCCGGCTGGCATGGCCGCCGCAAGCGCGGCATCGGCGAGAATTTCTGGCAGTTCCGTCCCTATTCCGAGGGCGAGAGCCTGTCGCGCATCGACTGGCGCCGCTCCGCCCGTGACGACCACACCTATGTACGCGAACGCGAATGGGAGGCGGCGCACACGATCTGGCTCTGGTGCGACATGTCGCCCTCGATGATGTACAAGTCGAGCTACGGCAATGTCTCCAAGGAAAGCCGCGCGCTGGTCATCCTGCTGGCGCTTGCCGAAATCCTCGCCCGCTCCGGCGAGCGCATCGGCTGCCCCGGCATCATGGAACCCGCCTCCGCCCGCAACGCTGCCGAACGCCTCGCATCCGCGCTCATGCACACGCCGCTGACCGGCGGTCTGCCGGAAACGGCGATGATCCGCGGTTGGAGCGATCTCGTCCTCATCGGCGACTTCCTCGACGATGCGCCGGCAATCATGGAACGGCTCGGGCCGCTGGCCCGCCGCGGCCTGCGCGGCCACGTGGTCGAGATATCCGATCCCGCCGAAGAGATATTCCCCTATAGCGGCCGCACCGAATTCACCGATCCGGAGAGCGGCGCCAAGCTCATTTCCGGCCGCGCCGAACACATTCGCGAGGCCTATCGCAACGCCTACCTCGCCCGCAGGGACAGCCTCGGCCAGTCGCTGCGCCATCTCGGCTGGACCTTCGCAAGCCACCGCACCGATCATCTTGCTTCCGAGGCGCTGGTCGCGGTGCACATGTATCTGTCCGGCATGCCGGCCAAGGCGACGCATGGAGGGCAGCTATGAACGCCCTTCCCTTCGCTTTCGCCTATCCCGCCATTCTCGGCGCGCTCGTCGCCCTGCCCGTCATCTGGTGGCTGCTGCGGCTGACACCGCCACGCCCGAAGACCGAGGTCTTCCCGCCGCTGAAGATCCTCGCTTCCGTGCTGAAGCGCGAGGAGACGCCGGCACAGAGCCCGTGGTGGTTGACGCTGCTGCGCATGCTGCTCGCCGCCGCCATCATCCTTGCGATCGCCGATCCAGTTTTCAATCCGCGCACCAGTTCGCTCGCATCGGGTGGCCCGCTCGTCCTCTTCGTCGACAACAGCTGGGCGGCGGCACCCGACTGGGAGCGCCGCATCCAGACCGCCGACGCGTTGATAGACGACGCCGAATCCGCCGGCACGCCGGTGTCGATCACCTTTACCGCCGATCCGACCAACGACGCCGTGCCCGGCACCGCCGCCGCCGCCCGAGACAAGCTGCGCGCCGCCGAGCCGCGACCGCTGGTGCCAGACCGCGAACGCGCCTTCCAGGCACTGCGCGGCGCGCTGAACGGCATCAAGCCCGGCACCCTCGCCTTCCTGACCGACGGCGCCGCTGCCAAGGCCGACGACGCCACGGTGCGCAGACTCGCCGAACTCCAGCCCATCGATCTCCGTCTGATCGAGGGCGATGCCGCAAGGACGGTCGCGATCACCGCCGCCAACAATGCGGCTGATGCCATGACCGTCAAGGTCACGCGGCTCAACAGTTCGCAGGCCGCATCGGTGGCGCTGAACGCCGTCGATACCCAGGGCCGCTCGATTGCCAACGGCAGGGTAGATTTCCATCCCGGCCAGAGCGTCGCGACGAGTTCGATCACCGCCCCCTTCGAGATGCGCAACGATTTCGCGCGCGTCAGCGTCGACAACGGCGCCACGGCTGGCGCCGTCCACCTTCTCGACGACGCATTCAAGCGCCGCCGCGTCGTATTGCTGTCGGGTGAAGGAGGCGATGAGTTCCAACCGCTCCTCTCGCCGCTCTATTATATCCAGCGGGCACTGCAGCCCTATGCGGATCTGATCCAGCCCGCCGATTCCGATCTTTCGGTCGCGATACCAAAACTTCTCGCCAGCAATCCCTCCATCATCATCATGGCCGATATCGGCCGGCTGCCTGAGGAAACCTACGAGCCTCTGACGCGGTGGATATCGAATGGCGGCATGCTGCTGCGTTTCGCCGGCCCGCGCATGGCGGCTGCCCCCGCCGACGATCCATTGATTCCCGTCATCCTGCGCCAGGGGGAACGGGCGCTTGGCGGCACATTGTCCTGGAGCGAGCCGCAGTCGCTTGCCGAATTTCCGAATTTTGGGCCTTTCGCCGGCATAGCCCGCCCCGCCGATGTCGTCGTCAAGCGACAGGTGCTTGCCGAACCGACGCCCGATCTTGCCGAACGCACCTGGGCAAGCCTGGCTGACGGCACGCCGCTCGTCACGATGAAGCAGATCGCGTCCGGCCAGATCGTCCTGTTTCATGTCACCGCCGAGGCCACCTGGTCCGATCTGCCGATCTCAGGTACCTTCGTCGACATGCTGCGTCACCTCCTGCAGATATCGCGATCGGGCGGCGTGACGTCGGAGGCGCGCGGCAATGCGCGTGTCTCCGAAACCCTGCCGCCATTCCGCATGCTCACGGCCAAGGGCACGCTCGTCTCCGAGACGGGCTCGGCGCGGCCGCTCATTCCGCAGGCCGGAGCCGAACCGACCGCGAATTTCGACAATCCGCCCGGGCTCTATGGCTCGGAGGATGGTTTCACCTCCCTGAACGTGCTGCCCGAGAACGCCGAACTGACGCCGCTCGACACAACCGGGACCAATGCCGTGCGCGAAGGCCTGATCGGCGGCGAAAGCTGGTCGGCAAAACCCGCACTCTTTTTCGCAGCCTTTCTGCTGCTCTTGGCCGATAGCCTGATCGTCCTCTTCATGAATGGCGCATTCTCGCGATTGCGCCCGGCTGTCCGCACCGCCGCGATGATCGCGGTCGCCGTCAGCGCCGGCTTTCTCGTGCAACCCGGCACACTTCACGCCGACGATTCCCAGCCCGGCGACGACCTCATCCTGCAGAGGCTCGATAACACCCATCTCGCCTACGTCGTCACCGGCGAACAGGAGGTGGACAATATTTCCGAGCGCGGTCTCGAGGGCCTGACTCAATTCCTGACGTTTCGCACGACGCTGGAGCCGGCGCCACCGGTGGGCATCGACCTCACCAAAGACGAGCTCTCCTTTTATCCGATCATTTACTGGCCGGTTTCGGCAACGGCGCCGATGCCATCGTCGGCGGCGATCAGCCGTATTGACGCCTATATGCGCAATGGCGGCACCGTGCTTTTCGATACGCGCGACCAGATCAGCGCATTGGACAATGGCGGCAATGTCAGCGCCAACGGCGAGAGGCTACAGGCAATCCTCGCCAATCTCGACATTCCGCCGCTGGAGCCGGTGCCATCGGACCACGTGCTGACGAAATCCTTCTATCTCCTCTCGAGCTTTCCCGGCCGTTATACCGGCAGCCCCCTCTGGATCGAGGCGCGGCAGGGCGGCCAGGAGCCGAGCGAAAAATCGGCGGCGACGGCCGACGGCGTTTCGCCGATCCTGATCACCGGCAATGATTTTGCCGGCGCCTGGGCGATCGACGACAACGGCGTACCGATACTGCCGACCGTGCCGTCCGATGAAACGCAGCGCGAGTATGCCTACCGTTCCGGCGTCAACATCATGATGTACATGCTGACCGGCAACTACAAGACCGACCAGGTCCATGTTCCCGACCTTCTCGAACGGTTAGGACAATGAGATGACCTTCGATTTTTCGCCCTTCCTGCCCTGGTCGGTTCTGGCCGCACTGGCCGTCGTCAGCGCTGTTATCGCCGCCTTCGCGATCTGGCGCGGCATTCGCGGCGCCTGGATCAGAACGCTGGCGGCACTCGCCATGCTGACTGCGCTTGCCAATCCCGTGCTGCTGCAGGAGGACCGCGATCAGCTGTCGACGATCGTGCCTGTTCTCGTCGATCGCAGCCAGAGCCAGCAGACGACCGATCGCGTCAAGATGACCGACGACGCGCTTGCGGCGCTGAAGGGACAGCTCGCTCGCTTCCCGCAGATAGAGCCGCGCTTCGTCGATGTCGAAGGCGACGTCAATTCCGACGTGCCGTCCACGCGCCTGTTCGACGCCCTGTCGGCCAATATCGCCGACGTTCCGCCCGCCCGCATCGGCGGCGCCATCATGCTGACCGACGGGGAGGTTCATGATGTTCCGGCCGCCAATCAGGCGCTCGGTTTCGACGCCCCGATCCATGGCCTGGTCACCGGCAAGGCCAACGAATTCGATCGCCGCATCGAAGTCATCAAGGGCCCGCGCTTCGGCATCGTCAACGAAGAGCAGCAGGTGATCCTGCGCGTCTTCGACGACGGCCCGAGCCCCGGCGGCACAGCCGATGTCACCGTGAAGCTGAATGGTGACGAGATCGCCACCCTGCAGGCGACCCCCGGGCAGGATACGCCCTTCTCCTTCAAGGTGCCGGGTGGCGGCAGCAACGTGCTCGAATTCTCGGTCGCAGCCCTTCCCGGCGAAGTCACCACCGCCAACAACCGCGCCGTCCATGTCATCGACGGCATCCGCCAGAATCTCCGCGTCCTGCTTGTCTCCGGCGAACCGCATGCCGGCGAGCGCGCCTGGCGCAACCTGCTGAAATCGGACGCGTCGGTCGATCTCGTCCACTTCACCATCCTGCGTCCGCCGGAAAAACAGGACGGCACGCCGATCAACGAGTTGTCGCTGATCGCCTTCCCGACGCGTGAGCTCTTCGTCGACAAGATCAAGGATTTCGACCTGATCATCTTCGACCGCTACCAGCACCGCGGCGTGCTGCCGCTGCTCTATTACGATTACATCGCGCAATATGTCGACAATGGCGGCGCGCTGCTGATCGCCGCCGGTCCCGAGCACGCCGGCCCCGATTCCATTGCACTGACGCCACTTTCCTCGGTCCTGCCGGCAACGCCAACCGGCCAGATGATCGAGAAGGCCTTCTATCCCCGCCTCTCCGAGGAAGGCCGCAAACATCCCGTCACGCGCGGCCTTGATGGTTCGGGCGAGGATCCGCCGCATTGGGGCCGCTGGTTCCGCAGCGTCGATGTCGACCGGCCGCAGGGCGAAACGATCATGCTCGGCGCCGACAACCATCCGCTGCTGGTGCTGAACCGCGCCGGCCAGGGCCGCGTCGCCATGCTGCTTTCCGATCAGGGCTGGCTCTGGGCGCGCGGCTTTGAAGGCGGCGGTCCGAACGTTTCGCTCTATCGCCGGATCGCCCATTGGCTGATGAAGGAGCCGGCGCTCGAGGAAGAAGCGCTGACGGCGCGCGCCTCCGGCCGGACCCTTGAAGTCACGCGCCAGACGATCGGCGACAATCCCGGCAACGCCACCGTGCGTTATCCCTCCGGCAAGACCGAAACCCTGCCGCTCACCCAGTCCGAACCGGGCCTCTACAAGGCCGAGAAGAGGATGGACGAGATCGGCCTTTTCGAAATCCGCAACGGCAAGCTGTCGACGCTTGTTCATATCGGCGCCGTCGACGCACCGGAATTCAAGGCGATGATCTCGACGACCGATGTGCTGCAGCCGGTCGCCGACAGAAGCAAGGGTCTCGTCACCCGGGTCGCCAATGCAAATGGCGCGATCTCCGTCCCGCCGATCCTGCCGGTGCGCGGCCAGGTCCGCGTCGCCGACAATGATCGCATGATGATCCGCATGACCAGCGAGACGGTCTTGAAGGGCATCAACACGCTGCCGCTCTTTGCCGGGTTCGCCGGCGTCGGCATCCTGCTGCTCGCCTTCGGCGCCATGTGGTGGCGCGAAGGACGGTAATCTCATGCCGGAATTCGAGCTGACCGCCTCACCCTCGCCGGAGGAACTCGCGGCGATCACCGATGCGCTCTCGGCCTTCAACACCGGCGATGTCGGCCCCTCGGATCGCCGGCCGCTCGCCGTCCTCATCCGCGACACCGACGGCAAGGTGACCGGCGGTCTTTCCGGCTTTACCGCCTGGGGCTGGCTCTTCACCCAGATGCTCTATATCCCCGACACGCTGCGCGGCACCGGTCTCGCCGGCGAGATCCTCGCAAAAGCGGAAGACGAGGCAAGAATCCGGGGATGCCGCGGCGCCTGGATCGACACTTTCAGCCCGCTGGCGCTGCGAGCCTATCTGCGTCAGGGTTATGAGGTTTTCGGGGAGCTTCAGGATTTCCCGGAAGGCCGCACGCGCAGCTTCCTCCGCAAAAACCTCTGATCATCCGTGCCAGGCGATGATGCCCTTCAGCCGTTCGTGCACGCCCTCGGCGATCGGAACGACGAGCACGCGGCCGGGATCGACGGGGCCCGGGAAGGACAGCGCGTTGTAGGCAACCTTCTCGAAGCCGAGCGGGCCGTAATAGGGCGGATCGCCGACGAGGATGACGGCTTCCGAGCCCTTGCGTCTAGCCGCCTCCACCGCGATCCGTACCAGCTCCCGGCCGATACCCTGATTCTTATGGGAGGGGCGGACGGCGAGCGGGCCGAGCAGATGCCCCTTCACGGAGCCTGCCAGCACCGGCGTCATGCGCACGGAGGCGATCGTCTCACAGTCGTCGGCGCAGATGAAGGAGAGCGACAGATCGTGCGGCCCCTGCTCGCGGATGCGCGCGGCGGCACGCGTGAAACGGCCAGGACCAAAGGCCTCTTCGTTGATGTGTTCGATGGCGGCGTCGTGGGACGCGTCTTCGGTGAGGTAGACGAGATCGTGCTTGTACATGATGACAGAAACCGGATGGACAGATTGATGGGTCTCGAACACGCCTTGGGCGTTCGGGAACATCAGCGTCGTCGCGGGTTTCTGGAAATGAACATCAAGCAGGGGTCCGAAAATCGTGAAAAGGCCGATAGCAGGAAAAATTTCCGTCGTCCAACGCAAAATGCACGACGTGACGCTCTGTTCAATCTTTGCCGCCTGTAAAGCCCTGCCATCTGCGATATCTTCCGTTCCAACACGCAATCAAAGGGATGAACACCATGGGAATGCTGGTGGATGGCGTCTGGCATGACGTCTGGTACGACACGAAGGAGAGCAAGGGCCATTTCAAGCGGCAGCCCTCGCAGTTCCGCAACTGGGTGACGTCGGACGGTGAAGCCGGCCCTTCCGGCGTCGGCGCCTTCAAGGCCGAGGCCGGGCGTTACCACCTCTATGTCTCGCTTGCCTGCCCCTGGGCGCATCGCACGCTGATCTTCCGCAAGCTGAAGAAGCTCGAAGGGCTGATCTCGGTCTCCGTCGTCGATCCGCTGATGGCGGAGAATGGCTGGGAGTTCAAGGTCGGCGACGGCGCCACCGGCGACCAGCTCTTCGGTGCGTCCGCGCTCTGGCAGATCTATGTCAGGGCCGATCCGCACTATTCCGGCCGCGTCACCGTTCCCGTGCTCTGGGACAAGAAAACCGGCACGATCGTCAGCAACGAATCCGCCGAGATCATCCGGATGTTCAATAGCGCTTTCGACGGCTTGACCGGCTCGAAGGCCGATTTCTATCCCGAGGATATCCGTGCCGAAATCGATGCGCTGAATACTACCGTCTACGACACCGTCAACAACGGCGTCTACAAGGCGGGTTTTGCCACCACCCAGGCGGCCTATGAGGAAAACGTCGGCAAGCTGTTCGAAACGCTCGACATGCTCGACGAACGCTTGGGCAAGGGCCGCTACCTCTTCGGCAACAGATTGACCGAGGCCGACTGGCGCCTGTTCACCACGCTGGTGCGCTTCGACCCCGTCTATGTCGGCCATTTCAAGTGCAACATCCGCCGCATCGCCGATTACCGCAACCTACCCGGTTATCTCAGGGACCTCTACCAGACGGCGGGCGTTGCCGAGACGGTGAACCTCCACCACATCAAGCAGCATTATTACCGCAGCCACAAGACGATCAATCCGACCGGCATCGTCCCCGTCGGCCCGGCGCTCGATCTCGACAGCCCGCATGGCCGCGCCAGGCTAAATGCCGCCTGATACTTCTTACCAGCGGTGATCGGGCTCCTGCTCGCCGCGAAGCTCGGCGAGGCGGCGATGCGTCGCCTCGGTCGTACCCTCGGGCAGGCTGTCGAGGAAAAAGAACCCGCTGTCGGAGATTTCCCAGTCCGGCGGACGGGGCGCTGTCTGCTCGACGGTCGCCCTGTAGAACACGACATGGTCGCGCCGGGTCGTCGTGGTATTGAAGTAGACTTGGACCAGCTCCGGCTTGCCGATGATCCTGAGGTTGCCTTCCTCGCGCAGCTCCTTGACCAGCGCTTCTTCTACCGTCTCGTTGCGCTCCAGTCCGCCGCCCGGCATATGCCAGCCACCGATATAACTGTGGCGCACGAGGAAAATCCGGCCGTCCGCATCGAAGCAGGCGGCCCTGACGCCCATCGTCATGCCGCGGGCGAAGGAGAAATAAACATGCAGCAGGCGCAAGGCCAGCCTGATATGAGGGGGGCGCTTCTCTTTATCCACCATGGTTCCGTTTCGGCTATTCATCGCGCCGGATGTGTTTGATTTGTCAATAAGCTGGTCTATGTCTCGTAGCATGTTCAAGCTCGCGCATATTTCCGACGTCCACCTCGGACCGCTGCCCCGCCTTTCCATTCAGGAGCTGTTTTCAAAACGCATAACCGGCTTTGTGAACTGGCATCGAAACCGACGCAAGCACCTTTTCGGCAGCACGCTGGATCTGCTGCTCGAGGATATCCGCGCCCGCCAGGCCGATCACCTGGCCGTCACCGGCGACCTCGTCAATCTGGCGAGCGGCATCGAGATCCGCGCCGCCGCCGCCTGGCTGCGCACGCTCGGCGATCCCGCCGACACCTCGGTCGTTCCCGGCAACCACGACGCCTATGTGCCCGGCGCCTATGAGAAGTCAATGCGCGCCTGGTACGATTATGTCCGCGGCGATCTCGCCCCGCCGCAATGGCAGGAGGATCGCCACGTCTTCCCCTATCTGCGCATCCGCGACAAAGTCGCGATCGTCGGTTGCTCGACGGCGGTCGCCACCCCTCCCTTTGCCGCTTCCGGCTTTTTCGGCGCGCGCCAGGCCCGCGACACCGTCAACATGTTGCGCGCGGCCGGCGAAGCCGGTCTCTTTCGCGTCGTCATGATCCACCATCCGCCGATCCGCGGCGCCACGGCCTTCTACAAACGCATGATCGGCATCCGCCGCTTCGCCGCCGTAATTTCGACGGGCGGCGCCGAACTCGTGCTGCACGGCCATACGCACCTGAACACGCTGCACTGGCTGCGCGGCCAGGTGCAGCCGGTGCCTGTCGTCGGCATCGCGTCGGCGTCGCAGGGACCCGGCAGCATCAAGCCGCCTGCCGCCTATAACCTCTTCTCCATCGAGGGCTCTCCAGGCGCCTGGGAACTCCGCGGCGAGCGTTTCAGCCTCAACAGGGCCGGCGACGCGGTGATACCGGAAAGCGCCGATATTTTCGCGCGTTAGCGCCAGTTCCAGACTCTGTTTGTGCAGCACTTGAATCGATCTGCGAAGAGATCAGGCCATCGTCGCGACATTTGCCGTGGAGGTTGCTTACCCTCTTGGTATTTTTAATGGTAAGCGTACAATTCCAGCAACAGCATCGCCTGAGAACGGAGCCCGCCCATGACTTCTCCTTTCCGTCGCCTGTCCAGATTTTCGCTCGCCGCCGGCTTTGCCTTCGGCATCGCCACGGCCGCTTTCGCGGTCGGCGACAGCAACGATGACACCAATCCGCCGCCGAAGACGCAGACGACCAAGACCTGCACCGGCGGCAAGGTCTGGGACAAGGCCAAGAAGGAATGCGTCAATCCGAAGAAGAGCAGCTTCAACGACGACGATCTCTATAAATTCGCCCGCGAATTTGCCTATGCCGGCCAATATGACAACGCCATCACCGTGCTCAATCTGGCCCGCAACCAGAACGACCCGCGCATCCTGAACTATCTCGGCTACGCCAACCGCAAGGCCGGCCGGATGGAACTCGGCATGTCCTACTACCGCAAGGCGCTGCAGGCGGATGAGAATTACATCCTCGCCCGCTCCTACATGGGCATGGCGCTGGTCGAACAGGGAGACATTCAGGGCGCCCGCGTTCAGCTTGTCGAAATCCGTGATCGCGGCGGCGAAGGCACCTGGGCCTATCGCGCGCTGCTGCAAAGCTTGAACGGCTACAAGACATATTGACGCAAGCTTTGTGGGCCACAATACGAAAATCCCTTGGGAAAGAGGGATGAAAACGACCGGATGCTTGCGCAGTGCAGGAGACTTGTTTCATAAAGCACATGCATCGCCGGCGTCGATAAGGCCGGCTTCGCGCCCGAGGGTAATCCCTTCGTCCGCGAAACCATTGTGAATGCTTCTTGGATAGACAATGCGTCAACCCGCAACGACCATCGATCTCCGACGTGATCTCGTCGGCCTTCTGCCCCGCCTTCGCCGCTTCGCGATCACGCTCGCGGGTGAGGTTGCCGTGGCCGACGAACTCGTTCAGGCTGTCTGTCAGCGCGCCATCGCCAAGGGTCATCAATGGAGCGGCGAAGGCCGGCTGGAAAGCTGGATCTACACGCTTGCCCGCCAGCAATGGACCGACGACAGCCGCAAGCGCAAGCCGAAGGCTTCCGTCCGCGGCAACGTCACCGATCTTCTTGAGGCCCCACGCGAACGGGCGGCTGCCGTTGATCCCGATGCCATCCATCACATGATCGCCGATATGCCGGATGGCGTTTCCAGCATGTTCCTGCTTGTCGACGTCGAAGGCCACAGCTACCAGCAGGCGGCCGACATTATGGGCATCCCAGTGGCAAGCGTCGTTTCGCAGCTCGCCGCCGCAAGGCTGCACTTTGCCGAGCTTGCCGGCACCCACCCGATCCACAGGTACTGAATTTGCTCGATCTTAGGAAATTGCCGCTCGAAGTCCAGCTTACCGCCCTTCTCGACGGCGAAGTCTCGCCCGAACAAAGGCACGAACTGGAGCAGCGTCTGGCAAGCGACGAGAATGCGCGCCGGCTGCATGAGAAGCTGCGCCACGGTGCCGATTTCGGCCGCCGGCGCCTCGACGATATCCTGAAGGAGCCGGTGCCGCTCGCCCTCGTCCGCTCCATCAAGAGCACGCAGCCGCCGAAGGCGCCGATCGCCCAGCGTGCCACGCGCCCGCAGGTGAAACTGGCGCCGAGCGGCCCGCAGGCGCTGGCCGCCGCTCTGATCCTCTTCGTCGTCGGTTGCGGCATCGGCTATTTCGTCGGCACCAGCCCCGATGCCGACGAAATCGCCACCACGACCGCCGCCACGGCGCCGGCCAATACCAGCGACTGGCTGGGCGACGTCACCGCCTATCAGCGCCTGCTGATCCGCCAGCCCCGTCATCTCGTCGAAGTGCCCGCCTCGCAAGCCGAGGAAATCTCCAGCTGGCTGACGACCGCGATCGGCGTGCCCTTCCGCGTGCCCGATCTCAGCGCCGAAGGCTGGACCTTCCAAGGCGCGCGCGTCATCCTCGGCGACAGCCGCCCTGTCGGGCAGCTCGTCTATTCCAACGCCGATGGCGACGTTATCTCCATCTGCTTCCGCAAAGACGCGCAGCCGCCGGAGACCGACGACTTCAAGGAAACGATCAAGGACGAGATCGGCCTGGTAACCTGGCACAATGCCGGCACCTCCTATGTGCTGGCCGGTCCCTCCGCCGAAGCAACGCTCGGCCAGCTCGCCATGGAGATCGCCACGGCGATCTAGCGCATCGCCCAAAAATCGGAACTGATTTTCGGAAAGCACGATGCGTCGGTTCAAACTGTTAGAGCGTCCTTTGTGCGTCCGAAAGGACGCACGGTGCTTAAGGGGCCAAGTTTTTTGGCATCGCGTCGGGCTCGCTTTCTTGGATTGACGGCGTCAACACCACTTTTCCGACCGCCCTCCGCTCCTCAATGACGCGATGCGCCTCCGCGGCTCCATGCAGTGGAAAGCGACCGCCTTCGACAACCGTCAGCGCGCCCGTCGCCGCAAGATCGAAGAGCGCGCCAAGATCCTTTGGCACAGCTTGGAGCGTCAGCAGCGGCAACAGCGAAAATCCCTTGATCGACTGGTTCTGATCAAGCATGCGCTCGATATCGGCGACCCCAAGCCCGAATCGTCCCATCGCCGCCAGCACCAACTCGCCGCAAGGCGCCAGCGCATCGAGCGTTGCCCTTGAAACCGCGCCGCCGACGGTTTCATAGATGATGTCCGCGCCGAGCCCTCCGCTCAGCCCCTTGACCTCCTCCTGCCAGCGGGGCGCCGTATAGTCGACCGCATGATCGGCGCCGAGAGACAGGGAAAGCGCCCGTTTCTCCTCGCTGCTCGCCGCTGCGATCACCATCTTTGCGCGGTCGCGTCTTGCAAGCTGCAGCAGCAGCGAGCCGACACCGCCGGCTGCCGCATTGACGAGGACGGTTTTGCCATTCACGGGGCTGCGGCGTAGGAGATGCAGCGCCGTCAGTCCCTGCACCATCAGCGCCACAGCCATCGTGAAGGAGACAGCATCCGGCAGCGGCACCACCGCCCCAGCGTCGACCGCGACGAACTCGGCATAACCGCCCGAACCGCGGCCGATCGCAAAGAGAGGAACGGCAACCCGCATGCCGATGAGCGAGCGATCGGCACCGGGCCCCGCCCGCTCGATGATACCCGCGACCTCGACACCGGGAAACATCGGCAGGTCGGGCGATACGGCATAGCGGTCGGCCCGCATCAGTACCTCGAAGAAATTCACGCCGGCCGCATGAACGCGGATGAGAACCTCACCCGGCCCCGGCTCGGGGACCGGCAGTTCCACCACCTCGAGGACTTCGGGCGGACCGAAGCGCGTGAATTGGATCGCTTTCATAACAGATGAACCTCACGTCTGATTTGGCGTGGGGCAGGTTTAGCAATAGGATATGCTGTAAAAATACACACTCTTTCGTGCCATACCCACCAGGAGGTGACCATGGCTGAGCCGATGAAAAGACTCCCCGAGCTGCCGGTCGAGCGCGCGCTGAAAGTGATTTCAGGGCGCTGGAAGCCGGTCATCCTCTACTACGTCTTCTCCGGCCCGAAGCGTCTTTCGGAGCTAAAGCGCATGATGCCGGCCATTAGCCAGAAGGTGCTGATCCAGCAGCTGCGCGAAATGGAGGAACATGGGCTGGTTGCGCGCCGGATCTTTACCGAAATCCCCGCCCGCGTCGAATACAGCGCGACCGAACTCGGTCTCGGCCTCGAACCGGTGCTGCTGGCGCTCTGCCAATGGGGCCAGCGCCATGCCGAGGCGCGCAACGAAGCCGGCGATATCGCCGACTGCATCGTCAGGCCGCGCCGCACCGATACGATCGCGGCCTGAGTTCCTTTGAGATCAGGCCTTGCCGGCCTTCACCTCGAGCACACGGTTGGCGGCCGAGACGATCGCCTCCAGCGACGCCGCGACGATGTTGGTATTGATGCCGGCGCCGAAGAGCTTGCCGCCGGGATAGGAGGTCTCGACATAGGAGATCGCCGCCGCATTCGAGCCGTGCTGCAGCGAATGCTCGGAATAGTCCTCGACCGACATCTCGATGCCGAGATAATGCGACAGCGCGTTGATGAAGCCGTCGATCGGGCCGTTGCCGCGCCCTTCGATGCGCTTGATCTCGCCATTGTCGGTGATCTCGGCGGCCACGACCCGTTGGCCCTTGCGCTCAGTATCGGGATAGGTGTGGTGGTCGACGAATTTCAGGCGCGCGCTCGGCTGCGTCACGTAGCGCTCGATGAAACGATCGTGAATGCGCTTCGAAGGAAGCTCCTTGCCCTCTACGTCGGTAATGCGCTGAATGTCCTCGCGGAACTCGACCTGCAGGTTGCGCGGCAGGTTCAGCCCGTAATCCTGCTGCAGGATGTAGGCAATGCCGCCCTTGCCGGATTGCGAGTTGATGCGGATGATCGCCTCGTAGGAACGACCGACATCACGCGGATCGATCGGCAGATACGGGACCTCCCATACGGGATGGTTGGCGACCTGTGCTGCCTTCATGCCCTTGTTGATCGCATCCTGATGCGAGCCGGAGAAGGCGGTATAGACCAGTTCGCCGACATAAGGATGGCGCTCGCCGATCGCCATCTGGTTCGAATATTCGAACACTTCCTTGATGCGCTCGATATTCGAGCAGTCGATCCCGGGATCGACGCCCTGGGTGAACATGTTCAGCGCCATGGTCACCATGTCGACATTGCCGGTGCGCTCGCCATTGCCGAACAGCGTGCCTTCGACACGGTCGGCGCCTGCCAGCAATGCCAGTTCGGCAGCGGCAATGCCCGTGCCGCGGTCGTTATGCGGATGCAGCGAAATGATCAGGTTCTCGCGATTGTCGAGATTGCGGCACATCCATTCGATCTGGTCGGCATAGACGTTCGGCGTCGCCATCTCGACGGTGGACGGCAGATTGATGATCAACTTGTTATCGGGCGTCGGTTTGACGACCTCGATGACGCCGTTGCAGATTTCCAGCGCCACCTCGAGTTCGGTGCCGGTGAAGCTCTCTGGCGAATATTCGAAACGGTAGCCGCCGCCGGCCTTGGTGGCCATATCGGTGATCATCTTGGCGGCATCGACGGCGATCTGCTTGATGCCCTGCACATCCTTGGCGAAGACGACGCGGCGCTGCAGCTCGCTGGTCGAGTTATAGAAATGCACGATCGGCCGGTTTGCGCCTTCCAGCGCTTCGAAGGTACGGGTGATGAGTTCCGGGCGGCATTGCACCAGCACCTGCAGGGAGACGTCGGCGGGCACATTGCCCTCCTCCACGCACCAGCGGGCAAAATCGAAGTCGGTCTGCGAAGCCGAGGGGAAGCCGATCTCGACTTCCTTGAAACCCATATCGAGCAGCAGTTGGAACATGCGCGCCTTGCGGTCGTGGCCCATCGGATCGACCAGCGCCTGGTTGCCGTCGCGCAGGTCGACCGAGCACCAGACCGGCGCCTTGGTAATGGTCTTCGTCGGCCATGTGCGGTCGGGAATGTTTACCTGCGGATAGGCCCGGTATTTCACCGCGGCGTCAGGCATGCCTTTTGCGGGGGTGGTCTTGTTCTGGGAGGATTGCGTCTTCGCGTCCATCGTATCGTCTCCTCGTCCCGGCATTTGCCCCGCCTCTTAGCCGATCGTGTCGGGCTTGGCGATAAACAAATGCGGACCTTTGTCGGTCGTTAGGTCAATTTTGAAAGTGAGTCGCGAGGAGCGATGGCCGGGCGGGCTTTCGGCCGCCGGGCGCTCCTCAAAGGACCCGGCAACCGCGCGTAAGGCCGAGGAGAAGAAGCGAGGTCAGGGCGCGCGTATTGTCACGCAGGGCGATGCGGCCGCGTGCAATGCTGTTGGAAATCTTGGCGCCAGTGGTCTTCATGGCCGCGCTTATAACCTCGGGCAGTGGAACTGGCAAGCCCTTGCCCGGCCTTTGGTCGCCGCCCAGCGTTGACGCGGTGCGCGCCTGCGGTCACGGAGATATTCCAAAGCGCCGTGATTCGGCATTTCCACGACCGTGACTAAGCCCGGTCTTTCCAAATCTTCACCAGCCGCGACAGTGCGAGCATCAGCCCGCCTGCGATCAGGCCCCAGAAGGCGCCTGATATGCCGCCGAAGGAAACGCCGGAGGCGGTGACGAGGAAGGTGATCGCCGCCGCCTCGCGCGAATCCGGCGCCTGGAACGCCGACATTGCCGAGGACGAGAAGGCACCGACCAGGGCCAGCCCCGCCACCGCCTCGATCAGGATCGAAGGCGCGAGCGCGACGAAGGCCGTTACCGCGCCGGCGAGCAGCCCGAGGATGACATAACCGACGCCGGCGATCAGCGACGCCCAATAGCGCCGCTTCGGATCGGTATGGGCATCCTGCCCAGCACACATCGCCGCGGTGATTGCCGCCAGATTGACGGCGTGGCCACCGAAGGGCGCCGACAGCAGCGAGAAGAAGCCGGTGACGGCAAAGAGCGGACCGGGCTTGGGATCGTAGTGATTGACCTTCAGGACCGCGATACCCGGGATATTCTGTGAGGCCATGGTGACGATGAAAAGCGGCAGCGCGATCGAGACGAGGCCGGCAAGATTGAACACCGGCCGGACGATCTCCGCCGTCGGCACCAGCGATTGTTCCAGCGATCTGAGCGCACCCTCGGGGATATCGACGCCGAAGGCGAGCACCAGCGCGAAGGCTGCGAGTGCCGCCGGCACCGCCCAGAGCCGCTTGAAGGCGCCGACGACGATCCAGGCGACGACGATCGGCAGGCCAAACAGCGGATTGAAGCCGATTGCCTTCACCGGCGCGAAGCAGAGGCCGATCAGCACGCCGGCGAGCATCGCATTGGCGAGCGGCGCCGGAATGGCGGCCACCGCCCGACCGAGCGGCTTGAAAAGCCCCGCGACGATGATCAATACAGCACAGATAAGGAATGCTCCGACCGCCGCATTGAAGCCGCCCTCGATAGCCCCGGTGCTTGCCAGCAGTGCGGCGCCCGGCGTCGACCAGGCAATGCTGATCGGCAATCGGGTCACGGCGCTCAGCACGATCGCGCAGATGCCCATGGAAATCGACAACGCCATCAAGCCCGAAGCCGCCTGAGCATCCGTGGCGCCGACCGCCTGCAGCCCGTGCAGCACAACGGCAAAAGAGCTGGCGGAACCGACGAAGGCAGTCAGCAGTCCCATGAACAGGGCCTGGACGGAAAAATCTTTGAGCATGGCGGACTCGTGGGATGCAGGAGTGACGCATGGAGCATGATGGCTGCCGCAGGCGCAAGTCCGGAATCAGAGCTTTCCGTTCAACCCTTGCGGATAACCATCTTCATTCAAACCAGCCGAAGATAAAACGCCCTCGCCTGCGATCGGCAGGCAAGGGCGGCTTCTTGGCAGCTTTTGGCTGAGAAAGCTCAGATGTCGGACTGCGACGTCACAACCCGCGAAACGAGGCCATAGTCCTTCGCCTCTTCGGCCGACAGCCAGTAGTCGCGATCCGTATCCTTGGCGATCTTGTCGAGCGGCTGGCCGGTGGCCGCCGCCATGATCCTGTTCAGGCGCTCGTTCATCTTGATGATCTCGCGCGCCTGGATCTCGATGTCGGATGCCATGCCGCGCGTGCCGCCGGAGGGCTGGTGCAGCAGGA
The DNA here is from genome assembly GCF_014197475.1 of Rhizobium sp. BK212. Lineage (NCBI taxonomy): Bacteria > Pseudomonadati > Pseudomonadota > Alphaproteobacteria > Hyphomicrobiales > Rhizobiaceae > Rhizobium > Rhizobium sp. BK212. The sequence continues at coordinate 665,560 of NZ_JACIFS010000002.1, forward strand.
AGCGCGTGTTCGGCAGGCACAGGCGCCGCTCTTTCGGAACCGCGACATAGATCAGCGCGCCGGCCGAGGCGACCCAGCCCGTGCCGATCATCCAGACCTTCGGCTTGATGAACTTGATCATGTCATGGATGGAATCGCCGGATTCGACGTGGCCACCGGGCGAATTGACATAGATGCGGATGTCCTCGTCACTGGCTGCGGCAAGCGCCACCAGCTGCGAGCAGACCTTCTGCGCCAATTCCTGATTGATCGGTCCGTAGATGAAGATCGAACGCGACTTGAAAAGATTCGCCTCCGTTTCCTTGCCGAGCGGCAGTTCCTTCGTCTTGTCGTCCTGGTCTTCGTCGTTCATTCGAACCTCTTGGAGATGAATTCGGGTTCCTCGCACATAGTGCGACTCAATGCCTAAAACAATGCGGGAAAAACACAAGGCACCGAAGCGATGCAGATATCCTTAAGAAGCCGCGCGCCGTTCTGCAAGCCTTACTGAATTGTAACGGTGAAAGGCTTTGAAAAGCCAAAATCGGTTCCTACCTCAGCCTCACGCGGCAAACGCCGCCAGCGCATAACCCCGAAATCGGAATCGATTGTCGGAAAGGATTATGCGCAGTTTTAAATTGATAGAGCGTCCTTAGCGCGTCCTATCGGACGCGCGGCGCTCTAGATCATTAGGAGACAGGACATGTCACCGGAAGAACGCCAACTGCTGACCGCCCTCTTCGACCGCGTGCGCACCGCCGCGGCCACACCGCGCGACCGCGAGGCTGAAGCGCTGATCGACCAGGCAACGCGCGAACAGCCATCGGCCACCTATTATCTGGCCCAGGCCGTCATCGTTCAGGAAAAGGGGCTGGAGGCGGCAGCCAATCATATCAAGGAACTCGAAGAGCATATCCGCCAACTGGAAGCCGGCGCCAGTGAACATCGCCAAGCCGAACAGGGCGGTGGTTTCCTGAGTTCGATCTTCGGCAATACGCAAACGCAGCAGCCCGCGCCCGTCCCCTCCAACCCCGGCCCATGGGGCCAGTCCTCCCGCAGCTATGACGAGCCCCGCGGCTACGACCGTGATGTCCGCCAGCCGCCGCAACAGCCGACCGGCCCCTGGAGCCAGCAGGCCTATGCGCCATCGGCCGGCGGCAGCTTCCTGCGCGGCGCGCTCGGCACGGCAGCGGGCGTTGCCGGCGGCATGCTGCTTGCCAATTCGCTGAGCGGCATCTTCGGCAACCACATGTCCTCGCTCGGCTGGGGCTCGCCCTTCGGCGCCAACCCCTTCGGCAATGCCAGTGCGCCGACCGAAGAAACCGTCATCAACAATTATTACGGCAACGACGACACCCGCCAGGCCTCGGACAACGCAGGTGACGACAAGGACGGCAACGTGCAGCAGGCCGACTACGACGATAACGACGATTACAACGACGACTCGTCTGGAGATGACGTCACGGATGCTTGACGTTTAACGGCCAAGGCGCGAGCGGCGGTTGGTTTTATATTGCCGCGCCGTTGCCCGGCCTTTCGCTTAGGTTCAGGGCGTTCGTCGCTGCAATCGATTGAGAGCAATTCCAGAAAAAGTGCCTCGCGGTTTTTCGTCCGGAATTGCGTTGAAGAAAAAACATCGATTGCTCGGGCTGCGCCCGACCGCTCCTCACCCACGCCCGCGATAGGTGGCAACACCCTGCTCCGGCAGCCACACGCCTTCCGGCGGCCTGCCCGTCTGCCAGAAGACGTCGATCGGAATGCCTCCGCGCGGATACCAATAGGCGCCTATCCTCAGCCACCGGGGATCGAGCAGCTCGACGATGCGCTTGGCGATGTAGATCGAACAATCCTCGTGGAAAGCGCCGTGATTGCGGAAGGAATGCAGGAAGAGCTTCAGCGATTTCGATTCCACCAGCCATTCGCCCGGAATGTAGTCGATGACGATATGGGCGAAATCCGGCTGCCCGGTCATCGGGCAGAGCGAGGTGAATTCCGGCGCGGTGAAGCGCACGACGTAGTCGGTACCGGCATGGTTGGACGGCACTTTTTCAAGCACCGCCTCCTCCGGCGATTGCGCGGTTTCGGTTTGCTGACCCAGCATCGACAGGCTGGAAACATCGGTACTCGGCATCATGCCTCCTTGACGACTTTGACGCGGATGCCGTGAGCCTTTTCGCCCTCGGGCTCCACGTGAATTGCGATAGTGGCGCCCTCGTGCACTGCCCTGATGGCATCCTCAAGGCGATCGCATATATCATGCGCCTGTCGCACGGACATCCCGCCGGGCACCACCATGTGAAAATCGATGAAGGTGACGGTGCCCGCCCGCCTCGTCTTCAGGTCATGCACGCCGATGGAGCCCGCCGCATGGGTGGCGATCGCCTGTTTGATCGCCTCCTCTTCCTGTGGCTCGACCGCCTGGTCCATCAGCCCGCCGATCGATTGCGAGATCACCTTCCAGCCCTGATACAAGATGTTGACGGCAACGAGGATGGCAAGCACCGGGTCGAAGATCGCATAACCCGTTGCCAGCGCCAGCAGCAGGCCGACGAGCACGCCGATGGAGGTCACCACATCGGACATGATATGCTGACCGTCCGCCATCAGTGCCGCCGAGCGATGCCTGCGCCCGGTGCGGATCAGCAACCGCGCCCAGATCGCGTTGATAACGCCGGCCGCGAAATTGATCGCAAGACCGAGGACAGGTGCGTCCAGCATGCGCGGCTCGGCGAGATAACCGATCGCCTCGGTGACGATCAGCAGGGCAGCGACGACGATCAGCACGCCTTCGGTGACGGCAGACAGATATTCCGCCTTGTGATGGCCGAAGGGATGGTCGTGATCGGCAGGCTTCTGCGCATAGCGGATGACGAAGAAGGCGACGAAGGCAGCAACGACGTTGACCGAGGATTCGAGCCCGTCGGACAGCAGCGCCACCGATCCGGTCACCCACCAAGCCACCATCTTCAGGCCCATGACGCCGAGCGACAGCGGAATCCCCCACATCGCCAGCTTCCGAACCGTAAGATCGCCGTTGTCACTCATATCGTTCCCCTGCGGTTGCGAATGAATTGCAGAATTCAAGCCGTTGAAACGCAAAACCGCCCACGCGAATGTCGCGCAGGCGGTTCAGTTAATGGTGATATGGGCGATGACGGCGGATTTGTCAAAGGGGAATGACAAGTCGTTCACAGGCGTTGCCGTCTCCGGTCGGAAAGCGGCATACTGAGCGATCCCGCCGATGCTTCCTACAGCGCAGCTTCAAGGTGCCGGGTCGGAAAGCACAGGCTGCGGCCAGCGCAAAAGAGCGGCCCGCCCTGCAGGCGTCAGGGCATAAACGCCTTTTTCCATGCGCTCGAACCATCCGTAGACGTTGTCGCGCAGGATCGGGCCGGCCTTGGGCGTAAGCGCCTTCATATCCCGCGGCCGAACCAGTCCCCGGTCGAGTGCAGCGGCGCAGAGCAACGCCTGCTGGCGATAGGCGGTCATGATCGGCGCCCGCGAGCCGCCGCCGACGGCCGGATCACCGCGGCGGCGCTGATGCTCCTTGACGAGGCGCGAGCGCCGCTTCGGATTGGTGCGCGGCATCGGCGAGACGGAGCTGACGATGACGCTGACCTCGCCGCCATCGGAAACGCCGAGCATGCCGATGCCGAGGCGCCGGCAGAGGTCGCGGTAGCGTCTGTCGGCCTCTCGCCCGCGCCCCTTGGCGGAAACGCGGGCCGCGATCCAGACCTCATCGCTCATCGCCGCCCGGTCGACCGCCTGCAGAAGCAGTTCGAGGTTGAAGGAGAGTTTGAGTTCGCAGACCACCACGACCGGCGGCTCGCCATCGCTCAACCCCACGAGATCGCATCCGCCGACCTCGCCCTTGACGACATAACCGGCCGCCTCCAGGAAAGCTTTGACCGGCAGGTAGAGTGATGTCTCCATGCTGAAAACCGCGCCTCAGGCGGCGTTGAGATCGGCAATCTCGCCATATCGCGCGAGCAACCGCGGCGACGACATGTCGCCGGTTTCTTCATCGACGATTACGGCATAGGCCGCCACGCCGACGAAACGCTGCGCCATCGCCGAAGCGATCTTTTCCGCGCTGACGGAGTTCGATGCCTGGCGCATTTCACCGGGCACGAGATTGCCGCGGTTCTTACGATAAGGGAGAATGATGAACTTTTCAGCATTGGCCACGGCGACGGGCTCCGATTGATCGTTCCTGAAATGTTCTGATTTACGGGAAGAAGTCAACCGAACTCTGATGTGAACGCCGCTGACCCGCCTTTCCCTTCCCGCAAAGCAGGAAGGGAGAGGTGGAATTGCGCTCAGGCAGCTTTGGTCTTCACCTTGCGCGCCAGATGCGCCACCACATTCTCGATCATCCGCATGCCGGCATCGCCGCCGAGCGTCATGATCGATTCGGGGTGGAACTGCACCGCGGCGATCGGCTCCTTCTCATGTTCGATGCCCATGATCGTGCCGTCTTCGCTTTCCGCCGTGATGATGAACTCGCGCGGCAGCGTCGAAGGATCGGCGAAGATCGAGTGGTAGCGGCCGACCGTCACCTCCTTCGACAGGCCGGAGAAGACGATGCCCGGCTCCAGCACGCGGATGCGCGATGGCTTGCCGTGCATCGGCAGGGCCAGATGGCGCAGTTCCCCACCATAGGCTTCGGCAAGCGCCTGCAGGCCGAGGCAGACGCCGAAGATTGGCAGATTGCGCGCCCGCGCCTTCTTGATCGTCGCCTTGCAGTCGAAATCCTTGGGGGTTCCGGGGCCAGGCGACAGCACGACGAGGTCGGGATTCAAACGGTCGAAGATTTCCTCCGGCACCGGCGTGCGCACGGTCGAAACCGTCGCCCCCGTCTGGCGGAAATAGTTGGCGAGCGTGTGAACGAAGCTGTCCTCATGATCGATCAACAGGATGCTGACACCCTTGCCGACGCTTGCGACGTCGCGCTGGATCTTGCCGGAATTACCGGTCTTGGCATCGCGGATGGCGGAAAGCATGGCGGAGGCCTTCAGTTCGGTTTCGGCTTCTTCTTCCTCTGGAATGGAATCATTCAGCAGCGTAGCACCAGCGCGCACCTCGGCGATGCCGTCCTTGATGCGCACGGTGCGGAGCGTCAGGCCGGTGTTCATATCGCCGTTGAAGCCGACCATGCCGATCGCCCCACCATACCATGCCCGTGGGCTCTTTTCATGGCTTTCGATGAAGCGCATCGCCCAGAGCTTCGGGGCGCCGGTGACGGTGACGGCCCAGGCATGGCTGAGAAAACCGTCGAAGGCATCCATGTCGTCGCGCAGCCGTCCCTCGATATGGTCGACCGTGTGGATGAGGCGCGAATACATCTCGATCTGCCGGCGGCCGATCACCTTGACCGAGCCCGGCTCGCACACCCGGCTCTTGTCGTTACGGTCGACATCCGAGCACATGGTGAGTTCGGATTCGTCCTTCTTCGAATTCAAAAGCTTGAGGATCTGCTCGCTGTCGGCAATCGGATCGTCGCCGCGCTTGATGGTGCCCGAGATCGGGCAGGTCTCGATGCGGCGGCCGGAAACGCGCACGAACATTTCGGGCGAGGCGCCGACCAGATATTCCTGATGGCCGAGATTGATGAAGAAGGAATAGGGCGACGGATTGATCGCCTTCAGCCGCCTGGAAATATCGGAAGGCTTGCTGTCGCAGCGTTCCATGAACTTCTGCCCCGGCACGACTTCGAAGAGGTCGCCCTTGCGGAAACTTTCCTTCGCCTTGGTGACAAGATCGGCATATTCGCCCGGCCGGTGATCGCTCTTCGGCGGAATGGAATCCGTATGCTGGAAGGGGTCGGGCGCGATATCCTGGGCCTTGCCCTCGGTCGAAACGCCGCCTTTTTCGAAATCGTAACGGTCGATCCAGGCCTTGGCGGCATAATTGTCGACGACGAGGATCTCGTCCGGCAGGTAGAGCACCATGTCGCGCTGGTCGGCGGGCCGCGTCAGCTTCAGATCGATCGCGTCGAACTGGAAGGCGATGTCGTAGCCGAAGGCGCCGTAAAGCCCGAGGCTCGCATCCGCCTGCGAATAGAACAAATCGGTCACGGCGCGCAGCACGGTGAAGACCGTCGGCATCTTCGAGCGCTCTTCCTCGGTGAACACCCGGTCCGGTGTCTTGACGGTCAGGTCGAGGCGACGGGCAGAGGAAGCGCCGAGCACAAGGTCGGCCACCGTCTTCAGCCGCTCGGTTACGAAGCCGAGGATCACTTCGCCACGTTCGTTAAAGGCTTCGATCCAGACGTCGCGCCCGAAGGAGGAGATGCCGAGCGGCGGATCGACGACGGCAGTATCCCAACGCGTGTATCGGCCCGGATATTCGTAGTTCGACGAGAACACCGCACCGCGGCGCTCGTCGAGCTTGTCGACATAGGAAGAGACCGCATCGCCGTAGGGAATCGCCCGCCGCTGCCGCGTGACGGATATCCCGCCCTTGGTCTCGTAGATTTCCGCACCATCATCCCGCAGGATCGTTACCATTGTTCCACTCCGTTATCGGGGCCCGGACGACAGGCGGCCATAAAACAAAAAAGCCGCCTCGAAGTTTCGGGCGGCTCACTCGTCGTCTTTGGACACGATTGGTCGAGGCCGCCTTAGCGAACCCACCACCAAACAGCAATGTTCAAGGACTTGATCATGAAAAATTGTTAGCCTGAGATCAGCCATTGCGCAAGAGGCGATTGCGGGATCGAAAAAGGGCGGCCCGAAAGCCGCCCTCCCCCAGCCTAGAAAGCGCGATCGCGATCAGAAAGTCTTGGTGATCGACACCTTGAACGTACGGCCCGGCTCCGAATACCATTCTTGGGGCTGCGACGCAGTCACCGAGGTCAGGTTGACGTCGCGCACGGCGAGCGCGTTGTAGTGCTCCTGATCGAAGATGTTGTAGACACCCCCCTGGATACGCAGACCCTTCAACTGTTCCGGCGTCCACCATGCCGTCAGATCGACGACACCATAACCGGGCGCATCGAATGTGGTCGCAACATCGTCGTCAGGCATGGCTGCCGAGAGCGTCGAGGAAAGATCGAAACCGTAGTTGTCGTTGCTCCAACCGCCGCCGATGATCGCCTTGAAGGGAGCAACCGATCGCAAGTATTTGCCCGTATCCTCGTTGCGGCCATAGGCATAGGCAAGCGACGCATGCAGGTTGATGCCATTGTTGAATGTCTTGACGGCACTGGCTTCAATACCCGAAATTGTGGCCGCAGACACGTTCGTGTAGTTGAACTCCGTAAAGCCGGTCGCGTCCCGGCTTGTCACCGTCTCGATAAAGTTCTGGTAGCGGGTGTGAAAAGCCGCAACCCGACCGGTAAAATCGCCCGTGTCGAAATTGGCGCCGATTTCGACGCCGCGGCCGATTTCCGGCTCCAGATCGGGATTGCCGAGCTGGGCGTAGCGGCCCGTCGGGTTATAGAAGCGGCTGTAGAGCTCGTCCACGGTGGGTGCGCGGAAGCCAACGGCCAGCTGTGCGTAAAGCTGCACGTCGGGCGTCAGGTCATATGTGGCAAGGATCTTCGGCGATAGGCCGGCTTCCGTCCGGTCGTTCAGGTCCCCGAAACGAGTAAGCCCGGTATTGCTTGCGAAACTTCCGCCGGTCGACGGATTGTAGTTGAACCAGTCGAAGCGGAAGCCGGGTGTCAACGCTAAGCCGGTATTGCCGATTTCGATCTTGTCTTCGAAGGTCAGCCCCAGGTTCTGGCTGTCGACATTGGGCACTTCCGCCTGGTTGTTCAGCGCCGGGCACGTTGTGGGCGTCGGGCAAAGTGCCCAGCTATACTGGCTCCAGCTGGAAATGCCGACGTCGAGGCCCACGCGAACGGAGTGGCTGAGACCGGAATATTCGAAATCCTTCGTCGCCGTGCCGCTGAAGCCCCAGGTTTCGTTTTCTATCTGGTTGTTACGGCCATAGGCCACATTGGCGGTCGTACGGCCCCGGCTGCCGGCTTCCTTCTTCAAATCCAGCCAATAAAGCGTTGCGCGCGCACTGCTGAAGAATGCGTCGGAAGACTGCGCCTCATAATCGTAATCGAGAGAAACGCGGTCGCGGTCGCGCAGTTCGCGGCCGTCATAATTGTCGATCCGGAAGTTGCGCGGCGTCGTGCCGCCCTGGAGCTCGCGCAGGTCGGTCTTGAGATCGCGGCGGAAGCGTTCGGCCGTCAGGCCGATGCGATGACCGCCTTCCAGCTCCTGTCGCAGCTTGAAGAGCAGGTTGTGCTGGTCGAAATCGGCGGGATCCGCCTCGGTGCGAGAGCGGCCATAGCTGTCGTTGTCGCCCATATTGTCGCGTTCATGGCCCTTGCGGTAGCCGCCCTGAAACAGGATCGACGTGTTGCCGATCTTCTTGGCAGCGGCGGCCGAGCTGGAAATGCTGCGATCCTCGCTGTCATATGTCGACTTGACGATCGCACCCCAATCCCGGCCTTCGGGAATGAGATCCTCCGGCTCGAGCGTATTGAGAACGATGGCGCCACCGAGCATGCCCGAGCCGCCCTTGCTCGAATCTGCGCCGCGCACGATATCGAGCGACGACAGCGAATCGAAATCGAAGGTATCGCCGCCGCCATTGGCGTTGGCCGGCGCGAAAGCACCCTGGCGCGAACTGTTCGAAATATACGGGATCGGAATGCCGTCAATGGTGGTCAGGATGCGAGCGCCGGAGAGGCCGCGCAGGTTGAAGCCCGCGTCGCCACGCGAGTAGTTCACACCTGCATCGACGCTGCGGCCAATATCGTCGAAATTGGTGACCTGCTTCTCTTCGAGCGTCTTGGCGGTGATCTCGGTCGCAAGCGGCGTGTCGGCGACGCTGCCCGGCGCCACGCGTTTGCCCTTGACGACGATCTTCTGCAGGACGGTGCTGTCTTCTGCGGTGGCTTGCGGCGTCGTTGCCGGAGCGCTTTGCGCGAAGGACTGCGAAACAGGAAAAACAACTGTGGCTGCCGTGCAGACCAACAAAACCGAACGCCAATGCCGGACGATCATAACCTACCCTCTAATGATGATTACCGGGCTGGCTGGTCGTGGCGCGTCAAACGCTCGAGGGGCTGGCTGGGCTTTTGCGGATGAAGGCGACGCAGAATTTCGCATTCTTTTTGCCGCATAAAAAACATGAGTTCTATTGTCAACATAATCCGGCGATTTATGTTGAATAATATTATCAAGTTTTAACGATCTTCCTAAACGTTGCGCATTTGCAACGAAAACCGCCCTCGCGCATTATCCCTAACTATCGGCAGCAGGGAATCGGATGCGTTGAGAAAACTTTCGATACTGGCGATCCTGATCGCCGCTACCGCCTTTCTTGCCGGCGCCCGCTTGCCCCCACAAGGTCCATTGCCCCAACCTCGGCCCGATGCCAGCGAGACGAGCAGCCCCACCTCTGTCCCGCCTTCGGAGGCGGAACCGCCCGCGCCTGAAGAGGTGCCGGCCCCTCAGCCGAAACCTGATGTAAAGGCTCCGGAGGCACCGAGCCAGTCGTCGACGCCGGGGGCCGAACCGGCACAGCCTGCGCCGGCCGAACCCATGCAAGGCCCGCCGCTGCCCCCGGGCAAGCTCGAAAGCCCGCAGACCCCGACTGAAGAAAACAAGCCGCCAGCCGAGCAGACGCTCGAAGAACAGCATCTGACGATCGAACCCGAAAGCGACACCGAGCACGCCGAATGCACGGCCACACTCCGGGCCTTGGGCGTCGCCTTCAAGGAAACGCCGCGCATCGACGACGGCAACGGCTGCGGCATCGACAAACCGATCATCGTCTCCGAAGCCCTGCCCGGCATCAGCCTGAAGCCGGAAGCGACGCTCCGCTGCCCGGCAGCACTCGCCCTTGCCCGCTGGATGAAGGAGAGCGTCATCCCGGCCGCCTCCGCCGCCTTGCCGGAGCAGGGCCGCATCACCACCGTCAACCAGGCAACGGCCTATATGTGCCGCCTGCGTAATGGCGCCGGAACAGGCAAGATCTCCGAACATGCCCGCGGCAACGCCATCGATATTGCGAGCTTCCATTTCGAAAAGGGCGAGGATGTCGCCGTCCGCTCCCGCCGCGAGGATCCGACGCTCACCGGCGCCTTCCAGCGCACCGTCAGCGCCGCCGGCTGCCTCTATTTCACCACCGTCCTCGACCCCGAAAGCGACGCGGCCCACGAGACCCATTTCCATCTCGACGTCATCGAGAGGAAGGGCGGCTATCGCTATTGCCACTAATCATTTCAACGAGTTGCGGTTCACGCTTGAATCAGGCCGTCGAACAGATGAGCAAGCGTTCTGAAGATCAGAACAAGCCCTCGATATAACCCTGATCGTTCAGGAAAATCCGCTCCGCCGACGGCGATTTCGGCAGGCCGGGCATCGTCATGATCTCGCCGGTGATGGCGACGACGAAGCCGGCGCCCGCCGAAAGCCGCACCTCCCGCACGGTGACGACATGGCCTTCCGGCGCGCCGCGCAGGTTCGGATCGGTGGAGAAGGAATATTGCGTCTTCGCCATGCAGATCGGCAGATTGCCGTAGCCCTGCTCCTCCCATGTCTGTAGCTGGTCGCGCACCGCCTTGTCGGCCGTCACCTCGCCGGCATGGTAGATCTTCGAGGCGACGATCTCGATCTTCTCGAACAGCGAAATGTCGTCGCCATAGAGCGGCTGGAATTTCGCTTGGCCGGATTCAGCCAGTTCCACCACCTTGTGCGCCAGTTCCTCGATGCCGGCCGAACCCAGCGCCCAGTGGCGGCAGAGGATCGCCTCGGCGCCGAGTCTTGAGACGAATTCCTTGACCGCCGCAATCTCGGCGTCGGCATCCGAGACGAAATGATTGATCGCCACGACGACGGGCACGCCGAACCGGCGCACATTGGCGACGTGCCGTCCAAGATTGGCGCAGCCCTTCTTCAACGCCGCCACGTCCTCGGTGCCGAGATTCTCCTTCTTCACCCCGCCATTCATCTTCAGCGCCCGGACGGTCGCGACGATGACCGCCGCATCCGGTTTCAGCCCGGCCTTGCGGCATTTGATGTCGAAGAATTTCTCCGCTCCGAGATCGGCCCCGAAGCCTGCTTCCGTCACCACATAGTCGCCGAGCTTCAGCGCCGTCTTCGTCGCCGTTACCGAATTGCAGCCATGGGCGATGTTGGCGAAGGGTCCGCCATGCACGAAGGCCGGATTGTTCTCCAGCGTCTGCACGAGGTTCGGCTGCATCGCATCCTTCAAGAGCACCGCCATGGCGCCGTCGGCTTTCAGGTCGCGCGCATGCACCGGCGTGCGGTCGAAGCGATAGCCGATGATGATGTCGCCGAGCCGCCGCTCCAGATCCTTGAGATCGGTGGCGAGGCAGAGGATCGCCATCACCTCGGAAGCGACGGTGATGTCGAACCCGCCCTGGCGCGGGAAACCGTTGGCGACACCGCCGAGCGAGGAGACCATGCTTCTGAGCGCCCGGTCGTTCATGTCCATGACCCGCCGCCAGGTGATGCGGCGAATGTCGATATTCTCTTCGTTGCCCCAGTAGATATGGTTGTCGATCATCGCCGCCAACAGATTGTGCGCCGAGGTGATCGCATGGAAATCGCCGGTGAAATGCAGGTTGATGTCTTCCATCGGCACGACCTGCGCATAACCGCCGCCGGCCGCCCCGCCCTTGACGCCGAAACAGGGGCCGAGAGAAGCCTCGCGGATGCAGATGATGGCTTTCTTGCCGATCCGGTTCAGCCCGTCGCCGAGCCCGACGGTGGTCGTCGTCTTGCCCTCACCCGCCGGTGTCGGATTGATCGCAGTGACGAGGATCAGCCTGCCGTCCTTCTTGCCTGCCTGCGCCGCGATGAACTCAGCGCTGACCTTCGCCTTGTCGTGACCATAGGGAGCGAGTTGCTCAACCGGAATGCCGAGTTTCGCCCCGATCTCGAAGATCGGCTTCTTGGCAGCTGCGCGCGCGATTTCGATATCGGATTTGATGGCTGGCATGGATGTCTCCCGTCCGACCTCCGCGGACGCAGAGTCGTTGTTTTCCCCTTATCGAGATAGCGAAATATCGGCGAAGTGTGAATAGCGCCACGCCTTGCGGCAGCCACGCTGGGCGTTTATGTGGCGGTCAACGATTGCGGTTTCACAGGGTGAAAACATGAAGTCACTGGAACTCATCATTGAGCGCATCATCCTGTCGAGCCGCTGGCTCCTCGTCGCCTTCTATATCGGCCTGGTAGCGGCGCTCGCCGTCTATGCCGTTTCCTTCGCCTACAAGCTCCTGAAGATCGCCTCCGGCGTCTTCGAGCTCGACGAAGCGGAGATGATCCTTGCCATGCTCAGTCTGATCGACGCAGCCCTCGTCGCCAGCCTGATCGTCATGGTGATGATCTCGGGCTACGAGAATTTCGTCAGCCGCTTCGATGAGGCCAGTGAGGCTGACAACGAGGTTTCCTTCCTCGGCAAGCTCGATTCAGGCAGCCTGAAGATCAAGGTCGCCTCCTCGATCGTCGCCATTTCCTCCATCCATCTGCTGCAGGTCTTCCTTAATGCCGACAAATATGCCGACGGCAAGATCATGTGGCTGACCTTCATGCACCTCGCCTTCGTCGCCTCCGCCGTCATGCTCGGCTTCCTGGAGAAGCTGATGAGCGTGACGTCGAAAAATGATTTGAAGGACAAGGGGTAAAGGGACGACGAACTGATTGTCCCACGTCAGTGAGTGGGCACACCGGCGTTCTTTTCCGCATCAATTCGAGGCCGCAGCAACAGGAGCGATCTCTGCCTCAGCTTTTCTGGGGCATCGAAGACTTTCCTTGGCATCGGGTCCACATAGGCGATCACCGGGCTCATCACCGTAAGGGATGATCCCGTTGACGATGCCAAGCTCGAGCGCCTGAGAACGAGGAATATTCTTTCGCTCAATCGAGGTCGCGAGCATCATCGTCTCGAAAGACTCGGCATTAACGCCCATCTCGTCGAAATAGGCGAAGAATTTCCTATCTTCAGCCGTCGTGGGTCTGACAAGGCCGATATCGGAATATCCGACAATCCGCGGCGTTCCGCTCATCAAGACGAGAGTACAGGTCGAAAGGCAGTATGCACCGCCGGCAGAGACCTCCCCCTCCGTCGGACCGCTTTTGGCCATGCTCGCCTTGCAACGCGGATCGAGCGTCGGGCAATTCGGCAACCGCGTTCTGCCAATCGAGGTCTCCAGACCTGCCGCACGGATCACACGCCCCATCGCGAAAGCCGCATCCATGTCCCCGCCATTGGACTGAAGAACGAGCGGCAGCTTTCTTTCGCCGAGCGTCTTCAAGATTGCCGCCAGCCGAGCCGGGGTATCCGGCGTGATGTCTCCTTCCGCAGAAATCCACTGCGTGCACTCCTCCTGGCAATTGCCATGATACATCAGGAGAAAGTCCATCGGCAGGGTTGTCGGCTGTTTCTCGCTTGTGTCTGCAGTTGCGGGCGCCCCAGCCGCTTCGACCGCCGAATGGCCGTGGCAGGCGGCATCAGTGGCTGCACCCGCCACGCAGAGCGGCATGCCCGGCCACTCATTGTAAGCCAACATGTCGGTGTTCAGCCCCATGCGAAGTGCATCTGCTGGCGGTACGATAGTGATGCGATCAGGAGGGGTACTCATCATCAAACCGATCAGATCGGCACTGACGCCCATCTCCTTCAAATAGCCCGTCAGGGCAGCGGCCGCCTTCTTTCCAAGTTTAGTGGAACTACTCTGCCCCGCGGATTTGCGTCCAACCTCCTTGCGGGAAATTTCCGTCTTCTTGCCATTCACGATCTTGTATTCGATGCGATAGGAGACACGCTCTCTCTTGTAGACAGTCGTGATCTGGTGGACACCGATGAAAGCCCATTGCGACGAGACGCGCGAGGTACCGCCGGCGAAAGCCAGAGGACATGCGGAAAAGCAGTATGCGCCATCCGAATAGGTGACGCCGACCGAGCTGCCATCCTTTTCGATAGCGGCGGCGCAGCGCGTATCGTCCGCTGGGCAATCCTTCAGTCGCGTGCCTCCTACGGCTGTTTCCAGACCGGCCTTGCGGATCATCCGGCCCATCGCATAGGCAGCATCGACCTCACCACCTTCCGACTGAAAGACCACCGGCAATTTCCGATCCCCGATTTTCTTCAGAATTTTTCGGAGCTGGCCGGGAGTATCGGTGGTTATGCGCCCCTCTGCCGATATCCATTCAGGACAGTCTTCCATGCAGAGGAGGCTTCGTACGATGATGAAACGCATTGGCGCCTGCCCCGCCTGCTTCTTCTTCTCGGCAGCCTGTGAGATCGCGGCACCGATCGGCAAGCTCAAAAATAACAGGGCAAGTAATATAAGGAAAAACAGATGCTTGCTAAAAACAAAAATTGCAAAGCGCACGATTAAATCGCCTCAGTTATACATGAGATTACGATTAGCAATTGCACCGAACCGCAGCAAGCCAGATTTCGCTGGTGGTTACCGCCCAACCTCTTTCCCGAAGTGATTCTCTTCCTGTCCAGCTGCGTGAGATCCATCGCTCTGCGGCCACGCGGAAGCCAAAGATACCGCAACGCTATTTTTGCAAGTCGAAACTCAACCAAGACGCGATCTACTGTGACTAATTTTTCACAATTTGAATGAATCGGCTTGCGCCAAGTCGGTTGGGACTAGCATCCCGCCGCTTTTCTGTGTTTGATAGCGGTAACATTGGGGCTGCCGGAGGCGTACAAATGTCTTACATGACTACCTCTGAAAGACAGTCATTGCTTTCGGCAGAGCTTGCGACTGCACGAACACGTGGCCTCTTTGCACAGGCGCTCGGCAGAATCTCCACAGCCTTCGGATTGTCGCATGCGACGCTGATGCACGCCCCTTCTCCCGAAGACCTTCTTTTGAAACCGCTGCTGATCGAGAGTTCGCTTCCGGCCGCCTATGTCAGGGAGTTTGATCGCGCCCACATGATGCGCGGTTGTCCATTTGGCGTGCGGCTGAGAGAGTCCGCTGTGCCGCCGGTCTGGCACCTCAACGACACCGTCAATGGTCAGGCCTTTCCTGCCGAACTGCGTGCCCTGATGCTGCGCCATGCCATACCGGCAGGCGTCGCCATGCCGACCATCGCAGCCGATGGCCAACGGTTGGTCTTCTGGTTCTGCGGCGACCGCGTCGCACTCGGCCAGAGCGAGATCAATGAGTTGGCAATGATCATTCTGCATGCACTCGATGCATACAATGCAGTCAAACGCAACGAGGAATGCGCGCATAACGCGCTGTCGACTCGCGAACTAGAAGTTGTGCGCTGGACTGCCCAAGGCAAAACCTCGATCGAAATCGGCCAGATCCTGGCGCTCTCGGACCATACGGTGAACGCCTACATGACGAACGCGATCAAAAAACTCGATTGCGTCAACCGCACCCAGTTGGTAGCTAAGGCAATTCGATTGAAGCTGATCAACTGAGGCATCAGAAGAGAGTCGGCACGTCGTCCCGTGATCTGGGGGAATCGTGTCTCTTCGTTTCGAACAGCCCGTCATTGACAAGACAGCGCAATCCCGCGCCCACATCGGCATCACCGATGCGGAAATTGTCCAGATGCTTGCTGCCTATCGCCTTTTCGGCTTCTGGCGCATCGACATCGAGACTGGACATTTCTTTGCAAGCGAGGATGTGCACGCGATCTTCGATCTCCCCTACAGCGACGGCCCCGTCAATCTGACAGAGCTGATGTCGCGCATTCATGAGGAGGACCGCAGCCTCATCGCGCAAACCTTCGAAGAGGCGAGCCTTCACCGCGCCGGTTTCCATTTTGTCTATCGTGTCGACAACCGGCTTGGCGGCTACAAGGTGGTGCGCAGCGTCGGCCGCTTCCGTGACGATGAAAGTGGCAGCGGCATCGTCGGCATCACCTATGAATTCGTCGAGAAACTGCGTGTCGTCGGCTTCGAGGACAACACGGCGTTTCGCTGACTCGACAGCGATAACGCCTGATTAGCTCGTCTGTTGGACGCGCGGCACTAGCGGTCGAGCACCGAGCGGATTTCGACGAGGTTCGAGCGCACCCTCAGAATATAAAAGCCCATGGTGGCGAGATGGCTCGGCATGATCCAGCCATCCTCGCGCCCGTTCGAGATGATCGCCGGCTGGATGCGCAGCGCCGCCTGGAACTGTCGCATGGTCCCGCCCCAGATCGCTCCGAGATTGCGCTCCGACACAACTTGCGAGAAATCGGCCTGGGCAGCCGCCATGATCGCGTAATAGCCGTAGAGCTGGCCGTAGGCGAACCAGAACCGGTCGTCGGCGCGGGTATCGAACCAGCCGCGATTGTGGTTTTCCGAGCGCTCGGCAAGCATGTCCGAGGTGCCGCCGAGATCGTTGGCGATGCGGTCGATGAACTGCACCAGATTGTCGGCACGGCCATCGAAAATGGCGTTGCAGAGGGCGAGATCAGTGTTGAACTTGCGCAGGCTGCCGATCGCCGAGCGGTAATAGGAAGGCGTCGGCGTCTTCGGCCCGAAGGGATTGAACCCGAAATACCAACTATATTCGTCGAACTGCAGATTGCCCCGCGCGCGCTGCAAGTCGTTGTTGATACCCGATGTGCCGCGCACGCGCCCGAGCGTGTCGACAAGCTCCACCGAGGTCCGCCGGACCGCCTGGTTGACGCCGCGCTGGAACGACGCCTTGTTGTCGAGGAAGGGCGTGTGATCCCAGTCGATGCCGAAGAAGCCCATCTTGTAGAGCAGCATGGAGGAAATCCATGCGTTCTGGTTGACATTGAAATCGGTCAGATCGGCCGCGACGTCGACGATCGCCGAGCGCTGGCAGGTCTTTGGCGCGGTCGCATCGGCTCCTTCAGCGACCGGCACGTCCTGCCCGGCGGCAACCTTGCGTTCGGAAAGCCGGTACTGGTCGACGAAGGCGGTGTTGAAATTCGTCCAGATCTGCGTCTGCCAGAAGAAATAGCCGTAAAGCACGACGAACAGCGCCACGAACGCGATGACCGGCAATCGGATCATCCAGCTCCGGCGCTGATACCAGCCATGCGCGGCAAGAAAAGGCCAGAAGGCCCAAGCGGCAAACAGGCGGGCCCAGCGGCCGATCGTCTGGCCGATCAGCCTGAAAAAACCGGCAATCCGGTCAAGCATCGTCGTCTCCTGTCAGGGCGAGGCGAACATCGGGACATTGCCGCCCCGCTGCTTCCACATATGCGCTCGATGGCCCGAGCACAACAAGAGCCTCTCGATTTTTCGGATTGAAGTTATGGCGAAAAAGGGCGCGCAACGCGCCCGGCGATCAGGAACGCAGGAAAGGCAGGTTGAAACGGAAGGACCTGCGCGCCGCGTCGATCAGAGGTGCTCCCGATTTTGCCGGCAGCGGCTCGGCATAGGTCGGAAACCTCCTGGCGAATTCGAGATCGGCGCGGCTCTTGCGCCGCTCCAGATCCTGGGCGACCAGCATGCCCTTTTCGAACAGCCGGATCGGCGCGGCGATATCGGGAAAGAGTTCCGGCTTGATCCGCATCTTCATGCCCGGCCGGTCGGTATCGACCTGCGCCTGGTAGATGATCAGCCGCTCCTCGACATCGATCATCAGCTTGCGCAGCAGCACGTTGCAGGCGGCGATCCGGCCGTTCAGCGAATCGACAAAAGCCTGGAACAGGCCGATGAAGCGCTCGCGCCGCTGGCTATCGTCGCGCATCTCGTGCTCGCCGGCGGAAATCCGCTCGGCCTCCGCCTTCAACGCCCGCCGCTCCGCCTCCATCTGCTCCCAATGCGCCCTGTTGCCATAGACGCCGATACGGCCCTGCGTCGTCAGCGCCTTGGCATTGAGCTCCTTCATCTTGAGGCGGGCGATATCGATGGAAACGACCAGCCGGCGCCGCTGCTCGACAATGTCGACGAGGCTGAGTTCGGCTGCCTTGTGCCGTTCGGTGAGCAAGGCGCGCTGGCCGGCGATCAGCCTGGCGAGCGCGTCCGATTTCGCCAAAAGATCGAGCAGCCGTTCGATGACGGGCGCCTCACGTACACGTGAGGTATACATGCGCCACATCCGCTGGCGCGACAGCCAGCCGGCCATCTTCTCGCGCAGCGTCAGCCCCCGGAAGCTGTCGAGATCGGCCGAAACCTCGGCCGTCAGCCGGTCGAGGGCAAAGACCAGCTCGGCCAGTTGGGCGTCGAGCCCCGCAGCATCGGCGATATGGGCCTGGAAGCGGACATTCTGCTCGATGAAGATCTCGTCGGCCGACCGTGTTTCGTCACCGCTAAAGGCGCCGATCGCAGCCACGCAATAGGCTCCCTCCGCCGCAATGCTGTCGGCAAGTCTGCCTGCGACTTCGTACTGGCCGTCGAATGGCGGGGGTTTGCGCACCTGATCTCTCCAGGGAATCTCCTGCTCAAGCTAGTCGCTTGCGGCGCCAAAGAAAACAGGCGGCTTCAGACCGGCTCGGCGATCCAGGCACCGTTCATCGCGTCGTCCCAATGCCTGCGGCAGAGCGAGACATATTTCTCGTTTCCGCCGACATCGATCTGCGCGCCTTCGTGCAACACTTTTCCGTCTGCGTCGTGTCGCACCACCATCGTCGCCTTGCGCCCGCAATGGCAGATGGTGCGCACCTCGCGCATTTCGTCGGCGATCGCCAGCAGTTCCTGCGAGGCCGGAAACAGCTTGCCCTGGAAATCGGTTCTCAGCCCGTAGACCATGACGGGGATACCGAGCCTGTCGACAACCCTGGCAAGCTGCCAGACATGGACCGGCGTCATGAAATGCGCCTCGTCGACGAAGATGCAGGATATCGGCGCCCCTTCGCCGCTCAACGTCGCGACCAGCCGAAACAGATCCTCGTGCGGCTCGAAGGGAATGGCGCTGGCCTCCAAGCCGATCCGCGAGCCGATGACGCCCCGGCCCGCGCGCTCGTCGAAGGCGGCGATCAACTGCACGGTGCGCATGCCGCGCTCCTGATAATTATAGGAGGCCTGCAGCAGCATCGTCGACTTGCCGGCATTCATCGTCGAGTAGTTGAAATAGAGTTTTGCCATCCGATTTCTCCTTGATCGGCTTATTGAAAGCTCGGAATGGCAAAGAAAAGCCCCGTGGCGGCGATAATCACAGGAATCCACCCTCAAAAACCGCCGAAAGCCCCGAAAACAGGGCGTCGCGAAAAAATCCGCCGACGTCGCAATCGCATGGGTCGATACGACGCAAACGCACTGAGGTCGCTTGTCAAACTCGGTTATTGATGGTTGGCTTGGGAACTTAAAGACTGGGAGTCTAAAATGAAAACAACAAGCACATTCAAACTCGTCACTGCTACTGCCGTCGCCGCCCTCTCCGCTGCGACCGCCGCCTTCGCCGCAGATCCAGACAGCTGCTCTACGGTGCATTTCTCTGATGTCGGCTGGACTGACATCACTGCCACCACCGCCACCGCATCCGTCATTCTGAAGAGCATCGGCTATCAGACCGATGTTAAGGTCCTTTCGGTGCCGGTCACCTACACCTCGCTGAAGAACAAGGACATCGACATCTTCCTCGGCAACTGGATGCCGACACAGGAAAAGGATGTCCGTCCCTACCTCGACGATAAGTCGGTCGAATCCTTCGGCCCCAACCTTGTCGGCGCCAAGTACACGCTCGCCACCAACGCCAAGGGCGCCGAGCTCGGCATCAAGGACTTCAAGGACATCGCCGCTCACAAGGACGATCTCGACGGCAAGATCTATGGCATCGAGCCTGGCAATGACGGCAACCGCCTCGTCATGGACATGATCGAAAAGAACACTTTTGACCTGAAGGATATGGAAGTCGTCGAATCCTCCGAGCAGGGCATGCTCGCTCAGGTCGCGCGTGCCGACAAATCCGGCAAGCCCGTTGTCTTCCTCGGCTGGGAACCCCATCCGATGAACACCAACTTCAAGCTGACCTACCTCACCGGCGGTGACGATATATTCGGTCCGGATTTCGGCGGCGCCAAGGTCTACACCAACGTGCGGGCCGGTTACCTCGACGAATGCCCGAATGTCGGCGCGATGCTGAAGAACCTGACGTTCTCCCTCGACATGGAGAACCACATCATGGGCAAGATCCTCAACGACGGCAAGGAGCCGGAGGCTGCGGCTTCCGAATGGCTGAAGGCGAACCCCTCGGCGATCGAACCCTGGCTTGCGGGCGTCAAGACCCGCGACGGCAAGGGCGACGCGCTGGCGGCCGCCAAGACCGGCCTCGGTCTCTGATGACATGAACGGGGCGGCTCGCCGCCCCGTTTCATTTTTGTCCGATTGTTGTTTTTCTGGATAGGCGCGCCCCTTGAATTGGATCACCGAATTTAAGATTCCCGTTGGCCCCTGGGCCAAATCCTTCGTGGACTGGCTGACCTCGAACGGCGAATGGTTCTTCAACCAGATCGCCTTCCTGCTATCGAGCGCCATAGACGGCCTGCTCTTCGTGCTGCAGAAGCCTCATCCGCTGATCGTCATCGCTGCCATCACCGCCATCGCCTTCTGGCTGCGCCGGTCGATCGCGGTCGCCGTCTTCACCTGTCTCGGGCTGCTGCTCATCGTCAACCAGGACTATTGGAAGGAAACGACGGAGACGCTCGCCCTCGTGCTCGCCGCCACCTTCGTCTGTATGGTGATCGGCATTCCGCTCGGGATTGCCGCCGCCCGCCGCCCTTGGGTCTATGCCGCCATGCGCCCGGTGCTCGATCTCATGCAGACCATCCCGACATTCGTTTATCTGATCCCGGCGCTGATCCTGTTCGGCCTCGGCATGGTGCCCGGGCTGATCGCCACCGTCATCTTCGCAATCCCCGCACCGATCCGGCTGACGCGGCTCGGCATCATCTCGACGCCGCCTTCGCTCGTCGAAGCCGCCGTCGCTTTCGGCGCGACGCCGATACAGGTGCTACGCAAGATCGAGCTTCCGTTCGCCACGCCGCAGATCATGGCGGGCCTCACCCAGACCATCATGCTGTCGCTGTCGATGGTCGTCATCGCCGCCCTTGTCGGCGCTCCCGGGCTTGGCGTGCCGGTCGTCCGCGCGCTGAATACCGTCAATATCGCCAAGGGTTTCGAGGCGGGTTTCTGCATCGTCATCCTGGCGATCATTCTCGACCGGATGTTCCGCACGGCGGGTGAAGGAGGCGGCGCATGACCGCGGTAAGCTTTAACAATGTCAGCATCATCTTCGGCGACCGGCCGGAAACCGCGCTTGCCATGGTCGACCAGGGCAAAACGCGCGACGAAATCGGCGCCACGACCGGCCTGGTGCTCGGTGTCGCCAATGCCTCGCTGACGATCGAGGAGGGCGAGATCCTGGTGCTGATGGGCCTTTCCGGCTCCGGCAAATCGACGTTGCTGCGCGCCGTCAACGGGCTCGCGCCCGTGGTCCGCGGCGATGTCGCAGTCTCGGCCGCCACCGGCTCCGTCAACCCCTACAAATGCAATGCCAAAGCCCTGCGCGACCTGCGCACCCACACCGTCTCCATGGTGTTCCAGCAGTTCGCCCTCCTGCCCTGGCGCACCGTCGCCGACAATGTCGGCTTCGGTCTCGAGCTCGCGGGCATGCCGGAGGCCGAACGCAAGGTCCGCGTCGGTGAGCAGCTCGAACTCGTGAACCTGACGAAATGGGCGGACCGCAAGGTCAACGAACTGTCAGGCGGCATGCAGCAGCGTGTCGGCCTTGCCCGCGCCTTTGCCACCGGCGCCCCGATCCTGCTGATGGACGAGCCCTTCTCGGCACTCGACCCATTGATCCGCACCCGCTTGCAGGACGAACTCCTGGAGTTCCAGCGGCGGCTGAAGAAGACCATCCTCTTCGTCAGCCATGATCTCGACGAGGCCTTCCGCATCGGCAACCGCATCGCCATCATGGAGGGCGGCCGCATCATCCAGTGCGGAACGCCGCATGACATCGTCAAGAACCCGGCCGATCAGTATGTCGCGGATTTCGTGCAGAACCTCAATCCGATCAATATGCTGACGGCGGCCGACGTGATGCAGCCCGGCCTCGGCCAGACTGCCGCCGGTATGAGCGTCAGCGCCACGGCCCGCGCCGCGACGCCACTCGTCGATGTCCTCGATGCCCTTGCCCGCCAGCCGGGCAGTATCGGCATCGTCGAGAACGGTGCGATCGTCGGCACCATCTCGGCCCAGGATATCGTCGCCGGCCTCACCCGCCATCGCCGCAAGCAGGACGCTTGATGTTTTCCATCCGCTTTGCCACAAAGCGGATATGAAAGATCAGCCCTCGCCTTTACGCGAAACCGACGACGAGGCCCGCAAGCTCGCCCGCGTGCTGCTGCGCTCCGCGCGGCACGCGGCGATTGCCGTTCTCGACCCCGAGACCGGCTTTCCCTTCGCCAGCCGCGTGCTGGTAGCGACCGATATCGACGGCACACCGGTCATCCTGGTTTCGAAGCTGTCGGCCCATACCAGGGCGCTCGGCAGCGATCCGCGCGCCTCGCTCCTGACCGGTGAGCCCGGCAAGGGCGATCCCCTCGCCCACGGCCGCCTGACGACCCAATGCCTGGCGGAAGCCGTCGAGCGCGGTCACCCGTTTTACGAACGTATCCGCACACGTTTTCTCGATCGCCACACCAAGGCAAAGCTTTATATCGACTTCCCTGATTTCCTCTTCTTCCGTCTCAAGCCGCAGCAGGCCAGCCTCAATGCCGGCTTCGGCCGCGCCTACCAACTCGATGGCAACGATCTGGTAATCCAGTCGGCCGCGAATGAGGAGATCGCCGCCGCAGCGGCAGCAACAGTGCGAGATTTAGTAGAACGTCACCCCGATGTGGCGGAAAGGCTCGCTGACCACCTAAAGGCGCCGGAATCGGGTTCTTGGCGCATTTGTGGTATCGATCCCTCAGGTTTCGACATGATTTCCGGCGATTTTTTGCTGCGATACGAGTTCGAAACCCTCACTGTGGATGCCGATCACATTTGTTCAAACATATCTAAAATAGCATACTCGATACCTTAAATTTAGGTATATACAATCTTCGACCCCAGTTGCTAGTTTTTGGCATCAGTCAAAATCCCGGCTGAGGGGCCAGTGCCAGCACGCATGATGTACGTTTCGCATTAGGAAGATAACATATGGAAACCTCTGATTTGGCCGATCACACGAACGTGGCGGCAGCTTTATTGTCGGCCATGGCCAACCCGAAGAGATTGCTGATCCTGTGCAGCCTCGTGAAGGGCGAAGTCGCCGTCGGCGTGCTGGCGACACAAGTCGGCCTCAGCCAGTCGGCTCTCTCTCAGCACCTGTCGAAACTGCGCGCTCAAAAGCTGGTCAAGACCCGGCGGGACGCACAAACCATATACTATTCGAGCACCTCCGAGCCGGTCATGAAAATTCTGGCAACGCTCGAAGACATCTACCTCGTGCAAAACAGGAATAGATCCGCCGCTTGATGATAGCGCTGACATGAATGTCGGCCGATGCCCTGCCGCAAGGGGATGTTCCCGGAGGCGTGGCAGCGATATTTCAGCACCTGAACCTTAATGGCACGACCGGCAAATTTGCGATTTGCCGGTCGTGCTTTTTTCTTGAAAGCCATATTCTTCCTGCTCCCCTCGCCGGAAAGTCTTGCAGCATGACCGCGCCGAGGCGCTCGCCCGTGATCGAGCGAAGCAGCTTGAGCCTGCCGTCAGGAGGGGCTTCGGGACTTTTCCCGTTGACGCCTTGGGAAGCCCTGATAATTTGACCGGGCAGTAAAAATATGGGCGAGAAGCCCCCGGGAAAGGGCCGTCAGCGGCCAGGAGAACAGCATGTCCAACCGCCTCAACGCACCGAACGATCTTCGCGCCTTCTGGATGCCGTTTACGGCAAACCGCCAGTTCAAGAAGGAGCCGCGTTTGTTCGTCGGCGCCAAGGACATGTATTATACGACCCATGACGGCCGTCAGGTGCTGGACGGCACGGCTGGCCTCTGGTGCGTCAATGCCGGCCACTGCCGTCCGAAGATCACCGAGGCGATCCGCGAGCAGGCCGGCGAACTCGATTACGCGCCGGCCTTCCAGCTCGGCCACCCCAAGGCCTTCGAACTGGCAAACCGGCTGGTCGACATCGCCCCGGAAGGCCTGAACCACGTTCTCTACACCAATTCCGGTTCTGAATCCGTCGAGACTGCGCTCAAGGTGGCGCTCGCCTATCACCGGGTGAAGGGCAATGGTTCACGCTTCCGCCTGATCGGCCGCGAGCGCGGCTATCACGGCGTCAATTTCGGCGGGATCTCGGTCGGCGGCATCGTCACCAACCGCAAGATGTTCGGCACGCTTCTGACCGGCGTCGATCACATGCCGCACACCCACCAGCCCGGCAAGAACAGCTTCACCCGCGGCGAGCCCGAGCATGGCGGCGACATCGCCACCGAACTCGAACGTATCGTTACTCTGCATGACGCCTCTACCGTCGCCGCCGTCATCGTCGAGCCGGTGGCCGGCTCCACCGGCGTCTTGATCCCGCCGAAGGGCTACCTGCAGAAGCTGCGCGAGATCTGCACCAAGCATGGCATCCTTCTGATCTTCGACGAGGTCATCACCGGCTTCGGACGCCTCGGCGCCCCCTTCGCCGCGCAATATTACGACGTCAAGCCTGACATGATCACCGCCGCCAAGGGGTTGACCAATGGCGTCATTCCGATGGGCGCCGTCTTCGTCACCTCCGAGATCCATGATGCCTTCATGAACGGCCCGGAGCACATGATCGAGTTCTTCCACGGCTATACCTATTCCGGCAACCCGATCGCGTCTGCCGCAGCACTCGCCACGCTCGACACCTACAAGGAAGAGGGTCTGCTGACACGCGCCGCCGAGCTCTCCGACTACTGGGCCGATGCTCTGCACTCGCTGAAGGACTGCCCCAATGTCAGCGACATCCGCAACACCGGCCTGATCGGCGCGATCGAACTCGACCCGATCGCCGGCGAACCGACCAAGCGCGCCTTCACCGCTTTCCTGAAAGCCTATGAAAGCGGCCTGCTGATCCGCACCACCGGCGATATCATCGCGCTCTCTCCGCCACTGATCATCGAGAAGCAACACATCGACGAGCTCTTCGGCAAGCTGCGGACGATCCTGCAAAACAACATCTGAAAAAGCTCGCAAGCTTCCGGCAACAGCGCCTGCGTCGCGCGTCAGAAAAGAGGCGCGGCGCTGTAAGCCCGTGCAGGCCCTTTTGTTGCGAAGATGGGTAGATTTCAGTTCACGGCGGCGACGGAAAGGCAGAGGGCGAATTTCTTCAGGAGCCGGCGATCAAAATGCCCTTCATTGCCAAGCATCCACTTCAATGCCTGGCTCGCGCTCCATGGCGCTCTGTATGGCCGCACGGAGGTGATGGCGTCATAGACGTCGCAAATCGCGGCAAGGCGCGAATGGAAGCTGACCTGCTCTTCGGAAAGCTTGCGGGGATAACCCTTGCCGTCGATACGCTCATGATGATTGAGGCAGACGTCTAGAACGATCTCCGATATGCCTTCCTGGCGTGACAGGATTGCGTGTCCCTTTTCCGGATGGTCGCGGATCATCTTGATCTCGTCCTCGTCCAAGGGACCTTCCTTGTTCAGTATCTCGAGCGGAATTTCGAGTTTACCGACATCGTGCAGCAATCCCGCCGTGCCGAGCGCCTGCACGGTTGCCTCGTCAAGCCCGAGATGACGGCTGAAAAGGATCATCAGCGCACTCACCGAAATGGAATGCAGGAATGTCGCCTCGTCCCTGGATTTCAGACGCGTAACGCTCAAAAAGACAGTGGGATTCTGATCTATCGACTTGGAGACCGAGGAAATCACCGGAGCCACCTGATCGATGCTGATCCCGTCGCCGTGCTGGAGTCGACCAAAAACACTTTCCAGCACCTGCACGGATTTCTGGATGGTCTCGCGTGCCGCCTTGGTATCGATCTCGATATTGCCGCCCGGCAGGCCATCAATGTCGAGGCCTCTGCTGGTGTTGATGATAACACCTGTCATGCCGCTCTTGCGAAGCTTCTGGGCATCGATTTCACGGCGCAGGAGAAATCTTCGTTTAGACAAAAGAGGATCCTGCCAGGCACCCTCGATCGCCTCTACAAACATTCCGGTGCGCACCTGTCTGGCTTCGACCCGCTTGAGCATCCAGCTCTCTATTCCTGAAAATATCTCTCTGTTTATTTCGACCGCTCTTTTGCATCGCAGCAATATATGCGCGCACAATGGTTCTACACTAACTGGTAGAATCAAGTGTTAATCTCAAAGCGGAATTCAAATAGTCAGACAGATAGAGAGCTTCCGCGAAATTCGGGAGGGTTCATCGGCACGCCGCTGACGCGGGGTACCAGCACCCCGTAAAAATAGGAAAACGGCGCCGAGATCGATGATTTTTCGACGATTCGCGCCGAATCGGCTCGATTTTCGTTTCATTTTGTTATCATCTTGCGGAATCTCACCAAAATTTCTAGAAATCTTGGCGTTGCGCCCGTTCGAGCCAAACATGGCCGGAGGGCGCATTGATCGCGCCGATATCGATCGTCCTTGGCACGGCCTGAGGGTCGTTGAACGATCCGGAAAAACCGGCGCGGCACCTCATCGTGGGTCGAATGACCCCATCCAAGGAGACAGACATTGACGGCGACCCTCGTCGCGTCACTCGCCTTTGCGCCGCTCGCCCATGCCGATATCACCATCGGCCTGATCGCGCCGCTGACCGGCCCCGTCGCGGCCTATGGCGATCAGGTGAAGAACGGCGCTCAGACCGCCGTCGACGAGATCAACAAGAAGGGCGGGATTCTCGGCGAGAAGGTCGTCCTCGAACTGGCCGACGATGCCGGCGAACCGAAACAGGGCGTTTCCGCCGCCAACAAGGTCGTCGGCGACGGCATCCGTTTCGTTGTCGGCCCGGTGACCTCGGGCGTCGCCATCCCGGTTTCGGACGTGCTTGCTGAAAACGGCGTGCTGATGGTCACTCCGACTGCGACGGCCCCTGACCTGACAAAGCGCGGTCTCACCAACGTGCTGCGCACCTGCGGCCGCGACGACCAGCAGGCCGAAGTCGCCGCCCAATATGTGCTGAAGAATTTCAAGGACAAGCGCGTCGCCATCGTCAACGACAAGGGCGCCTACGGCAAGGGCCTTGCCGACGCCTTCAAGGCGACGCTGAACGCCGGTGGCATCACCGAAGTGGTCAATGACGCGATCACCCCAGGCGACAAGGATTTCAGCGCGCTCACCACCCGCATCAAGTCCGAGAAGGTCGACCTCGTCTATTTCGGCGGTTATCACCCGGAAGGCGGTCTGCTCGCCCGCCAACTGCATGACCTCGCCGCCAACGCGACGATCATCGGCGGCGACGGCCTCTCCAACACCGAATTCTGGGCAATCGGCACGGATGCCGCCGCCGGCACCATCTTCACCAATGCCTCGGACGCCACCAAGAACCCGGACTCCAAGGCCGCAGCCGAGGCGCTCGCCGCCAAGAACATCCCGGCCGAAGCCTTCACCCTGAACGCCTATGCCGCCGTCGAAGTGCTGAAGGCTGGCATCGAGAAGGCTGGCAGCGCCGAGGATGCGGAAGCCGTCGCGACCGCGCTGAAGGGCGGCCAGGAGATCCCGACCGCCATCGGCAAAGTCACCTACGGCGAAACCGGCGACCTGACCTCGCAGAGCTTCTCGCTCTACAAATGGGAAGCCGGCAAGATCGTTGCTGCCGAATAAACCATCGCTGACCGTCGACGACCGGGCGCCCTTACGGCGCCCGGTTTCGTTTTGCGGCACTCGCTTGTGGCGGCAGATCGGTTATAAGTTTCGGAATCGGTTGTAATGTGAGCAATGCCATGACCACCAAGCTCGAACGTCTCATCGACCAGGGCGTCGGCCGCGTGCCGGCCGATATCGTGCTGAAGGGTGGCCGCTTCTTCGATCTCGTCACCGGCGAACTCGTCCTCTCCGACATTGCCATCGGCGCCGATCGCATCGTCGGCACCTCAGGCAATTATGATGGCGAGACCGAGGTCGATATTTCGGGCAGGATCGTCGTTCCCGGCTTCATCGACACGCATCTGCACATCGAATCCTCGCTGGTGACGCCGCATGAATTCGATCGCTGCGTCTTGCCCTATGGCGTCACCACCGCGATCTGCGATCCGCACGAGATCGCCAATGTGCTCGGAAGCGCCGGCATCGAATTCTTTCTCGAATCGGCGCTGGAGACGATCATGGACATCCGCGTCCAGCTCTCCTCCTGCGTTCCGGCGACCCATCTCGAAACCTCCGGCGCCGATCTGCCGATCGAGCGCCTCCTGCCCTACCGCCACCATCCGAAAGTCATCGGCCTTGCCGAATTCATGAATTTCCCCGGCGTGATCCACAAGGATCCCGTCTGCATGGCCAAGCTCGAGGCCTTCCAGGGTGGCCATATCGACGGTCACGCGCCGCTGCTGTCCGGCAACGACCTCAACGGCTACCTCTCGGCCGGCATCCGCACCGAGCACGAATGCACGACGGCCCGCGAAGCACTGGAAAAGATCCGCAAGGGCATGCATATCCTCGTGCGCGAAGGTTCGGTCTCCAAGGATCTCGCCGCGCTGATACCCATAATCACCGAGCGGCTGTCGCCCTATCTGGCGCTCTGCACCGACGACCGCAATCCGCTCGATATCGCCGAACAGGGCCATCTCGATCACATGATCCGCACGGCGATCGCAAGCGGCGTCGAGCCCCTGGCGATCTACCGCGCCGCCTCGATCTCGGCTGCCCGCGCCTTCGGCCTCAGGGATCGCGGTCTGGTCGCACCGGGCTGGCGCGCCGATCTTGTGGTTCTCGACAGCCTGGAAAATTGTCGCGCCGACATGGTCTTCTCCGCCGGCCGCCGGGTCACCGATGCACTCTTTTCCTCGCGCAGACCGGTTGCTCCGATCGGCCTCGACAGCGTCAAGGCCCGGCCCGTCAACGCCGCCCATTTCGGCGTGCCGGTCGCCGAGGGTGAAACGCCTGTCATCGGCGTCATGCCGGGCAAGATCATCACCGAACATCGCCGCTACCGCCTGCCGGTCAGGGGCAACGAGACGACGGTCGATCTTGCCAATGATATCATCAAGGTCGCCGTCATCGAGCGCCATGGCAAGAACGGCAACCATGCCAACGGCTTCGTCCAGGGCTTCGGCCTGAAGAAGGGCGCGATCGCCTCCACCGTCGGCCATGACAGCCACAACATCTGCGTCGTCGGCGTCAGCGAGGACGATATGGCGCGCGCGGCAAACCGTCTCGGCGAGATCAAGGGCGGCTTCGTCGTCGTCGAAGACGGCAAGGTCACCGGCGAAATCGCCCTGCCCATCGCCGGCCTGATGAGCCTTGAGCCCTATGAGACGGTCCGCGATACACTGCACCACCTGCGCAAAGCCGCCTTCGCGCTCGGCGCCACGCTGGAGGAACCCTTCCTCCAACTCGCCTTCCTGCCGCTGCCGGTCATTCCGCACTTGAAAATATCCGACCGCGGCATGGTTGACGTGGACAAGTTCGCGCTGATCGGGTGATGCAATTCCGGGGTTGATTCCGCAGTGGGCGACCTTTGACTGTCGCCTTCATGGTTACGGCAGCAAGAACATCAAACCCGCGCGCAAAACCCGTCGAGCGCCGCAAGCTTCACCGATCCCACGCCAGCCACCGCCGCGAAGCCCGGCATCTCGAGCGGTTCCTCAAGCACCACGCCATCAGGCAGGTGGAATTCCGCCGGTTCGCGCGTCAGGTTGAAGACGAAGAGCAGTTTTTCTCCGTCCTTTTCGCGGGTGAAGGCGAGCAGATCCTGGTTGGTGCCGATGAAGGTCATATCGCCGTCGATCAGTGCCGGATGGCTCCTCCGGAAAGCAAGCGTCCTGCGGTAGTGATGCAGCACCGAGCCGTCGCTTGCCTCCTGCATATCCACGGAAAGTGCTGCCTGCTCGTAAGGCACCGGCAGCCAGCTCTTTTCCGCCGAGGTGAAGCCCGCATGCGCTTTGCCGGCCTCCCAGGGCATTGGCGTGCGGCATCCGTCGCGGCCCTTGAAGGCCGGCCAGAAGCGGATGCCATAGGGGTCACGCAGATCCTCGAAGGCGAGTTCGGCCTCCGGAAGCCCGAGTTCCTCGCCTTGGTAGAGGCAGATCGAGCCGCGCAGCGCCGCAAGCACCGAGATCGCCAGCTTGGCGATGACAGGCCGCTCTTCCTCCGTCCGCGCAAAGCGGCTGACATGGCGCATGACGTCGTGGTTGGAAAAAGCCCAGCAGACCCAGCCGTCGGTCACCGCTTTCTGAAAAGCCTCAACGCAGCCGCGAATATGCTCGGCAGTGAAATCCGGTCCGAGCAGATCGAATGTGTAGCACATGTGCAGCTTGTCGCCGCCGCTTGTATAGGCGCCAACCGTCTTCAGCGAACGCGCGCCGTCGCCGACCTCGCCGACGGTCGTGCGATCCTCGTATTGGTCGAGCAGCGCCCGGAAGCGCTTGAGGAAATCGACATTTTCCGGCTGCGTCTTGTCGTAGAGATGGTTCTGCATGCCGTAGGGGTTGGTGTCGGGCGCATCGAGGCCTGCGTCGTCCTCATCCGGCTCGTGCGGCGGATTGCTCCTGAGCTGCTTGTCGCAGAAATAATAGTTCACTGTGTCCAGCCGGAAGCCGTCGACGCCGCGGTCGAGCCAGAACCTCACTGTCTCCAGTACCGCATCCTGCACTGCCTTGCTGTGGAAGTTGAGGTCCGGCTGTGAGGTCAGGAAATTATGCTGGTAATATTGGCGACGCACGCCATCCCATTCCCAGCCCGGTCCGCCGAAGATCGACAGCCAGTTGTTCGGCGCCGTACCGTCAGGCTTCGGATCGGCCCAGACATACCAATCCGCCTTGGAATTGGTCCGGCTCGACCGGCTCTCGACGAACCAGGGATGCCGGTCTGATGTGTGCGAGATCACCTGGTCGATGACGACCTTGATGCCGAGCCTGTGCGCCTCGGCCATCATCTCGTCGAAATCGGCGAGCGTCCCGAAGATCGGATCGACATCGCAATAATCGGAAACGTCGTAGCCCATATCGGCCATCGGCGACTTGAAGAAGGGCGAGAGCCAGATCGCGTCGACGCCGAGGCTGGCAATATGCGGCAGCCGGCGGGTGATTCCCCTGAGATCGCCGAGCCCGTCGCTGTTGGTATCCTGAAACGATCGCGGATAGACCTGATAGATCACCGCGCCGCGCCACCAGTCCGCACTCCCGCCTGCCTGCAATGCCATCGGCTACATCTCCTGCCTCGTTTGCGCCCGCCACACTAAAGCGGAAGAAACAAAAGACAACCATGTGAAGCCGTTATGAAGGCGCTGCGAAGGCCGGGAGGCATCGTCGCGATCCGACAAGGGGGAGACGTATATAGGCTTGTCCACAACCCCTTTCCACCCACCGGATTTGGGGTTGCAACGCAAAGCCTTTGCGATAATGTGCGCACTGACCTGCACGTAAGAGGTCAAACACCGGGAACAAATGTCTAATAAAGGCGCAAAGCCTAGAAAGGTGGACCCACCATGAACCAATTCACGAAAAAATTTCTCGCCTCTGCAATGCTTGGCACATTGCTGGCGTTTTCGGCGCATGCGGCCACGCTGAACATTCACAATGGTGGCGACCCGCAGTCGCTCGATCCGCAGAAACTGTCAGGCGACTGGGAGAACCGTATCGCCGGTGACATCTTCGAGGGCCTCGTCACCGAGGACGCCAAGGACAATCCGATCCCAGGCCAGGCCGAAAGCTGGACGATTTCGCCTGATGGCAAGGTCTACACCTTCAAGCTTCGCGACGGCATCAAGTGGTCCGATGGCCAGCCGGTAACGGCAGGAGACTTCGTCTTCGCCTTCCAGCGCCTCGTCGACCCGAAGAACGCCGCTGACTATGCCTATCTGCAATTCACCATCAAGAATGCGGAAAAGATCAACAAGGGCGAGATCACCGATCTCAACCAGCTCGGCGTCAAGGCGATCGACGACAAGACGCTCGAAATCACGCTCGAAAATGCCACGCCCTATTTCCTCAATGCCCTGATGCATTACACCGCCTATCCGCTGCCGAAGCATGTCGTCGAGGCGAAGGGTCAGGATTGGGTCAAGATCGGCAACATCGTCACTAACGGCCCTTACAAGCCGGTCGAATGGGTTCCGGGCTCGCATGTCACGACGGTCAAGAACGACCAGTGGTACGACACCAAGGACCTGAAGATCGACGGCGCGAAGTTCTTCGTGCTCGAAGACCAGGAAGCCGCGCTGAAACGCTATCGCGCCGGCGAATTCGACATCCTCACCGACTTCCCGACCGACCAGTATGAATGGATGAAGAAGAACCTGCCCGGCCAGGCGCACGTCGCCCCCTTCTCCGGCCTCTACTATTACGTCGTCAACTCGCAGAAGCCGCCCTTCAGCGACAAGCGCGTCCGCCAGGCTCTCTCCATGGCGATCAACCGTGAAGTGATCGGCCCGCAGATCCTCGGCACCGGCGAATTGCCGGCCTATTCCTGGGTTCCGCCGGGCACAGCGAATTACGGCGAGCCGGCCTATGTCAGCTGGAAGGACCTGCCCTATAGCGAGAAGGTCGCCGAAGCCAAGAAGCTTCTGACCGAAGCCGGTTTCGGCCCGGACAAGCCGCTGCACGCGGTGCTCAGCTACAACACCAACGACAACCACAAGCGCATCGCCGTCGCCATTGCCTCCATGTGGAAGCCGCTCGGCGTCGATGTCGAGCTTGTCAATGCCGAAACCAAGGTGCATTACGACCAGATGCAGCGTGGCCAGGTGGAAATCGGCCGCGCCGGCTGGCTCGCCGACTATAACGACCCGGACAACTTCCTGAACCTCCTGGTGACAGGCGTACAGATGAACTATGGCCGCTGGTCCAATCCCGAATACGACAAGCTGATCAAGGAAGGCAACGCCGAGACGGACCTCACCAAGCGTGCGGCGATCTTCAAGAAGGCCGAACAACTGGCGCTGGATGAATCCGCCGCCCTGCCGATCTACTACTATGTCTCGAAGAACGTCGTTTCGCCGAAGATCGAAGGCTTCGTCGACAATATTCAGGACATCCACCGCACCCGCTGGCTGTCGATGAAAGAGTAAGGGAAAACGGTCCTTTCCGCGCATTGCGGAAAGGACCGGCCCACGATCATGATCAAATACGCCCTCCGTCGCCTGCTATCGACGATCCCCGTTCTGTGGATCGCCGTCACAGCCTGCTTTTTTGTTTTGCGCCTTGCCCCCGGCGGCCCTTTCGATGGCGAAAGGCCATTGCCGCCGGTGATCCTGAAGAACCTTGCGATCCACTACAATCTCGATAAGCCGCTCATCCAGCAGTACCTGATCTATGTCGGTGACCTGCTCCGGGGCGATCTCGGCCCCTCCTTCGCCAGCGAGGATTTCACCGTCGCCCAGCAGATCATGATCGGTCTGCCCTACACCTTCACCATCGGTACGGCTGCCTTCCTGATTGCCATCATTGTCGGCGTGGCCGTCGGCTGTCTTGGGGCTCTCTATCAGAACAAGGCACCGGATTATATTCTGGGCGCGCTCATTCTGGTGGGCGTCGTGCTGCCGAACTTCCTGATTGCGCCCATCCTGCAGCTCGTCTTCGGCATCCATCTCGCTTGGTTTCCGGTCGGCGGCTGGGGTGACGGCTCGATCAAATACCTCATCTTGCCGATCGTCGTTCTGGCGCTGCCGCATGCCGGCCGTATCTCGCGCATCACCCGCGGCTCGATGATCGAGGTGATGAATCAGAACTTCATTCGCACCGCCAAGGCCAAAGGCATCGGTCCCCGCCTGACAGTCATGCGCCATGCGCTGAAGCCCGCCATGATGCCTGTCGTCTCCTATCTGGGTCCAGCGGCAAGTTACCTTCTCACCGGCTCGCTGGTTGTCGAGAGCATCTTCGGAT
This sequence comes from Rhizobium sp. BK212, assembly GCF_014197475.1. Lineage (NCBI taxonomy): Bacteria > Pseudomonadati > Pseudomonadota > Alphaproteobacteria > Hyphomicrobiales > Rhizobiaceae > Rhizobium > Rhizobium sp. BK212. Next base: position 699,413 of record NZ_JACIFS010000002.1, read on the forward strand.
TGCCCGGCATCGGCCGCTATTTCGTCAACGCAGCGCTGAACCGTGACTACGGCATGGTTCTCGGCACGGTCATCTTCTACATGGTGCTGATCGTGTTCCTGAACCTTCTCGTCGATATCGCCTATGCGTGGCTCGATCCGAAAGTGAGAAACCGATGATTCTCAATCCCGCAAAACGCGAGTTGCTCGCCCAGGAACTGCTGGAGGCGGAGGGCCTTGCGCCCGAAAGCCGTTCGCTCACCAGGGATGCGTTACGCCGCCTCGGGCGCAACAAGGCAGCCGTCCTGTCGATTTTCGTCCTGGCGCTGCTGATCCTTGCGGCCTTCCTCGGCCCCTGGTTCATTCCCTTCAACTATGAGGATCCGGATTGGGCGGCCTTCCGCATACCGCCCTCGATCGAAACCGGCCACTATTTCGGTACCGACCCGAACGGCCGCGACCTTCTCGCCCGCGTCTTTTACGGCACCCGCGTCTCGCTTGCCGTGGCGCTGACGGCGACCGTCGTCTCCGTCTTCATCGGCGTGCTCTACGGCGCGGTATCGGGCTATATCGGCGGCAGGCTGGATGCGATCATGATGCGCTTCGTCGACATCATGTATGCGCTTCCCTATATCCTCTTCGTCATCCTGCTGATGGTGATCTTCGGCCGCAACGTCTATCTGCTCTTTGCGGCGATCGGCGCGCTGGAATGGCTGACCATGGCCCGCATCGTGCGCGGCCAGACGCTGTCGATCAAGCATCGCGAATTCATCGAGGCGGCCCGCGCATCCGGGCAGCGGCCGTTCAAGATCATCATCAAGCACATCATCCCGAACCTCGTTGGCCCCGTGGTCATCTTCGCGGCGCTGACGGTGCCTGAAATCATCGCCACCGAAAGCTTCCTTTCCTATCTCGGCTTCGGCGTGCAGGAGCCGCTGACCTCGCTCGGCACGCTGATCGCCGAGGGGACCGATGCCATGGAAAGCATGCCCTGGCTGCTGGTCTTCCCGGCCAGCTTCCTCGTGGCCCTGCTGCTCAGCCTGCTGTTCATCGGCGACGGCCTGCGCGACGCGTTCGACCCGAAGGATCGTTAAATGACGGACACCCTCCTCGAACTCAAAGACTACTCGATCACCTTCAAGACGCCGGATGGAGAGGTGAAGGCGGTCTCGAACATGAACCTGACGGTCAAGCGCGGCGAGCGCATCGCCATCGTCGGCGAATCCGGCTCCGGCAAGAGCCAGACCTTCCTCGGCATCATGGGCCTGCTCGCCAAGAACGGCAGAACGACGGGACAGGCGCTGCTCGAAGGCAAGGACGTGCTGGCGCTGAAACCGCGCGAACTCGACCAGATCCGCGGCAAGGACATGGCGATGGTCTTCCAGGACCCGATGACCGCCCTCAATCCATCGCTGAAGATCTCCCGGCAGTTGACGGAGCAGCTCGAGGTTCACGGCGGGCTCACGGCGCGCGCCGCATCCGCCGCCGCACTCGACATGCTGAAACGCGTCGGCATTCCCGACCCGACCCGGCGCTTCCACCTCTATCCGCACGAGCTATCCGGCGGCATGCGCCAGCGCATCGTCATCGCCATGGCGCTGCTCACCCGGCCGAAACTTCTGATCGCCGACGAACCGACGACGGCGCTCGACGTCACCATCCAGGCGCAGATCCTCGATCTCTTCAACGACCTGACGGCGGAGATGAACACGGCGCTCGTCATGATCACCCACGATCTCGGCGTCGTTGCCGGCCTCGCCGACCGCGTCGCCGTCATGTATGCCGGCCGCATCGTCGAGGAGGCTCCCGTCGACGAGCTCTTCGACAACCCGGCCCATCCCTATACCGCAGCACTGCATGCCTCGATCCCGCGCCCGGACCAGGATGTCGACGACCTCGTCGTCATCCCGGGCCGCCCGCCGAACCTGCAGCACCTGCCGAAGGGCTGCAATTTCTCGCCGCGCTGCTCGCAGGTCCAGGACGATTGCATCGATCGCCCGCCGCCGCTCGAAACGCTGGCGCCGCACCATTGCGCCGCCTGTTACCACCCTTTCCCGCGTCGCGAGGAGCTGCTCAACCATGGCTGAACGATCGCTTCTGAGGGTCGAGAACCTGACGACCCAATTCGAACTGCCGGCGAAAGGCCTCTTCAAGCCGCCGATCTTCCTGACTGCCGTCAACAATGTCAGCTTCGACCTCAGCGAAGGCCGCACGCTCGGCATCGTCGGCGAATCCGGCTGCGGCAAGTCTACGCTCGGCCGCTCCATCCTGCGGCTGCTGAAATCGCAGAAGGGCCGCATCCTCTGGCAGGGCCGCAACCTTCTCGACCTCACGGACGAGGAAATGCGCGCCGCCCGCCGCGACATGCAGATCATCTTTCAGGATCCGATCGCCTCGCTCGACCCGCGCATGACGGTCGGAGACATCATCGCCGAGCCGCTCACCGTCTTCGAGCCGAAACTCTCCAAAACCGAGCGCACCGAGCGTGTCCGCGAGATCATGACCGCCGTCGGCCTGGTGCCGGAAATGATCAACCGCTATCCGCACGAATTCTCCGGCGGCCAGGCGCAACGCATCGGCATTGCCCGCGCGGTCGTCACCAAACCGAAACTCATCATCTGCGACGAGCCGGTTTCGGCCCTCGACGTCTCGATCCAGGGTCAGGTCATCACGCTTCTGCGCAAGCTGCGCAAGGAGTTCGGCCTGACGCTGATCTTCATCAGCCATGACCTTTCCGTCGTGCGCCTGATCTCCGACGATGTGCTGGTGCTCTATCTCGGCAGGGTTGTCGAAGCCGGCGACTGCGCCACCGTCTTTGACCATCCCGCCCATCCCTATACGCAGGCACTCTTCTCCGCCGCGCCGATCCCGGATCCGAAGCTCGCGCGCCTGCGCACCCGGATCCGGCTGCAGGGTGATCCACCTTCACCGCTCAACCCACCGAAAGGCTGCGTCTTCTCACCGCGCTGCTGGAAGGCGACCGACATCTGTCGCACCGAAATGCCGCCGACCGAGGAGGTCCGTCCCGGCCAGAAGGCCGCCTGTTATCATATGGACAGGCCATGAACGGAACGAGGGCCGCGTGAGAGCGGCCTTCGCCCTGGATGCCTGATGCGCCATCCATTGTCAGAACGAAGCGGACTATTTTTGGATCTAAAGTCCCCAATAAGAAAGATTTTATGAGCGCGTGCTATCCCATTTCGGCCTAATCGCAAGCCAGGGGAACGCTTACATGAAATCGAAAATATCAGCTTTGATCGCACTCGCCGCCACGATGATCGCCGCCTCCGCCGGTTCGTCGCATGCCGAAGATCTGAAGTTCAAGCTCACCAACGGAACGAACTCCGTCCTGACGCGCTTCTACAGTTCGCCGACCGGCGTCGGCGAATGGGAAGAAGACGTCTTCGGCGACGACGTTCTCAATCCGGGCGAGAGCATCGATATCACCATCGCCGATGGCCGCACCGTCTGCAAATACGACATGCGCTTCGAATTCGAGGAAGGCTCAAACCTCGCAACCACAGAAGATACGCAGGATCTTTGCGCGATGGGCAGCTATACCATCCACGAATAGGCATCCTTCTGAAAGCCCGCCTTCGCCTCGTCGGTGAAGGCGGGCTTTCATCTCCCGTGATATCGGCGCTTGTCACTCCGCCCGGCTCCGCGTATCAGCGAATGAAGAGCAGCGGATAATCCGCCAATTCAAAGTGATAGAGCGTCCGTAGCGTGTCCTGTTGGATCTGCAGCGCTCTCATGCCGGGAGGACAAGGTGAGCAGACGGTTTCTATCGATCGGTGAATGCATGGTGGAGCTCTCGCAGGCAGGCGATGGCCTGCTGCGCAAAGGCTTCGCCGGCGATACCTTCAACACCGCCTGGTATGCCCGCGCCTGCCTTGCCGCCGATTGGTCGGTCGATTATTTCACCGCTCTCGGCGACGATGCCATGTCGGACGAGATGCTGGCCTTCATCGACAAATCAGGCATCGGCACGAGCCTGATCCGCCGCATCAGGGGCAGGACGCCCGGCCTCTATATGATCAACCTGAAAGACGGCGAACGCTCCTTCAGCTATTGGCGCGACAGCTCTGCCGCCCGCAGCCTGGCCGCCGACCCGGATCGTCTGCGCGAGGCGGTGGAAAGCGCTGCCGTTATCTATTTCTCGGGCATCACCCTTGCCATCCTGCCGCATGAGGATGCTGAGACGTTGCTCGCCGAGGTCCGCCGCGCCAAGGCCGCCGGCAAGCTCGTCGTGTTCGATCCGAACATCCGTCCCCGCCTCTGGTCGAGCTACGACGTCATGCATACGACGATCAGCGAGGGCGCCCGCTCCTCCGTGATCGTCATGCCGAGCTTCGACGACGAGGCCGCCCATTTCGGCGACGATTCCATCGAGGCAACGATCCACCGCTATCGCACGCTGGGCGCTGTCGATATCGTCGTCAAGAACGGCGCAGACGGAGTAAGGTTGAATTTTGCCGGCGAGGAGACCTTCGTTCCAGCCGAAAAGGTAAAGAAAGTGGTGGACACCACCAGCGCCGGCGACAGTTTCAACGGCGCCTTCCTTGCCCGCTACCTTGAGACCTCGGACGCACTGGCCGCCGCCCGCTTCGCCGCAAAGGTCGCAGCCCGCGTCGTCAGCGAACACGGCGCATTGGTCGCAAAGGAAAAGCTTGGATTGGATCGCGGCTGAACCCGCGCTGACAACACCCTACGAACGCTGCCCCCGCCTTGTCGGCATCTCCTGCACCGCGCGCCAGGGAAGCACCGCTGCCTTAGATCCCCGCACGAGCCAAAAACTCCGCTTTACCGGGTCGGGTGCCAGGAAAATCGAAATCAGGACTTCTTCGGCCGATCGGACTCGCGAACCGCCTCGTCATGATACCAGCAGCTGTCGAGCGCATCGCAGACATCGGCCGCCTCACGCTCCATCAGCCGGGCGCGTTCGAACCGGTTGGTGGCCCGCATCGGCTTGACGGGAAACTGGTAGATCGTTGCGGATTCACGATGGAAACCGGTGGGCATGAGATCGCCTCCATTCAGCACGGCGCATCAATATTCAGGACCATTACCATAGCACGATGCACATAGTTTATGCAAATTGCACAATATATATGCATTGTTGTAATTATAGCCGCTCAACATGCTGACCAGGCCGAAAGCTTCCGCCTATTTGTTCAACACTTCATCATTTCAGCCCTAACGCCTCAAATTTCATCCGGTTCCGAAGCGGAAAAGCCGCGTTCTGCTTGAAGATAGGGCCCTCGACCGTCAAATCGGGCTGTTTTTGGAAAAAGAAAAATGCGCGTCGACTGGCTGATTCGCGATTTTTCTTTGGCCCGGCAGCTGAACTGGCACGCTACATGCTTTTAAAGCGTCATCCCCTGGCGGTCGGATGCGCTTGCGCGCCGAGATCGTCTCCGGATTTGCTCACCTTCGTAGCATTGAGAGAGTCACGATGACAAAATATAAGCTCGAGTATATTTGGCTCGATGGGTACACTCCGGTACCGAACCTGCGTGGCAAGACGCAGATCAAGGAATTCGACGCATTCCCGACGCTGGAACAGCTTCCGCTCTGGGGCTTTGACGGCTCCTCGACGCAGCAGGCTGAAGGCCGTAGCTCCGATTGCGTGCTGAAGCCGGTCGCCATCTATCCCGACCCGGCCCGCACCAACGGCGCTCTCGTCATGTGCGAAGTCATGATGCCGGATGGCGTCACGCCGCACGCATCGAATGCCCGCGCCACCATCCTCGACGACGAAGATGCCTGGTTCGGCTTCGAGCAGGAATATTTCTTCTACCAGAACGGCCGTCCGCTCGGCTTCCCCGAGCAGGGCTACCCAGCTCCGCAGGGTCCGTACTACACCGGCGTCGGCTATTCGAACGTCGGCGACGTTGCCCGCGAAATCGTCGAAGAGCATCTCGACCTCTGCCTCGCTGCCGGCATCAATCACGAAGGCATCAACGCCGAAGTGGCCAAGGGCCAGTGGGAATTCCAGATTTTCGGCAAGGGCTCCAAGAAGGCGGCCGACCAGATCTGGATGGCACGCTACCTCTTGCAGCGCCTGACCGAAAAGTACGGCATCGACATCGAGTATCATTGCAAGCCGCTCGGTGACACCGACTGGAACGGCTCGGGCATGCATTGCAATTTCTCGACCAAGTACATGCGCGAAGTCGGCGGCAAGGCCTATTTCGAAGCGCTGATGGCGCAGTTCGAAAAGAACCTGATGGACCACATCAACGTCTACGGTCCTGACAACGACAAGCGCCTGACCGGCAAGCACGAAACGGCTCCGTGGAACAAGTTCTCCTACGGCGTTGCCGACCGTGGTGCTTCGATCCGCGTTCCGCACTCCTTCGTCAAGAACGACTACAAGGGCTATCTGGAAGATCGCCGCCCGAACTCGCAGGGCTGCCCCTACCAGATCGCTTCGCAGGTTCTGAAGACGATTTCGGAAGTTCCGACAGCAAGCTCGGCTTCCGCTGCCGCTTAACCTCCCAAACGGCGCCGGTCCACGACCGGCGCCGTCATCCTTTCCGTAAGAGAATTGCGATCGACCGCTGACATATTCGCGGGGATCGAGCCGCTAAGGCCCTCTAGATGCTGGCATGCGGCTGTAATATTTCCATCATGGTCATGCCTCAAAATAGAGAAGCGGGAATCGCCGTTCCGGAACCCCGCTTTGGGGTTGAGCGTTGCCAGATCACTGCAACGCAGATGGAAATCGTGACATGTTGCAACGTCCGGCAAACACTTATAGCGGCGAAAGCTGGGCCAATGCCGCAGCCGCCGGCAATCTGCCGGAACGGCTGGTAATCGTCACCGACGCCTGGCATCCGCAGGTCAACGGCGTCGTGCGCTCGATCGAGAACACCAATCGCGAGCTGGCGAAGATGGGCGTCGAGGTTTCGATGGTGACGCCGGAGCGCTTCCACAGCATCCCCTGCCCGACCTATCCCGAGATCCGCCTGTCGATCGCCAATTACCGCCGCGTCGCCCGCGAGATCGAAAAGCACAATCCTTCCTACGTGCATATCGCCACCGAAGGCCCGCTGGGGCTCACTGCCCGGCGCTGGTGCCTGCGCAAGCGCATGCCCTTCTCGACCAGCTATCACACGCGTTTTCCGGAGTATGTTTCTGCCCGCTTGCCGATCCCGCAGAGCTGGCTCTATGCCTTCGTGCGCTGGTTCCATAATGGCGGTGCCGGCTGCATGGTGGCGACACCGAGCCTTGCCCGCGAGCTATCGGCGCGCGGCATCAAGAACCTGATGCCTTGGACCCGTGGCATCGACGCCTCGCAATTCCACCCCATGCCGCTTGAAGACGAGCCTTTCGGCCTCCCCCGTCCGATCTTCATGACGGTCGGTCGCGTCGCCTTGGAAAAGAACCTGCCGGCCTTTCTCGATCTCGACCTGCCCGGCTCGAAAGTCGTCGTCGGCGACGGCCCGGCGCGCGCCGAACTGGAGCAACGCTATCCCCAGGTACACTTCACCGGCGTGAAATTCGGTGAGGATCTGGCGAAAATCTATGCCCAGGCCGATGTCTTCGTCTTTCCCTCGCTCACCGACACCTTCGGCAATACCATCCTCGAGGCGCTGGCATCGGGCGTTCCGGTCGCAGCTTATCCGGTCACCGGCCCGCTCGACATCATCGGTGAGGACAGCGAAGTCGGGGCACTCGATGCCAACCTGCAGGTCGCCTGCCTTGCCGCCCTCTCCGCCTCGCGGCAGAAGGCGCGTGAGCTCGCCATGCAATATTCCTGGGAAGCAGCGACCCTGCAGTTCATCAACAATATCCGCGCCGCCAACGGCGTCATCACGCCGAAATGGAAGAAGGCCTGGCAATTTGCCAAATCGCTTCCAAGAAGCAGAAAGCCCGGCGAAACCGCCGGGCCTCTCCCGTCCGCAGACTGATTGGTTTATTTGTGAAGCGCGCTGCGAAGCGTGTCGTTGGCGACCGCAATCGCGCTGCGTGCGGCAGGCGTTTCGGCAATCGCGTTCAGCAGCACGAAGTCATGGATCGTGCCGTTATAGCGCATCGACGTGACCTTGACGCCAGCTTGGCTGAGCTTGCGGGCATAAGCCTCGCCCTCGTCGCGCAGCACGTCGTTCTCGTCGACGATGACGAGCGCCGGCGGCAGGCCGTTCAACTGCTCCAGCGACGCCTGCAGCGGTGAGGCCGTCGGCTCCTTGCGCTTGGCTTCATCAGGCAAATAGGCGTTCCAGAACCACTTCATCGCTTCCTTGGTCAGCCACGGGCCATCGGCGAACTGCTTGTAGGACCCGTTGTCGAAATTGGCGTCGGTGACGGGGTAGAACAGCACCTGCTGATCGATGGCAGGACCGCCGCGTTCCTTGGCAAGCAGTGTCACCACCGCCGCCATGTTGCCGCCGACGCTATCGCCGGCGACCGCGAGCCTGCTGGCGTCGACCTTGAACTCCTTGGCATGTTCGGCGACATATTTGGTAGCGGCATAGGCCTGCTCGATGGCGACGGGATAGCGGGCTTCCGGCGAGCGTTCGTAATCGACGAAGACGACGACGGCATCGGCGCCGTTGGCGATCTCGCGCACCAGCCGGTCATGTGTATCCGCATCGCCCAAAACCCAGCCGCCGCCATGGAAATAGAGAATGACCGGCAGCGTGCCCTTGGCATGTTCCGGGCGGACGATGCGCAGCTTGATGCTGCCTGTCGGGCCTGTCTTGATGACCCTGTCCTCTTCCTGGGCAGCAAGCATCTTTACGTCGCCCTTCTGCGCCCCGGCTAGGACATTGCGGGCATCGGCCGGCGACAGCGTGTAGATCGGCGCGCCGCCGGCAAGCCCGTCGATGAATTTCTGCGTTGCCGGTTCCAGTACCGGATCGGCAAGCGCGCCAGCGGCGGAAGCTGCGAGCAGTGCGACTGCGGAAACTGCGGTCTTGATGGTCGACATTGTCTTGTCCTCTCGGTTTCGATGTTCGTTGTGAACACCGGATTTATATCGCGCGCGATTATTTATTGAGCAATTTAAATTTACGCATAGCTGCCATGCATAAAAATCGCTTCCGATTATTTATTGCACGATATAAATTTCGCCAGTTCTGGAGACAAGCCATGCAGGATCAGCTGAAGCTCGACAATTTCATCTGCTTCGCCGTCTATACGGCAGGCCACGCACTGAACCGCGTCTACAAGCCGCTGCTCGATGCTCTGGGCCTCACCTATCCGCAATATCTGGCGATGGTTTCTCTCTGGGAGCAGGACGGCCAGACCGTCGGAGGCCTCGGCGAAAAGCTCTTCCTGGAGTCGAGCACGCTGACCCCGCTGCTGAAACGCCTGGAAACCGCTGGTTATGTCAGACGCGAACGAAGCCGGGAGGACGAACGCGTCGTCGTCATCCGCTTGAGCGAAGAAGGCCTCCGCCTGAAGGAAAAAGCGATCGGCATTCCCGGCTGCATCGCCGCTGCCAGCGGCCGCGATGCCGTCGATCTCACCCGGTTGCAGGCCGAGATCGTGGCGCTGCGCGAGGCGTTGAATAGAAGCGTGGCTTAGCTGCTGAAAAGCAGATGGCTATCACAGAGCTTGTGATACCCCCCTCTGCCCTGCCGGGCATCTCCCCCACAGGTGGGAGGTGGGGAGATCGGCTGGGCGTGATGGCTTTCCCAAACAACTGGCCATCACATGAACCGCAAATTTAGGGCGAGGTATAGCTTTTGCCGATCTCCCCCTTGTGGGGGGTCCGAAGGACGGGTCGAGACCCGTGGCTCGACCCCGGGGCCTGGCAGGGCAGAGGGGGGGTGGCCACACGACGTGCCGTCAGACCAATCAGCGCAAGCCCAGCCCTACGTCCGCCTCTTCTTGCCTTCGAACGGATTGTCAGGTGAGCGGAAATGGATGCGGATCGGCACGCTCGGCATGTCGAAATCGGCGCGCAACCCATTGATCAGATAGCGCGTATAGGATTCCGGCAGCGCATCGGAGCGGGTGCAGGAGATCATGAAAGCCGGCGGGCGGGCTTTGACCTGCGTCATGTATTTCAGCTTGATCCGACGGCCGGAAACGGCCGGTGGCGGATGCTGGATCTGCTGCGTCTCCAGCCAGCGATTGAGCCGCGCCGTCGAAATCCGCTTGTTCCAGACCCTGTCGGTGTCGATGATCGACTGCATCAGCTTGTCGAGTCCCCAGCCGGTCTGGCCGGAGATCGGCACGGCGCGGATGCCGCGCGCCTGCGGCAGCAGCCGGTCGGTCTTTTCGCGGAGATCCGCAAGCACCGCCTGTCGGTCTTCAATCATGTCCCACTTGTTGAAGGCGAGTACCGCCGCACGGCCCTCGCGCAGCACCAGGTCGACGATCTGCAGGTCCTGCTTCTCGAAGGGGATCGTCGCATCGAAGACGATGACGACGGTTTCGGCGAAGCGGATGGCGCGCAGCGCATCGGCGACCGAGAGCTTCTCCAGCTTCTCGATCACCCGCGCCTTGCGGCGCATGCCTGCGGTGTCGAACATCTTGATGGTGCGGCCACGCCAGTCCCATTCGACCGAGATGGAGTCGCGGGTGATGCCGGCCTCCGGCCCGGTCAAAAGCCTGTCCTCGCCGAGGAAGCGGTTGATCAGCGTCGATTTGCCGGCGTTCGGCCGGCCGACGATCGCCACCCTGAGCGGCTTGGTGTCGTCATAGGCGGGCTCTTCGTCCTCGTCCTCACCCTCGCCCGCAGTCTCGGAAATGTCGACGTCGGTGACGGCAACATCTTCCTTCGCATAGGCCCGGTCCTCGCCGATCGCCGCGACGATCGCGTCGCGCAGGTCGATCATGCCCTGTCCGTGTTCGGCCGAAATCGGCGTCGGTTCACCGAGGCCGAGTGTATAGGCGTCGTAAAAGCCGCTGTCGGATCCGCGCGCTTCGGATTTGTTGGCGACCAGCACCACCGGCTTGCCGCGCCGGCGCAGCATTTCCGCAAGGGCGGTGTCCACGGGCGTCAGCCCGCTTTTGGCGTCTACGACAAAAAGCGAAAGATCTGCCTCATCGATCGCCGCTTCCGTCTGCGCGCGCATCCGGCCCTGCAGGCTTTCCTCGTCAGCCTCTTCCAGACCGGCGGTATCGATGATCGTGAAGGTCAGGCCCATCAGCCGCGCATCGCCCGGCCGGCGGTCGCGGGTCACGCCCGGCGTGTCATCGACAAGCGCCAGCTTCTTCCCCACCAGTCGGTTGAAAAGCGTCGACTTGCCGACATTCGGACGACCGACGATGGCGACCGTGAAACTCATTCTTTTTCCTTAAAACTCAGCCCTGTGCGGCGGGCGCCTTGCCGGATGCGGTAATGAGATCAAGCATCATATGGGCGCGATTGGCAACATTGCGCGGGCTATCGGTATCATTGACGATCGACTGGAACCACTGGCGCGCCTGCGCCATGTTGCCGGCCTTATAGGAGGCAAGGCCGAGCGCTTCGCGCGCCGAATGCCGGAAGGCGTCGCCCGGCACGGCCATTTCCTCGATCGCAGCCGAAACCTGCTCGTAGCTGCCATTTTCGATGAGCAGCCAGCCGGCGCGCATTCTGGCGGCATCGCGCACGGCGGCAGGAACACCATTGTCCTTGCCGATCTCGTTGAAGGCGGCGATCGCCGCGCTAGCGTCGCCCTTTTGCGCCTGGACCGTCGCGGCCCGCATGCGCGCCAGCACCGGATAGGCGCCGTGGCCTTCCTTCTCAAGCTTGTCGAGCGCGGCCAGCGCCTCGTCGTTCTTATTCTCGTCGGCAAGCTTCATCGCCGCCAGGAACTGGTCGCCGGTGCCGGAGGAGCGGTTGTTGTCCCAATATTCGTAGACGACCTTGCCGGCGGTGCCGACGACGATCAGGATGGCGACGGCAATGATATAGCGGCCGAACCGGCGCCAGACGCCCTTCATCTGGTCGGATCGCAATTCCTCATTGACTTCACGGATGAAGCTGTCGTCGTTGAATGCCATTCTCGTCTCCGGCCGCGGAAATACCTATACGCTGTGCAAAAAGCACATTGTCGGGCCTTCTACTCCATTTTGCCGCCGTTGTAAGGGGGATGTGAAAGATTAGAGCGCCGCGTGTCCAACAGGACGCGCTGAGGACGCTCTAACACCTTGAATCCGCGTATAAGCCTTTCCAAAAATCACAATCGATTTTTGGAGTTATGCGCAGGTCACATGACGAGCGGCGAAACCCCGATCAACCATTCATGCAGCTTCCAGATGATCAGCGCCCAGACGACGATGCCGATGACGATGGCGTAGAGGTCGTATTTGGCCGAGACGAACGGCCGGAGCGTGATCTCGCCCGCCCGCTGCCGCCGTTTCAGCGAGATGCGGAGGATAACACCCCAGGCGAGAAAGGCGGCAAACAGCAGAACCGACGAGGTCTCGCCATTGGCGAGCAGGTGCGCCAGCGCCCAGATCTTCACCGACAGCACCATCGGATGTTTGGTCTTGGTCGCGATGTGCCCCGCCGGCAACAGCGAGGCGACGAGACAGATCATCGCGATCAGCATCAGCGTGATTGCTATATGCGCCGTCCAGATCGGCGGATTGTAGAGCATGCCGGTAACCTGTCGTGCCTGCCCGAAGCCGTAGATCAAGAGGATCAGCGTGGCCAGACTCGCGATCGAATAGGCCGCCCGCCAGCCCGTCTCGCCGAGGCTTGCGATCATCGAACGCCGGAAACCGGGAGCCACCACCCGCACCAGATGCACTCCGAGGAAAAGTATGATGCCGACGATAAGCAATGTCATTGCGGGTCCCTTCCGTGCGGTTTGTCATGGCTTAGCTGCTGACGCGAAAAAATGCCAGTAAGACCGCAGCTTCGCCGCAATTCTATCGGAGGGAAACCGCGAACAAATTGTCGCGGTGTCCATGTCTCGTCTCGCCCTCTCCGCCTGTCTGTCTGCCTCCTTCCTCCTGCCTGTCATGGTGCAAGCGGCCGACCGGCCGAAACAGCTCGTCATCATTTCCTTCGACGGCGCCCACGACAATGCGCTCTGGTTGAAGAGCCGCGAGATGGCCGCAAAGAACGGCGCCCACTTCACCTATTTCCTCTCCTGCACCTTCCTGATGAACGATGCGGCGAAGAAGGCCTATCAGGCACCGCACCAGAAACGCGGAAAATCCAATGTCGGCTTCGCCCAGAGCGACGACGAGATCCGCGAACGCCTTGGCAATATCTGGCACGCCCATCTTGAAGGCCACGACATATCGAGCCATGCCTGCGGCCACTTCGACGGCCGCCAGTGGAGCGAGGCCGACTGGTCGGCCGAATACGCGACCTTTCATGCGACGCTGAAGAATGCCTGGAAGAGCGTCGGCCTCGAGGAGCCGGCCGGCTGGCAGGACCTGGTCGACCACGGCGTCAAGGGCTTTCGCGCCCCCTATCTCTCGGCGACAGCGGGCGCTGACATGATCGCCGCCGAAAAGAAGGCGGGCTTCACCTATGATGCGAGCCTCGTCACCAAAGGCCCGGCCATGCCCGTCGAGGAAGACGGCATCATCCGCTTCGGCCTGCCGCTGATCCCCGAAGGTCCGAATGAAAAGCCGATCATCGGCATGGACTACAATCTCTTCGTCCGCCATTCCAAGGGCGAGGAAGACACGGCCGATTCCGCCGAATTCGAGGCTCGCGCCTATGCCGCCTTCAAGGAGGCATTCGACAAGCAGTATGCCGGCGCCCGCATCCCGCTCCAGCTCGGCTTCCACTTCGTCGAAATGAACGGCGGCGCCTATTGGCGCGCCCTCGACCGATTGGTCAGCGACGTCTGCCACCGGGCTGACGTCGCCTGCGTCAGCTATTCGGAAGCGATCCCGATGATCGAGGCGCGCGGGAAACTGGAGCGCGCGTCGGCGCTCTGACGACGGCCATAGGGACTGCCGAGACGACAAGGTATCCGCGGGTTCCATTGAATGAAATGCCGTGCGGCCCCCTCATCCGCCTGCCGGCACCTTCTCCCCGCTGGGGCGAAGGGGATGTGTCGCGAGGTCTCGATCCCTCTTCTCCCCAGCGGGGAGAAGGTGCCCGTAGGGCGGATGAGGGGGCCGCAAACGCCAACCTTTCGATCGCTGCGAAATCCCCCGTCCATCAACCGTCAGCATGCACGACGCCCGCGTCACGCTCCAGGTAGCGCTGGTCGATATCCGGCAGCGGCTCGTCGTCGATTGCCGCTTCGAAGGCCTTGAGGCGCTTGTGGATGGAGAGCAGCTCGATGATCGTCGTCCAGGAGTTGACGAGATACTGGAACGAGTTGCTGACCTGTCCGAAGGCGGTCGAGATCTGCTGGAAGATCCCGTAGGTGATGGCGCCCGCCACGATCGTCGGCACCAGCATGAAGACCACGAAGAGCGCGTCGGCCTGGATATAGAAATAGCGGGCGACATTGAAATACATGTAATGAAAATACATGCGGTAATAGTTCCGGCGAACGTTGCCGAAGAGCTCACTGACTGTCAGCGGCTGAGCCCGTTCCGCATGGTCCTCGCCATAGACCAGTTCCTTGCGATAGGCTGCTTCGACGCGCTGGTTGCGGAAGTTCAGGCCCGGCAGCTTGACACCGGCGACCGCCAGCAGAACCGTGCCGAACGCCGACCAGAAGAGCGCCAGCCAGAAGAGTGAATTCGCCACCGGCCCGACGAATGGCAGTTCCGTCACATAGTGCGATAGCGCCAGAAGGATCGGCAGGAATACCACAAGCGTCATCACCGAGTTGATGAGGCTGATACCAAGACCTTCGAGCGTGCTCGAAAAGCGCATCGTGTCTTCCTGAACGCGCTGTGAGGCACCTTCGATGTGACGCAGCTTTTCCCACTTCGACATATAGAAATTGTTCATCGCCGTTCGCCAGCGGAAGATATAGTGGCTGGTGAAGAAGTCGGTCATGATCGACACGAACATGCTGAGAAATGCGATCTGACAAAAGATCCACATCAGGCTGTAGAAATTGTCGACGGAAATGCCCGGCTGCTTCGACAATGCGTTCTGCAGAAGATCGCCGAACGGCCGGCGCCAGTTGTTGATCACCACGGTAATCTGAACGCCGAAATAGGTCACGAAGATGATTAGTGCCGAACCCCAGATCGACCACAGTTTCCAGGGGTGGCGCAGCGCCTTTAAATGCCATGCGCCGCAGAAGATCACTGCTGAAAGGAGGAAATAGCTGTAAAACCAGACGTTTTCTGGGAGCAGGAAAAACGAGAGATCAATCGGCTGCTGCTCTTCGGGAACGGGTGCGAAGCCCAGCGATGCACCGAGACCGGAGGCGAAAAGGTACCAGCCGGCAATGGAAATCAGAGTCCAAACGACGAGCGAAGTAAAGAACGCCTTTGGCTGCGGAAAAAACGAATGAAACACGGGAGGGCTTTGCTTTCCTGAACTGTGAGTCTCGGGAGTGTCGTGGAACACTGATTGTGCCGGAAACTAAGGCAGTTCCAAGGAAGCAGCAATGGGTTCGGCCCATTGTTACAGAGATGTAACCGGTTAAGCGATTTTCCTGATCACCGGCATGACAAGCGCTGCGCAGGTGACGAGCGCGATGGCGGCAATCACCGTCGGGACGGTGAAACTGCCGCTGCGCTCGGCAATCCAGCCGGCAACAACAGGCCCGACAATCTGGCCGACGCCGAAGGCGGCCGTCATCATCGCCAGGATCCGCCGCGGGCTCTGTGGCGAAAGCTTGCGGCCGATCTGCAGCCCGTAAGCCGTGATCGCCAGGAAGGTCGCCCCAAACAGCGCCCCGCCAATCAGCGGTGCCACGGCAGGCGGCAGCGCCACGGTCGCGGCCACGCCCGCGGCCTCGACCAGAAGGGCCGCGACATAGACGCCGCCAAGCCCCAGCGGTCTGACCAGTGGCTTCCAGGCAAACAGCGCCACCGCCGCCGTCAGGCCGGCGATGAACCAGCAGAGGAATTCGACGAAGGGCCCGGTTGCAGAAAGGCGCGCGATGGTGACGAGGAAGGTCGCGGTGATGACGTAGCCGAAACCGAACAGGCCGTAGGAGAGCGTCAGCAGCACCATCGGCCGGTTCCAGACCAGCGCCGGTTCCCTGCCCGCCTGCGCCGATTGCGCCGGCGCCGCCGGCAGCAGCAGGAAAACGACGACGAGGCTTGCCGCGCAATAGAGCGCCCCGCCGATCCAGTCGGCCCGCCAGCCGCCCGACCCATCGTGAAAGCCGAGGCCGATCAGAAACACCATGACTGAGGACAGCGCGATACCCACTCCCGGCCCACCAAAATGCGCCGCCTGCACGTGGTCATTGCCGGCAGCAGCTCCGTGACTGAGCACGATCGACGAGGTGAAGACCAGCGCAAAAGCGCTGGCGAGGCCGGCCAGGAAGCGGATGACAGAGAAGATCGCGACGGAATCGGTGGCAGCCATGGCGGCAAGCAGGATCGCCGTTGCCAGCAGCGACAGCAGCGCAACCAGCCGCTCCCGACCCGCCGCCCAGCCATAGGCGGCAAGCACGGCGCCGACGAGATAACCGACGAAATTCGCCGACGCAATGAAGCCGGCATCCGCGGCCGAAAGCGGCACGCCGCTGATCATGCCCGGCAGGATGGGCGTATAGGAGAAGCGCCCGAAGCCCATGGCGGCGGCCATCGCAACGGCGCCGGCAGCGGCAGTGGAGACAAGGTTCGGCCGGGAGTGACGGGTGCGCTCGAGCATGCAGCGCTTATCGCGCCGCAACATCCGCACCACAATCAAGTAATTCTGATCGATCGATCAATTTCCCCGAACATCAAGAATTCTCGGCCGCACTTGAAAGCAGTTATCGTAAGATATATGTTTTACGACATAGCTAACGATACATCCAACGATGAAAGGAAGGGCAATGAGAGGTTTTAAAGGCGGCATGTTCGGCGGAGATTTCCGCATGGGCCGCAAATTCGCGGCGGGCGATCTGCAGCTCGTCATCCTGGCACTGCTCGCTGAGCAGCCGCGCCACGGCTACGAATTGATAAAGATATTGGAAGAACGTTCGGGCGGCTTCTATGTGCCGAGCCCAGGCGTCATCTATCCCGCACTCACCTATCTCGAGGAAACTGGCCTTGCCGAGGTGGAGGCTGAGGGCGCCAAGAAGCTCTACCGCATCACCGAGGCCGGCCGCAGCCGCGTCGAGGAAAACCGCGCCATGATCCTGCATACCTTCGCCAAGCTGGAACGCATCGGCGAGAAGATGGCCCATGTGAAGCGCGTCTTCGAAACCGATCGCCACGGCGCCGACGAGGGCGATGACGGCGATTTCATGCAGGATGGCGGCGATATTCGCGCCGCCCGCATGCTGCTGCGCTCAGCCCTGCGCATGCGCTATCCCTGGTCGAAACCCGAAGCCGCCCGCATCGCCGGCATATTGGAACGTGCCGCCACCGAAATTCTGCAGGGCGGCAGGCCGGAAACGCGGGGGTGAAGACGGGGTTGGCGCCGACGTGCGTCGGGTTCGAGGACGCCGCGCCGCGCCCCCAAGAGAGCCTCTCATCCTGGTGCGCCCCGCAGGGGCCTCGAAGGGCGAGGCGGGTGTACTGACGCCGGATGAATGCAAGAAGCGACAAGCAAGTATGATCCTTCGAGGCTCCGCCCTACAGGCTGCGCACCTCAGCAACGGCAACCTACAAGGATGAGGAACGTTGGCGAGCTGCCCCTACCCCCGCGCATCCGGCAAGGTCAAAACCACCGGGCCGTTGCGAGTCGCCACCACCGTGTGCTCATATTGCACGGTCGGCGCCTTGGGATCGGCATAGAGTGTCCAGGCATCGTCGCCGCCCTCGGCCCATGTCGCGCCGAGCGAAAGGAACGGCTCGACGGTGAAGACGAGGCCTTCCGTCATCATCCGCTTTTCCGAAGGGTCCGGCCAGGTCGAGAGCTCGGCCGGCTCCTCGTGCAGCGATCGCCCGACCCCGTGGCTCGCCAGATTGGCGACCAGCGTATAGCGGTTCTTCTGCGCAAAGGCGCCGACTGCGGTGCCGATCTTGGCCAGCGGTTCGCCCGATTTCACCTGGTTGAGCCCGACCCAAAGCGCCCGCTTGCCGTCGCGGCAAAGCCGTTCGATCTTCGGCTTGACCGGCGGCATCGCGAAGGAGGCGCCGGTATCGGCGAAGAAACCGTCCTTCTCCGCCGAAACGTCGATATTGATGAGATCGCCGGCCCGGATGACGCGCGGGCCGGGAATGCCGTGGGCGATTTCCTCATTGATGCTGATGCAGGTCGCACCCGGAAACTGGTAGCAGAACTCCGGCGCCGAGCGCGCACCTGAATCCTCGAGCACCTTGCGGCCGATCCCGTCGAGCTCCAGCGTCGTCATGCCGGGCTCCATCGCTGCCGCCATCACCTGGATGGCGTTGGCGCAGATGCGGCCGATCTCCTTGAGCTTCGTCAGTTCGTCGTCGTTTGCGATAACCATTCGTCTGTCCCGGCCGTGCGCAGGGCGGCCGCGGCCACCTCAAGCTGAGGCTTTCGCCCCTTCACCCTTTTCAGTCAATGCCTTTCTGACGATCGGCGCGACTTTCGTCCCGTACAGTTCGATACCGCGCATGATCTGATCATGCGGCATCAGGCCGATCGCCATCTGCAGCAGGAAGCGATCGTTCCTGAAAAGCGCGTGATGGGCGATGATCTTTTCGGCGACCACCTCGGGATCGCCGACGAAGAGCGCGCCGTTCGGCCCGCGCGACATATCGAAATGCGCCCGGTTCGTCGGCCCCCAGCCGCGCTCGCGGCCGATGCGGTTCATCACTTCGGCCTGCGGCCCGTAAAACTGGTCGGCGGCGGCCTCCGTCGTATCGGCGATAAAGCCATGGACATTGATGCTGGTCTTCAGCTTCGCCTGGTCCTGCCCCGCCCGGCGCGCAGCCTCGCGGTAGAGATCGAAGAGCGGCGCGAAACGGCGTGGCTCACCACCGATGATCGCCAGCGCCACCGGCAGCCCGAGCGCGCCGGCGCGCGCCACCGACTGCGGCGTGCCGCCGACGGCGACCCAAAGCGGCAGCGCATCCTGCAGCGGTCTGGGATAAACGCCGCGCCCGTTGATCGGCGCGCGAAGCTCGCCTTTCCACTCCACAACCTCGCTGTCGCGCAGCGCCAGCAGCAGATCGAGCTTCTCCTCGAAAAGCTGGTCGTAGTCTTCGAGATTATAGCCGAACAGCGGGAAGGACTCGATGAAGGAGCCACGCCCGGCCATGATCTCGGCCCGGCCGTTTGAGAGCAGGTCGAGCGTCGAAAACTGCTGGAACACTCGCACCGGATCGTCGGAGGAGAGCACGGTGACCGCACTGGTCAGCCGGATGTTCTTGGTTTTGACCGCGGCCGCGGCCAATACGACAGCAGGAGCGGATGCCGCATAGTCCGGCCGATGATGCTCGCCGAGCCCAAAGACATCGAGTCCCACCTGATCGGCGAGCTCGATTTCCTCGATCAGGTTCTTCAGCCGCTCCGCCCCTTCGACACCTCTGCTGCCGGCAGGGCTCGGATTGACGTCGGCAAATGTGTAAAGCCCCAGTTCCATCATCGGCATCCTGTTGAATTCCCGGCTGAGATAAGGATGGCTGGGATGGAGCGCAAATACAAATTGTGGAACGGAATGTTCGAGAATTTCGATGGCGGCATGATGTGTTTGGTGATCAGGCAGAGCGATCGATTAATTCGAATCTGAATTCAACCACTTCGAAGCGCCGGCGGATTCATCTTTCGAACCGCCTTAGATCGTACTTGAAGCGGCTGGACGGCGCACCGTCCAGCCGCCGCTCACATCTTCGCCAGCAGCTCCGCCAGCTGATCGGCAGCCTTGCCCCACCCTTCGTGGAAGCCCATCTTCTCATGCGCTTCCTTGTCCTCGGCGCGCCAGTGCAGCGCCTTGGCCGTATATCTGGTGCGACCGTTGCCGATATCCTCGAGCAGGATGACACCTGTGAAGAAAGGTTTCTCGGATGGTACCCAGCCGCTGGCATAGGCATCGGTGAAGACGATCTTCTCATTCTCGATAACCTCGAGATAGACCGCCGCGGTTCGGGTATTGATTGCCCTCGGGATCATGCATGACGACGACACTGGAACCGCCGGGGCGGACGTCGAGCGTTGCTTCCGCCACACCCCAGGGACGCGGCACGAACCACTGCTTCAACAGATCGGGATCGGTCCATGCCCTGTAGATCTTCTCGCGTGGCGCGTCGAATTCGCGAACGAGGACGAGTTCATGTTGCGTGCTGGCGGTCATTGCGACATCTCTCCATTTGAATGAAACCTGTCTCCTGTCAGGTTGTTACAAGGACGTATCGACGTTCGCCGTTCCGACAGCGTACCGGCCTTTTCGCATTTTATTTTGCGATCGGCTGCGTGGCCTCTTCCTGCATCTTGTCGATCTGCCTGCGGATATGGGCGGCCTCGGCAGCCGAGTGGGCCAGGGCAATGGCGCGGTCGAAGGCTTCGCGCGCCTGGCTGGTCAGGCCAAGCTGCTTCAGCAGCCCGCCCCGTAAGCCGTGGTAGTAAAAATAGCCGCCGAGTTTTTCGCCAAGCGGATCGATGAGATCGAGCGCATCCTGTGCACCTTGGAGCTTGGAGACGACGACGGCCCGGTTGAGCGTTATTACAGGCGACGGCTGAAGGCGCTCCAGCGCGCGATAGAGCAGGTCGATCTCTACCCAGTCGGTATCCCCAGCGCGTTTTGCCCGGGAGTGAACGGCGGCGATGGCTGCCTGCAACTGATAGGGGCCGGGCCGACGATGGCGCAGCGCCTTGTCAAGCAGCGCTAAGGCCTCGTTGATGAAGGGCTGGTTCCAGAGCGACCGGTCCTGATCCTCGAGCAACACGATCTCGTCCTCGGCGCTGAAGCGCGCCGGCCGGCGCGAGATCTGCAGGAGCATGAGCGCAAGCAGCCCCATCAGCTCCGGTTCCGACGGGAAGATATGCAGCATCAACCGAGCCAGCCGGATCGCCTCGTCGCTGAAGGCAGCCGCCTCATGCCGGGGATCGGCCTGGCTGTAGCCCTCGTTGAAGATCAGATAGATCATCGTGCTGACGATCGAGAGCCGTTCGGCCCTTTCCTCAGGGCTCGGCGTTTCGAAAGGCACCCCTGCCTTGGCGACGCGCGCCTTGGCCCGGGTGATGCGCTGCTCCATGGCGCTTTCGGACACCAGGAAGGCACGCGCGATCTGCGGCACCGAAAGGCCGGAGACGATGCGCAGCGCCAGGGCGATCTGTTGGGTCGCCGGCAGGTCCGGGTGGCAGCAGATGAAGAGAAGCCGCAGAATATCGTCGCGATAATGGGAATCATCGAGCCGCTCGACAATATCGCTTTCGGCATCCTCGGTATCGGAGATGACGTCCTCATCCGGCAGAGCCTGGGTCTTCGCCCGCTTGCGCACAGCATCGATGCCGCTGTTTCGACCGACGAAGATCAGCCAGGCTGTGGGGTCACGTGGCGGCCCTTTCTCCGGCCATGTCCGGATCGCCCTCAGGCACGCCTCCTGAAACGCCTCTTCCGCGATATCGAGATTGCGGAAATAGCGCAGCAGCGCGCCGAGCGCCTTCGGGCGGGCCGATGCAAGCGCGAGGTCGATCCAGGCAATGTCTGTCATGATGAAGCATCTCCGGGCCTGAAGACGTAGAAAGGCCGAATTTCGTAAGAGGTGGAACCTGGATTGACGGATGAAAGCTGCTTCGAGAAGGCGATCGCCTCGTCGAGCGTTTCGAAGTCGACCACATAGAAGCCGAGAAGCGCCTCCTTCGTTTCCGCAAAGGGCCCGTCGATGACCAAGGGTTCGTCCTTGCCCTTGCGCACGGTGGTCGCAGCGGTCGTCGGCATCAACCGGCCGACGGGGCCGAGTTTGCCGGATGCGGCAAGCGGCTCCTGCACGGCATAGAGTTTCTCCATGACGGCAGCTTCCTCCTCCTTGCTCCAGGCAAAGACGGTTTCCTCATGGGCGTAACAAAGGATTGCATAAAGCATCGCTCACTCCTCTTTCCGAATGACGAAGGAGTACCGCCTTGACCGACAGCGCGCATCAAAAAATTATGGGCGGAGATTCGTGATCTCCGGAGCACGGGCGGCGCCGTAGCTGAAGAATAGCGGTGCATCTCCTGGGACGAACGGAACTACATCCCGCTGATCACCCCTCGCTCAAGGTCCGCTTGACCGCGTTCTTCCAGCCCTTGAGCTTTGCCGCCCGCAGCTTCTCATCCATATCGGGCTCGAACCGCCGATCCCGCTTCCACCTCGCCGAAAAACCGTCCTTGTCCGGCCACACCCCTGCCCGGCTGCCGGCGAGCCAGGCGGCCCCCAGCGCCGTCGTCTCGAGAATGACCGGGCGGTCGACCGGGGCATCGAGCAGGTCGGCAAGGCGCTGCATCGTCCAGGTTGAAGCGACCATGCCGCCGTCGACGCGCAGCACCGTGTCTTCCGTGCCGTTCTTCCAGTCCTTTTGCATGGCGTCGAGCAGGTCACGGGTCTGGTAGCAGACGGCTTCCAGTGCCGCCCGGGAGAGCTCCGCCGGACCGCTGTTGCGCGTCAGCCCGAAAATTGCACCGCGCGCCTTGGCATCCCAGTGCGGCGCGCCGAGGCCGGTGAAGGCGGGCACGAGATAGACTTCCTGTGTCGGATCGGCCTTTTCGGCCAGCGCGTTGGTTTCGGCGGCGCTGTCGATGATGCCGAGCCCGTCCCGCAGCCATTGCACGGCGGCACCCGCGATAAAGATCGAACCCTCCAGCGCATAGGTCGTCTCCCCGTTCAGGCGATAGGCGATGGTGGTCAGCAGCCGGTTTCTGGAACGCACCATATCGGCGCCGGTGTTGAGCAGCGCGAAACAGCCGGTACCGTAGGTCGATTTCATCATGCCCGGCGCAAAACACGCCTGGCCGATGGTCGCCGCCTGCTGGTCACCGGCAACACCGAGAATCGGGATCGCTGCACCGAAGATGTCGGGATTGACCGTGCCGAAATCGGCGGCGCAATCCTTGACCTCCGGCAGCATGGCGGCCGGCACCCTCAGAATATCGAGCAGATCCTCGTCCCACGCATTTTCGGCAATATTGTACATCAATGTGCGCGAGGCATTGGTGGCATCGGTGACGAAGCTCTTGCCACCCGTCAGGCGCCAGATCAGGAAAGTGTCGATCGTGCCGAAGCAGAGATCGCCCCTGGCGGCGCGTGCCCGCGCGCCTTTTACGTTAGCCAGCATCCAGGAAAGCTTCGTGCCGGAAAAATAGGGATCGAGGATCAGGCCGGTCTTCTTGGTGAACAGCCGCTCCAGATCCTGCCTTTTCAGATTGTCGCAATAGCTTGCCGTGCGCCGGTCCTGCCAGACGATGGCATTCTGGATCGGTCGCCCTGTTTCGCGCTCCCAGACGACGACGGTCTCGCGCTGGTTGGTGATGCCGAGTGCTGCGAGATCCTTGGCCTCGATCCCGGCGTCGCGCAACGCCATGTGGACGGTGGAGACGACCGAATCCCAGATTTCCTCGGGATCATGCTCGACCCAGCCGGAACGCGGATAGATCTGGGTGAATTCCTTCTGGCCCTTGCCGGCGATACGCATATCGCCGTCAAAGACGATCGCCCGCGTCGATGTCGTTCCCTGATCGATCGCCAGAACATATCCGCTCATGAAAACCCTCCCTCAACATGTCAATTGTCGAGGCAAATCAATAGGACACGGATGCGGGCGAGAAAAGCGAATAAAGCGGAATTGCCAGCCCGACGGCTTTGGGCATAACCTCGCAAATAACGCTGCAACGCAGCATCGCGATTTCAGGGAGTGAAAAGCATGAGCAGAACAGTCGTCGTCACCGGCTCCACCAGCGGCATCGGCCTTGCGATCGCCACGGCCTTCGCCGAAATGGGCGACAACGTCGTCATCAACGGCTTCGGAAAGGCCGATGAAATCAAGGCGATCGTCGAGCGGCTTGAATCATTGTCCAAAGGCCGGGCGATCTATCATCCGGCCGACATGACGAAGCCCGCCGAGATCGCCGACCTGATCGAAACGGCTGACAAGACCTTCGACACCGTCGACGTCCTGGTCAACAATGCCGGCATCCAGCATGTCGAGAAGATCGAGGATTTCCCGATCGAAAAATGGGATCAGATCATCGCGATCAATCTGTCGAGCTCCTTTCATACCATGCGCGCCGCGATCCCGCTGATGAAGGCCAGGAAGTACGGCCGCATCATCAACATCGCCTCGGCCCACGGGCTCGTCGCCTCCCCCTTCAAATCCGCCTATGTCGCGGCAAAACATGGTATATTAGGCCTGACGAAGACGGCAGCGCTTGAACTTGCCGAATTCGGCGTGACCGTAAACGCCATCTGCCCCGGCTATGTGCTGACACCGCTCGTCGAGAAGCAGATCCCGGATACCGCCAAAGCCCGCGGCATGACCGAGGAGCAGGTGAAGAGCGAAGTCATCCTCAAGGCGCAGCCGACGCGTGAATTCGTCAAGGCCGAGGAAATCGGTGCACTGTCGCTCTACCTCGCCAGCGACGCGGCCCGCCAGGTGACCGGAACGCATATCTCGATTGACGGTGGCTGGACGGCGGCTTAACCATTTGGAAAAAATAACCGGGAATATCATGAACGACAGCATCCGCTTCATCCTGAATGGCGAGGACATCACGCTCACCGATGTCAAGCCGACCGAGACGCTTCTCGATTTTCTGCGGTTGAAGCGACGGCTGACAGGCACCAAGGAAGGATGTGCGGAAGGCGATTGCGGCGCCTGCACCGTGCTCGTCGGGCGGCTTGCCGACGGTAAGCTCGCCTATGAATCCGTCAATGCCTGCATCCGTTTCATCGGTTCACTGCACGCCACCCATGTGGTGACGGTCGAGCATCTCGCCGGTAGGGACGGCGCGCTGCATCCGGTGCAACAGGCATTGGTCGATTGTCACGGCTCGCAATGCGGCTTCTGCACCCCGGGCTTCGTCATGTCGCTCTATGGCCTGTGGCTGACCAGGGAAAACCCCAGCCGCTACGAGATCGAAAAGGCGCTGCAAGGCAACCTCTGTCGTTGCACCGGCTATGAGCCGATCGTCAAGGCTGCCGAGCAGGTGAGCCTGATGCGGCCAAGCACCCTCTTCGATCCGCTGGAACGGACGCGATCCGAAATCGTCGCCCGGCTCTGGGCGATGCAGGCGAGCGGCACGATCCGGATTGCCAATGGCGACGACCGGCTGATCGTGCCGGCTTCGGTCCAGGCGCTCGCCGAAGTCCTCTCGCAGGAGCCTGATGCGATTATCGTCGCCGGCGCGACGGATGTCGGCCTCTGGGTGACGAAGCAGATGCGCAGGCTGAGCCCGGTGGTTTTCATCAGCCACCTCAGCGAATTGCAGTCGGTTGGGGAAGGCGAGGACGGCATCACCATCGGCGCCGGCGTCAGTTACACCAAGGCTTTCGAGGCGATCTCCAAGAAAATCCCGGCGCTCGGGCGGCTGATCGACCGCATCGGCGGCGAGCAGGTGCGCAATATGGGCACGATCGGCGGCAATATCGCAAACGGCTCGCCGATCGGCGATAGCCCACCGCCGCTGATCGCGCTCGGCGCGACGCTGACGCTGCGGTCCCTGCAAGGCCAGCGCAGAATGCCGCTCGAGGATTTCTTCATCGCCTATGGCAAGCAGGACCGGAAACCCGGCGAATTCGTCGAAAGCGTTTTCGTGCCCTATCCGGCAGCAAACAGCCGCTTTGCCGCCTACAAGATCACCAAGCGTCGCGACGAGGACATCACCGCCGTGCTCGGCGCCTTCCTGTTGACGCTCAACGATGCCGAGATGATCACCGACATCCGCATCGCCTACGGTGGCATGGCGGCAACGCCGAAACGCGCCCGCACGCTGGAGGCCGAACTGATCGGCAAACCATGGACGGAAGCGACGATCGAGGCGGCTCGCCCCGCCTTCGACGCCGATTACCAGCCGCTGACCGACTGGCGCGCCTCGGCGGAATACCGCCAGCTGACGGCAAAGAACCTGCTGACGCGATTCTATCTCGAGACCGTCGGTGCGCCGGCCGAGTTGAAGCGGTTCGAGGAGATGGCGTGATGGAAAGATTGACCGTCGGCGCTGAGCCGCGAGCGCCCGGAGCATCGGCTGCGGGCAATCTCTCGACAGGGAGGCGCTAATGGACAAGTCCACCTTCGACGACCGCAAGGTTATCATATCAGGCCCGATGCACGGCGCGCTGCGGCATGATTCCGCGCATAAGCACGTCACCGGAACCGCCGATTATATCGACGACATTCCGGAACCCGCAGGCCTGCTGCACGGCGCCCTCGGCCTCTCCGACCGGGCGCATGCCGAAATCGCCGGCATCGACCTTTCCGCCGTCGCCGCCTATCCCGGCGTCGTATGGGTCTTCACCGGCAAGGACGTGCCCGGCGTCAACGACGTCAGCTCGAACGGCAGCCATGACGAACCGCTGCTGGCCGAAACTTTAGTTCAGTTCCACGGCCAGCCGATCTTTGCCGTCATCGCCGAAACGCGCGACGCTGCCCGCCGCGCCGCGCGGCTGGCAAAGATCGACTATCGCGACCTGCAGCACTGGAGCGATATCGATGGTGCGCTCGCCAATGGCAGCCCGCTGGTCATCACCCCGATGACGCTCAGGCGCGGCGAGCCGGAAACGGAAATGACCAATGCCGCCATGCGTCTGAAGGGTCAGATGCGCATCGGCGGACAGGAGCATTTCTACCTCGAAGGCCATATCGCCGTAGCGATCCCCGGCGAGGACGACGAGGTCACCGTCTGGTCCTCGACGCAGCATCCGAGTGAAATCCAGCACATCGTCGGCCATGTGCTTGATGTCCCGTCCAACGCTGTGACCGTTAATGTGCGCCGCATGGGAGGCGGCTTCGGCGGCAAGGAGACGCAGGGCAATCAGTTCGCAGCACTCGCCGCCATCGCCGCCAAGAAGCTCGGCCGCGCGGTCAAGTTCCGCCCGGACCGCGACGAGGACATGAGCGCCACCGGCAAGCGCCACGATTTCCTTGTCGATTACGAACTCGGCTTCGACGCCGAAGGTCGCATCCACGCCGTCGACGCGACCTATGCGGCCCGCTGCGGCTTCTCCTCCGACCTCTCCGGACCGGTGACCGACCGCGCCCTCTTCCATGCCGATTCCAGCTACTTCTATCCCCATGTGCATCTGGTCTCGAAACCGCTGAAAACGCACACCGTTTCCAACACCGCCTTCCGCGGTTTCGGCGGGCCGCAGGGCATGCTCGGCGCCGAGCGCTTCATCGAGGAGATCGCCTATGCCCTCGGCAAGGATCCGCTCGACGTCCGCAAGCAGAATTTTTACGGCCAGCCGGGCTCCGGGCGCACGCTCACCCCTTACCATCAGGAGGTCGAGGACAATATCATCGCCCGCGTCGTCGAGGAGCTGGAAGAGACCGCCGGATACCAGGCGCGGCGCAACGCCATCATCGCCTTCAACCGCGACAGCCGCTATATCAGAAAGGGTATCGCGCTGACGCCGGTCAAATTCGGCATCTCCTTCACCATGACCGCCTTCAACCAGGCCGGCGCCCTCGTCCATATCTATCAGGACGGCTCGATCCATCTGAATCATGGTGGCACCGAAATGGGCCAGGGCCTCTACACCAAGGTGGCGCAGGTACTGGCCGACAGCTTCCAGGTCGATATCGACAGGGTGAAGATCACCGCGACGACGACGGGCAAGGTGCCGAACACTTCGGCGACGGCGGCCTCCTCCGGCTCGGATTTGAACGGCATGGCAGCCTTCGACGCCGCCCGCCAGATCAAGGAACGGCTGGTGGCGTTTGCTGCCGAAAAATGGGATGTGGCGCCTTCCGACATCGTCTTCCTCCCGAACCGGGTGCGCGCCGGCGAGATCGAGATTCCCTTTCCCGATTTCATCAAGCAGGCCTATTTCGCCCGCGTCCAGCTTTCCGCCGCCGGCTTCTACAAGACGCCGAAGATCCACTGGGACCGCAAGGCCGGCCGTGGCACGCCCTTCTATTATTTCGCCTACGGCGCCTCCTGCACCGAGGTCTCGATCGACACGCTGACGGGCGAATATCTGATCGACCGCACCGACATCCTCCATGATGTCGGCCGCTCGCTGAACCCGGCGATCGACATGGGCCAGGTCGAAGGCGCCTTCGTGCAGGGCCTGGGCTGGCTGACGACGGAAGAACTCTGGTGGGACGACAAGGGCCGGCTGCGCACCCATGCCCCCTCGACCTACAAGATTCCGCTCGCCTCCGACCGTCCAAAGATCTTCAACGTGCGCCTCGCCGAATGGTCGGAGAATACCGAAGCCACCATCGGCCGCTCCAAGGCGGTCGGCGAACCACCCTTCATGCTGGCGATCTCGGTGCTGGAGGCACTGTCGATGGCGGTGGCGAGTGTGGCCAACTACAAGGTCTGCCCGAGGCTGGATGCGCCGGCGACGCCCGAGCGGGTACTGATGGCAGTCGAGCGGATGAAGCGGGTGTAGGAGATGCGAATGCGTCCCGCTTGTTTATTGGCCTCGGCGGCTGATCGGGGCGGGCAGAGAGACTGGAACCGCCGTGAGACACCCACGAACCTGTCGGTCATTCACCCATGACCGCCATCCGCCGCTTCCTCGCCGCCCACCCGGACAGCATCCTCATCGACATCACCGGCACACAAGGTTCGACCCCGCGTGAGGTGGGCGCTTTCATGCTGGTCTCGCAAACCGCCTTATGGGGCACGATCGGCGGCGGCCAGTTCGAGTTCATGGCGATCGGCAATGCGCGAGACATGCTGGCGGGAACCGGCGGGATGGCGGAGATGGATATCCCGCTCGGGCCCGACATCGGCCAGTGCTGCGGCGGGCGCACGCAATTGCGGTTTCGCCGGGTGACACAGGCGGTTGCCGAAGAAATCGAAGTCAGGCTTGCCGGCGAGACCGAGCGTCTGCCGGAGGTCTATCTCTTCGGCGCCGGTCATGTCGGTCGGGCGCTGGCCGCGGCCTTGGTGCCGTTGCCGCTGTCAATCACGGTCGTCGAGACGCGGCAGGAAGAAATGACCAGCCTGCCTCCCGAAACGAAGACGCGGCTCGTGCCGATGCCGGAAGCGCTGGTGAAGGATGTTGCGGCCGGCGGCGCGCTGGTCATCCTGACGCACGACCATGCGCTGGATTTCCTCATCGCCCGCGAGGCGCTGGAACGGACCGACCTCGCCTATATCGGCATGATCGGCTCGGCGACGAAGCGCGCCACGTTCGTAAGCTGGCTTTCCCGCGAGGGCGGCGGAGAACGTGGCTGGACAGAACGCCTGACGCTGCCGATCGGCGGCTCGGCGGTCAGGGACAAGCGCCCTGAGGTGATCGCCGCCATGACCGCCGCCGAAATCCTGACGGCGCTTGCGGTCTACCGCATGCGTTCGTCCTCGCAGTAGGGATCGCGCCCGTCGAGGAAACCGAGATCGCGCTTTACGCGATCCGGCGCCGTGTCGAGATCGAGGCTGGGCATGCGCCAGATCCGCGCCAGCTGGCCGCCGATGCGCCGGAAAATTCCGATGGTCGGCTGCGGCGGGCTTTGTTCGATAGCATAGCAATCCATGACATCACCTCAATGGTTTGATGGTATGAGTTGCAGTTTGCAGCTAAAAATGCTGCAATTCCAATCGAACGACCGTCTGCATGCATCAAGAGAGCTTATCCATGAAACTTTCCAAACAATTTCCACTGAATGCGCTGCGCGTCTTCGAGACCGCTGCCCGGCTCGGAAGTTTCACCAAGGCAGGCGACGAACTCGGTATGACGCAGACGGCCGTCAGCTACCAGATCAAGCTGTTGGAGGAGAATGTCGGCGAGCCGCTCTTCCTGCGCCGTCCCCGCCAGATCGCGCTGACGGAGACCGGCGAGCGACTGGCGCCGAAGGTAACCGAAGCCTTTGCCATGCTGCACGACGCGATGGCGACGGCCCGTGACAGCGTCGAAGGCACGCTCGCCATCAGCTCGACGCATACCTTCGCCTCGAAATGGCTGGCGCCGCGCCTCGGCTCTTTCCACTTGAAGCATCCGGCGATCGCGGTGCGCTTTCAGGCAAGCTCTGACATCATCGATTTCACCCGCGAGCAGATCGATGTCGGCATCCGCTGGGGCGACGGCAACTGGCCGGGGCTGACGCTGCACCGGCTGATGGGGCTGGAGTTCACGCCGATGCTGAGCCCGAAGCTGGCGGAATCCGCCGGCGGCATCAAGGAGCCGCGCGATCTCCTGAAGCTCGATCTCTTCGACGCCGGCGATATCTGGTGGAAACAATGGTTCGAGGCAGCCGGCGTCACGGAGACGGATCTCGATCGGCGCCCGCGCAACCAGCTTGGCTCCCAGGCCGTGGAAGCCGATGCGGCCATCGCCGGCCATGGCGTCGCCATCCTCCATCCGGCCTTCTATGAGGCCGAGATCGCGCTCGGCCGGCTCTACCAGCCCTTCGAACTGACCCGCAGCGACGGCAAGGCCTACTGGCTCGCCTACCCCGAAAACCGTCGCAACGTGCCGAAGATCAAGGCCTTCCGCAACTGGATCCTCGAGGAGATGAAGGCAGCCGGAAATTGATGCACGCCGCCTGAATTGTGCGGTGATTTTCTGACGACGCCATGTCGGACCCGGTTCGCGAGCCGGGTCCGGTCCCGTGGTCCGCCTTTAATATCCCATTTCCGGCGCATAGAAACAGCGCGGCGTATCCTCGTTCGGGAACAGACAGAGATGATAGTCGTTATCGCCGGATTGCATCGCCTTCGTCATCGGCAGCAGGAAGACATGAGCATGCGTGACCAACCGGTGGTCGCCAGGCATCAACGTCACACGATATCCGCCCGGCGTCACCGCCACGCTTTTCGAAGGG
The DNA here is from genome assembly GCF_014197475.1 of Rhizobium sp. BK212. Taxonomy (NCBI): domain Bacteria; kingdom Pseudomonadati; phylum Pseudomonadota; class Alphaproteobacteria; order Hyphomicrobiales; family Rhizobiaceae; genus Rhizobium; species Rhizobium sp. BK212. Next base: position 730,195 of record NZ_JACIFS010000002.1, read on the forward strand.
ATCATCTGGCAATCGCCATTATGACTGTCGCCGTTGCAACAATAGGGGTCATAACTCCACCCCGAAGGTGCGTCGTGGGCCGTCGCCAACGACGCATACGCAATCATCACACACGTCAGAATGCTGCGCATGGGCATCTTCTCCGTCGATGAATGCGCCGCCGATGATCCAACGGTTCTTATTTTATTCCGGCGGCCTGCAAAAATAATTGTAATCGAGTCGTCGTAGTTCAAGGCCTGCTATTTTAGCAAGCGCAGTATAAGTCAGGGATAATGCACAGTCTTCTCGGCAGCTTTTAGGCACGCGACAGCAGATCGGCGGCTTCGGCATAACCGCGGCAAATCATCAGTGGGGTGCGAAGATCTCGACGAGGGCGGTGATCATTCCCTTGCTCCTTTGGCCACGCCGGTCGTCGCGCGTGTGCAGTCCTTCAATCTCCTCTTCCCTCTCCGCCAAAATTTCCGCAATGTCACGAGTCGGAGGAAGATAGGGGAACTCGATGTATGAATATGCCATAGCATGGGAATGGTTCGCCTTCGCGGCGCGCTGGTTTCATGTCATCACCGCGATCGCCTGGATCGGATCGTCCTTTTATTTCATCGCGCTCGATCTCGGACTGGTGAAACGCCCGCATCTGCCGCCCGGCGCTTATGGCGAGGAGTGGCAGGTCCATGGCGGCGGCTTCTACCATATCCAGAAATATCTGGTGGCGCCCGCTCAGATGCCCGAGCATCTGACCTGGTTCAAATATGAGAGCTATTTCACCTGGCTTTCCGGCTTCCTGATGCTGTGTATCGTCTATTACGGCGGCGCCGATCTCTTCCTGATCGATCGGCATGTGCTCGATATCAGCCCGCCCGTCGCGATCCTGATCTCGCTGGCGTCGCTGGCGCTCGGCTGGGTCGTCTACGATCTGCTTTGCAAATCCCCGCTTGGGCGGCACACCTGGGGACTGATGGCGGTGCTCTATATCGTGCTCGTCTTCATGGCCTGGGGCTATACGCAGCTTTTCACCGGCCGCGCCGCCTTCCTGCATCTCGGCGCCTTCACCGCGACGATCATGTCGGCCAACGTCTTCATGATCATCATCCCGAACCAGAAGATCGTCGTCGCCGATCTCATCGCCGGCCGCACGCCCGACCCCAAATATGGACAGATCGCCAAGCAGCGCTCGCTGCACAACAACTACCTGACGCTGCCCGTCATCTTCTTCATGCTGTCGAACCACTATCCCCTGGCCTTCGGCACGGCGTTCAACTGGGTGATCGCCGCCCTGGTCTTCCTGATGGGCGTCACCATCCGCCACTGGTTCAACACCACGCATGCCAGGAAGGGCCGACCAACCTGGACCTGGATCGTCACCGTCATCCTCTTCATCCTGGTCATGTGGCTTTCGACCGCGCCGAAGCTGCTGACCGGCGAGACGGATGCGGCAGCGGTCGCGCCCGCCTTCCAGCAATTCGCCGGCGACCCGCATTTTCCCGCCGTCAAGCAACTGGTCTCGACGCGCTGTTCCATGTGCCACGCCGCCGAGCCGGTCTATGAGGGCATCGTGCGGCCGCCAAAGGGCGTAATCCTTGAAAACGACGCCGAAATCGCCGCCCATGCCCGTGAAATCTATATACAGGCAGGCCGCAGCCATGCCATGCCGCCCGGCAACATCACCGACATCACGCCGGACGAGCGCAAGCTGCTCGTCGCCTGGTTCGAAAGCGCAGTCGAAGGCAAGAAACAATGACGACGACACTCCTGCGCGGCCGCCTGCTGTCCTTCCATCGCGCGCCGCTGAGCCTGACCGACAGCCAAAGCTATCTCTATGAGGAGGATGGCGGCCTGCTGATTACGGACGGGCTGATCTCGGCAATCGGCCCCTATGCCGATGTCAAGGCAAAAGCAGCCGCTGATGTGGCCGAGATCGACCACCGCCCGCATCTGATCATGCCTGGCTTCATCGACATGCACTTGCATTTTCCGCAGATGCAGGTGATTGCCTCCTATGCCGCCAACCTGCTCGAATGGCTGAACACCTACACTTTTCCCGAGGAATGCCGCTTCGTCGAAAGCAGGCATGCTGAAAGGATCGCCGTGCATTTCTACGACGAGCTGATCCGCCACGGCACGACGACGGCGGTTGCCTATTGCTCCGTGCACAAGACCTCGGCCGACGCCTTCTTCGCCGAGGCGATGAAGCGCAACATGCGCATGGTCGGCGGCAAGGTGATGATGGACCGCAATGCCCCGCAGGGCCTGCTCGACACCCCCGAGATGGGTTATGACGAAACCCGCCAGGTGATATCGGACTGGCACGGCAAGGGCCGCAATCACGTCGCCATCACCCCGCGCTTCGCCATCACCTCGACGCCGGCGCAGATGGAGGCGACATCGGCCCTGGCCCGTGAATTTCCCGACCTGCATATCCAGACGCATCTTTCGGAAAACCACGACGAGATCAAATTCACCTGCGAGCTTTATCCCGAGGCGCTCGATTATACCGACATCTACGCCCGCTACGGCCTGCTCGGGGCGAAAAGCCTCTTCGGCCATGCCATCCACCTGTCCGAGCGCGAAGCCGATGCCATGAGCGAGGCGGGCGCCGTCGCCGTCCACTGCCCGACCTCGAACCTCTTCCTCGGCTCGGGCCTGTTTCCGCTGAAGGCGCTGGCGCGGCGCCAAAAGCCGGTCCGTATCGGCGTCGCCACCGATATCGGCGGCGGCTCCAGCTATTCGATGCTCAGGACGATGGACGAGGCCTATAAGATCCAGCAGTTGCTTGGCGAACGGCTGAACCCGCTGGAAAGCTATTACCTGATGACGCGCGGCAATGCCGAAGCGCTGTCGCTGACAGACCGGATTGGCACCATGGAACCTGGCACCGAAGCCGATCTCGTCGTGCTCGATGCGACGGCGACACCGGCCATGGCGCTGAAGATGGAGGTGGTGAAGACGCTGCCCGAGGAGCTATTCCTGCTGCAGACGATGGGCGACGACCGGGCGATTGCCGAGACCTATGTTGCAGGTGTGGCGCTGAAGGCGGGACTTCGATAACGCGCGCCGTTGCTCTCGAAATCGGTCCGTGAAAAGCTGCCTCACACGGCCAATTTCCCATAACACTGCCGCCAAATTCATGTTATGGCCGATGGCCGCATTCAGATGTGAAGGTTCAATTCATGGCCACCCCGCTCACCATCGCCGACCTGAAAAAACTCGCACAGCGCCGCGTGCCGAAGATGTTCTTCGACTATGCGGATTCGGGCGCCTGGACGGAATCGACCTACGCGGCGAATGAGAGCGATTTCAATCAGATCAAGCTGCGCCAGCGGGTGATGGTCGACATGACCGACCGCACGCTGGCAACGACGATGGTTGGCCAGAAAGTGTCGATGCCGGTGGCTCTGGCGCCGACGGGCCTGACCGGCATGCAGCATGCCGACGGCGAGATGCTGGCGGCGCGCGCCGCCGAAGAATTCGGTGTTCCCTTCACGCTCTCGACGATGAGCATCTGCTCGATCGAGGATGTCGCTTCGGTGACGACCCGCCCCTTCTGGTTCCAGCTCTACGTGATGAGGGACAAGGATTTCGTCCTCAACCTCATCAACCGCGCCAAGGCGGCCAAATGCTCGGCGCTGGTGCTGACGGCCGATCTGCAGATTCTTGGCCAGCGCCACAAGGATCTGCGCAACGGCCTGTCGGCGCCGCCGAAATTCACGCCGAAGCATATCTGGCAGATGGCGACCCGGCCCTTCTGGTGCCTTGAGATGCTGCAGACCAAGCGCCGCACCTTCGGCAATATCGTCGGCCATGCGAAGAATGTTTCCGACCTCTCGTCCCTCTCTTCCTGGACGGCCGAACAGTTCGATCCGCGGCTGTCTTGGGCGGATGTCGCCTGGATCAAGGAACAATGGGGCGGCCCGCTGATCATCAAGGGCATACTCGATCCGGAGGATGCGAAGGCAGCCGCCGATACCGGCGCCGATGCGATCGTCGTCTCCAATCATGGCGGTCGGCAGCTTGACGGCGCCTCCTCCTCGATCAGCATGCTGCCGAAGATCGTCGACGCCGTCGGCGACCGTATCGAGGTCCATCTCGACGGCGGCATCCGCTCTGGCCAGGACGTGCTGAAGGCCGTGGCGCTCGGCGCCAAAGGCACCTATATCGGCCGCCCCTTCCTCTACGGCCTCGGCGCCATGGGCAAGGAAGGCGTGTCGCTGGCGCTCGGCATCATCCGCAAGGAGATGGACATCACCATGGCGCTCTGCGGCAAGCGCGACATCAACGACGTGAATTCGTCGATCATCGACGGACGGCAGTGAAGCTGCTGGAGAAGCCAGCTGAGAGCGGTTCAACTTTTCATGGAAACGCAAAACCGCTCTAAGCTCTTGTTTTGACGCAATTCCAGCCGGAATACCGCTTCGCACTTTTCCTGGAATTGCTCTAGAAGGGTCACGGATCCCGGAATCGCCGTCGCGTTTGGCGCGCGCAAGACCTGCCGCACACGTGCCGGAGCGCTTGCATCAATCGCCTGCCGTCATATTCAGCAGAGCGGCTGCCCATCGGTCGCATCGAGCACCAGGATCGCGAAAATCACGAGACAGATGGCGAGCGCAAAACGCTGCCGCCAGATGATGCGGCGCGATCCGGCAATCCGCCTCTCGAGCCCAGACGGTGTCCCGTCAGGCTTGCGAAGCCGCATGCGGGACAACAGGTCGTCGACGGCAGCAAGACCGGCCGTCTCGGTCTCGTGGCTCGCCGCGAGGCGAAACAACAGCGCATCGAAGAGAAGATGGATCGCCAGCGCAAGAACAATCACGCAGAAAACCAGCATCAAGAGCCAGCCGAGCTGTGGAACGAAGCCTCGATATCCCGCGGTGATCGGGCCGACAATTAGTGGCAACAGTGCCGTCAGCCCGCAAAAGATTGAATTGCGGCCGAGATTTCGCGCCGCCGCCGAGGCCGTGCTATTCCACTGCGTCATTGCACGCCCTCCGTCACGGCATGGATACTTTCCGCGGGCAGATGAACACGCCGCCCCGCCCGTTCGATTAGCCGCACTGCTTCGGCCGGATCTTCGCAACGTCGGCTGATGAGCAGCCAACGCAGGATGACGCAAGCGCTCCGCTGGAAACCTAGCGCACAGCAGACGAGAACCGGTCCCTGCTCGCGCGCAGCCTCGACGAGGTTCGCCGCGGCGAGCGTCTGGATCTTGTCGAGGGCGGTAAGATCAAGGGTGGGAAAGCTGCACCAGCGCGCGCGTGTCGTGCCGGGGCGCTGAAGTTCGCCGGTAATGTCGATCACCGTGGCAAAACGGTCGGCCTCGTAGCGACGCGGAAAACGACCGAGATGGACGCCGTCGGCGATCGCCACCGATGCCGGCATTCTCCGGGTCCAGAGCCAAATATTGATGTGAGCGCCGAGCCGGTAGGGTGCCAGCAGCCAGCGGCTGGCAAGCGTGGCCCGGCCATCGACGCGTTTCTGGAATATCTGCGGGCCGGCGCCGAAATATCCGAGCGAGACGATCGCCAGCGCAACAGCCGGCCAGAGCAACAGCAGGGCCGCGGCCGATAGAGGAGTGCAGAGCGTTGCAAGGCCGAGAAATGCGATGGCACCGCACAGATAATAGGTGCCGAGACGGCGCGACTTCGGATCGCCGCTCATCGCAAAATTCGCGAGAGGGGAACCGGCATCGCGCGGAAAAAGCCAGGCGGCAAACAGGCCGAGCAGCATGCCGGTCGGTATGTCGATGGCGTGATGCTGCCACGTGGTCAGCACGGAGGCGCCGATCAGGAGGCACCAGAAGTGCCACAGAAGCCGTGCCTTGCGCGGCAGCCGGCCGCGCAGATGGTCCCAGATCACAACCAGGAGCGCGATATGCAGCGACGGCGCCTGGTTGAACGGCTTATCGAAGCCGCCGAGCACGGCGAACATGAAACCGGGCAGGCCGCTCGTTGCCGGCCGCACGAAGGTCGCTTCAAGCGGAAACGCGACAAAGCAGGCGACGGCTATTATCTGGATCGTTAGATAACGCCTCGCCAGCATATCCACACCGCGCGGCGTCGTGTTGATGAACAGGCAGAGTGCATAGAACAGATTGATCGACCAATAGGGAATGATCGTCCATCCGAGGAACGGAATGGCGCTTTCCCATGCGAAGGCGACGTTCGGCACATGAGCGCGCTGCGACGCCAGCCAATTGGCGCCGCCATAGCTCAGATAGAAGAACGGTCCCAGGAAGACGAGCCAGAGCGCCGCCCGTTTCGGCACCGGTGCTGCCCGGGAAAAAGGTGAACGTGCCTTCTCCACGCTTTGCCCTCAGACTCTTTCGGCCAGCGAGACAGTGAAAATGCCCCACTGGTCGATGCGCTGTTCGATCTTGCGGAAACCGGCTGCGGCGACCAGTTGGTCCATTTCCTCTTGCGTCCGCCGCCGCATCACCCACGCCTCGCCGCCGCGGTGGGAGGTCAGGGCGCGGGCAATCATCTCCAATTGTGGATGCCATGGCTGGTTGGTGTAGACTAGCAGACCACCGGGCCGCATCGCGCGGGCGATCCCGTTGAGGGAAGCGGCGATCATCGCATTGTCGGAAAACAGCTCGTAAAGGCCGGAGACGATCGCGAGATCCGGAGCCGGCGTGGTTGCAGCCAGCCCCTCGCCATCAAAGGCATCCTGCTGGCGGAAGTTGACGAAATCGCCCAGTCCACGTGCGGCAATGCTGTTGCGGCCGGCGTCGACGTTAATGGGGGAATAGTCCTGCAGCCGCGCACTGTCGGGACGCACGGCAGCCGTCTCGATCGCATCAAGCACATAACGGCCGTGCCCGGCCGCTATGTCGAGCATATGGGTGCTGCGGCCGGCTGCTTTGAGGCGCTGCAGCGCGCGGTCGATCAGTTCCTGCAAGTGCAGCTTTCGCTGCCTGATACCGCGCCAGCCGATCGCCTCGAGGAACACCTTGTCGATCAAACGCCCGCCGGGACCGAGCCCGCGCGGCTTGTTCTCGTAGACGTAGTCGAGCGTCGAGCCGGAATCAAAGCCGGTCTTGACCCCGGTCTTGATGCCCTCGGACACCAAGGCGCCGATCTTGATGTTGAGGCGGCTGAGGGCCCAGTAGATGCCACGTGGGGATGTCGCGTCCAGCGGGCTCGCAAGCCGGTCGGCCTCGTCCTTTGTATAGCCCTGGATATGGGCGTTGCGAAGGTCGGCAGGTGCCCGGGGCTCGGCAAAACGCGCATCTATAAAACGGCGGACCTCGGCGAGCGCAATCGCGCGGTCCTTTTCGCCAAGCGTATCATGGTAGAAGCCGGCAAGCACATGCCGTTCCTTGATCCGGCTGCCGAGGTTTTCGTAAAACCGGTGCTGCGGCGCGTGTCGCACCACCCAGTCGCTGCCGGAGATCAGCAGTTGGGTCGGGACGGTGATGGCGCGGGCGTCGCCGACGACGCGGGCTGCCGCCTCATAGAGCTGCACCAGGATGTTGGAGGCAATCGGCCTAGATATCAATGGGTCGGTTTCGTAGGAGGCGATGCGCTCGGGATCATGCGTCAGGAACCTCGCCTTGACATAGGAATTGACGAAGAATGTACCTTTGAGCTTTTCCCAGAACGCGATGCCTTCTTTGGCAAAAGGCACGTAGAGCTTGACGCTGAAGGCCGGCGAGGCAAGCACGAGCGCACGGATCGGCGGCGCATAGTCGTGCACCCAGGTGCTGGCGAGGACCGCGCCGACACTCTGCGCAATGACGGCGATGTCTTCGACTGAAGTACCGCTTATCTCGCTGACATGGCGGACGAAGCAATCGAGATCATGCGCCGAGGCAGCAAAGGATGGAGAATAACCGCGCTCTCCCGGTGAACGCCCGTGGCCGCGTGCGTCCCAGGCGTAGAAGGAAAAATCATCGAGACCGAGTTCGGTGGCGAGATGAGCGACGCGGCCACTATGCTCGTGGCCGCGATGGAGAAGAATGATCACGCCCTTCGCTGCAGCGCTCGTCGAAGGCCACGCCCGATAAAACAGCCGAGTGCCATCATGCGATGCGAATTCTGATTCATGCATTGGTCTGGCCGTCGAGGACGGTTGCCCACTATCGGCAGTTTGCAGCACGCTCTTCTCCAATTCTGATTGGTGGGTGGGTTGCAATCATTGGCGGGTACGGTGATTTGCCTTGATTGCAAAAGTCTAGTTGCAAATGTAAGTCCTTTGCGAGAACCGATATGAAGTGTGGCTTTCCTCATAAGTACGATGATCTGCACCCGCCGGTGTCGGGGATAGACTATTTCCGATGCACGAAATTCCAATGAGGTAGCATGTCTGTCTATCAATTGAAGTCCCGATTTCAGAATATTCTTCGCCCTCTGGTGCGTTCCCTCGCGTCGCGAGGCGTCACCGCCAATCAGGTGACTTCAGTTGCAGCCGCCGTCTCGGTTGCATTGGGCCTTTTTCTGAGCGTCGCTCCGCTTCCGCACTGGTTCCTGCTGGTGCCGGTATGGTTTCTCCTGCGCATGGGCCTCAACGCCATCGACGGCATGCTCGCGCGCGAACATGGGCAGAAGAGCATTTTAGGCGCCTATCTGAACGAGATCGGTGATGTCGTGTCGGATGTCGCCCTGTATTTGCCGTTTGCGCTCATCGATCCGAACGGCTTGGTGCCGGCGTTATCAGTCATATTCCTCTCGGCGCTGACGGAATTTGCCGGCGTTCTGGGTCAAACGGTCGGGGCAAGCCGGCGTTACGACGGGCCGCTGGGCAAGAGCGACCGCGCGGTGCTTTTCGGCGCGCTCGGCATCTTTGTCGCGGTTGGCGGTACGTTTGCAGCATGGACTTCGTGGCTCTGGGCGGTGGTGGCTCTCCTTCTCATATGGACCATCATCAACCGTATCAGCGCCGGTATTCGCGAGGCGCATACCGCCGCCCGTTAGGACGCTGCCTCTCCTTCTAACGCCATGTTAAGCTTAGGTTGTATTTTTAGCACAACCCCTTGAAAGCACCAAAGCGGTGCTTTATGTTTTATCCTATGGCGAACACAGGCAAGACACCGCACCTATCGCTGCTGCGCTACACGCTGGCGCCTGATGAACAGGCCCGGCAGGCGCTGGACGATACTCTTGCCGCCTATCGCAGGATGATCGACATCCTGAACGAACGCATCGACGACAGGGCGGGCGCCAATCTCGTCCTCCTGCATGAACTTGCCTATGAAACCGTCCGCGAGCAGACGGGGCTGCCGGCGCGGCTGGTGACACTCGGTCTTCGCGATTTCGCCGCCAATCGCGGCGCGAGTGCCGATCCCCCGCTTCTGCCGCTCGACGACAAGCTTTTCGCCATCAAAGGCCCCGCGGATCTGACGATCGCCACAGTGCACGGGCGCGTTGCCGTACCCTTCGATGTCGCGGGCTATTCCAGGGGATGGGAGAGTATTTTTCCGGCCTATCTTGTGGCCGGCCAGGATCGTTACGAGATTCACATCGGCGTCACGCCGAATTCCGCTCGGATGGAGGAAAACATGACGAATGAAGGCATTCTTTCCCGCATGGGCCGCCTGATCGCGGGCATCGCGAATGCGGCGGTCGACAAGGCGGAAGGCGTCAACAAGATCGCCGTCATCGAACAGGCGATCCGCGAGATCGATGCGGCAGCGGACGAGGCCCGCACCGATCTCGGCAAGGCGCGTGCCGAGGAATATCGCATCCAGAGCCGCAAGGACGAGATCGTCGGAGACATGAACGCGCTCGACCAGAAGATCCGCCTCGCCGTCTCTTCCGGGCGCGATGATCTGGCAAAGGCCGGCGTCGCCCGGCAGATCGATCTCGAATCCCAGATCGCGGCGCTCGACAAGGCGTTGGCCGATGCCAGGGAGCAGCTGGACGAGGGCCAGAAAGCCCTTCAGGCCGTGCTCGCCACGCGCCGCGAGGCCGACGCCCGCCTTGCCGATTTCAAGCGCAGCATCGCCAGGCATCCCGAAGACGCCGCAGCAGGTCACAGCCGGCCCGCGCCGGGCGCCGATGCTGCCCGGGCTGCAGCGGCAGTGTCGCGGCTGACCGGTGTTCCATCAGGCGAGCACGCCCATAGTTCGGAGCTGGACGAACTCGACCGCTTGCACCGCGAACAGGCGATCGAAGCGCGCCTCGCGCGCTTCAAGGCGGATAACCGGTAACGGCGATGGCACTTCTCTTCGCCCCCGAATGTGCCCCCTTCGCCATCGCCGCCGCGGTCCTCGCCGGCCTGACCGCGATCGAGATGCTCGCGACCGTCATGGGTTTTTCGATCATGGAATTTCTGGGAAAACCGGATTTCCATGGCCATGACGGGTTTGCGGGCTACCTGTCCTGGCTCAATCTCGGCGGTGTTCCCCTGCTCATCCTCATCATGCTGGCGCTCGGCTTCTTCGCCATGACGGGCTTTGCCATACAGGCCGTCGCCAATGCCTTCTGGGCACCGCTTCCCGCCACCGTCGCCGCTCTTCCCGCCATCTTGGTTGCCATCCCCATGGTCAGGGCGTCGAGCAGGACCGTGGCGCGGCTCGTGCCGCATGACGAGACCTATGCCGTCGATCTCGACGCGCTCATCGGCCGGACCGCCGAAGTATCGCTCGGCCCGCTCGATCAGGGGCTGCCAGGACGCGTCCGCGTCAAGGACCAGCATGGAAACTGGCACGTGCTGAGAGCCAAGGCCGCCAGAGATCAAGAGCCTCTCAAGGTCGGCACCGAGGTTCTCCTCGTCGACCGCACGGCAGATGTATTTATCGCCATTCCCGCACTGGCCGACCCGACCGATGCGGACAATCAATCTTTGAGGGACCAGCAATGATATACGACGTTATTCTACCAGCCGGCATTGGGATTGTTCTGATCTTCGGCATCGGTTTTGTCCTCGCCTCTCTTTACACACGCTCCAGCCGCGATGAGGCCTATGTGCGCACCGGCCTCGGTGGCCAGAAGGTCGTGCTCGACGGCGGTTCGGTCGTCCTGCCGATCTTCCACTCGATCGCCAGGGTCAATTTGAAGACGCTGCGGCTCGAGGTTCGCCGCGGTGAAGGTGATGCGTTGATCACCAAGGACCGGATGCGCGTCGATATCGGCGCCGAGTTCTATGTGCGCGTAAAACCCGATGCCTCCTCGATTGCGCTTGCCGCCCAGACGCTCGGCAACCGGACCAATGATGCCGAGGCGCTTCGCATCCTGATCGAAGCGAAATTCGTCGACGGCCTTCGCTCGGTGGCCGCGACGATGAACCTCGACGCGCTGCAGGAACAGCGCATGGATTTCGTCAAGGCCGTGCAGGAAGCCGTCGGCGCCGATCTCCAGTCGAACGGCCTCGAGCTCGAATCCGTGTCGCTGACGCGCCTCGACCAGACCGATATCAAGCATTTCAACGCCAACAACTTCTTCGATGCGCAAGGTCTCGCCGCATTGACCCGCATCACCGAGGGACGCAAGAAGGAGCGAAACGAGATCGTTCGCGATACCGAAGTCGCCATCGCCCAGAAGGATCTCGAGGCCCGCCAGCAATCGCTGACCATCGAGCGGACGAAGCGGGAAGCCGAGCTCAGCCAGGAACGCGACATCGCCAACAAATCCGCGGCGACACGCGCCGAAACCGCGCAGCAGGAACAGGCCGCCAAACGCGCCGAAGAGGAAGCCCGCATCGCCTCCGAACAGGCGATCGCTGAACGCGAGGCATCCGCTAAGCAGGCCCGCGAAAGCGCCAACATCGATTCCGCCCGCGCCGTCCAGCAGCGCGACACCGAAGCCAAGCGCGATCTGCAGATCGTGGCGCAGGAAAGCGCCATCGCCGTTGCCAACAAGAGCCGCGAAGAATCCGAAGCGAAGGCAGCTGCGGAAGCGGCCCGCGCGCTGGCGATCGCGGCGGAGGAAAAGGTCGGCACCGCCAAGGCGATCGAGATCGCCGAACGCGAAAGGCAGATTGCCGTCATCGACGCGCGCAAGAAGGCCGAGACGGAAGCAACCGCCGTCACCGTCGGCGCCGAGGCCGAAAAACAGGCGGCAAGCGACCAGGCCGAGGCCATCAAGACGCTCGCGACCGCCGAGGCGGATGCGGCGATCATCAAGGCCAAGGGTATTCTCGAAACCGGCAAGGCCGCCGCCGAGAGCGAGGCATTGCTCAACGACGCCCGCAACAAGTTGAGCGCTGCCATCATCGAGTTCGAGATCACCCGCGAGCGTATCCGCATCATTCCCGAGGCGCTCGCCGAGGCGGTCAAGCCGATCGAGAAGATCTCCGATATCAGGATCTTCGATACCGGCGGCATGCTCGGCCGCGGAAACGGCGCGACCGGAGGAAACGGCATCGGCCTCGGCGAAGGACTGGCAGGCCAGCTCCTCTCCTATCAGGCCAACAAACCGATCCTCGACAAATTGTTGAAGGAGGCCGGCTTCGAGGGCGACGACGCCATCTCGTCCCTCCTTGGAAATCTCGATGGCGCAAAACCGGCAAGACCGGCAATGCCTGCCGCAGCCCCGGTAAAGCCGGCAACACCGGCTGCAGCCCCGGCAAAGCCGATCGTCCCCCCGGCACCAAAGGAGAAATGATCGCCGCGCTGACGGGTCTGGACTAGATCAGGCCGGTTCGGCCTAAAATCTGAATCCTGTTCTAAATTAAATAGTTAGCGCACGATGCCGAAAGCCGTTCACACTTTTCGGCATCGTGCTCTATCTCACCCAACCCGCTGCTAGCGCGCCTGCCCAGTCGGCACGGCCCCTTTCGGCGGCCAGTGCCGACATCGCCTTATGGTCATAGGCGACGGCTCGGAACTGCCATGTCCATCCGGTCGCCGTCTTTTCCAGAATGGCATAGCTGGCCAGCGGATGACCGGCCTCCACCTTGTGGTAATAGGGCAGTTCGTCGTCATAGGCCGGGCAGCCGACGCTGCCGGGATTGACGATGAGGCGGCCGTCGGAAAGCATGATAGCTCGGGGAATGTGACTGTGACCGCAGAGGATCAGCGGCAGGTCGACGCCCTCCGCCAGCGCCTCGATCGCTTCGATCGGTTTCTGGAAGACGAAGCCCTCCGGGGAAACCGATTCCAGCCAGTAGAGATTGTCGTCCTTCGGCGTCGCATGGCAGAGATAGACCTCGCCGCGATAGACGGTATCGAACGGCAGGCTACGCACCCAATCGAGATGCGACGACGACAATTGCCGATAGGCGGCGGCATCCGAGGCATGCATGGAAGCCGGATCCTGTTCGATGAGGTAGCGGTCGTGATTGCCGCGAACCGAGGTCAGGCTAAGCGGCATCAGCAGGTCTGCCGTCTTGCCCGCCTCGAGCGGTCCGCTGAAGAAATCGCCGAGATTGACGATCTCATCGATGCCCTGCGCACGAATATCCGCAAGCACCGCCTCCAACGCCAGATGGTTGCCGTGGATATCCGCAATTGCCGCAAACCGCATTTTTAGAGCCTTTCCTGGTCAGATTGAAGCATTCTGCCGGAGCAGGTTTTCGTCAGGGCAGAGGCGATTGGCGAAGGGCATACCTCTTGGTACGTCCGAGCCGATCGCCTTTGATCCTGGCGGAAAGATGCCCAGCCCCTCGGGTTGGCTGAAACGGGCCGGCTGATCGACCGGCCGGCTTGGCCGTAGAGCTGGGCTACGACGCGCGCCGGCCGGTCGACCATCCAACTCCGTTTGAGCCAACAGAATGCTTCAATCTGACCAGGAAAGGCTCTAACTCCCTCGATAGGTGGAATAGCCATAGGGCGAAATCAGCAGCGGCACATGGTAGTGCGCCGTGACATCGGCGATACCGAAGCGGATCGGCACGATGTCGAGGAAGGCAGGATGCGGCAGCGGCGTGCCGCTCGCCCTCAGATAGTCGCCAGCATGGAAGACCAGTTCATAAATGCCGGCCCGGAAGCCTTCGCCAACCAGAATGGGGCCACCGTCGACCCGGCCGTCGGCATTGGTCTCGACCGTCTTCAGATGTCTGCGGATCTCGCCGTCGAGCTGGAAAAGATCGATCCTCAGACCCTCGGCAGGCTTGCCGAGGGCGGTGTCGAGAACATGCGTGGTCAGTCCGGTCATGGGGCTGGCTCTTTGATGATGTAAGGGGTTTCGAAGAAGAATTCTTCCAGATTATTGCCCGTCCCATCGCGGTCGACAACCAGGAAATCTGAGGCTTGGCCGAGCACCATCAGCGGATGATGCCAGACGTTGCGGCGGTAGTTCACGCCCTGATCGCCACGCGCCAGAAACACCTGCGGCCTGTGCGGACGGCCGTTCTCGTCCTCGGAAACGACGACGAGAAAGGAACGGCCAGAGACCGGCGAGAAACTCTGGCTGCCGAATGGGTGCCGCTCCATCATGGTGATTTCATAGGGGAAGGCACGCGGCTGGCCACGAAAGAGGTTGATGATGACGCGTGCGCCTTCGCCCGTCGCTTCAGCGGCGGCCAGCGCGTGAAAACGCTCCGTCGTGCCGCCATTGATGAGCCGCATCGAGGCCGGATCGGCTTCGATCACCTCGCCGAAGGGTGCGAAGGCGGATTTGGTGAGCGGGCGGATCTCGAGAAATTCGGACATGGCTTCACTCGCCTTGGGCATGCCAGTAACGGACAGCGTCGATCGCGGAAAGAAGTTCCGGCAGCGTGCGATACGTCGCCTCCCAGATTTCGGAGGGATTGAGATCGAAGACGTCCTCGAGAATGCGATTGCCCGTGCCACAGATTTTCGTCCATGGCAGGTCGGGATGCTCGGTCGCAAATTCCGGATGTGTGACGAGCAGGCGGGACGCCGCAGCACCGATGGTGAAGTGGCAGAAGGCAACCGCCTTGAAGGTGAGCTTGTCCCCGGCGAACGCCGCCTCATCCATTCCGCCGACGAAAGACAGCGCTTCGGATGCTGCCTCATACATCTCGTTGAGATAATCGATAGCGCGCCGCTCTTTCATTCAGCCTCCGGCAGCATCGATGTCAGCCGTAGCAGCGCGATACGCTCGACCTGCGCCGTCGCGGTCGCAAATTCCTCGTCCCGATCGTTGCCGATGCGAGTTTCGAACGCCGACAGGATGTCGTCTTTGCCGAGCCCCTTGACGGCGATGATGAAGGGAAAGCCGAATTTTTCGACATAGGCCGAATTGAGTTCGGTGAAGCGGCCGTGTTCGGCCGGGCTCAGCCGGTCGAGACCGGCGCCGGCCTGCTCCTTCCGGCTGTCTTCGGTGAGTTCGCCTGCTATGGCGAGGCGCCCGGCAAGATCGGGATGAGCCAGCAGCACGCCGAGACGCTCCTCTCGGCTTGCCGCCCGGAAGACGGCCACAAGGGCCGCATGCACGCCTGATGCCGTCAGCGGCGCCGGCAGGTGGCCGGCGTCATAGGCGCGCTCGGCAATAAAAGGCGAATGTTCGAAGACGCCGCCGAAGCGGGAGACAAAATCCTCGCGCGACATCATCAGAGCGCATCCGGCTGATGATGCTTGTGCCAGTGCTCGGCGATCTCAATGCGGCGCGGAATCCAGACCTTGTCGTGCTTCAGCACATATTCGATGAACCGCTTCAGTGCCGCCGCCCGGCCCGGGCGCCCGACGAGACGGCAATGCAGGCCGACCGACATCATCTTCGGGCTGCCCGCCTTGCCTTCCTCATAAAGCGTATCGAAGGCATCCTTCAGATAGGTGAAGAACTGATCGCCGGCGTTGAAGCCCTGCGGCGTCGCAAACCGCATGTCGTTGGTTTCGAGCGTATAGGGGATGATCAAGAAGGGTTTCCCGTCGACGCCCTTCACCCAATAAGGCAGGTCGTCGGCATAGGAATCGGAGGAATAGAGAAAACCGCCCTCCTCCTGCACCAGCCGAAGCGTATTGTCGGAAGGCTTGCCCTGATACATGCCGTAAGGCCGCTCACCGGTGAGTTCGGTGTGCAGCCGCACGGCTTCGAGGATATGCTTGCGCTCCAGATCTTCAGGAAAATCCTTGTATTCCAGCCAGCGGTAGCCGTGGCTGGCAATTTCCCAACCGGCCTCCTTCATCGCGGCGACGGCCTCGGGGTTGCGGGCCATTGCCAGCGTCACGCCGTAGACGGTCGCCTGCACCTTGAGATCGGTGAACATCCGCCAAAGCCGCCAGAAGCCGGCACGCGAACCATACTCGTAGATCGATTCCATGTTGAGGTTGCGCTGCCCAGGCCAGGCGGCTGCGCCGACGATTTCCGACAGCAGGTTTTCGGAAGCCGGATCGCCGTCAAGGATCGAACTCTCGCCGCCCTCCTCGTAGTTGATGACGAACTGCACGGCGACGCGTGCCTCGTCCGGCCATTTCGGATCGGGCGTCAGACGCCCATAACCGACAAGATTGCGCGGATAGGTCTCGGATACCATCAAATCACCTTCTGAAAAGACGGGGAACGGTAGCATCCGCAGCCGGAATGTCGAGACGGAAACTGCGCAACGGGATTTTCCCATTACGGAACAAACCTTTAGCCTGGATATTCAGGCGATCTTGCGCGCGCTGACCTTGCCCATCGGATGCAGCGAATGAACGCGGAAAGGGCCGCCGGTGCCCTCCTCGATCATCAGCGCCACGTTGGAAACCGTGACCGGCTCGCATAACACAGGCTCGAAGATCGTCTGCAGCGCCGGCTCGATGCGCGGCATGTCGATCGCGTTGACAGGGCCTGTCACCGGCATATGAAAGCGGAACTCCTCCATCACGTAAGGGCTACCCCAGCGATGCAGATTGGCAAATTGCGTCGCCGACAGCCCGTCCGGATCGCTGCGTTCGATCTCGGCCTCGCTCAGCGGCGCGCGGAAACGATCGAATTCCTGCACGATCGCCGAGGCGAGATGCTGGATCTGCTCGCAGGGAATACTCGGCAGCAGGCTGTAGAAATTGCCGAGCCGGGCGACTTCGATACGCGGAATCTGGAAGGGAACGAAGGTCCCGGAAAAACGCATCAGATCGCGCAAGAGTTGCGCTTCCGACATCTCGTGAGACAAGTGAAATGGCGCCTTCAAAACGCCGTGAAAACCATAGCGCCGCGGCACGGCGGTATGGAAGGCGATCTCGTGAATGCCGAGACCACGAACGGCCGGAGGCTCCACCATATCGCCCGAAAACACGTTGCGGCCAAGCCAATTGGCGGCCACGAGCGATAGCGGGTCGCTCGCCGGGGGCGTGAAGCAAATGGCATAGCGCATGCAATTTCCTCCATCAAGGAAGTGAGCGCCGCTGCCTTCAGGCGCTGTCGATGTGCAAGCAGATAGGTGATTTGCATGACAGAATAACGAAACGCAGCGGCGCCTAATTCACGTTTAACGTGAAGCCGCCGCGATGTGGCTTGAAATTGCGAAGCTTTCCGGCAACAAAAATCCGCAATCTGTATCGCCTGCGATTGCTATCGCCGCCTCCGCCAGCCGGTGCGCCAGGCCGAAGCTGACCTTGAAGCCGCCGGTCAACGCGATCAGGCGTGGGTGATCGGGGTGGCGACCGATCATCGGATCCCGGTCGATCGCCTTCGGGCGAAGCCCCGCCCAGCGCTCGACGACCGGGGCGTCGCGAAGGCTTGGCACGATCACCCGCGCCGTCTCGATCAGCATGTCGAGCTGGGCGTCGGTCGACATGGGATCGTCAAAGCGGTTCTCACTGGTGCTGCCGATCGCCACGTGCCCGCCTTCATGTGCGACGACATAGAGCCCGTCGAGAAAGATCGTCGGCAGCGACGGGACGATATCGGCTTTCAACAGAGCCGCCTGCCCTTTCACCGGCTGGCCGAGCGGCTGCTTCAGCCCGGGCGTCAGCTCCTGCAACAGCGGAAAGGACTGATAGCCGGCGGCAAGGATGCAGCGGCTGAAAGCCAAGCTTTCGCCGCCTATTTCGGCGGTGCCGCGATCGGGATCAAGGCCTGCAACCCTGGCATGTTCGATGATCCGCACGTGTCTTGCCTGCCGCAGGAAGGCAACAAGCGCCGCGATCAGCAGCCGCGGTGCAACGCGCGCGGCGAGCGTGTCGTGCACGAAGCCGCTCTCGCCGGCGGACGCCTCGATCCAGCCATCGACCGGCGGACTGTCGAGCACATGCCAGTGGAAGCGGCGCTCGCCCGCCCGCCAATGGCGCTCGGCGTCCTCGAAATGGCCGCACGCTATGCGGTTGAGATGCGGCTTCGGCAACGGGATCAGCCGCCCCGACCTGGTATAACCGGCGGAAAGCCCGGTCATTGCTTCGAGCGCTGCGATTTCGGCTTCGAGTAGGACCAGCGCATCGAACTGGAACTGCTTCTTTTCAGACCACCGATCCGGCATATGCGGCATCAGCGCGCCGAGCAGGCCGCCGCTTGCGCCTTCGCCCAATCTGCCGGCGTCAGCAATAAGCGTACGGATGCCCCGGCGCTCGGCGTGGACGGCCGCCCAGAGACCCATGATGCCGCCGCCGACGATCAGCAATTCCGAGGATGATTGACCTGAGACTTGCTGAGGATTATCGGCTTTTTCCATGACAGACGTGAACCCCGATCAGATTGGCGCAGGCGCGCCGCAGCCGCTCGAATGGCGCGACGGCGATATGCCCTATTCCACCGCCTTTGGCGATCATTTTTATTGCCAGACGGATGGCCGGCTGGAATGCGGCCACGTCTTCCTCGCCGGCAACGGCCTGCCGGCGCGCTGGAACGGGCGGCAGGAATTCGTGATCGGCGAGCTCGGCTTCGGCACCGGCCTGAACTTCGCCGAGACCTGGCGGCAGTGGAAGCTCCACCGTGCCGGCGGCCAGCACCTGCATTTCATCTCCTTCGAGCTCCATCCGATGCGTGGCGAAGAGATCGGCCGGGCGCTGTCGCATTGGCCGGAGATCGATAGCGAGCGCGAGGCGCTGACGGCGGCCTGGCCGCAGACGCCTGCTGGAACCGTCTCGCTCGATCTCGATCCTCAGACGCGGCTCAGCGTCGTCTGCGGCCGCGCGCTCGACGGTGTCGCCGCGGCAAAGCCCGGCTTCGACGCCTGGTATCTCGACGGCTTCGCCCCGTCACGCAACGGCGACATGTGGTCAGAGGAACTGATGCGGCTCGTCTGCGAGAAAAGTGCCGCCGGCGGCACGTTCGCCACCTATGCGGCGGCCGGCTTCGTGCGCCGCAACCTCATTGCCGCCGGTTTTGCCGTCGAGCGCCGCCAAGGCTTCGCCGGCAAGCGCGAAATGCTCTGCGGTATCAAGGCGTCCCCGGGTCAGCGCGCGGATTAATAGCTGCTGCGCTCCGGCTGCTGCTCGCTCGTTCCGAGCCATTGCCGGATTTTCTCTTCCAATAGTTCAGGGCTGATCGGCTTCGACATGTAATCGTCCATGCCGGCGTCGAGGCAAAGCTCGCGGTCGCTTTCGAGCGCATGGGCGGTGACCCCGATGATCGGCACGCGGTGCCCCTGGCCCTTTTCCCTTTCGCGGATCGTCTGGGTCGCCTGATGGCCGTTCATGACGGGCATGGAGACATCCATCATGATGATGCGCGGCGTATGCCGCTCCCAGGCAGCGACCGCCGCCTGACCATTCTCGACGACGAGGAAAGAAAGACCCGTTCCCTGCAGGATCTGCGTGAAGACGATCTGGTTGACCTCGTTGTCCTCGGCAACGAGCACGTCGACGAATTCGGCCGCCCGCTTCTGCGGCGCGGGTGCCGGCGGCTTTGCCGGTGCCGCCGCTTCCCTCTGCAGCCGGGCAATCTCGGCCTCGGAGGCCTGCTTGACGCGGCTGGCGCGCACCACTTCGACGACGGTGTTGCGCAGCACGTTGGCGCGCGCCGGCTTCATCAGATGCGCGTGGCCGTTGAGCGCCGCGAATTCCTTTTCCGTGCCGGAAATATCCATCGACGTCAGGAAGATGATCGGCAATTCGACAAAGCGGGGATCGGCGCGGAGCCGGCGCGCGACATCGGCGCCGTTCATATCAGGCATGTGATAGTCGAGCACCACGGCATCGACGGCAATGCCGAGATCGGCCGCCGCCTCGAGGATCGCAAGGCCGGTACCGCCGCCTTCGGCGGCCACGCCATCGAAACCCCAGAGAGCAAGCTGCTCGGTCAGAATGCGCCGGTTCACGTCATTGTCGTCGACGACGAGGACGCGCGCGCCCTGCACGTTGATCGGCAACGGCTTCGGTTCGATGCGGGCGGCCGCCACCGCAAACGGCAGATTGACGGTGAAGACCGAGCCCTTGTTGCCTTCGCTTTCGACGTTGAGATACCCGCCGAAAAGGTCGACGAGCCCGGCGGTGATCGCAAGGCCGAGGCCCGTTCCCTCATGCCGGCGGGTCGAGGAGGCGTCCACCTGCGAAAACTTGTCGAAGATCGATTCGAGCTTCTCCGGCGGGATGCCGATACCGGTATCCTCGATGCGGATGCTCGCCATGATCTCGCCGCCGTCGGCGGCCTGAAAGCCGAGATCGACGAAGACGTGGCCACGCTCGGTGAACTTGACGGCGTTGCCGACGAGATTGGTGACGATCTGGCGGAAACGCCCGGCATCGCCGATCACGGCGGCAGGCAGGTCGGGTGCGGCCCGCACCAGCAGCTCGATGTTCTTCTCGGCGGCATGCGAAGACAAGAGTGTCGCCACGTCCTCCACCGCTTCGGTAATATCGAAGGCGGCCTTGCGCAGTTTCATCTGTCCGGCATCAATCTTCGAGAAGTCGAGGATGTCATTGATAATCGTCAGCAGCGCATTGCCCGATTTGACGATGATGTCGACGAAAGTCTTCTGGCGCGTGTCGAGATTGGTTTTGGCAAGCAGCTCCGCCATGCCAAGCACGCCGTTCATCGGCGTGCGGATCTCGTGGCTCATATTGGCGAGGAATTCGGATTTGGCGCGGTCGGCGGCTTCGGCGCGCGACAGCAGCTGCCGCAGTTCCTCCTCACGGCTCTTCAGCTCGGTGACGTCGGTGAAGAGCGCCACCCAATGCTGCCCCTCGCTGACCGTCGCCTCCATGTTGACCCAGCGTTCCCCGGCGACATGGAAGACGGTGGAAATCGGCTGCCGCGCCGCAATATTGGCGCGCCAGCCCTGCAGGATCTCGGCCGCCGCATCATGGAAATCGCCGCGCACCGCGCAGAAATCGAAGAGCCCGAGCCAGCTCACGCCTGGCTCGATATAGGGGGCCGGAATGCGCAGGATCTCTGAAAGCGCTTCGTTGGATAGCTTGATGATGCCGTCCTGGACGATGGCGATCCCCTGCGACATGGCGCGCGTTGCATCGCGCATCATCTCGCCGACCTGCTCCAGCGCCGCACGCGCCTCGTGGATTTCCTTTTCCCGTTCGCGCACCGCCGAAATATCGGCATAAGAAAGCAGGATGCGGTCGTGGGAGAGGCGGCGGCTGTCGAAGATGACGGATTTGCTGCCCGCCCAGCCGAGTTCGATCGGCTCCGGCTCATCTGTCTCGAACAGGTGCTTGCGGAAGGCGTAGATTTCCTCCGGCGTCTGCGTGCCGTCGTAGCGACCGAGCTCGTAATTGCGGCGGATGACGTCGATGAAGTGGCGACCGTCGAAGCGATCGTCGAGCGGCAGATCCCAGATGCTGTAGAATTCGTCGTTGACGTAGAGAATCCGATGGTCGTTATCGAGGATCAGCACGCCGACCGGCAGCGAACGCAGGATGCTTTCGATATCCCGGTGCAGGATTTCTTCCTGCTTGCGCGACGCAATCAGCGCCTTTTCGCGTTCCTTGAGCGGCGAGATGTCGGAAAAAGAGCCGACGACATAAGTGCGGCCGTCCGCCGTCATGACGCGGTTGACGCGCGAGATGACGGGATAGACGTGGCCGCTCTTGCTCGGCATTTCGCTTTCGATCTCCACCGACGTGCCGTACTTCAACGCCAGCAGGTTTTCCTGGTAGATCGCCTCGCCACCTTCCGGCCCGAACATTTCATATTCGGTCATTCCCAGTATCTGGGAGCGGTCGTGGCCGCTGAAGGTGTCGTAATATTTATTGGCATAGACCAGGCGGTGCCCGTCATCGCGCACGAAGACTGCAACCGGTAGGTCCTCCAGGACAGTGCGGAGAACGTCGAGTTCGTTGACGCTCTCGCCCCAGGCCGAATCTCCGGCGGCCGCAGGCTTGGCGCCATTACGGTAGGCGGCGTTGACGACCAGCGGGCGGCCGTCCCCGGCAAAGATGCCGATCGGATGATCAAGCTTTTCCAGCACCTCGCGCACGCGAGCGAAATCGGCGGCGACACCGCTATCGCCAACGGCGCGGCGCGGCGCCTCGCGCACTTCGAAAATGCCGAGCACATAGGCCCGCTCCGGCGACGGAGAGAAGCTTTCGATCTGAATGCGCTCATGGCCAAGGCCTGCCGCATCGAAACAGATGGCGCTTTCCTCGGTGCCGAACACCAGCGCGCGGCGTTCCCTGTCCTCGCGCTCCTCTTCCTCGGGACGGTCGAAGAGTTCGCGGCTGCGTCTGCCGATGAAATCGGAGATTTCGCGGCCCAGAAAACGGGCATAGGCCTCGTTGACGGCGATATAGCGCAGCTCGCTGTTCTTGACATAGGCCGGGGTATCCAGATCAGCGATCCGGCGGCAAGCCAACTCCAGAAGGTCCCCGGCTGATTTCAAAAATATAGCTCCAGCAATGAATGAAATATCGACTACAAAAACTATAACGCCAAGGCTTCTAACAAGGTTTTAACCATAAATTTCGATAGCGAAATTTTACGGGCCGGCTCGCCAATTTCCGGCTCGCCAAGTTGAAGACAACTCACCTTGACCGCCCAGACTTGAAAGCAGGGGATCCGCTGAAATCATGACAAAAATTTAATGCCGAAACCGCTTGCGCGGCCATTGCGGCGCCGTGATCCAGGCCGAGTCTCGACATGGCTTTATTGGAAGCCAGCCATGAAAGGAAAATAGCATGTCCGTTTTTCATAAGACCATGGCGACGGGCCTGATCGCGCTGACCTTTGCCGGCGCCTCGCTCGCCACCGCTACCACCGCCGATGCCCGTCCACGCGATGCCTTCTGGGGCGGCCTTGCCGCCGGCGTCGTCGGCGGCGCGCTGCTGTCCGAGGCCGCCCGTCCCGCCTACCCTGTCTATCCCGCCTATCCTGTTTATCGCCCCTATCCCGTCTATAGGACCTATTACCGGCCGTCCTATTGCCATCTCGAATGGCGGCATGATCGCTGGGGCGAGCCCTACCGCGTCAAAGTCTGCCCGGAATAGAGAAGCCTCAATTCGGCGCCGCTTGACCTTCGCAGACGCCGGTCCATGACAGCGCCGCGCGGCTTTCAGACGTGCGGCGCTGTAACACTTTGAATTGCTGCAACGGCAATCAAATGAAACTGGCGGATTTTCATCCGCCAGATCAAAGCCAATCAGACCACATTTTGAACCGTTACGGAGAAAGCTCCTCCAGCACGCGATCCTTGGTTTCTATTGCAAACAGCATGGTGATGATTGCACCGACGATCAGAATGGCTGCGAAGCTCACGAAGACATACTGGATGCCCATGGAAGACATCACCGTGCCGACGAGGATCGGGCCGGTCGATGACCCCAAGCGAAGCCAAGCGCTACCGGTTCCTGTTCCCAGTGCCCTGAGGCGCGTCGGGTAGATCTCTGCCGAGTACAGGTACAAGGAAAATGTGACGGTCTGGACGATCGCATAAGCGAGACCGGCAAGAACCAAAACCTGGATGGGCGAGGTCGCGCCGAGCCATGCGAGGGCCAGCAGCGGCACGGGAGCGAGAAGCAGCGCACCCGTGTACCAACGCTTGCGCCCCACTTTATCGATGAGCAGCGCGCAGATGACAGCCGCGATCACGCCGCCGACTGACGTCAGGAAACCATAGAAGATGCTGGTTTGAAGCGGCAGGTTGAAGACCTGTCGATAAAGGGTCGGCAGCCAGGTGATCGTACCGTTGGCCACCGTATAGGCGGTAAACCACATTGCCCAGATGGAAAGCGTCCGCTTCAGGTAAACGCCCTGGAAGAGCTCGCGCCAGTCCGACGTGCGGCGGACCGGCGCTTGGATGAGCTTCGGTTCGGGCAGTTCCTTGCCGGCGGCACGAGCGCTTTCTTCCATGCGGGTGACGATAGCGTTTGCTTCGCCGTATCGGCCGTTGGCAGCCAGCCAACGCGGTGATTCCTTGAGGAACCAGCGCAGCGGAATCATTAGGATTGCGGGAACGAGGCCGACGACGAACATCGCCTTCCAACCGTAAACCGGTACCATGAAGTAGCCGATCAGCCCGGCGCCGACGAGGCCCAACAAGAACATGACCTCATAAAGGAGGAAGAACTTGCCGCGCCCCTTCGACCCGATCAACTCGTTGATATAGGCGCTGGCGACCGGGACCTCGCCGCCGGTGCCGATCCCCTGGACGAAACGGAAGGCCATCATCATGCCGGCCCCGGCAGCGAACAGGCATGCGACATCCATACTGACGAAGAGCAGGATCGTGAAGAGAAGAACTTTCAGCCGGCCGACCTTCTCGGCAAGCCAGCCAAACAGGATCGCACCGATCAACTGTCCCAAATAGCCCATCGATAGGATCATGCCGGTCTGTGAGGGGCTCAGGCCCCACTCGCGGACGAGGACGGGCATGGCATAAGCGATAGCGATGACCGTGTAGCCGTCGAAGAACGTTGCGGCGCCGACGATATTGCGCGCCCAGAACACCTCGCGGGTGATGGGGAGGCGCTCCAGACGAGCGCTGATTTCGGCCTGAGGATCAGCGGCATTCGCCGTCTCAGCCGGTATAGGCTGCATGACATTCATTGGTTCCTCCTTCTCGCCCCGTGGCCTACCACTCTCCCGGCCAGGGGCGCTCCTGCTTGATGGTTGCTACTGCGCGTCAGTTTGTCCTGTCAGAGCAATGGCCTTCAAAGACGTTCAAACCTGCCTCGGCGGGTTTCCATGACTTCCTCCTCCCTTTGCAATGCGCCCCTGCGACCTGCGCAGGGGCGTCAAAGAGGTCACTCGGCAGCCAGCAGTTGGTCAACGCGACCAATACCGGCAGCGTCGAAGGCAGCAAAAATCTCCGCTTCTGCCTTGTCGCCAAGGCTCTTCAGCGGCTCGCGGATCGTGGCGTGGTCCAAGATACCGCGGTGCACGAGGCCGAGTTTCAGGGCCACGGTGCCTTCCATATGAGAGCCGCGATGATAGACGGCACGCGTCACCGGAAGAAGGCGCTCGAAGATCTTGCGCGCTTCCGGATAGTCCTGCGCCTTGCCGGCTTTGATCAGGTCGATGAGCAACTCCGGCGCGATATTGCCATAGCCGACGAGCAGGCCATCGACATCGAACATGGTTGGCAGCAGCCATTCATCGTGGCAGCTCAGAACCTGCAGCTTTGGATTGGCCTTCTTCAGCTCTGGAATTTCGACATACCAGCGCTTCATATTGCGCACGCCGTTCTTGGTGGCGACGACGCCTTCCTGTGTGGCAATCGCAAGCTGTGTATCCAGATCGTAAGATGCCTTGGTGGCGTCGGGATACTGGAACAGGATGCACTGGAGGCCGGACTCCTGCCAGATTGCCTTGTAGCGATCCTGAGGCGCTCCCTTCTGAAAGCCGAAACGCAGCCAGCCGTGGTTGGGATAGACGAGTGCGCCGGTGGCACCCGCGGCTTTGCATTTCCTGGCCTCTTCAGCGGCGACCTTCGTGCCTTCACCGGTAATCCCGGCAATGATCGGAACGGCACCGTCGACTGCTTCAACATATGTGCGGATGAGAGCAAGGCGCTCCTCTTCCGTGAGGAAGGTGCCCTCGCCGGCATGGCCGAGGATGACGAGGCTTTTGACGCCTTCCATCGAGACCAGCCATTTGGCGAGCTTGGCGTTGGCTTTGTGATCAACTTCGCCGTCACGGGTGAAAGCGGTAACGGGGGCCGGGCTCAGCCCGCGCATATCCATCGGTTGCATATTGGTCTCCTCCTTCGTGCGATCGCGGTTCTCTCGCGATCGCTATAGGATCGTTTACGGGAACGTTCCCACTATCGTTCTTGAATTTCCTGGAGTCAATATCTTTTTTGGTGCATGCTGAGAGCGGCGGCCCAATGCCGACTCGTATGGAAAAGGCTCAATGAATTCAAAAGCGGATGAAGTTCCGGGACAGACCCGCGTCACTATTCACGGCGTGGCTGCCGCAGCCGGCGTCTCCAAGTCTACCGTGTCCCGCATTCTGGACGAGAGGCTTCCGCGCTCCGACAGTGAAACCGCGCGGCGCGTGCGCAAGGTTGCCGAAGAGCTCGGATACGTTCGGGATGTTTCTGCAGCGAGCCTCAGGCGCGGCAACACGATGACGGTCGGGGTGATTGTACCCAGGCTGACGGATACGGTCATGGCCATGCTTTATGAATCGCTGGCCAAGGCGTGTAGCCGTAGTGGCCGCTTCGCGATTGTCGCAACGACCGACGACAAGCCAAGAGCAGACCGGCTTGCGGCCGAGTCTCTGCTGAAGCGGGGTGTCGATGGACTGATTCTTTCGACGGCGCGGGAAGACGATGACTTTCCGGACGAGCTGGCAAAGCGCGGCATTCCTTATGTCCTGGCGCTCCGGACGGATGGCCACAGCCTCTCGTCAGTCGGCGATGACAGGCTCGGTGGCTACCTCGCGGCCCGCCATCTCCTCGATCTCGGCCACCGCAGAATTGGCGTCATTGCCGGTCCATCCTATGCCTCCAGTTCTCGGGGGCGCGTGGAGGGTTTCCGCCACGCCCTGGAAGAGGCTGGATTGAATGCGGATCCCTCATACATCATTCCCTCGACATTCGGCATCGAGTCCGGTGCGGTAGCCGTCGAGACACTGATGCATCTCAGTCCACGTCCAACCGCCGTTTTCGCCGTCAACGACAATACTGCCATCGGCGCTTTGTCGGGACTGACGAAACTTGGCCTTTCCGTGCCGCAGGACATCTCGATCGTAGGCTATAACGACATTCCGATTGTCAGCCACCTCCCCACACCGCTCACGACTCTACGGGTGCCGTTCGAGCAAATTGCATCAAACGCCCTTGATCTTCTTGCAGGTGACAACAGTCCTGCCGAGGAACGCATTCGGATCTCGGCCCCAACCCTCATTCCAAGGAAATCGACGGCACCGTTGCGTTGAAAGGTCGCGAAGTCGCGCGCTTCCGCTATCTGCACCCGATTGCTCGGGTGGATGCGATCACTCGATTCTCCAACAAAGGCCAGCTGTTTCGCAGACCAAGCCGCCCTCATGCGGCCGCCGCATAGAGGAAGGACCCAGCATGCCGGAACCGCTCAAGAACCTGCTGCATGAAGCGCTGGTCGGCGATATGGCCGATCGTATTGGTGGCAACGCGTCGGCTTTCGACAGAGACCGTTTCGTGACGCTGGCGACCAATGGCCTCGCGGCGCTGGAACTGATGGAGCGCTCGGCGCTGATCCGCGACGCCCTGTTTGCCACGCTTCCCGATGATTTCCGCGAGGCCGCAGCCATTCTGATGGCAAGCCTGCCCGCCACCGGCAGGCCGGGGCTCTCCGGCTGGATGCTGTTGCCGGTCAATCAGTTCATCGCTGCGCGCGGCCTTGATCATTTCGATCTCGGCCTCGACCTGCTGAAGGCGCTGACGCCGCATTTCACGGCCGAATTCGGCATCCGGCAATTCATCCACCGCGACCAGCAACGTGCACTCGCCATCATTTCCGGCTGGGTCGGCGATCCCGACCGGCATGTGCGCCGGCTGGCGAGCGAGGGAACGCGGCCACGCCTGCCCTGGGCCATGCGCCTGCCGCAGCTCGTAAAGGACCCGGCGCCGATCCTGCCCATCCTGACCGCGCTGATGGATGACCCGGAGGATTATGTACGCCGTTCCGTCGCCAACAGCCTGAACGACGTCGCCAAGGATCACCCCGATATGGTCGCCGCCTTTATCGCCGCCCATATCGATGCCGCTTCGCCCGAACGCCGCTGGCTGCTGAAACACGCCTCGCGCACGCTTCTGAAGAAGGGCCACGCGCGGGCGCTCGCCAATTTCGGCTTCGCCGCCACCGCTTCGCTCCAATGCGAATTACGGCTCGTAAACGGTGAGGTGATGTTCGGCGAAGGGTTGGATTTCGAAATCCGGTTGACGAATGCCGGCGAGGTCCCGCAATCGCTGATGATCGACTACGCCATCCACCATGTGAAGGGCGACGGTTCGCTCTCGCCCAAGGTCTTCAAGTGCAAGACGATCACGCTCGCGCCCGGGCAAAGCCAGACGATTGAGCGCCGCCACGCCATGCGGCCAATCACGACGCGGCGCTATTATCCCGGCAAACACCACATCGCCATCCTCGTCAACGGCGCGGAGACCGCATCGGAAAGCTTCGTCCTCGTTATGCCCTCAGCTGACCCAGGCTAAGGCTTTCTTGTGCACCGCACTTGACTTTCCACGCGAACTAGCCCAAATGCGGATCAGCTTTCACCCTTCCGGCCGCCGCGTGAGCGTGCCCCTGCTAAAAAATACGGACGCAGGAAGAAGGGACAAAAGCGCATTTCGATAGAGCGCCGCACTCCCATGAGCGGCCAGAAGCGCTGGAAAGCTTTTTTCAACTCACAAGTTCCCACTTCACGCGGGGTTCTTGACGCCAGAATGAAACCGGATCGCATGGTGCGTTCCGGCAATAGTCGTTGTGGCGCCCCGAAAGGTTATGCCTTGACTAATTTTGAATCGCTTGGTGTCTCCAAGCCGATCGTCGCTACTTTGTTCCAGCTCGGCATCGAAACGCCGACACCCATCCAGGAACATGCCATTCCTCTCCTCCTCGAAGGCCGCGACCTGATCGGCCTCGCCCAGACCGGCACAGGCAAGACCGCCGCTTTCGGCCTGCCTCTCATCGAAAAGCTGCTCGCCGACGAACGGCGTCCCGACAACCGCACGACGCGGACGCTGATCCTGGCCCCGACCCGCGAACTGGTGAACCAGATCGCCGAGAGCCTGAAGAAGTTCATCCGCAAGTCGCCGCTGCGCATCAATGTCGTCGTCGGCGGCGTTTCG
Source organism: Rhizobium sp. BK212 (assembly GCF_014197475.1). Taxonomy (NCBI): domain Bacteria; kingdom Pseudomonadati; phylum Pseudomonadota; class Alphaproteobacteria; order Hyphomicrobiales; family Rhizobiaceae; genus Rhizobium; species Rhizobium sp. BK212. Next base: position 759,106 of record NZ_JACIFS010000002.1, read on the forward strand.
ATCAACAAGCAGCAGCTTCAACTCGAAAAGGGCACCGATATCCTCGTTGCCACGCCTGGCCGCCTGCTCGACCTCGTCAATCGCCGCGCGATCACGCTGACCACGGTCCGCTATCTCGTGCTCGACGAAGCCGACCAGATGCTCGACCTCGGCTTCGTGCATGATCTGCGCAAGATCGCCAAGATGGTGCCCAAGAAGCGCCAGACCATGCTCTTCTCGGCCACCATGCCGAAGGCGATCGCCGATCTCGCCGGCGAATACCTCGTCGATCCCGTCAAGGTCGAAGTTACGCCTCCGGGCAAGGCTGCCGACAAGGTCGAACAATACGTCCATTTCGTCGGCGGCAAGAACGACAAGACGGAACTGCTCCGCAAGTCGCTGACTGAAAACCCGGATGGCCGCGCCATCGTCTTCCTGCGCACCAAGCACGGTGCGGAAAAGCTGATGAAGCATCTCGAGAACATCGGCTATTCCGTTGCCTCGATCCATGGCAACAAGAGCCAGGGTCAGCGCGAACGGGCGCTGAAGGCCTTCCGCGACGGCAGCATCAAGACGCTGATCGCCACCGACGTCGCCGCCCGCGGCATCGATATCCCGGCCGTCAGCCACGTCTACAACTACGATCTGCCTGAGGTGCCCGACGCCTATGTCCACCGCATCGGCCGCACGGCGCGCGCCGGCCGCGACGGCATCGCCATCGCCTTCTGCGCCCCTGACGAAGCCAAGCTGCTGCGTGACATCGAACGCCTGATGGGCATCGATATCACCGTCGCAAGCGGCGAACCTCCGGCAAACATGAACGCCACACCCCGTCGTGCCAACGGCAACGGCAACAACCGCAATCGCAATGGCGGCCAGGGTCGCGAAAGTAATGGTCGCGGCGAAGGCCGTGGCGACCAGAATCGCTCCGAGCATCGCGGCAGCCGCCAGGAGCGCCGCCCGCGCCCCGAGCGCCCGACCAGCCGTAACGAGGATTTCCGCGGCCAGCGCCGCGGCGAAGTGACCCCGGATCTCGGTCCTGATAACGATCTGGTCGCAACCTCCGACTTCCGCCCCTCGGCAAAGCCGCAGCGTCCGGCGCATCACGGCGCCCACGCCAATGGCGAACCGAGCGGTCATCACCGCGGCAATAATCGCCATGCCCACGGCCGCCCGGCCCGCAAGCACGGCGAAGACCGCGGCCCGCAGCAGGCCCAGGGCGGCGAACCACGCCGCGACGGCAACGGCGGCAACCGCCGCGGTGGCTCAGGCTCCCGCAACGGCAGCGGCCAGCGCCGCGAACGCGCCTGATCGTTGAACGACTGAAAAGCGGAAAGGCCGGGGATATCTCCGGCCTTTTTGTTATCTCCGCATCATGCTTTCCGAGAATCGGAATCGATTTTCAGAAAGCATGATGCGAGGGTTGAAAGTGTTAGGGTGTCTTTTCTGCGTCCGAAAGAACGCACAGGCTCTATACCTCGACCGGCCTATGCTCGCTGACCGCCCGGCGGTTGGTGAGATAAACGCCTGTCACGACCACCACGGTGCCGAGGATCAACGGCAGGGTCAGCGGTTCCCCGAAGGCGATGAAGGCCTCGAGCGCGACGGTCGGCGGCATCAGGTAGATCAGCGAGGCGGCGCGGGACACCTGGCCGCGACGGATCAGATGAAGCAGCAGTCCGACCCCGCCCATCGACAGGCCGAAAACCGACCAAATGAGCGCGCCATAGGCCTGCGCGGCGCCGTCGAAATGCTGATGCTCGAAGATGAGCGAAAGCGGCAGGGTGAGGATCAGCGCGCCGATATATTGCAGGGTCGCGATCGTTCTGAGGTCACCGGATTGCAGGTGTTTCTTCTGGTAGAGCGTGCCGTAGGTGACGGCCGCCATGGCGACGAGGTTGATCGCCAGCGGCAGGGCGGCATGGGTGAGATCGGCGGTCGCCGGATCGAGCAGCTTCGGCGAAATCGCAATGGCAATGCCGATGAAGCCGAGAGCAAGGCCAAGTTTCTGTGCCTGCTGCAAGCGCTCGCCGATGAGGAAAGGAGCCGCCATCGCCGTCAACAGCGGCTGCAGCGCCGCGATGATGCCCGATATGCCGGCCGGCACCCCGTTGGCGATCGCCCACCAGAGACCGGCGAGATAGAAACCATGCAGGAAGAAACCGGAATAGATGGCGCGCAGCGCTGTCGCCCGGCTTTTGGGCCATCGCGCCCGCACCGCCAGGCAGAGCGCCAGAAACGCCGCCGCCGACAGCGCGTAACGTATCGAAAGAAAGGTGAAGGGCTCGGAATGCAGCGAGGCATATTTCGCCACCACCCAGCCCGTGGACCAGAGCAGGACGAAAACGGCGGGGGCAAGGCGATCGAGGGACATGGCGGCTCGCAATAAAAGCTTCGCTGTGCTGATAGCGGCACCCCGTAGCCGCAGTCAAAGACGAAGCGTTGATGCTTATTTGAAATTTCGCTGATGCAAGGACCCGATGGCGGTTCTGCAGAGGTCGGCGAGCCTCGCGCGCATGGCCATATTCGATCGCCTTGGCTGAACGAAAAACGGTCATATGCTCAGATTTTACGCAGGCACCTTGGATGAATATCCGTCATGCCGCAGCGCATCACGTTAAATGCCCAGATTTTCACCCGTTTCTCGCAGCGCAAAATCTTTTCCCCGAACTGCGCATGGTTCTTGCATTGCCATTTGCGTTGTATTCAAATGAACAAAAAAGGGGAGCCGCGCTTTTGGCATTTGATGAAATGATTACCGGGGACGAAAGCCCTCGCCCGCCTTATGACAAATACTTCGAGTGGTACAACAGCCAAGACCGGGCGCATCTGATTGCCAAGTCCCGCGATGCGGAAAACATCTTCCGGAAGACCGGCATCACATTCGCGGTCTACGGCCATGCCGACAGTTCCGAAAAACTCATCCCCTTCGACATCATTCCCCGCATCATCTCCGCCCGCGAATGGCGCAAGCTCGCCCAGGGCATCGAGCAGCGGGTAATCGCACTCAACGCTTTTCTGGACGATATCTACCATAAGCAGGAGATCATCCGCGCCGGCCGCATCCCGCGCGAACTGATCGAGAACAACGTCACCTTCATCCCCGAGATGATCGGCTTCCGTCCGCCCGGCGGCGTCTACACCCATATCGTCGGCACCGACATCGTGCGCACCGGCGAGGACCAGTTTTACGTGCTTGAGGACAACGCCCGCACGCCCTCCGGTGTCAGCTACATGCTGGAAAACCGGGAAACCATGATGCAGATGTTCCCGGAACTGTTCCACAAGAACAAGGTGCAGCGTGTCGAGGATTATCCCTATCTCTTGCGCCAGAGCCTCGCCTCGCTTGCTCCTCCCGGCTGCACCGGCAAGCCGCGCGTCGCGGTGCTGACCCCCGGCATCTACAATTCGGCCTATTACGAGCATTCCTTCCTCGCCGACATGATGGGCGTCGAACTGGTCGAGGGCTCGGATCTGCGCGTCATCGACGGCAAAGTGAAGATGCGGACGACCCGCGGTTACGAGGCGATCGACGTGCTCTACCGCCGCGTCGACGACGACTTCCTCGATCCCCTGACCTTCCGGGCCGATTCCGCGCTCGGCATTCCCGGCATCATGGATGTCTACCGTTCCGGCAACATCACCATCGCCAATGCGCCGGGCACCGGCATTTGCGACGACAAGGCGATCTATTCCTATATGCCCGAGATCGTCGAATTCTATACCGGCCGCAAGGCCCTGCTCGAAAACGTGCCGACCTGGCGTTGTTCGGAAGCATCAAGCCTGAAATACGTGCTGGAACATCTGGAGGAGCTGGTCGTCAAGGAAGTGCACGGTTCCGGCGGCTACGGCATGCTTGTGGGACCGACGGCATCGAAGAAGGAACGCGCCGATTTCGCCGAGAAGCTGAAGGCCAAGCCGAACAATTACATCGCCCAGCCGACGCTGTCGCTCTCTACCGTCCCGATTCTCGTCAACAAGGGCATCGCGCCGCGCCATGTCGACCTTCGCCCCTATGTGCTTGTATCCGACAAGGTTCAGATCATTCCGGGCGGGCTCACCCGCGTGGCGCTGAAGCAAGGCTCGCTGGTGGTCAATTCCAGCCAGGGCGGCGGCACCAAAGACACCTGGGTATTGGAGGACTGATGCTCGGAAGAACCGCAAACGGCCTCTACTGGATGTTCCGTTACATCGAGCGTGCCGAAAATATCGCCCGCCTGATCGATGCCGGGTTGCGCATGTCGCTGACCCGCAGCAGCACAGGCGATGACAACTGGGATGGCGTGCTGCAAAGTGCCGGCGTGCGCGAGGCCTATGACGAGGGCCACACGAAGCTGACGAACGCCGACGCGATCGACTATCTCCTGCGTGATCGCGCCAATCCGTCGAGCGTCATGTCCTGCATCGAGTCCGGCAGAAACAATGCCCGCATGGTGCGGACGGCTCTGACGCGCGAAACCTGGGAAGCCACCAACGAATGCTGGATCGAGCTGAAGTCTCTGCTCGAAAAGCGCGTCAAGGCGGCCGACATGCCGGAGGTGATCGACGTCATCAAGCGCCGCGCCGGCCTCATCCGCGGCGCCTTCCACGGCTCGACACTGCGCAACGAACTCTATAATTTCGCCCGCATCGGCACTTTCATCGAGCGGGCCGACAATACCAGCCGCATCCTCGACGTGAAATATTACGTGCTGCTGCCCTCGGTCTCATCAGTCGGCTCCTCTCTCGACAATGTGCAGTGGGAATCGATCCTGCGCTCGGTCTCCGCACACCGGGCCTATAGCTGGGCCTATGACGGCGAATACCGTGCGATGAACATCGCCGACTTTCTGACGCTGAATGTGCAGATGCCGCGCTCGCTTGCCTATTGCTATGAGAAGATCGTCAGCAATCTCGGCTATCTCGCCACGGATTACGGGGAGCGGCTCGCCGCTCACGATACGGCGGACGCAATCCGCACCACACTGCAGACGAGAGCGATCCGGGATATCATGGATCAGGGCCTGCACGAATTCCTGGAGGATTTCGTTGCGCGCAACAACAAGCTCGGTGCGGAAATTTCCGACGGCTACCGGTTCTATGTATAAGCGGATCAGAACATGAGAATGAAGATCAGCCATCTCACCGAATACCGCTACGACGGACCGACGCAGTTCTCGCTGCAACGGCTGAGGTTGACGCCGCCGACGAGCCCCCATCAGAAAGTCCTCACCTGGGCGCTGAACGTCGAGGGTGCCGTACCCGAGGTCGAGTATGACGACCAGTACGGCAATCACGTCAATCTGGTCTCGCTGGAAGGCGAGCAGGACGTGACGCGCATTCTCGCCGAAGGCGAGGTCGAGACGGAGGACAACAACGGCGTCACCGGCCCGCATACCGGCTTCTGCCCGCTTTGGCTGTTTCTGCGCGACACGCCGCTGACCAAGGGCGGCAAGCTGGTCAAGGAACTGATCAAGGGTGTCGGAGGCGATAACGAGCTTGCCCGCATGCATGCGCTGATGGCGGCAATCCACGAGACGGTCGACTACAAGCCCGGCACCAGCAACACCGAGACGACGGCCGAACAGGCGCTGGAGAAGAAGAGCGGCGTCTGCCAGGACCACGCGCACATTTTCATTGCCGCCGCCCGCGCCCTGCAGGTGCCGGCGCGTTACATCTCGGGCTATCTTATGATGGAAGAGAAGGTCGAGCAGGCGGCGACCCATGCCTGGGCCGAGGCCCATATTCCCGGCCTCGGCTGGGTCGGCTTCGATCCCGCCAACGAGATCTGCCCGGATGCCCGGTACGTCAGGATCGCCTCCGGCCTCTGCTACCGCGACGCCGCGCCGATTTCAGGCATGCGCATCGGTACGCCGGGCGAAACGTTGTCGGTCACCGTGAAGGTAGAAGACGGCGGCCAGATGCAAAGTCAAAGCCAGAGCTGACTGGACACTCCCGAAATCCACCTTATTTCGGGAGGCGTCGCACGTCAAAATTGCCGCCATCTTCTCATTGAACAAGTGCAAAAAAGGCGGGGTGATGCCCCGCCTTTCATCGATTTCCAATCCTGGATCTACGCTGTCAGTGGCTGTCCTTACCGACAGCGTTTCCGCGACATCCCTTGAGGAAGTCGAGGTCCGCACCGGTATCGGCCCCCTCGACATGCTGCTGATGCAGGAAGGCATAGCCTGATTTGGGCAGATCGTGGTTCGGCTGCCATTCGGCGAGCCGCCGCGCCAGTTCTTCCTCGGAAATGTCGAGATGCAGGCGACGGTTCGGCACATCCAGCTCGATCATGTCGCCATTTTTCACGACCGCCAGCGGTCCGCCGACGGCTGCTTCCGGAGAGGTGTGCAGCACGACGGTGCCGTAAGCCGTTCCGGACATGCGCGCGTCGGAAATGCGCACCATGTCGAGGATGCCCTTCTTCAGCACCTTCGGCGGCAGCCCCATGTTGCCGACCTCGGCCATGCCGGGATAACCCTTCGGCCCGCAGTTCTTCATGACCATGATGCAAGTTTCGTCGATGTCGAGATTATCGTCGTTGATCTTGGCCTTGTAGTCGTCGATGTCCTCGAACACCACGGCCCTGCCCCGGTGCACCAGGAGATGCGGCGAGGCGGCCGAAGGCTTCAACACCGCGCCCTTCGGCGCGAGATTGCCGCGCAGCACGACGATGCCGCCCGAAGATGTCAGCGCCTTTTCAGCCGGCAGGATGACGTCCTCGTTCCAGTTGATGACCTCCTTGACCTCGTCCCAGACGGTTTCGCCGGAGACCGTCAGCGCATCCTTGTGCAGAAGACCTGCCTCGCCGAGGCGCTTCAGCACCACCGGCAGGCCGCCCGCATAGAAGAACTCTTCCATCAGGTATTTGCCCGACGGCATCAGGTTGACGATTGTGGGAACGTCGCGGCCGCAGCGGTCCCAGTCATCAAGCGAAAGATCGATGCCGACACGGCCGGCGATGGCGAGCAGGTGGATGACGGCATTGGTCGATCCGCCGATGGCCGCGTTGGTGCGGATGGCGTTCTCGAAAGCCTGCTTCGTCATGATGTCGGAGGGCTTCAGGTCGTCCTTGACCATCTGGACGATGCGCCGGCCGGTGAGCTGCGCCATGACCTTGCGGCGGGAATCAACGCCCGGGATCGCGGCATTACCTGACAGTGCCATGCCGAGCGCCTCGGCCATGGAAGCCATGGTGGACGCGGTGCCCATGGTGTTGCAGGTGCCCGACGAACGGCTCATCGAGGCTTCCGCCTCGAGGAATTCGGCCTGCGTCATCTCGCCGGCCTTCACCATTTCGGAAAACTTCCACAGATGCGTGCCCGAGCCGACGCGTTCGCCACGGAAATAGCCGTTCAGCATCGGTCCGCCGGTGACGACGATCGACGGCAGGTCGCAGGAAGCCGCTCCCATGAGAAGCGACGGCGTGGTCTTGTCGCAGCCGACCAGCAGCACGCAGCCGTCCATCGGCTGGCCGCGGATCGCCTCTTCCACCGCGAGCGCGGCAAGGTTGCGATACATCATCGCGGTCGGGCGGAAGGTGTTTTCCGACGCCGAGAATACCGGCACCTCAAGCGGGAAGCCGCCGGCCTCCCATACGCCCGCCTTCACCTTTTCGGCGAGCTCTCTGAGATGACCGTTGCACGGGGTCATATCCGACCAGGTGTTGAGGATGCCGATCACCGGCCGGCCGTCGAACAGGTCGTGCGGATAACCCTGGTTCTTAAGCCAGCCGCGGTGATAAATCACATCGCGGCTCGTGCCGCCGTACCATTCCTGCGACCTCAGCTTGCGCGGCCATTCCGCTTTCTTCTTCATCGTCTCTATCCTTCAGGATGTCGCCGGACCGCCTCGTACGGTCCGGGTCATCGCCTTTGTCTCAAGCCAGCGTGTAGGCGGTCTTGACGGTTGTGTAGAATTCGGCGGCGTACTTGCCCTGCTCGCGCGGGCCGTAGGACGAACCTTTGCGGCCGCCGAAGGGAACGTGGAAATCGACGCCTGCCGTCGGCAGGTTGACCATCACCATGCCGGCCTCGGAATTGCGCTTGAAGTGCGTCGCATGTTTCAGGCTGGTCGTGGCGATGCCGGCCGAAAGGCCGAACGGCGTGTCGTTGGCGATGGCGAGCGCCTCGTCGTAATCCTTCGCCCGGATCACCGAGACCACAGGTCCGAAGATCTCCTCGCGCGAAATCCGCATCTGGTTGGTCGCTTCGGTAAACAGCGTCGGCTGCAGGTAGAAGCCGGGCGTGTCGCGCGAGATGACCTCGCCGCCGAAGGCGAGTTTGGCGCCTTCCGACTTGCCGATCTCGATATAGTCGGTATCGGTCTTCAGCTGCCGCTCATCGACGACCGGGCCGATATGGGTGCCGGCCTTCAGCGCGTTGTCGACGACCAGCGTCTTCAGCTTGTCGGTGAGTGCTGCGACGAACTTGTCGTGGATGCCTTCGGTGACGATCAGGCGCGACGACGCCGTGCAGCGCTGGCCTGTGGAGAAGAAGCCGGAATTGGCGGCAGCCTCGACGGCGACGTTGAGGTCGGCATCGTCGAGCACGACCATCGGGTTCTTGCCGCCCATTTCCAGCTGAAACTTGCGGTTATGCTCGATGGAGGCGGCGGCGACACGCCGGCCGGTGCCGGTGGAACCGGTGAAGGTGATGCCGTGAACGTCGGGGCTTTCGAGCATGGCCTGGCCGACGACCGAGCCCTTGCCCATGACGAGGTTCAGCACACCCTTCGGCAGGCCGGCGCGGTTGAGGATATCGACGATCGCCCAGGAACAGGCGGGCACCAGTTCGGCCGGCTTGAAGACGATGGTGTTGCCGTAGCAGAGCGCCGGCGCGATCTTCCAGGCGGGAATGGCGATCGGGAAATTCCACGGCGTGATGATGCCGATGACGCCAAGCGCCTCGCGGGTGATCTCGACGCCGATGTTCGGGCGAACCGAGGGGAGGACCTCGCCGGCCAGCCGCAGCGCTTCACCGGCGAAGAATTCAAAAATCTGCGAGGCGCGGATCACTTCCCCGGTGGCTTCCGGCAGCGTCTTGCCTTCCTCGCGGGCGAGCAGCGCCCCGAGCTCGTCCTTGCGCGCCATGATCTCGTCGCCGGTCTTCTTCAGGATGACGTGACGTTCCCAGATGCCCGAGCGCGACCAGGCCGGGAAGGCGGCCTTGGCGGCGGCAATGGCGTTTCTCGTGTCATCAGCGCTGCCGTCGGCATAGAGGCCGACGACTTCATTCGTATCCGACGGGTTGATGTTCTTCGTCGCGTTCGAGCCGACCCATTCGCCGGCGATCAGGTTTTGATAAATGGTCATGGGCTTAACAAGCCTCCTTTACCGTTTACGAGCATGACTCGGCCGCCGAATGCGGCCAGGTCTTGAATTCAGAGCTGCCTGACGGCGATCTCTTCCTCGGCGGCCACCTCAAGCGGATTGCGGAGCGGCAGGCCGAATTCGGCGACTTCGATCTCGAAGACGTCGCCCTCTTCGGTCTTGACGCCGTCGGCAAAGGAAAGGGTCGCCGTGCCGAACATATGGACATGAACATCGCCCGGCACACGGAAGAGGCCGTATTTGAAATGGTGATATTCGAGATTGGCGAAGGTGTGCGACATGTTCGCCTCGCCCGACAGGAACGGCTTTTCGAAGATCACCTTGTCGCCGCGCTTGATGCGCGAGGTGCCGCGGATATCGTCCGGTGCGGCGCCGATGCGGATTTCCGGACCATAGGCGGCCGGGCGCAGTTTCGAGTGGGCCAGATAGAGATAGTTGATCCGCTCGGTGACGTGGTCCGAAAACTCGTTCGACAGCGCAAAGCCGATGCGGAACGGCGAGCCGTCCTTGGCGATCACGTAAATGCCGGCCATTTCAGGTTCTTCGCCGCCGTCGAGCGCGAAGGACGGCGAGATGAGCGGGGCGCCGGGGGCTGCCGTGCCATAGCCGTTGCCCTTGTAGAACCATTCGGGCTGCACGCCCTTCTCGCCTGATTTCGGCTTGCCGTTCTCCAGCCCCATCTTGAACATCTTCATCGAGTCCGTCAGGGTTTCCTCGGCGGCTTCGGTGGTTTTCTTGTGCATGGAATCGCGCGTTGCCGCCGATCCCAGATGTGTCAGGCCGGTGCCGGTCAGATGCAGATGGGCGGCATCGGGATGGGTGATCGGCGGAAGGAAGCGGCCTTCCGCATAGGCCTTTTCAAGATCGACGGCATCGCCGTAGCCATGCGCCTCGATGACCGCGGCAAGCGACTTGCCGCCGTCTGCGGCTTCCATCGCCAGCGCATAGACGCTGCCGGCATTGTTGACCGACTTTGCAGCGCCGCCCGGCTCACGCACGGCGACGACGATCTCTCCGTTGGCACCTTTGATCTGGGAAATAAGCACGTCTTCGATCCTTCTCGTTTCGGCGAAGACAGGAAAAAGCTCCGCCTGTCCGGCTCCATCAGGAGCCGGAATCCATCATTCATATGACTGCGAATGCCTGGCTGGCGCTTCGGAAGCGCTCAGCCCTTGTTCTTATTATAGACGTCGAAGAACACGGCGGCGAGGAGCACGGCGCCCTTGACCATCTGCTGCGAGTCGGTGCCGAGACCGTGGATCGACATGCCGTTGTTCATGATGCCCATGATCAAAGCGCCGATGACAGCACCGGTGACCTTGCCGACGCCGCCCTGGGCGGATGCGCCGCCGATGAAGCAGGCAGCGATCACGTCGAGTTCAAGACCGAAGCCGCCCTTGGCCGTCGCCGAGTTGAGACGCAGCGCGACGATCAGACCGGCCAGTCCGGCGAGCAGGCCCATATTGGCGAAGGTCAGGAAGGTCAGCCGCTCGGTGTTGATACCGGAAAGCTTCGTCGCCTTCTCATTGCCGCCCATGGCATAGATGCGGCGGCCGATCGTCGTGCGGCGGGTAATGAAGGCATAGGCAGCGACCAGGACCAGCATGACCATCAGCACGTTCGGGAAGCCGCGATAGATCGACAGCTGATAGCCGAGCGCCAGGATGGCGAGCGTGACGAGGGCGTTCTGGGCGAGGAAGAAGCCGAGCGGCTCGACATCGTTGCCATGCTTCTCATTCGACAGGCGCTTGCGCCATGCCAGATAGAAGAGGGCGACGGCGCCGACGACGGTGAGGATGATCGAGGTCGAGTTGATGCCGCCCATATCGAAAGCGTTCGGCAGGAAGCCGATGCTGATCAGCTGGAATGCCGGCGGGAAAGGACCGATGCTGGTGCCGGTCCCCGATGCCGTCATCACGAACAGCGTCAGGCCGCGGAAGACCAGCATGCCGGCCAGCGTGACGATGAAGGACGGGATCTTGTGATAAGCGACGAAATAGCCCTGGATGCCGCCGACAAGCGCGCCCATGGCAAGACATACGATACCCGCCAGGACATAATTCGTGTGCCATTGCACCGTCATCACGCCGGCGATAGCGCCGATAAAGCCGACGACCGATCCGACCGAAAGATCGATATGGCCGGCGACAATGACCAGAAGCATGCCGAGCGCCATGATGACGATGAACGAGTTCTGCAGAATGATATTGGTCAGGTTGAGCGGCCTGAAGAGAACGCCACCGGTCGAGAACTGGAAGAACACCATGATCGCGATGAGCGCGATGAACATGCCATATTCGCGGATGTTGCCGCGAACATAGTCTCCGATGGAGACGACACGCCCCTGCTCAGCGATGGGTTGATTGATCGGTGTCATTGCTTCTTCTCCCCTGAGCGCATGATAGCGCGCATGATGGTTTCCTGGCTTGCTTCTCCCTTCGGCAGTTCAGCGACGATGCGTCCTTCGTTCATCACGTAGATGCGGTCACAAGTGCCAAGCAGTTCGGGCATTTCCGACGAGATCATCAGAACGCCCTTTCCATCGGCGGCAAGCTGGTTGATGATAGTATAGATTTCGTATTTTGCGCCAACATCGATGCCGCGCGTCGGCTCGTCGAGGATCAAAACATCGGGATTGGAGAACAGCCATTTCGACAGCACCACCTTTTGCTGGTTGCCGCCGGAAAGATTGACCGTCTCCTGGAAGATGCTGGAGGAGCGGATGCGCAGCTTCGAGCGATAGTCGGTCGCAACCCGCGATTCCTTGACGCTGTCGATGACGGACGCATTCGACACCGCCTTCAAATTGACGAGCGTCGTATTGTGCAGGATCGTGTCGTTGAGCACGAGGCCGAGTTGCTTGCGGTCTTCGGTAACGTAAGCGAGACCCGCGTCGATCGCCCTGCGCACGGTGCTGACGTCGACCGGCTTGCCGTGCATCAGCGCCTCGCCCGAGATCTTGTGGCCATAGGCCTTGCCAAACAGGCTCATGGCGAATTCGGTGCGCCCTGCCCCCATCAGGCCGGCGATGCCGACGACCTCGCCCTTCCGGACGGTGATGTTGATATTGTGCAGAACCTGGCGGTCGCGGTGCTGCTGGTGATAGGCGTTCCAGTTCTTCACTTCGAGAATGGTTTCGCCGATCGGCACCGAACGCGGCGGATAGCGGTCTTCGAGATCGCGGCCGACCATGTTGCGGATGATGATGTCTTCGCTGATTTCGTCCGCGTGACAGTCGAGCGTCTTGACGGTCATGCCGTCGCGCAGGACGGTGATCTGGTCGGCGACCTTGCGGATCTCGTTCAGCTTATGGGAAATGATGATCGAGGTGATGCCCTGCTTGCGGAACTCCATCAGCAGGTTGAGCAGAGCGTCGGAATCGCTTTCGTTGAGCGAGGCCGTCGGCTCGTCGAGGATAAGCAGCTTCACGCTCTTCGACAGCGCCTTGGCGATCTCGACCAGCTGCTGCTTGCCGACGCCGATGTCGGTCACCAAAGTGTTCGGAGATTCCTGCAGGCCGACCTTCTTGAGCAGCTGCTTGGTACGGTTGAACGTCTCGTCCCAGCTGATGACGCCGCTCTTGGCATTCTCGTTGCCGAGGAAGATGTTTTCGCCGATCGACAGCAACGGCACGAGCGCCAGTTCCTGGTGGATGATGACGATGCCGATTTCTTCGGAGTCCCTCAGGGCCTTGAAGTTGCGCGTCTCGCCTTCATAGACGATGTCGCCGTCATAACTTCCGGTGGGATAGACGCCTGATAGCACTTTCATCAGGGTCGATTTGCCGGCCCCGTTTTCGCCCACCAATGCGTGGATCTCACCCTGGCGAACCTTGAGGTTCACGTTCTCCAGCGCCTTGACGCCCGGGAACGTCTTGGTGATGCTCCGCATCTCGAGGATGGTATTGTCCATAGTCAAAGTTCCAGCGCCCCCAGCCGTTAAATGGCCGGGTAATCATAAAATCGAAGGCCGGAACCCGCAAGCGCGGGCTCCGGCCTCCTGCTCAAGTTACTTCAGCTTGTCTTCGGTATAGTAACCGCTGTCGACGAGGATCTGCTTGTAGTTGGTCTTGTCGACGGCAACCGGCTTCAGCAGATAGGACGGAACGACCTTGACGCCGTTATCGTAGGTCTTCGTGTCGTTGACTTCAGGCTCCTTGCCGGACATCACGGCATCGACCATGGCAACGGTGACCTTGGCGAGTTCGCGGGTGTCCTTGAAGATCGTCGAATGCTGTTCGCCAGCAATGATCGACTTGACCGACGGGATTTCAGCGTCCTGACCGGTGACGATCGGCAGCGGCTGGGCCGCAGTACCGTAACCAACGCCCTTCAGCGAGGAAATGATACCGATCGACAGACCGTCATAGGGAGACAGGACGGCATCGACCTTGGCATCGGTGTAGTTAGCCGAGAGCAGGTTGTCCATGCGGGCCTGGGCCGTTGCCGGATCCCAACGCAGCGTGCCGACCTTGTCCATGCCGGTCTGGCCGGACTTCACGACGAGCTTGCCGCTGTCGATGTAGGGCTGCAGGACGGACATTGCGCCATCATAGAAGAAGAAGGCGTTGTTATCGTCCGGCGAACCGCCGAAGAGTTCGATGTTGAACGGGCCCTTGCCATCCTTGAGGCCGAGGCCGTCAACGATGGAGCCAGCCTGCAGAACGCCGACCTGGAAGTTGTCGAACGTTGCGTAGTAGTCGACGTTGCCCGAATCGCGGATCAGACGGTCATAAGCGATGACCTTGATACCGGCGTCGTGTGCCTTCTGGAGAACGTCGGAAAGCGTCGTGCCGTCGATCGAAGCGATGACGAGGACCTTGACGCCCTTGGTCACCATGTTTTCGATCTGCGAAAGCTGGTTCGGAATATCGTCGTCGCCGTACTGCAGGTCAGTGCCGTAACCGGCAGCCTGGAGCTGCTTGACGATGTTGTTGCCGTCGTCGATCCAGCGGGCCGAAGCCTTGGTCGGCATCGCGATACCGACAGTGCCCTTGTCCGCGGCGAGCGCCGGTGCAACGAACGAAGCGACGCCGAAGGCAGCCGCAGCCATCAATGAGATAATGGATTTCATTTCTCTCTCCCTTGTTAATAGAGCAGCGGACGAAAAATCGCCCGCCCCGAAACTGTGGCAGGTTCCGTATTGGATAGTTACTTCAGATGGTGAGAAACGAAGTAGGTCTCCTCCACGATCTCACACGTGTTGAGTGCCAACCAGCACACGGCGGCAAACTGGTATGGATTCCTATAACTGTCAAATAGAATAAGTGCTAACGTGCATAACAATTTTGGTATATCGTTAAAAAGTATTACTTTTGATGGAGCGCAGCGAGGAGGCTGCAACCATGACGATCGTTTCCGAGCCATTTTCGATGGACTACGTCGATATCCACAGTGATAGTTTCGGCGATGACAGCCTTCTACGTGCAGGACTTAAGCTGAATCACCTCCGGATGATCGTCGCAATCGAAGATAGTGGACAGATTTCCGCAGCTGCGGAAGTCCTGAACATCTCGCAGCCCGCCGCGTCGCGCATGTTGTCGGAAATGGAATCAATCACCAAGACATCGCTCTATGAGCGCGTGGCCCGCGGCGTGGTGCTGACGACCTTCGGCGCAGCGCTGGCGCGCAGGGCCCGGAAGATCCTTCTGGAGCTGCGCGAGGCGAGCCGCGAGATCGGCGAGCTGAAAAGCGGCAAGGGCGGCTCGGTCTTCATCGGCTCGGTGACCGCACCCGCCATGAGCCTCGTCGTGCCGGCGATCAACAAGGTGCGCAAGGCCTATCCCGGCATCGAGATCAACATCCAGGTGGAGACGAGCAACGTGCTTGCCCGCGAGCTGCTCGCCGCCCGCCACGACTTCATCATCGGCCGCATCCCCGACGATCTCAACCCGCGCCTCTTCGAGGTGACGGAGATCGGCATCGAGCGGGCTTGCCTGATCGTGCGCGACCGCCACCCGCTGATGAAGCAGAAGGTGAGCAGCCTTTCCGACGTCCGGGATTATGACTGGGTGTTCCAGCCGCCGGGCACGCTGCTGCGCCGCACGATCGAGGACGTTTTCCTGTCGCGTGGCGTGGCGCTGCCTGAGAACATCGTCAACACCTCTTCGCTGCTGCTGACCTGCGCCATCATCTGCGAGACCGATGCGATTGCTCCGGTCGCCGTCGACGTCGCCCAGTTCCTGGCCAGCCAGAGCTCGAATGCCTCGGATGTGCGCATGCTGCCGATCGATTTCGACATCAACGTCAAGCCCTACAGCATGATCACGGCGAGGGAACGGGCGCTGCCGCCGAGCGCAAGGCTGCTCTACGACATCATCCTCGAGGAGAGCCGCAAGCAGGCCGGCTGACACGCCGGCTGACAAGCCGGCTGACAAGCCCGCAAGCCCTGCGCCATCTTGCTCTCTTTTAATGCGCCTGGAGCAATTCCAGCAAAAGTGTGCCGCGGTTTTGCGTCCGGAATTGCGTAAAAACAAAGAGATAGAGCATTTCCGTGATTCGAAGAAAAACGGAGATGCTCTCAAGGAAGGCGTGATGCTGTTCGGGCAGTCGGTATTTCAATCAGTCCTCGAGCGGCTGAAGGCGGAGGACGAGACGGCCGAAGACGCCGATGCGCCGGCCGCCCATCGCGTCTCCGGCCTCGGCACCGGGCTTGCCTTCGATGTCATGGAGGGCGTCTCGGCTGCCTCGCAGCGCGTCGGCCAGGCCTATTTCGATAATCTGGATCTCGATGCTAGCGCCGGGGCCGTGGAAAAGCCGGCGGCTGCGCCTCCAGCCGAGCCCGCCATGCCGGATCATCTCGCCCGCACGACACCGCATGAGGTTGCCGCCGAACTGGCAATCTCCGCCGCCGATACGCCGCTGACACTGCGCGAGAAGCGCCGCGCCTTCGCCCGGGCCAATCATCCCGATGGCGTCGCGCTGCCCTTCCGCGACAATGCGACGAAGCGGATGATGCTGGCCAACCTGCTGATCGACGAAGCACTGCGCCGAATCGGCCGCTGACTATTCCGCGGGCCTGTCCTTCGAAGGCTTTTCAGCGGTCGTCGCGGGTTCGTCCTCGTCCTCGTCCTCGGCGTCGGGCTGCACGGGCGGCTCGATGACCGGCGGCTGCGGATTGAAGGTCCAGAACAATATATAGAAGGAATAGGCGCCTGCCCCGCCCGCGAGCACGCCCCAGAACGGATCGCCGGTGACGAATTCGACCACGGCCCAGCCGAAGCAGACGGCAATAATGGCAACACGCACCCAAAGATGACGGTATGCCGGATGGTTCGGATCGATGATTTGCATTCCTGCCCCGCGGTCGCATATGTCGCACTGCCTTCGGCCCGTGCTGCGATTGTCTCTAGAACCTTTCCTGATCAGATTAAAGTATTCTCTTGGCTGAAAGGCCGGGCATCTTTACGCCAGGATCAGAGGCTATCGGCTTTGCCCCGGGCAAAACCTGCACTCGCGGAAGACGTCAATCCGACGAGGAAGGCTCTGGTTCGAATCTTGCAAATGTGAAAGATCCGCGGGCTTGACGTGGTCCGCAGAAGATGGAATGAAAATTCCAGATTTTTGGCAATTCGGTTTATTTGTTCCGAATTCAAGGGAGGTTAGAATGACAGTGAGATTTGGTCTTCTCGGCGCCGGCCGCATCGGCAAGGTCCATGCAAAGGCCGTCAGCGGCGACGCCAATGCGACGCTCGTCGCGGTCGCCGACGCCTTTCCGCAGGCTGCCGAAGCGATCGCCTCCGCCTATGGCTGCGAAGTCCGCACCATCGAGGCGATCGAAGCCGCCAAGGATATCGACGCCGTCGTCATCTGCACGCCGACGGATACACATGCCGACCTGATCGAACGCTTCGCCCGCGCCGGCAAGGCGATCTTCTGCGAAAAGCCGATCGATCTCGACGTCGCCCGCGTCAAGGCCTGCATCAAGGTGGTGGAAGAGACCGGCGCCAAGCTGATGGTCGGTTTCAACCGCCGCTTCGACCCGCATTTCATGGCAGTGCGCAAGGTCATCGACGACGGCAAGATCGGCGATGTCGAGATGGTGACGATCACCTCGCGCGACCCCGGCGCGCCGCCGGTCGATTATATCAAGCGCTCCGGCGGCATCTTCCGCGACATGACGATCCATGATTTCGACATGGCCCGCTTCCTGCTCGGCGAAGAGCCGGTCTCGGTGCTGGCGACTGCCGCCGTACTCGTCGACAAGGCGATCGGCGAAGCCGGCGACTATGACAGCGTCTCGGTGATCCTGCAGACGAAATCGGGCAAGCAGGCGGTGATCTCCAACTCCCGCCGCGCCACCTACGGCTATGACCAGCGCATCGAAGTGCATGGCGCAAAGGGCATGGCTGCGGCCGAAAACCAGCGCCCTGTTTCGATCGAGGTGGCAAACGGCGACGGCTACACCCGCCCGCCGCTGCATGACTTCTTCATGACCCGCTACACCGAAGCCTATGCCAACGAGATCGCAGCCTTCATCGCCGCGATCGAGAAGGGTTCGAAGATCTCGCCGTCTGGCGCCGATGGCCTCGCAGCGCTGGCGCTCGCCGATGCCGCGGTTCAGTCCGTCAAGGAAGGCAAGCTCATCAAGATCGGCTGACGGCCCTCTCCCGACCGGAAGCCATGCATGAGATGGCCGGGCATTTGCCCGGCCATTTCGCGTTTGGTGGCGTTTGACTCTATGTCGGAGAGAGGACACCTGCTCCCCATGCATTTCAGCAACGCGCCCTCATTCCGCGCTCTGTACGCCCGAGAGTACGATATCCTGATCGATCACCGATAGCGCCCGGTTTAGATGGCCTTCGAAGACGAGGATCTGTTCTTCGGGGACCACCCTGATTTCGGGCATGCCCTCCATGCGCACGACATGCGATTGCCCGAGGCCCTCTTCGATCCCCTGGCGCAGCAGGTCGTAATAACGTGTGCCCGGGCCAGTGATGGCGATCGGCATGCGCTCGGTCAGGCTCAGCATGCGCGACAGGCCGTTGCCGAGCGCCAGCCCTGCCTGACGGAAAGCGAAGGCGGAGATGCGGTGACCCTGGCGCGCCTTGGCGGCGATCTTGTCGAGTTCCGCAACCGGCACGAATTTGGCCGGGATGGTATCGAGCGGCACTTCGAAGGCGCTGCGCAGGATGGCGTAAAAACCGGCATAGGCCTCGATGCAGCCGCGTGTGCCGCAGCGGCAGAGGCCGCCATTGGCCATATGCAGCATGTGCCCGAAATTGGGGGCCGAGATCTCCTGGCCCGTCTGGTTGCCGCGCCTGACGATGCCGAGCCCGATGCTGTGGCCGAGCGAAAGGGCGGCGAGCGAGCGGAAATCGGCGCCCTTCATATTCTCCTCACGCGCGCCGAGCGCTGCGGCGACCAGCAGCGTCTCGTTGTCGAGGATCACCTTGGCCTGCCATTCCGGCCGGAGTGCCGATTCGAAATCGATCTGGTCGCTGCCGAAGATCGGTGACCACAGAAGAACCGGCTCGGTGGAGTTGACCAGCCCCTTGCTGCTGATCGAGATCAGCAGCACCTTTTCTTGGCTGATCTTCGAACGATCGAGAATGCGCGAAAGCCCGGCGCGTACTGCTGCGACGAAGCGCACGGCACCCGCCGGATCATGCGAACGCTCCTCGCTGAAGCGGTCGATCAGCTTGCCGGCATAATCCACAAGCGAATATTGCACCGCATCCGAGGAGATGATGACGACGATGAGATAGCCGCAATCGCGCCGCTGGCGCAAAAGCACGCGCGGCCGGCCACGCCCGCTTGCCGGCTGCTGCTCGGATTTCTCGATGATCTGGGCTTTTTCCAGGTCAGCGGTGATCGCCGAGATGGTGGCTGAGGAAAGCCCGGTGGAATCGGATATTTCGGTATGGGCGAGCGCGCCGTGGCGGCGCAGCACGGACAGCACGAGCACGCTGTTTCTCTGCCGGACCAGCTCCGTGCTCGACTTGGTCAGCATGAATGCCGCCCTCTCCTCCTGCTTGCTCTTCCCGTGGTTTCCACTGCATCTCCGGTCGCTGTTGCGCAAGCGAATTAAGCCGGTAGTGCAGTGTTGACAGTTGAAAAAATCTCTGACACTAAATTTCTCGACTGTCGAGAAAAAAATCCAAATCTTTCCCGACAGGCTTTTTCGCGGTGGCCGGAGGAAGCATGGGCTGGGCCGGCCGCAACTCACTCGGGAGGACATTATGAAGTCTATTTTCAAATTGATGGCCGGTGCTGCCATCCTCGTTTCCGTACATACCGCTGCCATGGCTGCCGATCTCGTCGTTGGTGTTTCCTGGTCGAATTTCCAGGAAGAGCGCTGGAAGACGGACGAAGCCGCCATCAAGAAGGCTCTCGAAGCCAAGGGCGCCAAGTATATTTCCGCTGACGCGCAGTCTTCTGCCGCAAAGCAGCTCACCGACGTCGAATCGCTGATTTCGCAGGGCGCCAACGCGCTGATCATCCTCGCTCAGGACTCCGACGCGATCGGCCCGGCCATCGAAAAGGCCGCTGCTGAAGGCATTCCGGTCGTCGGCTACGACCGCCTGATCGAAAACCCGGCTGCCTTCTATATCACCTTCGACAACAAGGAAGTCGGCCGCCTGCAGGCTGAAGGCGTCTTCAAGGCCAAGCCGGAAGGCAACTACGTCTTCATCAAGGGCTCGTCTTCCGACCCGAACGCCGACTTCCTGTTCTCGGGCCAACAGGAAGTGCTGAAGGCCGCGATCGATGCCGGCAAGATCAAGAATGTCGGCGAAGCCTATACCGATGGCTGGCTGCCGGAGAACGCCCAGCGCAACATGGAGCAGTTCCTGACCGCCAACAACAACAAGGTTGACGCCGTCGTCGCTTCGAACGACGGCACGGCCGGCGGCGCGATCGCAGCGCTCGACGCCCAGGGTCTTGCCGGCTCCGTTCCGGTTTCCGGCCAGGACGGTGACAAGGCGGCGCTGAACCGCATCGCTCTCGGCACGCAGACGGTTTCCGTCTGGAAGGACAGCCGGGAACTCGGCAAGCGCGCCGCAGAAATCGCTCTCGACCTCGCCGGCGGCAAGGACATGAGCAAGATCGACGGCGCCCAGGCTTTCAAGGGCGGCCCGAAGGGTGTTGAAATGCAGTCGGTCTTCCTGAAGCCGCTGGCGATCACCAAGGACAACCTGAACGTCGTCATCGACGCCGGCTGGATCTCCAAGGCGGAAGCCTGCCAGGGCGTCAAGGCCGACACCGTCGCTGCCTGCAAGTAAGCCGCGGCTGTAATTGAAATTGCCGGCGCCGCAGCGCAACATCGCTGCGGCGCCGGACGCGGATGAGAATTCCAACGACGAAGTTTTCTCCGCCTCGCCGCACCATCGCGGGTTTTCATTCCCTGCCGGAAGGGTGTCGCGACGCCACGCGACCGGTTTCCGCAAGCATCGCGATGGTTAGTTGAAGAACAGACGCATGACGCCGATGGCAGATTCGGGCACGCCGGCGCGTCCGTCCAAACACAGTGGGGGAACGGCAAACCCATGGCCGAAATGGTAAAATCCACAACATCAAGCGGGCCGCGAACGGCGGAAGCCAATCCGGTGACCCGCTTCTTCCGCGCGACCGAGATCGACACACGCCTGCTCGGCATGATCGGCGCGCTCATCATCATCTGGATCGGTTTCCACATCATCACCGGCGGCCTGTTCCTGACCCCGCGCAATCTCTGGAACCTCTCGGTTCAGACGACCGACATCGCCATCATGACGACGGGCATGGTGCTGATCATCGTCACACGCAACATCGACCTCTCGGTCGGTTCCGTGCTCGGCCTCTGCGGCATGATCATGGGTGTCACCCAGGCCAAGATCCTGCCGGAATATATCGGCTTCGACAGCCCCTTCACCTGGGCGATCACGCTGCTGATCGGCATTGCAGCCGGCTTCCTGATCGGCGCCTTCCAGGGCATCATCATCGCCTTCCTCAACGTTCCCTCCTTCATCGTCACCCTCGGCGGCCTGCTCGTCTGGCGCGGCGCGACCTGGCTCGTCACCAGCGGCCAGACGGTTGCGCCGATGGACCAGACCTTCCGCATCATGGGCGGCGGCGCCGAAGGCTCGATCGGCGCCACCTGGAGCTGGGTCGTCGGTATCGGCGCCTGCCTCTTCGTCATCGCCAGCATCGTCGGCTCGCGCCGGCAGCGCCGTCGCTTCGGCTTTCCGCGCCGGCCGATGTGGGCTGAATATTTCCTCGCCATCCTGAGCTGCGTGCTCATCCTCGGCGCGGTCTCAATCGCCAACAGCTATTACTGGCCAATCAACATCGCCAAGAAATATGCCGAGACCAACAATATTCCCTGGCCCGAGACCGGCCTGGATATTCCCTACGGCATCGCCGTGCCGGTGCTGATCGCCATCGTCGTCGGCATCATCATGACCTTCATCGCGACACGCCTTCGCTTCGGCCGCTATGTCTTCGCGATCGGCGGCAACCCCGAAGCGGCCGAGCTCGCCGGCATCAAGACCCGCTGGGTCACCGTGCGCATCTTCGCGCTGATGGGCGTTCTGGCCGCTATCGCAGCCGCGATATCAACCGCCCGCCTCAACGCCGCAACGAACTCGCAGGGCACGCTCGACGAGCTCTACACCATCGCCGCCGCCGTCATCGGCGGAACGTCGCTGGCAGGCGGCACCGGCACCATCGCCGGCGCCATGCTCGGCGCGCTCGTCATGCAGTCGCTGCAGTCGGGCATGGTGCTCGCGCATGTCGATACGCCGCTTCAGAGCGTCGTCGTCGGCACCGTCCTTGTCGTGGCGGTCTGGCTCGACACCGTCTACCGCGCCCGTGCCAAGTGAGAGGAGCCCTGGATATGGCTGATCAACGCACTCCCCTCGTGGAACTGAAAAACATCTCGATCGCCTTCGGCGGCATTCACGCCGTGGACAATGCCTCGGTCGATCTCTACCCCGGCGAAGTGGTCGCCCTGCTCGGCCATAACGGCGCCGGCAAGTCGACGCTCATCAAGATCCTCTCCGGCGCCTACAAGCGTGATGGCGGCGAGATCCTGATCAACGGCGAGCCGGCCGACATCCGCAATCCGCGCGATGCCAAGAAATACGGGATCGAGACGATCTACCAGACGCTCGCCGTCGCCGACAATGTCGACGCCGCCGCCAACCTCTATCTCGGCCGCGAGCTGAAGACCCGCTGGGGCACGCTCGACGACGTGGCGATGGAGGCCTCGGCCCGCGAGGTGATGGGGCGGCTCAACCCCAACTTCAAGCGCTTCAAGGAACCGGTGAAGGCGCTTTCGGGCGGCCAGCGGCAATCGGTGGCGATCGCCCGCGCCATCCTCTTCAACGCCCGCATCCTGATCATGGACGAGCCGACGGCGGCACTCGGGCCCCAGGAGACGGCGCAGGTCGGCGAGCTGATCAAGCAGTTGAAGAAGGAAGGCATCGGTATCTTCCTCATCAGCCACGACATCCACGACGTTTTCGACCTCGCCGACCGCGTCTCGGTGATGAAGAACGGCCAGGTCGTCGGCCACGCCCGCACCGAGGATGTGACCAAGGACGAGGTGCTGGGGATGATCATCCTCGGCAAGGTGCCGCCAAAGGCGATTCCCGGCCCCGGCGCCATGCAGATCTGATCGCCGAAAGGCGACCGCCCACGACAACAACGCTCCGCCGCCCGCAAGGCCGGCGGAGTTTTCATATGCATTCGCCCGGGCTTACGGAGAAAAACGCCCGCCAAATCGCAAGCATCGGTATTTCCGAGAATTTCGCGATTGAAGCCGGCCGCAAGCTAGGCTAAGAACCACCCATCGGACAGGCGATTCAAACCGCCTCAAGCATGCACCCGTAGCTCAGCTGGATAGAGTGTTGGATTCCGATTCCAAAGGTCACAGGTTCGAATCCTGTCGGGTGCGCCATATCTCTTTCTCGGAGCCGCTTTGGAAGATCATCCGGTTGGTGAATCCGTATAGGTTCGCGCCTGAGAGCCGTGGTTTGGTAGTTTTTCCGCGATAGGTACGCGCCTGAAGAATAAGCGCCAGTCGACAATTGCGAGCCTTCTTCGAGCCACAGCTGCTGCGCGTGACGATCTTGAATTCTGACCGGGCCACTGCAATCATTCGCCCCGAGGATTTCCCATGAGATCATTGCTTGCGTGCCTGTTCGGCCTCATTGCGTCCAATGCTGCCGCCACCGACTAACTGCTCCGACAATAAGAAGTGCGACGCCGCAAAAAATGGCGCGGATTCTCGATCCTAGGAGGAAATTCCCATCTACAACCGCTTCGGAGTCATGGTAGCATCGCGCCGCGCCCGATGCGAACAACGTCAGCGCAATCAGATCACGCTGCCCATAGGCTGGACTTCATGAACCAAATCATCGCCCTGCAGCCGGGAATGCTCCGGACGAACCTTAGAGGTCAGATCCGGCAGACCCAGCTTCCAAAATGGAAGGCTCTGCTGCCGCTCTTCGAAGCGGTGATGAACTCATTTCAAGCGATCAATGACGAGAAGTCCGACAGGCGGCACCGTGTGACGATCGTAGTGGAGCGTGACGAAGACCTTCTTGGCGACGACAACGCTCCCATCACCGGCTTCGAAATTCGCGACACCGGGATCGGCTTCACCGACGAGAATTTCGACTCCTTCAACACTGCTTATTCGGAACACAAGTATGAGCGCGGCGGCAAAGGTCTCGGTCGGTTCATGTGGCTCAAGGCCTTCGAGACGGTCCACGTCAGGACAACGTTTCGGGCACAGGATGGCGACGACGAGCCGAGTCACTGGCTTCGGGATTTCGAGTTCGGCTTCAACTACGATCCCGACGCGGCCAGCGCGACACAGATCGACAGCGGTGCATCTGGAACCACAATCAAACTCGGAGGCTTCCTTTCACCCTATCGAGAGCAATGCCCCACGGACATTGAGATTTTGGCGCAGCGGCTTGCCGAGCATTTCATACTCGTTCTGATGCAGCCGGAATGCCCTGAAGTTGAGATCCACGATGGCGGCATCAAGCTGTCCCTCAACAAGGTTTTTGCTGAGAATTTCCAGCGCGGCGGACACAGCGAGAAGTTCGAGATCGGCGGACGCACTTTCCGCATCGACGGTTTCCGATTGCACTCACCTCGGGCGTCACAGCACAGGCTGATTTACGCCGCCAATTCGCGCGCCGTGATCACCGAAAGACTCGACCAATTCATCCCAAACTTCATCGGGAGATTGCAGAACGAAAACGGCGAGAGTTTCGTCTATCTCGCTGTAGTGCAAGGTGATTACCTCAACGACCGGGTCAACAATTTCCGCACTGACTTCGACATGATGCACGAAGAGCAGGACGACGGCCAAGGCGATTTGCTGCAGGTCGACGACCTGCGGCGGTCCGACATCCGGGAGGAATGCCTTGCGTTCGTGCAACGGGATCTCGCCGACCTTATCGACAGCCTCAATGCCGCGAAAGCCAAGCGGATCCGAGATTACGTCCGAACCGAGGCTCCGCAGTACAAGCCACTCCTCCGGTACCTGGATGAATTCATCGGCTCGGTGTCCCCAACCGCGTCCAAGATGGACATGGAGTTGGCGCTCCACCGGGAACTCCATCAACGCGAGGTCAGCCTGAAGAGGGAAGGTTCGCGCATCCTGACCGAGGCTGCGAAGCAGGACGACTACGAAGGATACCGCAGGCGCCTGTCTGAATTCATGGAGCGTTCAAACGAGCTCGGCGTCTCTGCGCTTGCCCAATACGTGTCGCACCGCAAAATTATCATCGAACTGTTGGAGAAGGCGCTTTCAAACGACAAGCGGACCGGGAAGTACCCGCTTGAAGAAGCAGTCCATAACATCCTCTTCCCGATGAGGGCGACGGATCAGGACATCCTGTATTCTCAGCAGAACCTTTGGATCATAGACGAACGCCTCAACTTCCACTCGTTCATTGCCTCCGACCGACCTCTGAATTCACACACCGACTTTGAGTCGGAATCCCGGAAGCGGCCGGATCTATTCATTTTCGATCGGAAGATTGCGTTCTCCGAAAAGCCCGATGACGGGATGCCTCTCAACAGCATCACGGTCATCGAGTTCAAACGACCGCAACGGGACGACTATTCCGGTGACGACAATCCGCTGAGGCAGGTTTTCGAACAAATACAGCTCATCCGTGGGGGTCAGTTCAAGGATGACAATGGTCGCCCGCTCTCGGTGGCCGGAGATAAGATCCCTGCTTTCGCCTATGTCGTCTGCGATATCACGCCGAGCATGCACGCAGAGCTCAAGATGTCGGATGCAATGCCGACTCCGGACCAGCGCTCGTACTACGGATATCACCGGGCATTCGGGATCTATTACGAGGTCATCGACTACGGCAAGCTTCTCTCCGACGCCAAGCGGCGTAACCGAGTGTTCTTCGACCGATTGAACCTCATGGATGCGCAGCGCCCGTAGAGCCGACTGTTGTCGCGTGGGGCCTTCGATATCCCGCGAGCCGAGTCCGCGTCCTCCCGAAAAGCCTAAGGTCGAGAAGCTGCCCTTTAATGTCTGTTCGCTCGACCTCGAACAACTTACAACCCGATCGAACCCGCGCCCGTCAGGACTATCATGTCGACCTCGGGAACTAAACAGGTTGCCATCTTTTCAACATACGAGACCTTCACCCGTTGAGGGCCATCCTGCAAGATCACACGGGCGTGGTAGTCGTCACCCTGGTTTGTTCGATCTATCGTCAGGGTGACTGCGACCGCGCATCTGCAGGCGTCATCGTCGCCCACTATGGCTGCGATCGTCTCCTCCAGTGTATCAGTGTTTCGGAATGAAGCGTCTGGTCCGCCGACTGCCCGAAGGCCGCCAAGACACAGAGCGGCGTAGCCCGCGAAGCCTATTGCAGTAGGTGCAAACCTTAGGACCGCACTCGCAATCTCCATATCGCTCAGTCGGACCGCCGCATTTTCCTTTCCCCCTGGAAGCAGGCCGAAGGCGCGCAGCCGTTCAAAACGTTCAAGTGTTTCGCTCAGGGGATCAGGCCGACACGAGAGCTTCGTGGAGAAGGAAGGCTAAGTTCTTTGCGTACATTTCTTACTTCGTACTCTTTCTTGTCTGGGCGCTGAAGCCAGCCTTGCCGAAATGCGCCAGAGGCGAACATTCCCTAGTATCGAACTGGCATTCCTACGCCCTGAAGCCGCCGGCGCAGAACCAATCCGAGGCCGCGAGGGCTTGGTACGTTGCCGTTTGCCATGAGTTGAGTTGAAAGTGTCGCGCACTCTCCGCGCGCTCATGCAGATCCAGCCGGACGTCATGCGGCGTACCCGTCCCAGCGATGCGTGCAAGGGAGTAGCGGATGTTGCTGATCTCGACGCCTGCGTGGCTGGCGTACAACGATCCAAGATGAAAAGCCTCGAAGTGCCGCACCGCCCGCGAGACCTTCGTGGCACTCCACCCCGCGGGGGAAGCTACCCAGAAGCGGACAGCGGCTGGCGACGTTTCGATAACCTCGGCTACCAACCACTGCGCGTCATCGAAATCGTCGAAATAGGGATGGAAGCTTTGTTGGGCTTCTGATGACGGCTGGTAGTCGAGTTTAAGCTTGTTGCATTCCGCACAAGCTGGGATCAGATTCAGTGGCACGACGGTCAAGGCCGGATGAAGCGCTTGCGCCAGGTAGTGATCTAGCGTTGATACCGTGCGCTGAGAACACAGGGGGCACATGTCATTGCGCGGCGCCGCCTTCAGAAGGTCGTACATGCCACGTGTCACCTTGCTCTTCACGAACGTGCCCGCATAGACGCGCTTCATGTCGGCTGTCGTCATTGCAGGAGGCACGTTGTCGGATCCCGGTATGGAGAAGAGGGTCATAGCAGGTCCACGGGCAAGATATTCCGCCTCCGCGAGAAAAATGGACGTGGAGGCGAGCAGGAGGTTCTTACTTAGCCCCTCGTCGCGGATGCTGTTGATGCAGGCGTCCAGCACGTTCTTTGCCGCAATCGGCGGCCTCGGAAGTGATCTCACTGCGTTCGGTCCCTTTCGAGAACCAACGCTCTGATGATCGCCCTCGCCTCCGTTCCCAGTTGATTGCCGAACTGGGCCACGGCCTGATCGTAACTAAGGTTGCGATCGAACACCGCCTCGACAAGCAGACGGTGAAATCCTGTTCGTGTCACCTCAAGGCTGAAGACCTCGCGTGTCAGAATACCTACGTTCTCACCAAACGTTTCGATCGTCGGGCGTTCCACTTCGGATTTCCTGCCCGATCGCCGAAGCTTCCAGGCACATGACCTCGGCACCTCCTGGAGGACGACGGGAGAATGCGTGGCAACAATGGCAACCCCATTGCGCGAAACTAGCAGCCTAGAAAGGCTCCTTATGAATGCCGAAAGAAGCGGAGGATGAAGATGGCCTTCAGGTTCGTCGATCATTACAAGTGTCCGCTCATCGACGAGTTCTACGAGCCGGGTAATTGTGAGCAGAACAATTGCGTGGCCGGAGCTCAAACGACCGAAACGCTCCTCGGTAGCGGCTGCCCAATCGTCGCCCTCGCCTCCAAGAAGGTCGCGGATGTCGGCTTCTGCGAAAAGGTCGTCGGCCTCGAGCGTTGACACCGCTTCTCGCCATCGCGACGCTCGTGCACCAGTCCTGCAGCGGTCGAGACTCTTTCGGAAGTCTTCAGCCAGAGCCTTCCCAATGGTCCGTGCCCGGCTGTCCGTAGCGGATGGCAGATTGTGAAGCCCCACTTGCTCGATAGGAATCGGATCGTTGACTGTCGGGACAATCGCAAAGTCATCGAACGCACTGAACGAAACAAGGACAAGGCTGGAGAACTGGCTTTCACCCGGACGCTCCGCGTTGAAAGTAACCTGTCCACCGGAATCCGGAGCTGCGTCGTGCCTATTTAGGAGAGCCTTTATCAGCCCCTTCATCGCCCGCGTTTTCCCGACGCCGTTTCGGCCGATGAGAACATGAACGTTCGACGGCGGTTCTGAATCCGGCACAACATCGAACGCCATCGTCGGCGAGGCGAAGAACAAACCCTCGGGGCTTATCGATGGCGGCAGCGTATAGAGAAAGCTGAACTTCGTCAGTTCGGCATCTCCGGTCGTCAGGCGGTGAAGACGCCCCGTGATGCTGATGGCACTCACGCTCCGTAGCAGTGAGGTCGTCATCGACGGCTCGTTTCGGAACTGGTCGAAGATGCTGTTGTTGAACGCGACGTCTCTCAGCCCGACCAGCATCTTCTGCCGCTGCGCATCGCTGAGCTTGTTCAAGGACTCATAGTAGTCCTCGCCCTGGCCCAGGGAGAAGTAGCCTTCGGGAAGCTCATCGAATTCAGGGAACAGCTCGGGTGCTCTCTGTCCCGGTTTAATCTCCCGCGCTGGCAGCAGTCCTGCGCGACCGATCTTGACTGATCCGATCTGATGTCTCGCACCCGCCTCGTCGATGACAAGCACTGTGAACATCGTTCTGAAAGAGAACCAGTCGTCCCAGTTGTCTACGATGAGGTAGGCGCAGTCTCGCGCATCCGGCGGAATAGCAGTGGAGAGTATCCGGAAGAACATGACGCGCGATTGATAGTTGATTCGGTCCTGACCAACCGTAGGCCGGATAGCGCGGGACTGCAACGTGAAGCAGTATTACCGACAAAAAGTCGTCAATAAGTTTAAGATCACGGATGCGCAAGGTCTCCAACCAGTCGGCCTTCACACTGTGTTCCCCGGCAGAAGAAAACTCAGGTCTCAGTCTCCTCTCTCGACGGAATTAGCCTGAGTTCAATGCCGCTATCGACAACGATCCACAATGTCCGGATTAGGTCCGCCGTTTCCGAGAGCGCCGCTGAAGCCTCGTCAGCGGAAAGTTTGTCGGCACCGGCGGCCGCACCGTTCAGTGTGATAATCATGTCTCGGTTGGTGCCGCTGCCAGGAATACCGACCTGTTCTCGAAGATCACTGATTGTCGTGATCCCGCGAAATAGGAGATGTTGAATTTCGGATACCGTTAAACGATCGGGCTCATTGGCCGCCCGTACGAGTTCTGAAACAAATCCTGTTACACTGTGCATTCTTCAGCTGTTTCGAATTCAGTACCCGGCAACCACCCCCTTGTGTAGCCTTTACTGATGCATGCTCTGGCGACGACAAGCTGCTCGCACAGTCGTCCGCGATCCTTCAGTAAAGCTTCAATGGTGGCGCGCGGATCTCCCCCATGCCAGGCCATGGCAGCATCTACCTGGTCGGCTTTAGAGATGGTTTCGCGTTCTGCAAGCATGGATGATCCTCTTCATTTCTGCGGACAGTCATTCGAGAGGTGCTCACTGACATCGAGTCAGGACTACGCTTCAGGTATGTTAATTTGCTCAGTTGCTATTGTTCTGTATTGAAGGCAGCTCTCAACGCAACCGACCACGCCAATTATGTGGCACGCATTCCCGCGCTCACGCTTTACCTAGAATTAGGCGCAGCATCTCAAACAATGATCCAGCTAGTGGGCCTAGGACTGTCGAGGCATACTGCAAATAATTTGGCATCGCTGACGATTAACAGAGATATGGACTTTGCTTCCGCTCGGAATTTCCTTTCACGAGTAAATCCGGTCACTGCAGGTCTGACTCCGTACGTGGTAAGCGAGCTGCGGAGAGTGCTCCCGGTAGCGTAACCGTCGTCACGCGACCGGATGATAGCGGAATCCAAATGATGTCCGTGCAGCGCCAGCTCGTATTCAAGTCTACGGCGGATAGCCTACAGAGCATCATATGACCAATGCGGAAGATCGCGACCGCATCTTCAACCACCTCTTCAGCCGGGCCTTGCGCGAGGTGCGTGAAACACCGACATCCTAATTCCAGTCGTCCTTGCGCAACGACGCGATGCGCTTATCACCGCCCTACGAAGACAAATTCGCCGGGATTACTTATTGCTCCGAACAATCCGCGTAGTCGTTGGCCTAATTCTACCAGACCTGCATATCACGGAAACACGCCACAGGCGTGGTTTCGGCGCAGCCGAAAGCGCGCCCAGAAGGGAGCCCTCCCTTGTTACCACCACCGATCATGAGCTCGTGCGTTATCGATTTGCGGGCGCAACGCTATCCAGCCGTTCAACCGCAGGGCGCTCGGACGCGGCCTTATGGAGCGCGGCCCAATCGTCAGGCGGATTGCCATCGTCCAACATTCCCTTGAAGACCTTATAGGCGTCGGTTTTCGCGCCGTACGTCCGCAGGGCCGTTTCATCGTTCACCCAGGCGAAGATGATGATCTTTGCGCTCGAATCATAGCGGAAGAACAGCCGGAACCGGCCGTTGCCGAACTTTGCCCGAAACCAGTGCTTGTGTCCGTCACCGAGCGTCGAGCCTTGCCGATACACGGTCGCGGTGGGATCAGCCGGTATCGTCTGGAAAACGAGCTTATTCAAAGCAGCCAGCAGCTTGGTGTTTGCGTTCTTTTGGTATTGATCGGGCTTTTTCGCCTTCAATGCCTCGACGGCTTCAACCAGCTTTTCCAGCTGATTGAGAAAGAGGGGATGCGCGAGAATGATCCAGCCATTGATCGTCAGCATGGCTAGAGTGCGACATCCCCGTCGATCTCGGCATCGAGATCAACGTCAACATTCCCGACAAGCGCCGCCATGCGGTCGCGCAGGCTGGCGGGCAGCGCGACGACGGATGTGCCAGGATTTTCGGCCATGTCCTGCGCGAGGAACGCAAGGAAGCGGTCGACAACCGGATCGCTCGCCTCTTCCGCAGCCTTCTCGACATAGACGCGGTGCTGATCGTCGATGAGGAAGGTGATGCGCCCGCCATAATCCACGCCCAACGCCTGCCGGACCGCCTTGGGAACGGTGGTCTGCCCCTTCGCGGTGATCGTGCTTTCTTCTTTCAGCAATGCAGCCATGGCCGACTCCCATTTGGTTCTCACCATATGTAAGGAATATTCCTTACATTGTCAAAGGATTTGGGATAGCTGCCGGGCTATCGGACCGATTGCCCCTTGTCGCCCGCCAGCCGTAATCGTGCCGATGCTTCCGATGACGCCACCGGCGTCTGGACAGCAAAGCGGTTCCGTGTCATCAAAAAAGACATGAACGCCGCGCGCACCAATTCAAAGCTCCTACTCGCCATCATTCCGATGGTGGGTTAGCACGCGCTCGCGTTTTTAAAGATGCAGCAACCCGCCGAAGAGGCGGGTTTTTTGTTGCCATTCCTCTTCGGTCAGGATTTCGAGACAGAAGGGAATTCCAATGCCATATGACCCCAAAACGATCGAGCCGCGATGGCAACGATACTGGGAGGAAAACCAGACGTTCAGGACCGAGGACGACCAAAGCCGTCCGAAGTATTATGTCCTGGACATGTTTCCCTATCCGTCCGGCGAAGGCCTGCATGTCGGTCATCCGGAAGGCTATACCGCGACCGACGTCGTCGCCCGATACAAGCGCATGATGGGCTTCAATGTCCTGCATCCCATGGTGTGGGATGCCTACGGGCTGCCCGCCGAGCGATACGCTGTGCGGACGGGCGTCCATCCGGCGATCACCACGCGGAGTAACATCTCGAATTTCAGGAAGCAGGTCCGGCGTCTGGGCTTTTCCTACGATTGGAGTCGGGAGATTTCGACCACCGATCCCGAGTTCGTACGATGGACGCAGTGGATCTTCCTGCAAATGTATAAGTTTGGCTTGGCCTACCAGGCGGACGTTGCCGTCAACTGGTGCCCCGCACAAGGCACGGTCCTCGCCAACGAGGAAGTGAAGGACGGCCGCTACGTGGAAACGGGAGACCCGGTGGAACGTCGCACGATGCGTCAGTGGATGCTGAAAATCACCGCCTATGCCGACCGCCTGCTCGTGGATCTGGACGAGCTGCACTGGCCGGAAGGCATCAAGGCGATGCAGCGCAACTGGATCGGCAGATCAGAGGGCGCTGACGTGCGTTTGGACGGAAGGCCCACCAAAGGGCCTAAGCTCCTACCTCTCGACACCCAGCGCATCCTGATGCAAGCTGAGATTGTCTTTTGGGGAGGGACGAGAAATGGCATCAAAGGATTGGGAGAGGGCGGATGCTTTCGACATATCGCCTGAGATGGGGCCCGAGCAATTGCGGAAGGCTACCGTAAAGTATGCGCAGGGGCATAGCCGCTGGTACGACGTTCGATCTCGCCGGATGAAGGCACTTTGGAACAACATAACCCTTGCGACAATCGTCCTGAGTGCCATTTCATCGGTTTTCAGCGCATACAACCTGGACCCTAAATTGCGTTTGATTCCGACCGTTTTATCCGCCCTTGCAACGTTTTGTGCTGCCTATCTCTCTCAGTTTCGTGTGCGCGATATGTGGCAGATTCGCGAAACGGGGCGCATTGATGCGGAGAGGTTGGTGGCGAAAGCACAGTTGATCGGCACAACAAACGAAAATTCGGCTTTCATCCAGGCTGTAGCTTTACGCAATGAATTGCACGATCTCGAACAGGATCAAAGCCAGCAGCATTTTATCGTGCCGAGGAACGCAAATCCGTGAAATTGGAGTTCCGCTCCTGCTGCAACGCGGATCACCGCCCTGCAAGAGGTGGAAACGCCGGCGCCGGCGAAGGAGGCGCCTGCGGAGCTTATCCGCAGGCGCAGTCGCTGGATAGGTCACTGCCATCCAGGGTCGCCGGCTGGGCCTCCCATACCGTTGCCGGCTGGGCCCGTGCCGCTCGGCGTGCTTGAGTGGGTCGGCGAGTTAGCTTGGCCCGGCGCGTCTTCAGCACTGCTTGCCGAGCCGCTTTTGTTCGAAAGAAGAAACTTGTCGCTCGGCCCAATTTTTTGGGCTTTCTGTGCATCACTCTGGCATCCCTGAAGGATGCTCGCGGCGCTTAGAAGAGCCGCCGAAATTACAAAAAAATATCGAGTCTGCCTTACTTGGATTGGCATGCGAGTGTTGTCCCCGGCTAAATCGCGCGATCTTTGAGTCAACGCGACAGAAAAATCTGCAACCAGTTGTTGCTATTACTCGTTACCAAATGGAATCCGGGAAGTATAGGGCGAGTTTCGCCATAGCTTGGTTGGACGTCCACCAAGCAATAAGGCCGGGAGGTATCCCCGCGAAAGATGCTGAAGCACAAAAACAAAATGACCTGCTTCGTCACCAGGCAGAAGAGGCCACGAAAGCTGCAGCAGAAGCGGAAAGAAGCGTCAGGATCAGATAAGGGCAATGAGTCAAATGAACATCGACCCATTAAGGAGCATTGGAGGCGGCGGATTTTTCGGCTTTTAAATGGAATTTGCGATGCGCGACGAAATGGACAAATCTCAGGAGCCGTTTGCGTTTCGCCATAGACCTGACCGAGGGAGAGTAGATCATGCCAATTTATGCGGTAGAGTTGAAACGACCAATCGAGCAAGCAGGCCACCTAGCCATTGCGGACGATCGATCGCTGATAGATCTGGCGGCCACCCTTCAAGGGGCAGGTTTCATAGAGACTACCGATGTGACCACCTTCCTTCCTGCACCTGATTTTTTGTAAGCACGTTGACCCTCGAAGCGCCCGCCACAACCCGGACGTAGAGGCACAATGCAACTCAATTGATGGTGTTACCTCGGCCACTGACATCGACGAATTATTGCGAGTGAGTCGGACTTCGGTCCGATGGTAGACAGCAATCTCTCTGCTAACTTCCGTTCCGCTGAGATTGCAAAACTCAGCACGAAAAGGGTGTCTGCCCCTGATCCGGAGCACCCTTTTCAAACTCGTTTCCGGGAATCCCCCTTACCCCTCGGCACAGACGGTTCGCGGGCGGCCAACCTCCCGATCGATCATGGGCATAGGTACTCTGTCGGAGCATCCTGCGTGCGATGGTGTTGCCAGTTCCAACGCATCTTAAGCGGGCCGTCGTCAAAGTCGAAGTCTGTGATTTCCTTTCCACGGCAATAGCTTATCTATGGCAGTGAGTGTGGCGGTGAGATAGGTCTGCGGATCGACGGCATTGAGTTTGCCGGTCTCGATGAGCGAAGCGATGGTCGCCAGTTCTCGTGCCTTGCCCTCGCCTTCAAATCGAACGTAGAACGGGTCGCGCGCGTGAGCACACGTCCTCGCAACATCAGTCCGGGTTTGGTACCGGCTTACCTTCGTAGCGCACGCGAAAATTCCTCCTGTGAAAATCCTGCTCGAAGCAGACGAAGACGAGTTCCAGGTCGTTGGCGCTGTCACGCTTCCCGAGGAGGCTGAGCGTAACAACGATAACGCCGCTGTATCCGCGCGTCAGGCGGAAAGCCGCGTTACGAATGTCAGTCCCTTCTGGATCCTTCCGGTCTTCGCGGCGCTCATAAATGACCCAGAAGCGGGCAGCATCCCAAGTCTGTCGCAGGCTTTGGCTGACTTCTGCCTTGAACTCTTCGGCATGCATTGCCGGACCCCACGACAATGCCGTCTCGCCCGCATCGCTAACGACATTGAGATAACCGTCATATTCGTAAACGCCTGACAGTGACCGTTCGATCATCTCGAATGCGGTGTTTTCGCTGATTGTTGTTTTGAAGAGAATTGCCATGGAATCGATGCGTGCCACTGTCGATATGTCGATGAGACGGCGAGACTACTGGGTGTCGCTTGGGCGAGCAACGGAGACTTGGTCATCACGGTAATCGTAGCGAACGGTTGAAACGCGACCTCGTTTTCTTCAGACCTCGCCAGAATGTGAACTATTCGTAACTTGAA
This sequence comes from Rhizobium sp. BK212, assembly GCF_014197475.1. Classification (NCBI taxonomy): domain Bacteria; kingdom Pseudomonadati; phylum Pseudomonadota; class Alphaproteobacteria; order Hyphomicrobiales; family Rhizobiaceae; genus Rhizobium; species Rhizobium sp. BK212. The sequence continues at coordinate 794,028 of NZ_JACIFS010000002.1, forward strand.
ACACAACAGGCAAAGCGCTTTATCCGAGCGATGACTCCAAAGCACTTCATCTCGGCAATGAGCATCGCAGCCTTGGCGGCGTGCTCTCATATCGAGCCGCTTGAGACTCCCCTCGCCCAGTCAGCAATCCAGCACCAGACGCCTTTGACCGATCAAGCGGTGATCGCAGATACGGTCGGTCGCGGTGCTGTCGGTGCAACTGCGCTTGCTTGGGCCAACCCATCGACGGGCAGCGCGGGCGTTATCGAACAGATCGATGCCAGTAACGATGGGCCGGACGGATGTCGCGGTTTTGTAACCAGTCGGCAATCGCTCGACGGCATGACGCGCTTCAACGGCGTAGCCTGTCCGTCTGGGGACAGTTGGAAACTGGGCGGGCAATAGGGTAGCGCTCGACGTCCGGTCTCGCGTCAACGGCATCTTCGCCGTGCTCTCTTCGGATAACGATTAATCGCAAGGACTCCATTCCCCTGAGAAACTACCAGCTGTGTGGAAGAAGAGGCGCTCGGACCACATGGGGTGCGAGTTTTGCGTTCAGCCCGATCTGGCATATCTATCGCTAGATGTGAGCTTTGCGGATGTTGACCATTCGGACGCAAACCGGAAGCGGCCGATATAGTAGGTGCGACACAGCCAGTCGAAATTGCCCCGCAAGCCGCGAGGCGCGCCCCCCGGTAACCACAACTAGAACCGGTTGCCAAAGCGGGCCTATTCGCGATCTGGAAAACGAAAACGGCGGGACGAGCCAAAACTTCTGATGCAGGCCTCCCGCTCGGCATCGGCAGCGCTCTTGCCGATATCGCGCAAGAGATGTTCGTTCAGCCGGTGCCAAGGAACGACCGGATTTATGGCGGCAACCCATAGATCGTGCAGTCGCGCGCGCCAACGGACCCGCCCCTCGACTGCCTCTAGCATGCCTTCTTCGCCTTTACGGATGAAGCTCATTGCACTACCCTCCAACTTCGACGTGCGGCGCCGTCCGCAACGATCCTCCATCCCCGTCAAAGGGATGTGTGGCCGGATGTGATGGATTCGTAAAAGCGATGGCTATGGCGGATTCGAGGAAGCGCCCTTTCCTCTCCCTGCTGGGTGGGTTCGACTGCGCGGGCCTTGCCGCGGGGTCGCCAGCATCTACACGCAAGGCGCGTGCCTTGGTGGCCTATCTGGCGCTCCAGGCCGGACAGTCCCAATCGCGCGAGAACCTGGCCGCCTTGCTGTGGGGCGGGACGGGAGAAGAGCAGGCCCGCGCGAACTTGCGGCAAACCTTGTCCGTCCTGCGGCGAGCGCTGCGGGCGACCGGACGGGAATGGTTCCGGATCGAAGGCGACCGGGTGGCGCTCGATCTCGGCGACGCGGATCTCGACGTCAGGCGGTTTGAGGCCTTGGCTGCCGGCTCCGCGAGCGAGCACCTCGAACAGGCGATCGCTCTCTATACCGGGGAGCTCCTCGAAGGTTTCAACCTTGCGGAAGAGGCGTTCGAAGAGTGGCTTCGCACCGAAAGGGAACGGCTACGGATCACCGCCGTTGCCGCCCTGGAAAAGCTCATCACTTGCCACATCGGGGGGAATGAACCGGGCGCTTCCATCCCCGCCGCAACACGGCTGCTCACGCTGGAGCCGCTTCGGGAAGATGTGCACCGCACGCTGATGCGCGCCTATGCGGCGAAGGGACGTTTCAACCTCGCCCTCGCACAATACCAGAGTTGCGCCGATACGTTGCGCAAGCAGCTCGGCGTGCAGCCCGAGCCCGAAACCCGCGCGCTCTACCGAGACTTGCTGTCGCGCCGCATGGCGGCAGCGGCCGGGCGACCACCAGAGGAAGGAGCGTCGTTCGAGGCCCGTCCTCAAACCCGCTACGTGAAATCGGACGGGGTCAACATCGCTTACCAGGTGACGGGCGACGGCCCCTTCGACGTCGTTTATGTGCAAGGCTGGGTTTCTAATCTCGACTACGCTTGGGACTCGCCGAGACTGTCAGGCGTTCTGCACCGTCTCGGTTCCTTCTGTCGCCTCATCCGCATCGACAAGCGCGGCACGGGCCTTTCGGATCGTGGCACCGGCTTTCCGACGCTCGAACAGCGCATGCAGGATGTTCGTGCCGTGCTGGATGCGGTCGGATCGCAAAAGACGGTCCTGTTCGGCAGCTCGGAAGGCGGCGTCATGTGCATGCTGTTCGCCGCAAGCTATCCCGAACGCACGGCTGCCCTCATACTACACGGAGCCTATGCGCGGGGTCTGTGGTCACCGGACTACCCCTGGGGGCGTACCCGAGAGGAATTAGAAGAGGAACTGCTTGCCATCGAGCGGGAGTGGGGTCGCCCGTTGGACCTTAGACGGGCGGCCCCGAGCCTCACCGACAATATGGTAGAACGCGAATGGTTTGCGGGCTACCTGCGCAATTCGGCATCCCCCGCCGATGCGATCTCCCTGTGGCGCTGGAGCGTCGAGATAGACGCGTGCGATATCCTTCCAGCGATCCGAGTTCCAACCCTGATCACCCATCGAACCGGCGACCGCTGGGTCAAGCCCGAAGAAGGGCGCTATCTGGCAAGCCGCATTCCCGGCGCGATATATGTCGAGCTGCCCGGCGATGACCATATCATCTGGGGAGCCGACTCCGATCGGCTGATGGACGAAATCCAGCGGTTCCTAGTTTCCGCCCCGCTCGCCCCGACCGAGAGCGCCCTGCTGACGGTCTTGCACGTGGATGTTCAAGGCGCATTCTCCGGTCGGGCGAAAGATTGGCAGGACGATGCTATTCGACAGCTTCGCGCCGCCGACGGCGATGTGATCGACTTGCGGGAATCCGGACTTGTCGCCGCGTTCCGGCAGCCCAGCCAGGCGATCACTTGTGCATTCGATCTTCGCGGCCGCCTGCATCACTTCGGCCTGGATGTTCGCGCAGCCATTCACATCGGCGAATGCGAACGGCAAGGCGGCCTCTATGCGGGTCCGGTCCTGCGGCTTGCCGCAGGATTTGCCGACTGCGCGGGACCGGGCGATATTATCGCGTCCCGCACCGTGCGCGATCTCGTTATCGGTGCAAACCTCTCCTTTGATCTACGTGGACAGCTTGATCTGCCCGGAATCCCCGGGCCCTGGCCGTACTTCTCCATTGGGGCAGCGCCGAAGTCATAAATGTCGGCCGTCCCAGGCCAGCAATGCAATCACAGAACTACCTCTGGTCAGGGTGCACGGCGGCGGCAGAATCGTGAGCCTGGAACGAAAGCGATTTTCCTCACGAGCCTTCGGCCTTTCGAGTACACCGTCAACCCGTCAGGTTTGAGCTTCTTTCCTGGATGAAAACCACTCCGGATGACGCGCGAATTTTCGTTTTCGGAAATTATTTCCAGCTCGATGAATCACACTTGTGCCTAGGGCTCAGGTTTCAGAGAAAATCCGATGCCTCTATATGGCTGCGGGAAGCGACCTTTGGTTGAAAGACTGCTGGCCGAGCACGGCCTGAAGTCGACAAGAAGCTGCTAAAGGATGACTTCGCCAGGACGTGGAGCGCGAAGCGGCGGAACGAATGGTGCGACTGATTAAAAAAATCTGTCGGCGCGGAACAATTTGCTCCGTTGATCGTAATACCTTCGGGCCGTGCGGAGATTTGTTATACAACAGCCACACGACATTTAGCTGTTCGGCCCACCTCAACCTTAGCCCCGCTCAGAAGCGGGGTCCTTTTTTGGCATTAGCAGGTCTCTTGACGTCGACAATACTATTACCGTGCAGAATTGCACCGGAACTGTTGTCATACAAAAGTGTTACTTGGCTCGGAGCGGATCGCGCAGAGGAGTCTCCTGTCTCCAGCAGCACACCCCTTGCAATCTTCGCGATCCGCCCTCTCCTGCCGGTTCGGAGCCATTAATTGGTCAGGAACCTTAAGGAACTTTTCCGGCTATCTACTGTTAGAGCACAAGGATCGCACAGGCGCCCCATAACTGGGGTTGTCCGCTTCCCTTCCTTCCTGTGCGGTCCGTCCTTTCCACAAATAGCCGCGTTTCGGCGGGGCTCCTTTTTGATCCTCGGCGAGCAATGCCGGCGCAACCCGTGCCAATATCCGCAAATTGCCGCCGAAACCGGCGTTAGCACAGTGTTAGCGCGAGCCACTTAATGTGGCTGCGACGTCATGGGACACCCGGTTGTCCGTTGAAAAACAGAACAAGCAGAACGAAGACAAGCCCTGCCGCGGCTTACGGAGATGACATGAAACTGGTTTTAGGCAGCGTGATATTGGCATCTGGCATACTGCTATCCAGTCTGTCGGGATTCGCTGCTTCCGGCGGATGGCATTCGGATGGGCAAGGTACGAGATACTGGCATGTCACTCCGCCGCCCGGGCAATGCAATATAAGCCAAGCGAAAAACCGGGCGATTCGGGCCGGTATCTATCGTAGCGAGATTATACAGCAGGATGAGAATATCATCGTGCTCAGAGGTCTGGATGAATCCGGCGACCGGCGAACGATCGGTTTCGGCAACATCAGGGGGTGCCCTGAGTTGGAGGGCCACGAGAATAGTCCAAACTTCTGAGGACATAGAGTTTGTTCAGCTTTCAGAGCCCGAAGCTGAAGCTCGCTAAGGCGCGAAAACCGGTTCTGGGAAGATTATCGCGAGGTTTCCAGTCGGCCATCGCCGCGCAGAAGGTTCAGCCAGGCCCGCGACAGTTTCTCCGCGCCTGTGCCCCCGATATGGCAATCGTCGTAGCGGTCTTCTCCATCGAGCAACGCGTCGGAATTGACGCCCTCTCGGATACCGGGGCCGCTTCTTGATAGGGCCAGTTGCGCCCGTACTATCGCGTTGTCCGGAATATGCTCCTTGAAGCCGCCGTTGCTCGGTTCGAGGCATTTCGATGCGATCGAAATGTAAACCGGTGCTTCGACGCCGTGCTGACGCAATGTGTCAACCATCGACATGAAACGGTTCTGGTAGGCCTCCGCAGTGGTGCCGATAACGAGGTCCGCCTCTCCTTGCATCCAGAGGACGCTCGTTATCCGATAACCGGAATCCTGAAGCTGTTTCATTGTATCGACCAGCATAGGATTGAGGTCACCGCCTTTCGCCCATCGTGCGACCTCAGATCCGGAATATGCGAGGGGTGCGAGGATGACGCTGTCATTTTGTCCCGATGCGATCAAATTGTTGCCAAGAAGCGTCCAATACTCTCCCTTGGTATCGGTCGATCCAAGGAGTGGCGACGCGGCGATGAAGCACCGTTTGTCAAAGGCGTTTATAACGCGAGCGCCATAATTTGACTTGTACCGTTGTCCACTGTCGTTGGCCGCGTTCGATTGGCCAAGAATGAGTAAGACAGCCGTTCGGTCAGTTTGAGCCGGGCAGTTCACAAGCGTTTTTGATTCATCCCCGATGAGTCGTTCCTTGTCGTCGAACGTATAACGGCTTGGAGCAGTCGCCTTCTCTCCGCCAACCATTTTCCTCATCGCGGAAAGTTGTGGCCAAGGAAATGTCTCATGTCTCGCGCTCATGCCGCCGAGAAAGTACATGGCGATCAAGGCGGCGAGGCCGACTGCCATTGTTTTGCGCATGCCGTTACCTTCAAACATCATCCGATGACATGGAGCCTCAGACCGATCAAGGCTGCTCCAGCCATGAGGGTTCCTTTACACCAGCCACATCCGCTTGCTTCGGGCATGATCTTTAAAAGAGCGTTCGTCGCGAAGATCGAGCCCAATCGACGACTATTTCTCATGGGGTCGCCGAAACCTGCTCAACTATAGACCGGACCGGTGATTTCAATAATCCGGTTGGGTGAGAGATCGCGCCTGCTATGGAGAAAACTCCCGTTGCTCGTCCATAGAAAGGCGGATTGGGGCGGCGAGGACAGTGTAGGAGCGGAGCACCGGTTACGCTTGTTAGCGATTTGTTGACCATAAGCTGGCTTTACTGGGCGTGATGGATGCGGAGGTTCCCGCACATCGTCGCGTGTTTGGTGTAGGCGGGATTGTTCGTGTTAAAGTATCCAGTGCGAGGATTATCGGGCGCAGGCTTGGGCGGAATTGCCACGCTACTGTCGCGTGCGGAACGGTTGGTCGCCAAGACCATTCTGCCGGCTCTGTTTGCGCTGCCGGCGCTTGTCGGCTCGGCATCCTTTGCCTCGGCGGAAGACCGGGCCCTGAAGCTGTTCTTTACCCATACCGGCGAGCGGGCCACGATCACCTATAAGCGCGACGGAAAGTTCGATCCCAAAGGCCTTGCCCAGATCAATCGGTTTCTGCGCGACTGGCGAAGGAACGAGCCGACCCGGATGGATCCGCGGCTGCTCGACCTGGTCTGGGAGGTGTATAAGCGCAGCGGCGGCAAGGACTATATCCATATCGTCTCCGCCTATCGTTCGCCCACCACCAACAACATGCTCCGCAACCGCTCGCGCAGCACGGGCGTCGCCAAGAAGAGCCAGCATATGCTGGGCAAGGCGATGGATTTCTACGTTCCCGGCGTGAAGCTTTCGACGCTGCGGGCGCTGGCCATGCAGATGCAGGGCGGCGGCGTCGGATATTATCCGACCTCGGGATCGCCCTTCGTGCATCTCGACGTCGGCAATGTCAGGGCCTGGCCCCGCATGTCCCGGCAGGAACTCGCCCGACTGTTCCCGAACGGGCAGACGATGCATCTCCCTGCCGATGGCCGGCCGCTGCCTGGATACAATCAGGCGGTTGCGAACTACAAGAAGCGCGGCGGCCCCGCCTCGATCCAGATCGCCAGTGCCGCTGGCGAAGACGAAGAGGTGGGCGCATCGACCAGGCCGAGCGGCGATACTGGAGATAACAACCTCGTGACGGCGCTTCTGCCCACGCCCAAAAGCCGGGCATTGAGTGCGCTGGCGCTGCAGACCGGCGCAGTCGAGCGGGATGACAAACAGTCCGCTCCAGATGTTTCATCTTTGCCGATTCCGATACCGGCGATGCGGCCGGCCACCCTCGAACACGACGCTGATGTGGATGACAAACTGGAGACGGCATCGATCGGCCCAATTGAAGTGCTTCCGGAGAGACCTGCGCCTGCATTGCCGGGCTATGCGCGCTTCGAACCTCTCCGTGTTGCACACCAGGCCTCCAAGCAGGGCGCTGATATGATCGCCTCCCTGCCGATGACCGCTTCCTGGGAAGAAGCAAGTTTCTTTCAATCGACGTCCGAGGCGGCGCTGATGAAATGGGCGCTGCATTCTCCCGGCGAGGTGATGGAATTGAACGCGCCTCGCGTTTCCCCCCGCACGGTTCATCGTGAGGTCGATGCCGCGACCTCAGGTCAGGACATCACTCCGGTCGCCGCCATAGACCTGTTCGATGCGAGCCGGTTTGCGTCGCCCCCGGAGGGCTGACCGCAATCATCAAGGCTTGATGCGCTGCACGAGCTTGCAAAAATCTCAGTGAACGACCGCGATGACGCGAATTCCGGCTTCTTCCGCAGCGTGAATGAGTGCTGCGCGGGCTACCGTGGCCGGAATATTGCCCTGGATGGCATCCAGGCATGTTTTTATGGCTGCGATATATTCCTTGCCGTCGTCTGTCGGCCAGGCGGCAATAAGGGCGTCGGCGACCTCATGGAGAGAGCGAACCAGCCTGGGCTTGCCGCCGATGACAAGCATCACAGGCGCGAAGTCTTCGCTCCTGCGCCAATCCACTATGCCGATCTTTTGCATGGATAACCGCCTTTTATCTCGCGCCGATCGGCACCTGATGCTTCACCAGGGAGGTTCTGACTGGAGTTCAGCTGCAACGACCGAACCTCCCTGATGTCCTTTCAACAAGGATGAGGAGAATCTAGGCAGGATGGCAGCGAGGGAAAGCCGGACCTAAGTCGGACTGGCGGCCTGAGGACCCGCTGCTCATATAGTGGTTTGAGGCAACGTAAGGTCCGTGGAGGGGACGGAACAGGAGGAGTATATGAAGTTCGGCCCCGAAAACCACAGCCATGAAGAGCGCTGTCCGCAAGGCCATAGTTCGGCATCGACCATCGCAACAATCGAAGCAGCCCTTTCCGCCGATCCGGATCTCGACAGCAGCGCCATCGAGATCAGGATGCTCGGTCCTGTCGTGCTGCTCGAAGGCTATATAACAAAACCCGAAGCCCGGGAAAAAGCCATCTCGCTGGCAGCGATGATCGTCGGCCCGGAGAACGTTCAGGATCGGATGTTGAGTCGATTCCCGACGCAATGACGGACGCTGTCCGGCCGGGCTGGAGGCTCTAGGACCATAGTCCGGGCCAGCCCCGGCATGAAGTCCCAGCCCGGGAACACTTCCTCCATTTTCAGGTTTGGCTCACCAGCGGAACCAACCGCATTGAAGGAGGAAAACGGATGAATATCAAAGCAGTAGGAATTGCCGCCAGCGTCCTGTTGGCATCGACATCTGCCTTTGCGCAGTCATCGACGGTCACAGGCGCGGCGGGTGGTGCTGCAACGGGCGCGATTGTCGGCGGCCCGGTCGGTGCTGCTGTCGGCGGCATCGTCGGCGGCGTGGCGGGCAGCGTCATCGACCCGCCGCCGCAGAAGGTGGTGACCTATGTACAGCAGGCTCCGGCTCCGGCCGAACGCGTCGTTGTGAAGGAGAAGGTCGTCGTCGGGCAGCCTCTGCCGGAGACCGTCGTGGTGACGCCAATTCCCGACGATCCGAAATATGCATACGCGATCGTCAACGAACAGCGTGTGATCGTCGAACCTTCCTCCCGGAAGGTCATCCAGGTCATCCAGTGACCGACGGGCGGCTGCGGCCGCCCTTTCCAACCATTAGGGCACGCATGCGACGCATGGGAATGCGGGCGGTATGGCGTGTTCAAACTTCGGAGATCGATTATGAAAAGCAACCATCTCACCATGATCCTGGCCGCGCTGTCGCTTGGCGTATCGCCGCTTGCAGCACTGCCGGCCGCAGCCCAGCAGGACACCAAGAGCAGCGGCCAGGCGCAGCCCGGTTCTCAGATGGGCATGGACGCCGGTGCGCAATCCGGCGCCGGCAAGACAGGCACCGACTGCACCCCCGACGCTTCCGGAGCCTGCCCGCAAGGCAAGGGCCAGTCAACGCAGCAGAAATCCGGCCAGGGTTCCGACATGCAGAAGAACGCCGAGCAGCCTTCGAACGATAACGCGAAGAGCGGAAGTGCATCCGGCAAGTCTTCGACCGAAACCAAATCCGGATCGCAAGACGCCAGCGGCGGCGCCACGGCCGAACAGAAGCCAGCCGGAAAGTCCGCCACCACGGATGGCAGCGGCACCGCCACCTCGAAGAGCAGCATGCAGAATGCCAAGCCGGCGGAAGGCACGGATAGCGGCAGCGCCACCAAGAGCGGTGATGCGTCAAAGCAGCCCGCCGACCAGAACGCGACGACGAACAAGAGTTCGTCCGAAACCAACGTGAACAACACCACGACGAACAACCAGCCGAACACCAAGACCAACGTCAACATCTCGGTCGAACAGCAGACCGAAATTCGAACGGCGGTGAAAGAGGTGCATGTCGAGCCGGTGAAAGAAGTGAACTTCACGGTCTCCGTCGGAACGAAGATTCCGAAGAAGGTCCGGCTCGAGCGGTTGCCGACGCGCATCGTGAAGATCGTTCCGCAATATGAAGGCTACCGCTTCTTCATCCTTGCAGACGGCCGCATCGTGATCGTCGATCCCAATGCATTGACGATCGTCTACATTATCGAGGTCTAAACGAAGCAGACGGTGTCGGCGGCGTCTTTTGCGGCGCCGGCACCGATGAATGAAAGTTCGTTTCGGGCTATGCGGAGAGCCGGGCACCGCCACACGTGCTTTCCGAAAATCGAAACCGATTCTCGGAAACAATGAGCTTGATTCAATGCCTTAGCGCGTTATCTCCCCGCCTGAAAAAGACGCGCGGCGGATAGTCGAATGACGATGACGATCGTTTCCACGCGCAAAATTCAGACCAAAGTCCGACCCACCCCGGACTTCGTGCCCATACAAAACGTTCGATCACTGTAATAACAATACTATATCCTCAAGTAACGAAGCGAGATGGCGTGAGAAACGGGTTCGACTTCATCGGATCGTATTTATGTGACGACTTCTACTTGGAAAATGATACCCAGAGACTGGCTGTTGTTGACAATCATTGCAGCGGATCTTTCGAAAATATAGCGCACATCAGGCATGCGGTGTCTGCACCGACAGACATGCTTTTCGTTGAGACAACCTCAGCTCTCTGGGTCCGGAACGCGTCTGAGTGGTTGTCGATACCATGCCGACTCCTTCGTCGAACCGCAAATGGTAGGGCCGTCTCATGGAACGGATAGTCAAGTTCGGGCAGGTCGTGATGATCGCGCGACGATCATCGGCAGCATCCAGTCCGGCCCGGCGGCTCGTGATCGAGTGCGGAATCGGCAGAAACACTTTAAAGTAGGCACATCTAACAATTAACATTAATAGGCGAGTAATTCTTAGAACTCTTCTAAATAATTGTCATGCATTACAGGTAATGCTAATAAACAATCAGCTTAATCTCAAGTCACGAGGCACGAAGCAATGAAAAGCGTATTGATTTCTGGCGGGGCTGGCTTCATCGGATCCCACTTGTGTGATCGACTTTTGCTGAGGACGGATATTCAGAAGTTGGTCGTTGTTGACAACCTCTGGACGGGGCTTTTCGAAAATATCGCGCACATCCGGGATCCCCGTTTCCACTTCGTGAAATCCGACGTCGAGACGCTGCAGACCTCGGATAAGTTCGACGAAATCTATCACCTTGCATCCCCGGCATCGCCGCCGTGGTACATGAAGGAGCCGAAGAGGACGATCTCCGCCAATCTTCTCGGGGCATTCCGGTTGCTCGACTTGCTGAAGAAGGGCGGACGTTTCGGTTTCACCTCGTCTTCGGAAGTCTATGGCGATCCTCTGGTGTCGCCGCAGCCGGAATCCTACAAGGGCCAGGTCGACTGCACCGGTCCGCGCTCGTCCTATGACGAGAGCAAAAGGTGCACGGAGTCGCTGCTGTTCGAGATGCAGCGCACGCAAGGGCTCGATGTCAAAGTCGTCCGCCCCTTCAATATCTATGGTCCGCGGACACGCACCGACGATGGGCGCGCCGTCTCCAACTTCATCACCCAGGCGCTTTCGGGCCGCCCGATTACCGTGTTCGGCGACGGCCTGCAGTCGCGCAGCTGGGGTTATGTCGACGACATTGTCGACGGTTTCGCGCGCTATTTCTGGATCAATCAAACCGACTACAAGGGGCCCCTGAATGTCGGCAACGATCGCGAGATTTCGGTTCTCGAGGTCGCGCAATATGTCTCCAGACTCGTCGGCGGCGTGCCGATCGTCTTCGAGCCGTCACCGCCGCAGGACCCCACGAATAGACGGCCGGACTTGACCAACGCGCATTACGTCATGCCCGAGTGGTCGTGCAAAATCACCTACGAACAGGGCGTGGCGAAGACGCTCGATTGGTTCAGGAGCCAAATGAAGGCGCACGCGGCAGAATAAACCATGATGACTTTCGAGACTCGCGCCCCGGCTGCATGTGGCGTATGTTCACGGGGCGATTGAGAGAGTGACGATGCGAGAACCCATTCCGTCCGATCTGAAGGATATAAGTTTTCCCGTACCGATCCACTATCTTGATCTCGCCACGTCTCACCTCGATGCCGCTTCGCCTTTGGTCTCCGATGGGCTCGTGGTCTTTCTGTCGGATGGTCTTCCCGTCGGACAAGCCTATATCGAAAGGCCCGAGACGGCGGCGGCACTCGCCGAGCGTGTCGTACGACGCGAGACGCTCGAGCATGCGCGTCACGTTGCGCAAACCCCTGTGCGCAACCGCGACGTCAGCATTCTGATCTGCACCAAGGACCGGCCGGAGGAACTGCGCCGGTGCCTGGCCTCGATCCCCGAACAGTCGCTTCAGCCGGTCGAGATCATCGTGGTGGATAATGCCTCAGCAGGCGATGCGACGCGCCGCGTCGTGGAGGAAGCGGGCGCCACCTATGTCCGTGAGGACCGGGTCGGGCTGGATTATGCCCGCAATGCGGCGGTTCGGGCGGCGAGAACCGAATTCGTCGCCTTTACCGACGACGACGTCGTTCTCCACCAGCGATGGCTGGAGAACCTGATGAAGGGGTTCGATCTGCCTGAGATCGCCTGCGTGACGGGATTGGTCCTTCCCGGAGAACTGGCAACGCCGGCACAGTTCATCTTCGAAAAGCATTGGAGCTTCGGCCGGGGCTATCTCAGGCAGGACTTCAATCAGGATTTCTATACCAGGGACACGCGTTACGGCGCTCCGGTCTGGACGATCGGCGCCGGCGCAAGCCAGGCCTTCCGCCGCAAGGTCTTCGATGAGATCGGCCTGTTCGATGTCCGTCTCGACATGGGCGCTGCTGGCTGCTCGGGCGATTCCGAATACTGGAACCGGCTGCTCCACCATGGCCACGTCTGCCGCTACGAGCCGACGGCTGTGGCCTGGCACTTTCACCGCAAGGACATGAAGGGACTGGCCAGGCAGATCCACCAATATATGAGCGGCCATGTCGCAGCCCTGCTGGTCCAGTATCAGAACACCGGACATAACGGCAATCTCAGGCGCATCCTCATCTCCTTTCCGAAATATTATGCCGGAAGGCTAAGGAAACGATTTCGCAAAGGCGCGACATCGAACGACTTTTTCCTGAAGCAGGAGATGCTCGGCAGCGTGAATGGCGCTTTCTATGTTCTGCGACGATGGAAGATGCCTGCATGGTGAGTGCTGCGACACCTGAGATCTCATTCCTCATTCCTGCCTATAATGCAGACGATACGCTTGCCGAATGTCTTGCCAGCCTGCAGCAACAGGCACGCTCGAACTGGCAGGCCGTCGTCGTCGATGACGGTTCGAGCGACCGGACCTGGGAGGTTCTCGAGGCCATCGCAGGAAAAGACAGCCGCATTCTACCCGCCCGCCAGCCGAATGCCGGTGCGGCCGCGGCGCGAAATCATGCCGCACACCTGGCGGCGGCGCCCCTGCTCTGCATGCTGGATGCCGACGACTGGCTGGATCCGACCTTCATCGAAAGCATGCTGCCTGTGGCAGAGGATGCCTCCCCGCCTGTCATCGCCTATTGCGCCTACCGCCGGGTCGCCCCGGACGGCAGGCTGTTGCGGGTGGAGCAGCCCCCCGCCCTGGCGGGAGACGCCGCCAAGCGCGAGTTCTCCTCCTTCTGCGCGCTTGCCATCCATACGGTTGTCTTTCCCAAAAGCCTTTTCGAGCAGCTGGGAGGCATGGATGAGACCCTGCAGACCGGCGAGGACTGGGATCTCTGGCTGCGCATGGCCTTTGCAGGCGCAGAATTTCGCCGGGTCGACACGTGCCTGGCTTTCTATCGCATGAAGGCCGGCTCGCTCTCCGGCGATCCGGTCAAAATGGTGCGTGACGCCGTTCGCGTGACGACGAAGGCGCAAGCGCTTCTGAGGCAGCAGGGCTTGTCGGCCGAGGGGCCGCAGACAGGCTGGATCCCGCCCGCCGTCAGCCAGCTGCGCATGCTCGCCTGGGTCGTCGCAGCCAAGCTCGATCCGACCTTGGATGTCGCGGCCCTTGGCGCACTGCTGCCTGACATGCCTGATGCCACGGGCTATGAGGGCTTTCTTGTCGACGTGATCATGCACGGATTGCAGACGGGAGTGTTTTCCGATCGGGCCGACGATCTCATCGATGCACTCGACACATGGCGACCGACTTTTCTTTCGCTCATCGAGCTGATCCAGCGGCATTCCTTCCCCGGCACCGGGCGGAAGATCGTGGAGAACGTCGCTTGGCAGCTATCTGCCGCGAATCTCCTGCGATCTTTCACGCTCGGCAATGTCCAAGTCGTCAGCGTCGAGCTGGGCGCGCTTTCCAGGATCCTCAAGGCCGAGCAGGCCGATACGCTCGTCATGCACGCTTTCTCGGGCGGACAGCATGTCGGCACCTTTGTCGGGCCGCTCTGGGGCGATCTTTCGATCCGGGCGCAGATCCGGCTGATCATGCAGGAGATGCAGGCAGGCGAGCATCTGCAGACGCCGCCGACGCTCGCCTATATCGGTTCCTGGACGAGGGAGGCGCTGCGCGGATACCGAGCCTTCGGCGGGATCATCATCCGGCACGGCCGGCGGCGCGGCCGCCTGGAAAGACTGATGGTGGGCCTTGGGCGCAAAGCTCTCCTTGCCTCTGCGCCAAGCGACAGCGATGACAATGATGCACGGCTCTCCGACAGCCTGCGGACCCTCCAGCGCGACCCGGCGCCACGCCCCCTAAACCCCTCCGGGCCGCGCCCAGAGGAAGAAAAGGCAGCTCCTGCCGTTCACTCGGAGGAGGAATACTGGGAGCATATCTTCGAACGACCGGATCCGTGGAACTACGTCTCGGTCTACGAGCAGGTGAAATATACGCAGACGCTGAGCCTGATCCCGGAAGGGATCGAGAAGGTGCTGGAGCTGGCCTGCGCCGAGGGGATTTTCACCGAAAAGCTGGCGCAAAAGGTCGGCCGGCTGACGGCCACCGATATTTCCCAGCGGGCGATCGACAGGGCGGTGGAGCGGTGTCGCGACCATCGCAATATCGAGCTTCGCGTTCTCGATTTCGTCAGACAGGATCTTCCGCCCGAACAGGATCTCATCGTCTGCTCCGAAGTGCTGTATTACATGAAGGATGAGGAGATGCTCGCGGCTGCCTGCCGGAAGATGGCGGCCGCGCTGAAGGCGAACGGCTACCTCATCACCGCCCATGCGCATATCCGCCGCGACGAACCCAACCGGACGGGTTTCGACTGGGGCAATCCTTTCGGTGTCGGGACGATCCGGCAGGTGTTGGCCGCGCAACCCGGGATGGCCCTGGAAGAGACGATCGAGACCGAACTCTATGCCATCCACAGGTTCCGAAAAGGCCCTGTTGCCGCGGCTGTCCTACGCAGCGAGGGGCATGGAACCCCATTGGATGCGGATGTGGCAAAACACATCATCTGGGGGCCTGACGGCGTCGACCGCGAAGCGGCATGGACGACGGAGGTCACGACCTCGGTTCCCATCCTGATGTATCACCGGATCGCACGGGATGGCCCCGCCGCACTCCGGCGCTTCCGCACCTCGCCTGATATCTTCCGCAAGCAGATGCAGTTCCTTCGGCGCCAGGGTTATTACACCGTGACGGCGCAGACCCTGGCGGAGCTTTTGCGCAGCGGCAAGCCGATCCAGGGCCGGCCGGTCATGCTGACCTTCGACGACGCCTATCTGGATTTCCTGACGGACGCCTTCCCGATCCTGGCCGAGAATGGCTTCAGCGCCGAGGTGTTCGTCGTGACCGATAAAGTCGGCGGCCGGTCGGACTGGGATTCCGCCTATGGAGAGCCCGCGGCCCTGATGTCGTGGTCGCAGATTCAGGAGTTGCACCAAAAGGGCATCAGCTTCGGTTCCCATCTCGCATCCCACACACCGGCCACTGCGCTGGACAATGAAGCCCTGCTCGCCGAAGCCATGCTGTCGCGCAATGTGCTGCGGAACCGGCTGGGCGCCCCGGTCGACTCCATCGCGCTGCCCTACGGCGCGACGGACTTCAGGGTCCCGGGCATTCTGGCGCTTTCCGGCTACGGGGTCGGCTTCACAACACGGCCGGATAAGGCCGGCTTTTCCGACAATATCTTCGGTCTGCCGCGCCTCGAAGTGCGCGGCGATCATCCGCTCGAAGCCTTCCCTGAGCTTATTGGCCTGCCGGGAGCCTTTATCGGATGACAATATCAGGCGCAGCCGCCCCTCTCATCACCGTCGTCATACCGGCTTACAATGCCGAGAGGACGCTTGCCGAAACATTGCGAAGCGTCTCTGCCCAGTCCTACGACAAGCTCGAAATCCTGGTGGTCGACGACGGATCGCGGGATGGGACCTTCGAACTTGCGAGCGATTATGGCCTGAGCGACCGCCGTATCCGGGTTCTGCGCCAGGACAATGGCGGGGTTGCACGCGCGCGCAACCACGGCATAAGAGAGGCACGCGGCCCCTATATCGCTCCCGTCGACGCCGATGATGTGTGGCACCCTGAGAAGATCGAGCGCCAGCTTCAGGCGCTGAGGACATTGCCCGGCGGACACGGGGTCGCCTACAATTGGTATGCGGCGATCGACGAGAACGGCATCATCTTCGGCCATTCACGACCGGTCATGCATCAAGGAAATATCTTCGAGCCGCTGCTGCGGGAAAACTTCATCGGCAATGGCAGCACCCCCTTGATGCCGCGGGCGGAGATCCTTCGCTGCGGCGGCTATGACGCCGGCCTGCGCGACAATGGCGCCGAAGGCTGTGAGGATCTGAAGCTTTATCTGGCGCTCGCCGAGATCCTGCCCTTCGCCTTGGTTCCCGATTTCCTCACAGGCTATCGCTTCACCAGGGGCAACATGTCCAGCAACGCCTATCGGATGCTGAAGTCCCATAACCTGGTCATGGCCCCGATCATCGCGCGTTATCCGCAGCTTGCGCGGGATGTCCGGGCAGCCCAATTCCACACGGCGCACTGGTATTTCAACAAGGCGTTTTTCCAAGCCGATTACGCGCAGCTCAGCAAGCTGGCGCCGATGATGGCAAAAAAATACATCCCGCAGCTGACCCTTCATGGCATCAAGCAGGGCTGGCGCCAGACGAAACGCCAGGGCATGCGGATGGCAAGGCATGTTCTCGGAAAGCCAGCCCGGCAAAAGAAGCACTTCGCCGCGGAGATTCCGCAAATCGGAACGGCATTCAGCGATCGTTTCTCGGCCATGCCTGCCGAGCAGGCGATCAGCCCGACCTCTTCGCGGACGGCCGGCCATGAATAGGTTTCGAAAACCAGCTTCCGCTAAACCGACAGGCGCTTATCTGGTGGTCGCGGCCCGGTTCCGTGAGCTTCGCCAACTCGTTCCCTCGTTGCGGCTGAAGATGACGGTGATGATCGTCCTGGGCATCCTCACGGGCTTCTCGGAAATGGTCGGGATCACCTTTCTGGTTAGCCTCGTCTTTCTTCTCGGGCAGGAAGGCCCGGTTGCCGGCAGCGCCGTCGCATGGCTTCCGGCGTTTTTCGGCGGCATCGACCTCAGTCTTTCCAAGCCTGTGCTGATCGGCATCCTCATCAGCTCGATCCTGTTCCGGATTCTTCTCGGATGCGCCAATTCGCTCATTGCAAGCGCGGTCAACCATCGGATCAGCGACAGCATGCGGGACCGCCTCTACGCCAAGGTCCTGACCATGCCGTTCCAGCGCTTTCAGGACTATGAGCGCAGCGACCTGATCAATGTCATCGCCACCGAATCCTACGCGGTGTCGTCTGCCCACGCCAGCCTCGTCCGACTGGGGGTCAATTTCGGCACGATCGTGATCTTCGGCGTCGGCATGCTGGTCATGGCTTGGCCGATCGCCTTGCTCGGGCTGGCCTTCGGCTTCATCCATAATTTCGTACTGGGGTTCTTCGCCGGCGCCTACCGCCGTCTCGGCACCTCCGCCCTGGCCGCAGTCGAAGCCTTGACGCAGTTGAGCTGGACAACCCTGCAGACATTGAAGGCAGTCAAGAGCTTCGGCCTGGAGAAGCGCCACCAGCAGCTCTTCGAGACGCTTTCGAGAGACGTCGGCCAGACCTGGCGCCGGTCGGACTGGATGGGAGCGACGACCTCGCTTCTGAGCGAAATCCTGACCTTCGGGGTCATTCTGACGATCATCCTGTCCTCGGAATTCCTGCCGGTCGATTTCAAGGCAGCGCTCTCGGCCACCATCCTGCTTTATCGGCTTCAGCCGCATATCAAGGGATTCGACTCGCAGATCCTCAGCCTTTACGAGATGGAAGCGTCGCTGCAGAACGTCCTGGCGCTGCTTGCCGAAAAGGATGACATCAAGCAGACCGCGCAAGGGGAGAAGGTCACCCGCCTGGCCGAGGCGATCGTCTTTCACAATGTGTCCTTCGCCTACGAGCGCTCGAACGCGCCAGCGGTTCACGATCTGAGCTTTGCGATCAGGGCAGGCGAGACGACGGCTCTGACCGGGCCAAGCGGCTCCGGCAAGACGACCATCCTCAACATGATCCTCGATCTCAACCGGCCGACCCAAGGCGTGATCACGGTCGACGGCCGGGATCTGACAAGCATCGACCGCTCCAGCTGGCTGCAACTGCTCTCCGTATCCGGCCAGGACGTCGAGCTGATGGAGGGTACAGTCCTCGACAACATCCGGTTTCGTCGCGATATCCCGGAGGAGGATATCCGCTGGGCCGCCGATGTGGCGTGCGCCACGGAGTTCATCGAAGATCTGCCCTATGGCTTCGACGAATGGCTGGGCGACGAGGCGATCCGGCTTTCGGGCGGACAGAGGCAGCGCATCGGCCTGGCGCGCGCGCTCGCCGGCCGGCCCCAGATCCTGCTTTTGGACGAGGCCACGAGCGCGCTCGACGAAGACACCGAGATGCGGGTATTTTCGGCGATGAAAGAAGACGCGGGCAGAACGCTGATCGTCGTCAGCCATCGGCCGGCTGTGGCCAGGCTGATGAAGAACCGGATCGATCTGCGTCCGCCCGCACTCACATCCAAGCTCGGGTGACGGTGATGGAGATGCCAACCACATCCAACATTCCAGTGGCGGTGATCGTTCCTGCCTATAACGCCAGCTCCTACCTTGCCGAGACGCTGCGGTCGGTCGTCGACCAGACCCACAAGGCGCTGGAGATCGTCATCATCGACGACGGTTCGACGGATGACACCGCTTCCATCTGCCGCCGCTTCGCCGATGGAGATGCAAGGATCCGGATTCTGTCGACGGAAAACCACGGCGTCGCTGCCGCCCGCAACACCGGGATCCAGGCATCGAACTCCCCTTATATCGCTTTCCTCGATGCCGATGACATCTGGCATCCGACCTATATCGAAAGAATGCTTTCGGCGCTCTATCGCCTGCCGGACAGCTGGGGCGCGGTCTATTCTCTGCACCGCTTCATTGATCCTGAGGGATATTGCACGAAATCCGGCTCGTCGCTGAGCGCCCGGGATTCCATTCTGAGCCGTCATCTCGTATTCCGCTTCGTCGGCAATGGCAGCGGCTTCATGGTTCGCCGGGCCGTCGTCGACACGATCGGAGGCTACGATCCAAGTTATGCAAGACAGGGGATCGGAGGGTGCGAGGATTTCGATTTCGAACTTCGCACCGCCGAGCATTTCAAGATCGAGACGGTGCCGTTGGGGCTGGTGGGATATCGTGTTCACTCCGAAGCCATGTCCGCCGATAGATCGCGCATGGCGCGATCCCTTCTCGCTGTGAGCGAACAGTGTATTGCCCGAAATCCGACACTTCCGGCCTTTGTCGTCAGCTGCGCCCGCGCATCGGCGCATCTTTATGCATTTTCAAAATTTGCCGCGTTGAAAGATTGGCCGAGCGCCGCTGCCTCGCTCAAACAGATTTATCATCATAGCCCACTGCTTGCTTCTGGCATCATAGCCAAATTGATTCTGTCAAAAGCCAACAGGGCCGCACACAGGGTCTTGTCCAAAGCCTGGCCGGCCAGGCAACCAAAGCAAAAGAATTTCGGAAAATTCGAAGAGATAGACCCGCTTATCCCACTGGTTGGCGGCTGGTCGCGCTTTAGAACCAAGGCATTGCTCAGCCGCTTGTCGGAGATCGACCGGTCTGGTGAATCCTCGCCGGCGACCTCGCCGCAGGACGCCTGAGCCTGTCGGCTATTAGCTCTGGCGCCTTTAGCTCTGCGCCCATATCGCGCCAAAGGATCGAGCGTTGTCAAATGTCTAAAGCTTTGACAAATAACACTTCTACCATCCTCTGAATATCTCGTCATTACACATCCAAAAAATCGATATCAAAACAGAATAACCGCCAGAAAAAGACAATTAATCTACAAAAATAACAATCATCCCAATAATGATCTGTGACAATATCAAATTTAACTGTAATCATAGCAGCGCACTGTGCAAACATTCCTACCGGAGGACCCGTCATCCACCCCGACGGGTCCTCAACTTTGCCTGATGGCAGGTTGCCGCAAATACGATCACTGTTATCGCTGCATCAAAGCCCGTGGATCGGAGTGGGGGGTGACGATATTGCCCCATTGAGATCGGCCCGACGCGAAACTCCCGCAGCGGCAAATGCCGAAGCGCCGGCTCTCCTTGGTCGATATTTTAGCTAAGGCCCCAATCGATCTCAGGATATTTTCGGAGGCGAAACAGTCTTCATCAATCTGATATCATCACCAGATAGAATTTTATAAGTATCGCAAACCCATCAAGAACAATGCATCCTGAGACTATTGCAATAGAAGCTATATATCGTTTTGCAATTGATACTTAAATACAACCATTATTTGAAATCATAATTTTACCTTTTGATAAAATTTGATTTGTTTTGGTAAATTGACCATCTCAGTCTATTCCGTACATTTAATGTTCACGATGTCGGCTTTAGCTTTTCTTTGGAACCGGAAAATCTGCCGAAAGCGATGTCCGCTCCGAATTCTCAACATCCCCCGCAACCTGCCGGTATTACTGGTGAGGTTACGACAGCCGATGGTCCAAAATTCGGGGATGGCCGCGCCTCGGAAACTTGCCGATACAAAGCCACACGGCCAAGCAGAAAGTAACATATTGATAAATATAGATTTTTAATAGATTTCCGCGGGTTGAACCGACAAACCCGGCCAGCAACATTCGCTCTATCATTTCGAACGTCGGCATATGGGCTCGCCCTCGCCGCTTGAAATACCGACGCAAAATCCGCGACGTAGGAAGCATCGGCCGTCTTTGGCGAGTGTCCCGAAACGAAACAATAGATATGCCCGAGCGTAGTCGAAAATCCCTGTTTCAATACGCCGGATCCTCGACGACATGCTTAACCTGTGTCGAAATGGTCTCACCTCGGCAGCGAATTAACCGTTCATAAAGCATTTGCTTGCTCAACTTATAATTTGTGTCATGGTCACTGTAAGTAGTGAGGGAGCCGACCTGATGAGTGATATAGCATCGCAGATTCCGGAATTTGGTTACGATGAGCGCGTGATGATCTGCCGGAAGCAGATCGAGAAGGCGGTCTATCAGTTCATTGCAAATACCAAGGTCGACGGATGCGATCCGGCGGAAGTGGCAATGGCCATCGCAGACATTGCCGACGATTACATTTTGCTGCTGGCTCAGAAGCGCAATTTGACCCACTGAAAGCAGGGATCGGCCGGCAAGCGGCCGATGTCCAGAGCACAAGTGAAACCCGAAATCGCCGCCGCTTCCCTGCCGGGAGGCAACGTCAGCGAAGGCGCTTACCCCTCGCTTCGAAGCCATCCGTGAGATGGATATCGAACAGCTTCTAAACCAAGCGCCAGCGGCCGGAAACGAGCCGGCCTTCCCCAACCTAAAATCGACATTAAGCGCCGAAGCATGGCCCCGTACCGGGCGTCGGCTTCAGCGCGTTGCCCCACGGCGGTTGAAACAAGCGGATCCGTTCGATTGACGGTTGCCCGATTGCGCAAGCGCACAAAATAACCCCGAAAATCGAAGCCGATTTTCGGGGTTATGCGCGGGTTTGAAAGCGGTGGAGTTTCTTCAGCCCGTCCGATCGGACGCGCCGTACTAATGACTTCTCACACTCACTTGCGGAACCGGAGAACTTAATTCAGCCAGTTCCCTGGTCAAACCCTCCCCCACCTCCTGCTTGACGGCCTCAAGCGCCAGGTCGAGGCAATTCGTTGCGAATTGCAGTTTGACATCCTGAGCGACCTGTCGCGCATAGGCAATCATTCGCGCCAATGCGACAAGCTCCTCCAGACCGTCTTCCGCCCCTTGGTCTGCGTCTATCTTGACAACCGATGTCACGCCCATGCCCATTTCTCCAACGAATTGAAGGCATGATACGCGCGCAAACGTGATCGAGCCCGTGAAAAAAGCGTGACACAACCCCCGGTGACCATCGTCATCTTCGATTCACAATGCTGGGCGTGTCCGGAACGGGGTTTCGTGCAGTGTCCAGGGCAGGTCGGCATTCGAACGACTGTCGCCGGCCTCCTGCACGGCTTTCAGCAATGCCAAGGCATCGATGCGCTTTTGATCGACGGCATTCGACAGAAGGGCCGCCAACAGTCGCGGACGATCCGGTTCGGTCAGCCCTGCGCATTGCTCGACGATCGCCCGCCATGTCCGTTTCTTGAAAAAGATCGCGCCTGCGGCATCGTCGAGCTCCCGGCGCAACCCGCTTGCCAGCAGTCCGCCATCCTCCATCGCATCGAGCGTTGCGCTGACATTGACGAGGGGCACCGTCAGCGGCTTGCTGCCAAGCGCGCTTGGCGCGTGCGTAAGTGCGACGGCGGCATCGTCAACCAACCGGCCACTGCGATAATCGTCGAAAATGCGACCGATCCCGACCATGCCGAACGAATGGCATTCGGCAGCCCGCAACGCGCCCATGCTTGCCGCCCCGAGAACCGCGACGCCCAGCGAAAGAGCATGGAGAATTTCCTTGTGCCAGACCGGCGCGGCATATTCGAAGCCGCCGTCGATCAGGCCGATGACATTGGCGCCCTGCTCCACCTGAGCCAGGACATCGCCTTGCGTGGCAGGCGGCATGACGCGGATCCCCTCGCCGGCCAGCGACGTCGCATCGGGAAGACTGGGGCCTGCGAAAATGATCTTCAAAAGCCTATCGCCCTGGCAAGCGCCCGCGTTCCAAACCGCCGGGCGCGCGCGCCCTCCGGACTTTCGAGTTCGGGGATGACAACCTTGACGACACTGAAGGGAAGCGCCTCATCGCTGAGGCGCACGGCAATCACCGAAGCGATCTGCCTCTGTCGCAGCGCATCGAGCACGTGCTGCAGCAGCTGCGCCAGATCCCATTGCCGAGATCCGGCCTCCCCACCGCTACCAATGGCGGCAACAGGCGGTGCGGCAACAGCATCGAAGGCCCGCCGCATCAGCGGCGGCAACGATCTTGAGAAAGTTGCAGGGGTAATATCGTCCCTGGCTCCGCTGATATAGGTCAGCCGGGATTGCACGGCCTCCGTCACCGCCCGAATGGCCGCGCGCACGGGGGACGGATGCGCGCCGGCGCCGCCGGTCACCTCGACGAGGCGAATGTCCCTGCCGCCGCCAATATCCCGCGGGCCCAGCATGGCGGTGAAACAGGGGATGCCGATATCGCTGGTGATATCGAAGAGCCTCAGTGCCAATCCCGATGCTTCGATCTTGTCGATCAGCTCGTCTAGGGCGCAATCCTCAAAGCCGCGGGGATCGACGCAGCCGGCATAACGATCCGCTTCCCCGCTCACCTGCCACAGCACATGGGCATCACGCTCGATACGCTCAAGGACGCCGTGAAAGATTGCCTCCTCGACATTGTTTCCCGATGCCAGACCGTCCGAAGACATCCAGTATCGAGCGTCGCGTGTCCGGTCGAGCACCACCGCTTCAAAAGGGATATAAACCTCATCGCCGGTGAGGATATTGACGCCGGCAACCCATTCGGTCTCCTCGTCCGGTCCGAGATCGGATTTATGAAGAGCGGTCAGGCAGTTCAGCGTTTCGGCCTTGTGCCCCATCGCCTGCAGACGGGAAGCAGTGCCGCGGACGAGATCGACGGAGGGTTCGCCCGCAACCGCCCGCTCGAGCGCCTCCATGACGGTGGATACTTTGGCGTCGAGATCGGTCAGGCCCTTTCCCTGGGCAATCACGATCGACCGCGAATTCGGGGCGTATGCGCACCAGACGGGGATTCCGGTGTCATCCAGCCCGGTATGTCGCGCGATCCTGGTAATGCCGAACCTGGCCAAAAGAGGTTCGACGCGGGAAAGAGTTTCCCGCGGCGACATGCTTCTGTCGGAATATATCGACCGGTGCGTCAGAATGCCGGCTCAGCCGTCGACGTGACCGGAAAGGGCGACCTGCGCCGACGAAACGGCGACGCCGAGGTCGACGTTCTTTACGAATGTGCCGCCGGCTTTGCGCAGGCCGTTTGCGGTTGCCAAATCGCCCGTCGGATTGAGAGGCTTGACCGTGCCCGCATCGAGGTCGGCGAGCCAGAGACCTGCTTCGCCGGGTATTCCAATAATGACTGCCTTTGCCATGTAATGCCCCTAAGTGATTGTTAAAAACCAGCCCTCAACAGGCCCTCCCGATAAAGCTCCTTTTGCCATTGCTCCTTGAAGGGAACGATGGCGAGCCACTTCTCGACGTCGAACACCGGGTTGATGCTCTCGGCGCGCTGCCGATGGAAGAGCGCCCGTTTTCGATCGCCGATCATTGCGCAACTGGCCGCAGCGATGCGATGGGCCGGCGCTTTGTCTTTCATCGCCTCGACATAGGCAATGGCCTCCTCGTACTGTTCCAGAAAGAAGCTCGCTCCCGCAGCACACCAGAGATAGGCATCAGGCGCGATCGGATTGAGCGAAATCGCTCTCTGGATCTTGGCGAGCGCATCGCCCGGACGGGATGCATGCACGAGCGTGTCGGCATGGCTGTAGATGACGTCGGCAAAATGCGGGCTGAGCTCCTCCGCCAGATGAAGTGCGGCGACGCTGGCATCGACATCGCCGAGATAGAGTTTGGTGACGCCAAGCTCGCGATGGCCCGCCGCCGATGCCGGATCCCGCTCGATCGCCCGAAGCGCATTCTGCTCTGCCAGATGCAGCAGCTCATTGTTCCCCTGCGCCGTCACAAGCCATTCGCTGGTGAAGGTTCTCGCCAGTCCGGTAAACGATGGAGAGAAATCCGCCTTATGCGACAGCGACTGCTTGAAAGCCTTCCGTGCCCGGCGGATATGCGGCAATGTTAGCTTGCTCATCAGGCTCGAGCCGACGAGATAAGCGTGATAGGCCTCAGGGTTGGCTTCGAAGCGTAAGCGCTCTTCCTCCTTTTCAGCCAGTTCGCGGGCCACCGACAAGGTCAACTGCTGCGCGATCAGCCGTCTCTGCCGCGGCAGCGTATCAGGCGTCATCGCAAAGCGATGGGCCCAGATGATCTCGTCCGTGGGGAAGTAAATCAGCTGCGCGAACAATCCTTCGTCGGAGAACCGCGTATCCAGGAGATAGGCGATCGAATGGCGGGCGACGACGGTCGCCTTCTCGGAATCCCGGCGGATTTGTCCGGCCGTATGCGGCGCAACGATGGAAATGTTTCGAAGCGCGCAGAGTTCGATCGTGACGTCTTCGATCAGGGCGCTTGCAAGCGCCAGCCCGGCATCTGCGTGTTTCGATGTCGGAGGAAGCAACACCAGCCGAGGCAGGATCAGCGGCAGCGATATGCGTTCGATATCGGCAGAGGTCGCGCCACCGGCCTCGGAGCGCTTCACCTCGACCCTTGCAGGGCCATTGCCGCTTGGCAATCTCTCGCCGAACGATGAACCGCCCGATAGCTGTTGCAGCAAGGCTCGGACCTGCTCGTCGTTCGGATCCCGTTCGAGGATCTGCAGAGCGGCGCTCGAAATGATGCGCGCAGCGCCCGGCTTCTCTACATCAGGCAGCGCATCCAGCAATGCTTGCCGCAGTTGCAGCGCCTGAGCGTCCCGTTGCGCCCTCATCCAGGTATCTATCAGCTTTGTCGCTGGTTTGATATTTCCGATGAAGCCGCGCTGGGTCAGTTCGGCGATCGCATTCAGCCGCTCCAGCGGCGGACCGGCGGTGCGAAAGACATCCAGATCGCTGGAAACCGCCTGCGTGTTGAGACGAACCGCGGTGGCGGTGAAATCGAAGGGTATTTCGGCCCGCCCGCCGTCCGTCTCGCGGATGCGGGAAATCAGTTTGCGCAGATTGAGCCGCGCCAGTTCGGCTTCGACATCGCTCCATAGAAACTGCGCCAATTCATACCGGCTGAGCTCATGGCTCGCACCCGCGTAGAGATGGGCCATCATCAACAGGCCCTTGATCGGATAGCGAACCGGGTCGCCATTCGCGTCGATCAACCGTAGATCGCCGAACGTCTGCAAATGAAGCAAGGTGCACCTTCAGCCGTTCACAACCGGATCCTGCAACTCACCGTCGATGTCAGTCAATCCCGCGACCGCCAGGCTTTTGGCCAATGCTACCAGCTTTTGCCTGATATTCGGGTCCTCGATGGCGATGAACGCCTTGTTGAGCGCCAGCCCCTCCTTCGAGGACAAAAACTTGTTCAACTCGCTCGTCTCGCCCTCGATCGGTCCAGCGCCGCCGTTCTCGAAGAAAAAGCCGACGGGCACGCGAAGAATCTCCGATATGCGCTGAAGACGGCTGGCGCCGATTCTATTCGTTCCCTTTTCGTATTTCTGGATCTGCTGGAAGGTAATGCCCAGAAGTTCGGCCAAACCGTGCTGGGTCATCCCGAGCGTCTTTCGCCGAACTCTCACGCGATTGCCAACATAGACGTCGATAGAATTCGGCGATTTAGCCTTCATGTGAATAAGTCTCCCGCTTTATCAGCATGCCAGCTGTATAATGGAGAGTTTAAACAAGAATGCAACTAAAAGTAAATATTTCGTAAGGATTTTTTTCAGCATCACACACAGTAAAAAACAACCTGTGGATTATTACAGCGGGCGCCGCTTGGCGCGGATATGCGCTGCGCTCTATCGCCCATTTCGCGGGAACGAATGCTCTCTGGGAGATGCGCCACTGCGACGCCGCCGCCAAAGAGGTTTTTGAGCGACGGCGATCATCGACTTGGCGAAAACAGGAATCCTTCCGACATATTTAAAACGAATATTGTCGAAGCCGGCATCCAGCAGCAGCGTGCTCAATGTGCTTTTCGACCAGAACTTGATATCACCATGTTCCTTCAACGGCATGAAATGGTCGTCCATTTTCCCCAGCGCAGCCAGGGCAAGATTCTTCAGGTAACCATGATAGGGCGTCGACATGACTGCGATACCGCCCGGCTTCACGAGATCGTACACCGTCGAGATGAATGCCTTCGGATCGTAGACATGCTCCACCACCTCAAGGCTGATCAGGGCATTGAATGTGCCATATTCCCTGGAAAGGTCGTCATAGGCCGAGCCGACATTCAACGGCAGGTCGGGATAATTGACATTGGCCTTGGCGATGCCGTCGCTGGAAGGATCGACGCCGACGACATAATACCCATGTCGCGCAAGAGCCGCTGCTGCGCCGCCGGTGCCACATCCCAAATCAAAGACGTCGTTTTCTGCAGAACCTTCGAAATGGCTCTCCAGCACGTCGAGCACGGAAGGCAAGATGTAGGAATGCGCGGTTGTCGGCTTGGCGTGAATATAGGTGGTTGCGTCTAGCTCGACGGACATGCCCCTCCCCCTCGGCGATTGCGCGGCAGACCCTATCCAGGAATACGTCGAAAATTTGATTAAACCTGACCAGCAACCGACAGACAATAATAATAGTCAAATTATAATCTAAAGCTTTATAATAAAAAACAAAACCTATACGCGATAAAGGAATTTACAACGCAGAATAGGCAAAAACAATTATAAGTAATATTTACCTAAACTAGGTTATACATAAATAAACGCCCAACATCCGAAATAACGCTAAAAATCCGTGGGGTTGCCAAGAAAACAAAACGATACAATCGCTTCGAGGTCATCCTGGTATCCATCCCTGCAATTGCAGGGCTGCATTGAAGATTGTCGCGTGTGACGGTGTTGAAGCGTCCCTGCCGAAATCTGCAGCCCTCCCCTGATGCCGGCCCTTAAAGTGCCCAATTGCCGACACGAAGCCAAAGATATTTAACGGATGAATGTATACTGCTTGATTTAGACAGCCGATCGAAACCCTTCTCGCGTGCCGGAGAAGACAAGCTTGCCCGATAATTCGTCGTCCGCATATGCGAAACAGCCGTTGGGGAAACCGCGGGTTCCCGTGGTCTTCTGGTTGCTGCTGACGATTTCCCTCTCGCTAATCATGGGAACGGTGCTTCTTTCCAACGACATGAAACACTTGAAGACGGTCGGCCATTATTTTGGCTACGATCTCTTTCCTCCTGAGGTTAGGCCTCCGCCCAAAGCCCTTCCCCGCCCGAAACCACCTGTCACCTTCACGCTTCCCGTGCATCTCATCGAACCACCGGCGGCGCAGACCGCGTCGACTTTTCTACGGACATGGCGGATATCCGGCGCCGCAATGTGCGCGGCGCTGCGCGATGCCGGTATAGAAACCAGCGATTGGGCGGCGGCTAGCTTCAACGCCGATACGTTCGAATGCTTTTTTGAGCACAGCGGCAAGCGACAGAAGGACCAGCTCCCGAACTCTATCTTTGTGATCGTTCGGGGTGACGCCGCTGGCACGATCAACAATATGCGCGTGAAAATCATCAATCCCGAGACGGATCAAAATGGCCAGCTCGATCCCGGCATTCTGCAAATCTTCCAAATCATGCTGCGGCAGCCGCAATGGCTCGATTTTCACGAGACGCTCGACGCGATCAAGAATCTGAAGGACATCAAGGAAGACGGCTTCGGAGCGAGCATCAGCTTCACCCGCGAGGTGCTCAATCCCGGGAATTATAATTTTACACTGTCGTTGGATGCCACTTCAGGACCTCAGAAAAGAACGAGAAATTACTTTTCGAGCAAAATATGGCTTCCATCGCCGGACCCCGCAGCCGAGATCGGCAGCGAGCAACCCGAATCGGTCTCCAAGCCACCCGATGCCGAGGCGCCGGCAGAGAGCCGTGAACATCCGCATTAGAGCGCTGATCACGCCATGTAACTTGCATCGTCGTGATGTCTGGCCAGAAGCCTGTAAAGCTCTTTCAAACTGTCCGCACTCGGCCGTTCGGGGCTGTCCCCACCCGCCAGACGCCAGACACGCTCGACATTGAGATCCTGCGTGACTTGCGCAAGATCTTCGTTCAGCGAGCGGATGACGATCTCCGACCGACGCAGCCGCCACGACATTCTGACGACCGCTGCAGAGAGGAGGAAAATGATGCCGATGACGCCGAGAACAAGGGCCATGAACTGCCAGTCATCGAGAAGGGATAGAGCGTTTCGTGCAGTCGCCATAAAAAAAACGGCATTATGAAATGCCATAGAAAAACAGCTCATCAGATAGCTAAACCAATCTTCCATCACGAACGCCCTCTGCAAAGATTCATATCTTGGAGCATTCGGAAAAGTCTATCAGATACTGACAATATCCCCTGCGGCGAAAGTATATTTTAGGTTGCATTACTCTACTCAATTGAACGCGAACCCCGCGATGGATCATTGCCGACGCGCCCGGCCCTTCAACTTCCACAGCGGACATGAAAAAAGCCAACAGTGAGAGATAGAATGAATAGAAGACGTTTCCTCGCCTCGGTTCCGCTCGCTCTGTTATATGCCAGGGCGGGCCACGCCTTTGCACAGGTGCCTCCGGCTGCAGGGCTACGCGCCCTTGCCGACAGGAAGTCGTTCCGATTCGGATCGGCAATCGATCTGCAAAACATCGGCGATCCAATCGCTTCGGAGATCTACATCGACAACGTCAATTCAATAACGCCGCGAAACGAGCTGAAGTGGAATGCCACGGAAAAGAGACCCGGTGTTTTCAGCTTCGGCAGCGCCGACCGTATGGTTGCATTTGCACGCAAAAACAACATGAGGGTTTATGGACATACGTTGATCTGGTATCGCGTCCCGGAGTGGGTGTCTGATATCACGGATGCAAAGACCATTCAGGCGACCATGAACCGTCATATAAAACAGGTTGTCACTCGCTATAAGAACTCGATCGATGCTTGGGATGTGGTGAACGAGCCGTTGGAGTATGACGCACCGGACCTGCGGGATTGTGTTTTCCGACGCCTTCTTGGCGATGAATATATCCGCATGAGTTTCGACATGGCGCACCAGGCCAATCCCGACGCGACGCTGGTGCTCAACGAAACGCATCTGGAGAAAAAATCCGACGTGTTCGACCAGAAGCGCGCGCGGATCCTGAAAATCGTCGAGGATCTCGTCGCGAAAAAAACGCCGATCAATGCGGTCGGGCTGCAGGCGCATTTCCGCCCCGGCCTCGACCGGATCGATCCGGAGGGAATGGGGCGCTTCTGTGCGGCGCTGAAGGAGATGGGAATCGGCGTTTTCATTACCGAGCTCGATGCCTCCTGCCACTTCCTGAACCGCGACAAAGGCTTCACGCCGGCGTCCTACGCCGATATTTTCAGCGACGTGATCACCGTGGCGGCTGAGCATGGCGACTTGAAAGGCGTGACAGTATGGGGCATGTCGGAAAAATATGCCGATCGCGATGAGAAGGGGGCCGATCCCAATGCGGCTTGCACTAAGCGCGTTAATCTTTACGACGACAACAATACGCCGAGAAGTGCGATTGATGGTATCCGGCGGGCAATAGAGGCAATGTGATGCGCAAGACAACGGAGACGCGAACAGATTCATGAAAAAGGCCGTTATTTATGTGGAAAAATTTTTGCCTGCCAGCCAGGCATTTGTTCTCAACCAGGCAGTAGCGTTTCGTTCTTTCGAAGCTGAAATTCTTGCCGGCTCGCGCATTTCTTCGGCCCATACAAAAAAATCCACTGTTCCGGTTCATGACATCCGTCGATCCCCCGTTGCGCGAGTCGGTGAATTGCTTCTGAAAATCCCGCAGATCGGCCTTCCCTTCCTCTTTCCTGCGATCGGCAAAGCCGATCTCGTTCACGCCCATTTCGGCAAGAACGGTTATGTCATCGGTCCCTTGGCGCGCGCCGCCGGCAAGCCGCTGGTCACGACGTTCCACGGCTTCGACGCCACCTATGGCGGCGATCCGAAAAAGCCGGGCGGCTTCAATCAGGTGCGCTTCTTCGCCAAAGGCCGAAGCGAGATGGCCGGCTGGAACAGCTGGAACATCGCCGTTTCCGATTTCATCCGCGACCGGCTGCTGGCGCTCGGCTTTCGCGCCGAGCGCGTCTATCGCCATCATATCGGCATCGACCTCGACCTCTTCAAAATGGAGCCTCGTCCGCGAAAAAAAGGGCTCGTGGTTTCCATTGCCCGTTTCGTCGACTACAAGGGCCATCGTTTCATGATCGATGCGCTTTCGCGCGTGGCTGCCGCCGGTACCCCGGTCGAATTCGTCATGGTCGGCCAGGGTCCGTTGAAGGAGGAAATCGAAGCACTGGCACGTCGTTCCTTGCCAAGCGTCACGATCCATGAAAATCTGTCGCAGACTGAGATAAGGGATCTGCTCGCCAGTGCGGAG
Organism: Rhizobium sp. BK212; assembly: GCF_014197475.1. Classification (NCBI taxonomy): domain Bacteria; kingdom Pseudomonadati; phylum Pseudomonadota; class Alphaproteobacteria; order Hyphomicrobiales; family Rhizobiaceae; genus Rhizobium; species Rhizobium sp. BK212. The sequence goes on from NZ_JACIFS010000002.1 coordinate 825,130, forward strand.
CTTTATCTCCATGGAAGCGTGACCCTCGATAATGGTCACGCCGAAGCTTTCGGCCTCGCCAATCTCGAGGCGGAAGCCGTCGGGACTCCGGTCGTCGCATTTCGCTCGGGAGGCGTGGGCGAAGCGATCGAAGAGGGGAAAACTGGTTATCTCGTGGAGGAGCGGGATGTCGCGGGAATGGCGGAGGCGGTCGGAAGGCTGCTCAACGACCAGGCCTTGTGGACAGCCTTTAGCGCGCGGGCACCGCTTCTGGTGGCCGAGCGCTTCGACTTACGTCGTCAGACGGGGATGCTCGAGGACTATTACAGTTCCGTGCTAGACGAATTTGCCAGCCGGGGTCGGACTTGATGGTGCAGACAGGAAAAAAGCCGAAGTGGGGACTGAACGTATTTCGCCCGCTGCGGAACGGATTTGTGAAAGCCAAATGGCTCTATTATACGAAGTTCTGGGGAATGGACATCGATCCGACGGCCAGCTTTTCGTTGAGCGTGCGGTTCGACAAGACCAATCCGAAGGGATTGCATATCGGCGCGGAAACCTATGTCGCCTTTGAGGCGGCTATCCTGACCCACGATCTCACACGCGGGCTCTATCTTCACACGAGAATCGGCAAACGCTGCTTCATCGGCGCCCGCAGCATCATTCTGCCCGGCGTCGAGATCGGCGACGAATGCGTCATCGGCTCCGGCTCGGTGGTGACCAAGAGCGTTCCGCCGCGCTCGCTTGTCGCTGGCAACCCGGCCAAGATAATCCGCAGCGACATCAAGATCATTTCGCGTTACGGACGCATGGCCCGAGAAGACGACACGATCTCGCAGATCGTGACGCACTTGCCGACTGGAGAAGCACGATGAAGATGTTTGCCTACCGGGGGAAGCACGAGAATTTTGGCGACGAACTGAACCATTGGCTTTGGGAGCGTTTGCTTCCGGGCTTCTTCGACGAGGACGAAAGCCAGCTCTTTCTCGGCATCGGCTCGATCCTCTACGACAATTTCGATCCGAAGATGCAGAAGATCGTCTTCGGCTCGGGCTATGGCGGATACACCAACCCGCCGAAAGTCGACGGCAACTGGACGTTCTATTTCGTGCGCGGAAAGAAGACCGCGGAAATCCTCGGCATCGACCCGAGCTACGCGATCGGCGATTCGGGCATCCTCACGCGCAGCTGCTGGGATGCCAAAAGCATCGAGAAGCGTTATCCCGTCTCCTTCATGCCGCATTATGAAAGCGCCATGTACGGCAGCTGGGATAAAGTCTGCGATCTCGCCGGCATCCACTATATCGATCCCCGCTGGTCGGTGGAAAAGGTTCTAACCGAGATCAGCGCTTCGCATAAGGTCGTCTCCGAGGCGATGCATGGCTGCATCATATCCGATGCGCTCCGCGTTCCCTGGCGGGCGATCCGGCCGATCGCGCCGGGCAATCGCGCCAAGTGGTATGATTGGGCGAGTGCGCTCGACCTGGAGATCGATTTCGATCCGATCGGCCCGTCGAACCTGGTTGAAGCAGGAGCGTCGCTGGTGCGCAAGAACACCTACCTGTTGAAGAACATAACGTTCCGTCACCGCCGCATCCGGCAGCTGACCGGCAACTATGTGTTCGGCTCGACGGTCAAGACGCTGCAGCGGGTGGCCGAGAAGCCGGGACAGCTCAGCTCCGACGAGGCTATAGTAAGAGCGCACGAGAAAATGCTGGTCGAGCTGAACCGGCTGAAGCAAGATTTTTCCAAGAAGGCGGTAAGCGCCCTGTGATGTCGCAAAGCCGGTTCGTGACGAGGCAACAAAGCATGATGCTTTCCAACTCCATCAACACCCTTTGCTCCTGCAAGAGGGAGAAGAACTCGGGATGGGCGCGCAGCCCGCTTGGATGGTCGATGTCCTCGGCCTCAGGAGCCGTTCGCCCATGAGCAGTGTTACCGACCGACTGATTCAGGGCAGCATGTGGCTGAGTCTGTCCCGCGCCATCGTCAACGGACTTTCGGCACTCAGCACCTTTGTGCTCGCATGGTATCTCGTGCCGGCTGATTTTGGTCTCGTCGCCATTGCAACGACGATCCAGGTCATCTTGAGTTCGGTCACCGAACTCTCGCTCAATCAGGCGCTTATCCGCCACGAATCTCCAAGCGAAACGCATTTCAGCGCGGTGTGGACGTTGAGCGTGACGAGAAGCGCGGTATTGGCGCTGCTGTTTGCCGCCGCCTCCTATCCGATCGCCGAATTCTATAACGAGCCGCGGCTGACGAGCGTGATGCTTGCCTTGAGTTTCAGCCTGCTGCTCAGCGGGCTAGCCAATCCGCGCCGTGTCATGCTCCAGCGTGACCTGATCTTCTGGCAGGAATTCGTCCTCAACGTCTCGCAAAAGCTGGTCGGATTTGTCGTCACGGTAGGAATCGCGGCCATCTATCATAGCTATTGGGCGCTCGTTATCGGCACCCTCGCCTATCAGGTGACCAATATTATCGTTTCCTATACCGTCCTGCCGTTCTGGCCTCGCATCACCTTCCGTCATGCACGCGAATTGTTTTCGTTCTCGGTGTGGCTGACGGCCGGACAGATCGTCAACACGCTGAACTGGCGCATCGAATATCTGCTGATCGGCAAGATGCTGGGCGCCACGCAGCTTGGCCATTATACGGTCGGCAACACCCTGTCGACGCTGCCGACGCGCGAGGCGACGGCACCGTTGAACCAGACGATTTACCCTGGCTTTTCGAAGGTCCGCAACGACCCGGTCCGCCTGATCGCGGCCTATCAGCGCGCCCAGGCGCTTTTGGCGGCGGTGGCGCTTCCGGCGGGAATCGGCATGGCCGTCGTGGCCGATCCAATGATGCGGCTTGCCCTGGGAGAGAAGTGGGTTCCCGCGATCTTCATCGTCCAGGCGCTCGCATCGGTCTTCGCCCTGCAGACCCTGGGTTCGCTCGTGCAGCCGCTGGGCATGGCAAAGGGCCATACCAAGATGCTGTTCATCCGCGACACGCAGATGCTGGTGGTTCGCGTTCCCATCATCATCGCTGGTCTCATGATGGCCGGGCTTCCTGGCGTCGTTTATGCGCGCGTGTTGACGGGCCTGATTTCCACCGTGGTCAACATGCTTCTCGTCAAGCGCTTGATCAACCTGCCATTCTTCCAACAGCTCGGCGCCAACTTCCGCGCGCTTGCCAGCGTTGCCTTGATGGCAGCCGGCGTCCTAGGATTGTCGCATTTCCTCAGCATGCCTACTGATAAGCTGGGCTTGACCCTTCATCTGGCCATTCTGCTCATCACCGGCGGCATCATCTATATCGGTTCCAGCTTTGTCCTTTGGCTCGCGATGAACAAGCCAAACGGGCCGGAAACCGAAGTTCAGCGTATCTTTGTCAAGTTCCTGTCAAAAGCCAAACGTATTGCCGTAGCCAAGTCGGCCTGAAGCTAAACGAACACAAACAAGAGAGGCAGAATGACCAGCCAATCCAGATCGGAGCTGATCGCAAAACTCAATGGCATGATCCATGATTGCCTGAAGGACTATGTCTCGCGCGACGAACCGCTTGCGATTCTCGATTTTCCCGACATCCGCAATTGCGGCGACTCGGCAATCTGGCTGGGTGAGATGGCCTATCTCAAGGATCGCTTCGGCAAGCGCCCGGACTATGTTTCCAGGCTATACGACTTCTCTGCCGACGAACTGAAACGGCGGGTACCGACCGGCCCGATCTTCATTCACGGCGGCGGCAATTTCGGCGATATCTGGGTTGCCCACCAGGATTTTCGCGAAGCCATCATGGAGCGTTTTCCGGATCGGCAGATCATCCAGTTCCCGCAATCGATCCACTACAGCTCGTCTGAACGCATCGAGCAATCCAAACGGGCAATCGGGCGCCACAAGAATTTCGTGCTGCTTGTGCGCGACGAGGAATCGAAGGAGTTTTCCGAAAAACACTTCGACTGCGCCGTACGACTGTGCCCCGATATGGCTTTTGCCATCGGCCCGCTGCCGGAAAGGGCGACACAGATCCCCGTCCTCGCCATGTTGCGCGAGGATGCGGAACGGGTCGGCGGTACCGATCGCAAGATTCCTTCCGATATTCCTGTGGAAGACTGGATTACCGAGTCGAAACGGAAGGTCGATATCGCCAAGAGGTTGGGCGTAGCTTCGGCTTATCTCGCATTGAAGCCGAGCGAAGTTGCCTTGCGCAGGTTGGATGCTGCGGCACACAACCGCTTCGAGCGCGGCATCAGTCAGATTTCGCGTGCCCGCGCAATCGTGACCGATCGCCTGCACGTCCATATCTGCTCGCTGCTGCTCGGCCGCCCGCATGCCGTGCTTGATAACAGCTATGGAAAGATCCGCCGCTTCATGAATGCTTTCTCCGGCGGAACCGACCTTTCATATAAGGCAACCTCGCTCGAGGACGGAATCGAATGGGCGCGTGGTCAGGCGTCCAAGGGGCGTGCCGATCAAAAAGAAGCTGTGAGCTTGCGGGCTTAAGGGGGTCATTCGATGCCACTTGTCACCTTCATTATCCCGGTCCGACATCAGGACAATGCCCGTGATTGGAGCAGGCTGAAGGCGAACCTCAGCCAGACCGTGACCTCCATTTCCAACCAGACCAATGGAGATTGGCGCGGAATCATCGTCGCAAACGAAGGGGCCGACCTGCCCGATTTGCCGGAGAAATTTTCCGCGGTGCGCGTCACCTTTCCGCCGAACGACCTGCATGAGCTCGGAAAGGGCAGCAAGGAAGACTTCCTTGATGCGTTCCGGGCAGACAAAGGCCGTCGCGTACTCAGTGGCATGTTGAACGCCACCGACAGTCGTTTCTTCATGATTGTCGATGACGATGACTTCGTCAGCTCCAGGATCGTTCAGCACGTATCCGATCATCGGGACGCCAACGGATGGACGATCGACCACGGTTACATCTGGGACGATGGCGGCAATTTCCTGTTTGGCCATGACGACTTCAGCCATCTCTGCGGTACCTCGTTGATCATTCGTGCCGATCTCTATGAACTGCCGGAACGCTTTGAGGATGCTTCGCTCGACTGGATCAAGTCGATGCTCGGCAGCCATGTCCGCATTGCGAACATCCTTGCCCAACGCGGAGCGCCGCTCACGAAGCTTCCCTTTCGTGGGGCGGTCTATCGGGTTGCCCATGGCGGATCGCATAGCCAGGCACCGAGCCTGCTACGACAGTATTTCCTGAACCGCGGCGTGCTGACCAAACCACGGCGGTGGTTGCGCAATCTTCGTAAGCTGAGGGTGCTCGGTGAAAGTCATAGGCGCGAGTTTTTCGGCAAGACGCGGTCGAACCCCGCGTAAGGAATCAATCCCGTTCGAACATCGCACAGGCAGTCAAAATATGACGCTTTTCTCTTTCGACTTCACCAAGAGGGTTGGTAACTGATGTCGGATCTATTCGTCAGCGTGCTCTTTGCATCCTACAATGGCGCCAGCCGCCGGCTGCGCCACATGTTGGATTCCTTGGTGCGCCAGGAGCTTCCCCATGACCGATGGGAATTGATTGCTGTCGACAACAACAGCAATGACGGCACCTTTGATCTTTTGAAATCGTATAGCGAGACGCTTCCAATCACCATCCTGCAGCAGCGCAAGCCGGGGAAATCCGGCGCGCTGAATTTGGGTCTGGATCGGGTAAAGGGAGATCTCGTTGTCTTTACGGACGACGACATACGCGCCGAACCGAACTGGCTGAAAGCGATCGTTGATTGCGCCATCGCTCATCCGGCCTACGGCGTTTTCGGAGGCCGTATCGTCCCCGATTGGGAGAAAGAACCGAAGGGCCGCTTTATCGACTGGATTCCGATGGGATCCACCTTCGCGATCGTCGACGAAACGCAAAGCGGACCGTGTGATCCGACGAAAGTCTGGGGTCCGAACACGATCATTCGGCGGGATCTGCTTGGAACGAGCGTGCGCTACCGGGAAGATATCGGTCCTCTTCCCGGAAAGATGTTCGCCATGGGTGAAGATGCGGAGATCATCATTCGCTTGGCGGCAAATGGTGCCAAATCCTATCGATGCGCCGAAGCTGTGGTCCATCACTGGATTCCGGCATCAAGTGTCACCGAGGATTGGGTACAGAAACGGGGCGAACGGCTCGGCTACGGCATGCCGGCACTCTTCCCGGACGAGGTTCCCGAAGGGATGAGGCTAAGTGGCGTTCCGCTGCAAACCTGGGTCGAAAGCGCGCAATGGGCTTGTCGGGCAGCCACGCTTTATCTCCTGCCGCAATCGAAGAAGCGTTTCTGGGCCATCTGGAAATATTACTACATGCGTGGTTATCGTGCCGGAATTCGCAGATACGCGCCCCAGACGCTGGCGCGGTGATCGATTGGTCCAGGAGACGATAATTTGAAACTCTCGGTGCTGATCAACAATTTCAATTATGGGCAGTTTTTGCGCCCATGCATCGACAGCGTTCTGTCGCAGAGCTACCCTGATTTCGAAGTGGTGGTGGTCGACGACGGGTCGACGGACGATTCCCGCGAGATCCTTGCTTCCTACGGGAAACAGATCCGGACCGTATTGAAGGAAAACGGCGGCCAGGCCTCGAGCTTCAATGCAGGCTTCGCGGCGGCAAGCGGCGACATCATCTTTCTCCTCGATGCCGACGATGCGTTTTTGCCCGGCAAGCTCGCGCGGATCACCGAGATCTACGATCGCAACGAGATCGACTGGTGCTTCGATCGGGTGACGACCAATGAAGGCGACCAGCCTCCTGCAGAACTGCAGGTGACGCTGTTCGACAAGCGGGAAACGCTTGGCAAAGGTGGCTTCCCCTCTCTTCCCGTTCCGACATCGGGCTTGAGCTTCCGCCGCGACCTGCTGCGCCAGATCCTGCCGATGTCCGCGGCGGATGGCGTCGTGCTCAGCGACAACTATCTCAAATTCGCCGCTGCCTTTCTCGGCCGCGGCGCCATCGTCGAAACGCCTCTGACATTCCAGCGCATTCATGCGTCGAACCGCTACACGGGCACAAGCAGGGCAAAAACGCTACGCCCGCAGATCATGATCGCGACCGGGCTGGAACTGGCGCGTCGCTATGATGGGCTGCAGGCGCTCGGCAAGAGCCTGGTCGCCGGCGGCATTGCCGAAACGACTTCGCTGCTGAAGCTTCGCAGCGAAGCACGCAACACGCTGGCCGGCGGTCCGTTCGGCGAGGATGCCGCAACCCAGGTGGCCTTGATGGCCGCGCGCAAGCGCTTGGGAAATATGCTGCGGAGAGGACGGTCATGAACCAGCAAGAAACCTTCCCGCATTCCTCCGTCGGCGCCGGTCAGGCAGGTGTTTCGCCGTTGAAGATCGCCGTCGGCGTGCTGACCTATCGGCGCCTGGACGGGATCGCCAAGCTGCTCGACGTGATGACGCGCCAGGTCAGGCATCCAGATCGTCCCTATCATCTCACCATGGTGATCGTGGACAATGATGCGACCGGCAGCGCAAAGGCGACAGTGGAGGGCTTTGGCCAGACAGGCGCCTACGACCTGATCTATGTCGTGGAACCGAACCAGGGCATACCCTTTGCGCGCAATCGCGCGCTGGATTCGGCGCCTCCAGGCACCGACCTCTTCTGCTTTCTCGATGATGACGAATGGCCGGTCGACGGCTGGCTGGACGCGATGCTGGAGACCCGGGAGAAAAACCGCGCAGATTGCGTCTACGGTCCGGTCCAACCGGTCTATCCGGAAAACCCGCCGGAATATTTCATCAGGGCAAGGGTGTTCGAGCGCAAGAAGAACACCGACGGTCAACGCATTTCCTATGCGGCCTCGAACAACGTCATGTTCGACTATCCGCTGATCCGCTCATGGAACCTGCGTTTTGAAGAGAAGATGCGCTTTACCGGGGGCACGGACTACCTTTTCTTCAACCAGGCCATCCGCCGGGGCATGCAGGTTTTCTGGGCTGACAAGGCACTTGTCTACGACATCGTGCCTGCGAACCGGATGACCTGGAAATGGGTGTTGCAAAGACAATACCGGCTCGGCAATACCTTCGCAGTCAGCGAAGTCCTGCACGGCAACCTGAAGCGCCGGATCTACCGCGCGGCCTATGGCGCCACGAGAGTCGTGCTTGGGTTGGTCATGCTGCCGGCGATCCTGATTTCCCCCTATTGGGGCATGCGTGCCCTCACCCATGTTCTGCGCGGCGCGGGCATGGTTAACGGGATTCTCGGACATGCATATCAGGAATATAGGCCCAATGCTGCTCACTGATATCGTATGCGGAGCGCGCTTGAGCGAGTTTTGGCCGTTATTCTGTTTCGGACGAAAACATCATGCGTAATTGGCGGTTTATCAACTTCAAGGCTTCAATCAACCGGGCCAAAAATGGTACACTTCCGCTGAACGATCGTGACACCACCGCTGTTCGAACAGAATGGTTTTTCGCTCTTATCATCGGTCAAATATAGGAGATGCCTGTCAATGACTGAGAAAAAATTGAAGGTTCTCGCAGCCTCGTCAGGAGGCGGCCACTGGGAGCAGCTGATGGCCATGCGCAGCGCATTCGAGGGCTGCGATATCATCTTTGCAACGACCATCCCCGGGCTGCTTGCCAAATACGACATTCGTGACGGTCTGGTGCTTCCCGATTGCAGCCGCGACTCGATTCCCATGTCGATCCGGTGTTTTTTCAGCGCCTTCTCGATCGTCCTCCGGCACAGGCCAGACGTTGTCATCTCGACCGGCGCCGCGCCCGGACTTTTTTGCCTGCTTGCCGGCAAATTGACAGGCAAGCGAACGATCTGGATCGACAGCGTCGCCAATGTCGAGAAGCTTTCCCTATCGGGTAAATTGGCCGGCCATATTGCGACACTCTGGCTCACGCAATGGCAGCATCTTTCACGGCCGGATGGTCCCCACTACGCAGGAGCTGTGCTTTGATCCTTGTCACCGTCGGAACGCAGCTGCCATTCGATCGCCTCGTCAAGGCTGTCGACACCTTCGCAAAGGATTTGTCCAAACCGGTTCTGGCACAGATCGGCAGAGGCAGCTACACGCCACAGAATATGAAGTGGATCAAGAATATCGAGCCGCAGGACTTCGACAGAGTCTTTCGCGATGCAACCATCATCGTTTCTCATGCCGGGATCGGCACCGTTCTGACGGCCAAGCGTTTTGGGAAACCGATCATTCTCGTCCCCCGGAAAGCGGCTCTCGGCGAGCACCGAAACGATCACCAGCTTGCCACGGTGAGCCAGCTTGCGGGCCGGCCGGGAATCTACGTCGCGCATAGCGATGACGATCTCAGAAACTATCTCCTCGAAGACCTGGATAGTCCGTCTCACGAAGACCCCTCGGAAGCCGGTCGGGCTTCGCTGGTCAGCTACCTGAAAAACTATATCGCAACGGCCTGAACCCGGCTGCAGTCACCGACGGTGACGGGCAAGTGAGGAATTTTCATTCTCCGCAATTGTTGCCAGCGATATGTTTGACAAGTTCAGGCGCGATGATCCTGGACGCGATGTCGGGCAGAGGATGCGAGCCATCAGGAATCGCCGCAGCCAGGTCATCCGGCGCAAGACGCTGCCAGTTGGGCCGGTGGTCGACAAACTCCAGACCCCGTTTTTGCGCCTCCGCCTGATGGGCCGAAATGTAGCTATCCACAAAGGGGCGGATCAGCCCACGTAATCCTGAAAACGGATTCATCGCCATGACGATGATCCGCGCTTGCGGCAGGCGCTGCCGAAGCTGGTCGAGAATGCCGCCTATATTCTTTCGGCTTTGTGCAAGCGACACGAACCGCTGCAATGACGCATCATTGGCGTAAAACTCGATGAGGATGATATCCGGCTGCTCGGCAACGACGCGATCAACTTGGGTAAGAGCCCATAGCGACGTCTCGCCGCTCTTTGCAACGCTGTCGACCTTCACGGGCCGGCGCAGACAGGCTGCAAGCTCGGCCTCCAAGGCGGGCTGCCATCCCCCGCGGGCCGTCAAGGATGTTCCGAAAGCCACTATTTTCAACGGCGCAAGACCCTCGGCATAACTGTTCCTGGTGATTGAAAACATCCCGAGGCAAGCCAAAAGCAAAACCAGCCCAGAAGCCCGTCGTCTCCGAATTCGCACTGTTCGCCAAAGCCGCAAACCAATCATCGGGAGACCCTGCAGCTGGCTTGAGACAATTTCGTGAAATGGCCGCTCATGCCTGTTCGATCGTGGCAAAATAACCAAACCCAAGCCTCGAGCATGTTCCGCAGAACTGTGCAGCGGTTACGATATCGACATGCATTAACATAAAGCGCGTCGCGAATCTGAAAGATTCTCGACACGCTTTAGCGGATGACAACGGCTACTTTGAAACGTTGGCGTTCTTGGCGATCCGATACGACCGCCAATCACTCCTCACGAAATACGTGCTGCATCTGATCGGTCAGCGGCTTCGTGAGATAGGAGATAACCGTCCTGTCGCCGATCTTGATAAAGACTTCAGCCGGCATGCCGGGATAGAGCTTTATTGACTTCAGCTTCGCGATGCTCGCAGCCTCCGGCTTGACGCGAAGAGGATAGTAGCTGATGCCGGTTCGTTCATCCTTGACGATATCAGGCGCAATGGAGGTGATCTCGCCACGCACATCGGGCGTCGTGCGCTGATCAAAGGCGCTGAATCGCACATCGACGAACTGGCCGACGTGAACCTGATCGATATCGCGAGTAGCGACTTTCGCCTCAACCGTAAGGTCGTCATTTTCAGGGACGACGAGCATCAGCGTCTGGCCCGGATCGATGACGCCATTGACCGTGTGGACCGAAAGTTCGTGAACCCGCCCGCTCAGCGGCGCGGTAATGTCGAGACGGCGGAGTTGGTCGACCGCGGCCCCACGGCGCTCTTCATTTTCGGCTATTTTCGCCTCGACGTCGGTCAGATCCTTTGCGATCTCCGAACGACGATCCTCGTCCAGCTGAATTGACTGACGATCGATCTCGATCGCCTTGCCTTCGGCTTCCGCCTTTGCGGCAATTTCCTGGCCACTATTGCCCTGGAGATCGGCGCGCGCGCGCTTGAGCTGATTCAAACGCTGAAGCGTTACGAGCCCCTTCTTGTAGAGAGTGTCGACTCCTTCGAGCTCCTCTTCGATCAAACCCAGGGAATCGTTGGTGGCATTGATCTGAACGACCAACCCTTTGACCTGCTCGGCCAGCTGATCCTTGCGCGACGCCAACTGGCTCTTCATTCCGATAAGCGCCGACCTGCGGCTGTCGAACAGTTTCCGCTCGCCATCGAGAAGATCCTGCGCGGCTGTGCCGGATGATGTCAGATCGCTGATGTTCTCCTGAACCTCGAACGAATCGGCGCCGATCCGTTCCGCCTTCAGACGGGCGCGGCGCGCATAGAGCTGGGCGAGCGTGCTTTCGACGATCGAAAGGTTCGCTCTCGTCGAGGTTCCATCGAGGCGTATCAGGACCTGCCCGGCCGACACGTGGTCATTTTCGGAGACCAGAAGTTCCGACACGATGCCGCCAGTCAGATGCTGGATTTTCTTGACATCGCCGTTGACGACAACCACGCCCTCGCCGATGACTGCGCTCGAAAGCTCTGTCGTCGCCGCCCAACCGCCAATGCCGCAAACGAGGGCTATCGACAATGCGCCGACAACCGCGACATGGCGATTAAGAGAGCGCCTGGATTCACTGATAAGCTTAGTCACAATCTTCCCTCCGGCCTATTCGGCCGCATTCATGCCGTCGACGACGACTTTGAGCTGAGCCACGCGCTCGGCAATCGGCGTGCGCGCCGTTTCCGGTCGGCTAACCCGCGCCATAACTTCCTCTTTGGGACCGAATGCGATCATCCGGCCGTCCTGCATCATCAGCACGAAGTCGCAGACCGCCAGAACGCCGGATCGATGCGCGATGACGACGACGATGCCGCCGCGTGCACGCACGCTCATGATCGCGGCACTCAGCGCCCGCTCGCCTTCCTCGTCGAGATTGGAGTTGGGCTCGTCGAGCACGACGAGGAATGGTTCACCGTAAAGGGCTCTTGCAAGTGCGATACGCTGCCTCTGGCCGGCGGAAAGCGCAGCACCGCCTTCGCCGATCTCGGTTTCATAACCATTCGGCAGACGAAGAATGAGATCGTGAACACGCGCCGCCCGCGCCGCGGCAACCACCGCCTCAGGTGACATTTCCTTCGCAAAACGGCAGATATTCTGCGCGACGGTTCCTGAGAAAAGCTCTACGTCCTGTGGGAGATAACCGATATGCCGGCCAAGTGCGTCGCCATCCCATTGGTCGAGTGCTGCGCCATCGAGACGAATGGATCCTCTGACGGTTGGCCAAATACCCATCATCGCCCGAGCCAGGGACGACTTGCCCGAGGCGCTGTAACCGATGATTCCAAGCGCGCTTCCTGCCCTCAGGCCGAAGCTGACATCGGAAATGACGAGGCGCTGGCCCGCCGGCGGCCCGCTTGCTACCCCCTCGACCGTGACCTGCTTGGTCGGAGCCGCAAGCGCAAGCGGAGTCGGAATCTCCGGAATTGTCTTCAACAGGTTCGACAGCCGCGCCCAACTCTGCTGGGCGGAAACGAAACCGCGCCAATTTCCGATCGCCGCTTCCACAGGCGCCAGAGCCCGAGACGTCAAGATCGAACCCGCAATGATAATGCCCGAGGACGCCTGCCCCTGGATGACCAGGATCGCACCGGTCGCGAGCGTTCCCGATTGCAGGGCAATACGGAAAATCTTCGACAGCGTAGCATAGCCGTTGCCGACATCCGAAGCTTGCCGGGTGATGCTGCGATATTCCGCGTTTTTGCGATCCCAGATTTCACCCATGGTGCCGGCCATGCCCATGGCATGAATGACCTCCGAGTTACGGATCGAGCTCTGCGCAAAGGCATTTCGCATATTGGCGGCTTCGGATTGCTGTTTTGAGAGCGTACGCGTTCCCTGGTTGGTCATGAACGTCAGGATGGCGAGAACCAGCGATCCGCCGATCGCGATATATCCGATCGCCGGATGGAACAGGAAACAGATCACAATATAGAACGGAAGCCAGGGCAGATCGAACATCGCCGTCGGGCCCATGCCGGACAGGAAGGTTCTGATCTGGTCGAAGTCGCGCAATGGCTGAAGCCCGTCCCCGCCGATTTTGACCTTCAATGGCGCCTTGATGAGCGCCCGGAACACACGTCCGTTAGTCATCTCGTCGAGTGCGCCGGCAACGCGCACGAGCATCCTGCTGCGCAGGACTTCGAACGCCCCCTGAAACGCGTAGAGAGCGAGCGCAAGTATTGCCAAAGCAGCCAGCGTCGGTATGCTTTTACTGGGTATGACGCGGTCATACACCTCAAGCATAAAGAACGAACTTGTAAGATAAAGGATATTGACAAGCGCGCTTGCTATACCAATGAAGACAAGCCCTCCCTTGCACTTCCGCAAGGCTTTGGATGGCTCGTTGACATCCGCTGCTGAACTCTGAAACACGAAATAATCCCTCTCTTACTGCATCGCACACAAGCAAATATGCGAGCGCGCACTGCAGCTACGGGTCCATCAAGCCCGATCAATCACACGACTGCCTTTGGATCCCGGCGTCGGCGCCGAACTCCGCTTGCAAGCCCATAGCTTATTGCATGAATCCAACCGAAAAGTGACCAAATATTCCAATTTATAGCGAGCGATTTCAGGGATTCTAGCCTAACGCTACGCTAAATACACCGGCCAAAGCAAGTGAAAATCGCAAACCGCCCAATAACGGCTCAGAAAGATGAACGTGTCGCGCGCATAGACCGGATGTTTACTAGGCTATTAACTATAAATTCGACCTATAGTTTATTCTTCTGATGAACGGCGGAAATCTTTTGTCATCGATCACCCACCCGATTCCCACGCTGGGCACCAATTCGTCATCGAGCTTTCCAGCCGGAGAAATTCGGCCGGCCGGAAGGTGACCGGCATTTTCCAGGCATGGGTCAGGTTCAGATCAGCAGGTGCGAGACCTGGCTGCTATGGAACGCATCCACGTTGATCGCGATGCTCAACGAGTCCGTATCGATGTGGGAAGCACCATCGGAAATCTTGTACTGGAAGGATTCGCTGACTTTTCCGCTAAGGCTGGCGAGTTTAGCGGCATCGACCGTATAGGTGAAGTCGCCATCGCTGTCGACATGGATGACTCCGTATTTCCCGGTCAGCGTCAGGCCATGCTTGTCCACCGCGCTGTCACCGAAGCGCCGCAGCAGCACGATCCCGTTGACGGCACTGTCGTTCTCAAGGAGATTGCCGTGATAGGCGCTGCCGGTATCGGCCGAGATCTTCAGGCTGTCATGGACCGCGACAATCTTCGGAACGACGGCCGCAGCCACCGTCGCGGTAGGCGTTTCGGTCGTAGCCGGCGGGGTGCTTGTCTGCGGCTGCGCCGGCACTTCCACATGCTGCTCGACGACGGGCGCTGCGGGCGTCTGCTCATTGTTCGATGACGTATTGCTGCTTGTGCTGCCAGCGGCGCTGTCGAGCTCGGCCTGCGCTTGTTCGAGCGTTTTGTTTTCGCCGATCGAGAACGTGTTCTGAGCAGCAATTGCTGCCGGCATCGTCAACGTCGAGACCAAGCTGTCGATGATATTGTCATAGAAGGACCCTGATGCAGGCCTGTCAACCTTCAGCGCTGACGAAGACAGGTCGTCAAAGACATTGTCATGGATATCGATGTTCTCACGGATATAGCTGGGATTGCCAGCGGCGCTGACGAGGACGCCATACACGCCGCCATGTACATAATTTCCGCTGATATCATAGTTCTTGGCGTCACCCTGATCGCCAAGGCCGATGCCGTAGGACCAGCTATAACCGCCGTATCCCGAGATATCATTGTCATGGATGGCGATGTTCGTGCCTGCCTGAGCACTCAACCCAAAGCCGCCGCCGACCAGCGTGTTGCCCTCGACCACGGCATTTACAGCCCGAACCAGCACGAGGACACCCTTGGCGCTGTTGGTCTCCGTCTGCTCCAGATGATTGTCCTTGACCAGGATATTGCTGCTGTTGTTGAGTTGGATGGCGTCTGCTGCTGCACCCTGGCTGTTGGTGACGGTATTGTTGATCAGGGTGACACCGTTGACCTTGTCCATCCAAATGCCATCGGCATGTACGCCGGTCAGGGTGCTGTTCTCAATCGTGATGTTTTGGCTGCTTTGGAAGCTGATCGAGCCGGGCTTTCCAGCAAGGCCCGTATTGGTCACCTCGACGTTGCGCACCGTCCAGTTCGACACATTCCCTGCATATATCGCATTGGCGCCGGTATCGGCGATCTTGATATTCTCGATGACGATATTCGAAGCCTTGGAACCGTGGATGCCATCATTGCTGCTGTGAATGACCGGCGCATCGCCGATACCGTAGCTGCCGATCGTGATCGGAGCGGCAATGCTGCCTGAATATTTCAGGTCGAACTGTTCATTAAATACGCTTCCGGCAGCAAGCAGCACGCTGTCGCCGGGGTTCAACCTCAAGGATTCGACGGCAGACAACGTCGCAAAAGCTGAACTCTCGCTGGTTCCGTTATTGTGGTCGGACCCTGTTGCTGAATTCACGTAATAGACGGTCATGTTGCGATCTCCCGGCGCTGATGGAAATCTTTTAAGCGGGGACCTCTCTCCGTCGGCTAAAATGAAACACTAAAATGCCGGACATTCCGCAATAATTCTTGATCTCTGAAGAATAGACATTTTCACGCGATACATATTTCGCATTGCAGAAAATTTGTACCGTATAGCGCACCTCGGTTACTCAGGCATCTGAGTGAACCAAGTTTACTTTCCAACTTACGAAGCGCTGGCAGAATGGAATTTCTGCCGATACCTGATCTCTCGTGATAAACGGATATGACGGGGAAGTGACAGCACATAACCCGACGCACTGCGCAGTTGCAATAATGGCACAAACAACGAAAAACTGAGAATTAAACAATAGCTCAATCTGGTTAGACGAAATATGACATTCATACCAAGAATCATATCGCGCTCCGATAAGTTGCTCCCCAATAAAGATTCTTGCATCAGGAAGAAATATGGAAATGAGACTATTATCCTATGCTCTCACTTATTATTAACGTAATATTTCTGAGGCCTTTCATCGTCTTATGCACATTTAAAGTGTGTCATTATTGCTCACCCCTCTCGGAAACTCTCACATTCTGTTAATTATGTTCTTGACTCTCCGCATTAGGAAATCCTTAATCGGGCGGCTCGCCAAAGGTCAGGGACGGCCGGCGAAGAATAATTCAAGGAGAGAAATCAATGGCTATTCACGCAACCGACGATAGTGCAACATTTCTGGAAACCGACGTCATCTCGGGAAATCTGCTTTCTAACGATTCATCCGACAACGGCCACCTGTTCCTGCGTGCCTTCGATCAGCAGGCCGTTGGCGCCAAGCAAGGCAACAGCCAGGTCACCGAAATTCAGGGCGACTACGGCACCTTCTTCGTCAAGCCGGACGGCAGCTACACCTATGTTCTGAGCGACGCTGCCAAGGTCAACTTCACCAATGGTGAGTTGCTTCAGGAAAAAGTCTCCTACAAGATTTCCGACGGCGCTGGTCATACCGACGTCGGCCTGTTCACCCTGAACATTCAGGGCGTAACCCAGGTGAAGCCGATCGCTGTCGACGACCACTACAGCTTCAACGAAGGCAGCGCCATCGCTGGCAACGCTCTGGACAACGACATTCCCGGCGACAATGGTCATCTCTTCCTCCGTCAGTTCGGCACGACGAACGTAAACGGCAATCCAAGCGCAACGACCGACGTCGCCGGCTCCTATGGCACGTTCCATGTCAAGTCGGATGGCTCATTCACCTATGACCTGGCAGCAGATATCGCCCCGGGCGATCACGTCACGGAAACCATCCAGTACTACAAGATCTCGGACGGCCAAGGTCACACGGATGTCGGCGTTCTGACGCTCAATATCACCGGCACGGATTTTGTTTCGGGCACCCCCGTCTGATCGTCAATAACCAATCGATGAGCAACGCCCGCCGCGTAAACGGCGGGCGTTGCTGCTCATAAGACTTGGTTCACGGCCATCTTGGGTCTGGAAGTGTCCTCAGAAAATTGCGGATGATTACTTGCTGCAGCGTTGCCCAAATCGCGCTGTTGCGCCGTCCCCGACGGCTGCCCAGGTTCGGTCGAAGACGGGGCGAAGTTGCGGGCTGATCTCTTTTATGGTGGCGTTGACCCGGCAGCGATCGCCCCGTTTCAGCATCGTCATAAGATCGCTATCGAGGGCACTCTTTGCCGCCACAAGCGTCGCATCGGTAAAATCGTTCCAGAAATAGAACCGGGTTAGAATCATCGACTCGTCGTAAGGCGCGAGAGCGACCGAACGCTTCATCATTCCCGCAAGCGAAAGCGGCTCTTCGGCGATGATCGACTGCACGGCCGCAAGACGAAGCCAAAAATTGCTGTTCGTCGGCATGCACGAAAGCGCATACCGTAGGTATCGGTCCGCACTCGACACCGCAGCGGCCCAGGCGTCGTAGTTGACATTAACGTTCTGGCGGTCAAGTTGCGCCAGAACAAGGGTCACGCCAGCAGCCACAATGTCGGATCGGCAGTAATGCTCGTCAACCACCTCGGCACTGCGTGACGCATATCTGGTCACGACATCGTCACTTACGGTGTCACCGCGCTCGATCCGTTCGGCGACGATCGAGATGCTGGCCGTTCTGATCGAAGCGTAGAGCTCCCGACCGGCCAGCATCACGAAGACGACGGTGACGATGATGAAAGCGATCCTGCTGACCGAAACGAACTGACTGCGGAGCATCAGCTTTCGGTATAGTATCGCGAATAACGCTTATAATAATATTCGCTCGAACCGAATGTCCGGTAAAGTTTCATCTGCGACGGGTCGACCTTGGTCAATATGGTGCCGACGCATTTCGCGTAGAGTTCCGGCTCGGACAGCAGGGTCGACTGCACAACTTTACGCGACGTCTTGCCCCACTCGATAACGAAAACCACCGCATCGAGCTTCGAATTGATTGCGCGCGCATCCACAACCGGCGCGAGGGGTGGAAGGTCAATGATAATATAATCGAAGCTTTGACGCGCCATTTCAAGAAGCTGATCCATGCCGCGTGACGCAAGCAGTTCCGACGAGTGAGGAACACGATACCGTGCCACCGTCGGCAAAAATGCAAGCTTAGTTTTCGGATCGAGAAGGATCAGATCCTTGAGCGGACGACCGTCGACGATCGCCTCGAGCAAGCCGGCCTCGGCATGGCGGCCGATCGCGCGGGTGGCACCAGGATTGCGCATGTCGCCATCGATAAGCAGGCAACGCGCACCCTGCATTGCCAGAAGCTTGGCAAAATTGATGGATGTCGTCGACTTACCCTCGCCGGGCAGGCTCGACACGACGCCGATGACCTTGCAGCGTTGATCGGCTGCACTGAGGTCGATGGCAATCTTGGCGCTTCGAAGCGTCTCGGCAAATGCCGAAAGTGGATGCTCCTCGACATAGGTCGTGGTCTTCCCGCCCCTGGCGATGCTGCGTGGATTGCTGGGATCAACGAGCGTCGGATCCTCGACGTTATTTTCAACCAGCGGCATGACGCCGAGAGACTCGACGTCGAGGACCTCGCGGACATCATCGCCGGTGCGGAAGAACCGATCCCGGAATTCACGGAAAGCGCCTATGCCGCTTCCGACTGCGCATCCCAGGAACATCGCAAAAGCGACGACCAAGGCGCGCTTCGGAGCACTCGGCTTCGTCGGGGTCTCCGCCGTCGTGATGATGCGTGCGGCGGTGATCGGAAAGCTCTGCTGCTGAATGGCTTCCTGGTAACGCGTCAGGAAGCTCTGGTAGAGGTTCTTGTAGGTATCGCGCGTACGCTCGAGTTCGCGAAGCTGCACCTGCGTTTCGCCGGCGCTTGCGGCAATGCCCGTCGCCTGTGTCACACTGTCGCGCAAGGAATTTTCGCGCGATTTCGCGACCTGCAGTTCGCTTTGGTAGCTCTCGGCGATGCGGTTCAACTCATCGAACATGAGCCGTTTATATTCTTCCATTTCCGCACGAAGCCGAACAGCCTGGACGTGATCGGGACCGAGCCGCGCTTCAATTTCGGTCTCGAGCTTGGAAGCCTCCAGATATTTCTTGCGCAGGTCGTTCGAAATCGAGCTGTCGAGCACATCCGTGACGATCGCATCGGTCTGCTTGGCATCGATGATCGACTTGACGCGGGCATATTTCGCCTCGGCCTTTGCCGTCTCGGCCTGTGCATTGATCAATTGAGTGTTGATCTCGGAAAGCTGCTGCTCGCTGATCAGTGTACCGGAGCCGGCCTCGACAAGCCCATGCTCGCTGCGGAATTTCTGAACCGCAAGGTCGGTGTCCAGCGCTTGCTGACGCAGCTCTTCGATACGCTCCTGCAGCCACTCGCCGGCCCGGCGTGTCGCCTCATATTTCGAATTGAGCTTGTCGACCAGATAGACGTCGGCGATGGCAGCCGCGATATCACGCGCCAGATCCGGCGACTGCGAGGTATAGCTGACATCGAGCACATAGGATTTGCCCACGCGTTCGACATCGATATTGCCTGCGACGGTCTCCGCAGCGCTTCGCCGCTTCATTTCCGGATCGGGTGCGACGACTGCGTCATCGGCAAACCATGACCGGAAATTCACAAAGGATTTCAGCGTCGAGACGGAAAAAAGCGAGCTTTTCGGCGCCATGAACACCGGATTGTCGACGAGTTTCAGTTTGTCGACGACGGCATAGGCGATCGTGTCGGACTTCAACAACTCGACCTGACTGAGGACAGTCCCTTCGTCATCGTCCATCTGACCGAAAGCGGCCAGCTGGTTGATCACCTGGTTGTCGCTGCGGTCGATCAGCACGCTTGTATCGGCAGTGTAGACCGGCACCGAGGTCAGCACATAGACAATGCCGAGAATGGCGAAGGCGAAACCACACGCCGCAACCATCCGCCACTGTCGGCGGGCAATTGCGATGAGCTTATCGAAATCGATGAAGTCAGCTTCGTTTCCGGTATCGCGGGAGGGGTCGATACGTGGCGTAAGTTTATCTGGCGATAGCAATTTCGATCTCCAACAAAGGCGTCAAGCGCTAAGATCTAAGGGCAATTCCAGCTATTGTATGACCGGCACACTCTGACTCGTCGACTGCGTCGTATCGGTAGACGACTGCCCTCCCGAGCCTGTGCTAACGATTATAGTCGCGGTCGTAGTCGTTGTCGTTGAACTCGAATCCGAGTCCGAGCCGGCATTCGAAACCTGCAGCGTACCGGCAGTCGTCGCGGCACCCTCGAAGGGCGTGCCATCATCGGCACCCGGCCCCGTCCGGCCGATCGACCCATTGTTGCCGATGCCAGATGCGGCGGCTGCCGCACTTCCACCCGGGCCGAGCGCCGCGGTTCCACCTTCGGCGAGAACCTTCGCAAAAGCGGCAAGGAGCGGCGCAAGATTTGGATCAGCGCTCGCCGCCTCGGCGACGGCCTTTTCGATGGCCAGCTTGAATTGCGGATCCGTTACCTGGCAGCTGTTTGCGGCCCTCCCAAGACCGGCACCGATAGCAGCCATCTGTGCGGCATCGGCCTTCTTGGCCTGCTCAATCACCGGCGACAGCGCGTCATTGCTGCTCCCTACCAGCGCGCGGACGTGCGACGACAGAACCAGCGGATCGGACATTTCAAGGAGAGCGGCGGGGTTGGCTGTAAATCCACTGATATCGACGGAACTCAGATTTGAAAGCCGCACGCAAGCTGCCGCAAAAGCGCTTGAGTTCATGCCGACAACCGTGGTGACGACAATTCCGCTATACGCAAGCTTACGATAAACACCTGACCTTGCCAAAACCATCGTCCTTCATCAAATCGCTATATAGGCCGCCGGCATTGATCATTGGTGATCGATGCCGGCCCGCCTATTTCAATCAATTTCCAAGATCTTGTACGGCGTTACGGGTATCATTCGCATCGTCGGCCACTCCGGAAACAGTGGACGATACCGAGTTTACGATGTCAAGGAACTTGACCAGTTCAACAGAGGCCGAATTGGAAATATAGATAATATCCTTGTCTTCCATCTTGAATTGCTGAGCAGCAAATAAGGTGGCCGGATCACGAAGGTTGGCTCGAACAATCACCGGAACCGTTTCACCCGCAAATCTCGTCGTGTCCACATGCATCGCCTGAACCGTTTTCTTGGGGACAAGGCGATAAAGCATGACCTGGGCCGGATCCGCGCGGTCGTCACGCAGGCCGCCCGCCTTCGCGATAGCCTCGCCAAGGGTCAGGTCGGATTCTTCGAAATCGAAGCGCCCGCTGGTACCTGCGGCACCCAGCGCAAGGAATGTGCGACGCTCATGATCGATCGAGATCGTATCATCCGGTGCGACGTAGATGTTTTCCGCCGGGTTCTTCAAGAGCGTGTTGTAGGCGACGGTCGCGATCTTGCCGCGGCGCTGCAGCGTCACATTCGTTTCGATATTGTTGGTCGTCAAACCGCCTGCGGCGGAAATGACATCGAGAACGCGCTCACCGGCCGGGCTGATCTCGATGCGCTGGGGATTGTTGACATCACCGAGCACAGCCACCTGGCTGGAGCGGCTCGTCGTCGTCGTAATGACCACCTGCGGCTCGATCGCGCGGCTCGCCAGGCGATCCTCGACATCCTGCTCCACGGTCTCCTTGAGGCGGCCGGCAGCCGGAACCCTGCCCGCATAGGGAATTGTGATCGTTCCGTTTCTATCGATAGTCTGGCTCGGCAGAGAGATGTAATTGCCGGGTCGGCTGCCGGCATCGGACGGAATGAACAGACCGCCGGACTGAGCTTCGAAGATGGCGACCTCAACGACGTCACCGTACCCAAGCGGAATTTCGGGCGCCCCGCCTCGACCGCCGCCAAAGCCCTTGAAGGAAGTTGGCTGGGGAGAAGTAAAATACGGGAGAACGTTCTTGCTGAGATCAATCAGGGCGTAGTCGATACCGACGCGACGCTCCTTCGTTGTCACTTTCACTGCCGCATCCCGATCAACATCTTTGTGATCAGGACCGGATCTTGGCAACGAGGTGCAGCTTGCCAATATAGTCGTTAGCGCTACAACAATGGCGACGCGTGTACTACCGATACGAGAACAACCCATAGAATAACCTGTGTTGACGCCCCTGAAGCTACTGCCCCGCAATCTGACAAAATACAAGACGATCCCCGATCAATAACACTGAAAGCCGATTAACATTCCCCTAACTGTGGCAGGCTGGCAACGCCGAGCCCCTTAGGAAGCGAAAAACGACTTCGGTCCGACTTTTCTGGCGTCGCAACAATCCGAAGGCTGCCCCCGCTATAAAATTTCTTGGGTTTCAGAGTCAACCGTTCGCACCTGCACAATCGATCTTTTCCGAAAATCTTATTAAAATCCATCCATTTAAACTTTAAGTGGTTAACGGCCGCTCATATGCCATGTCCGCCTCTCCATTGTTGCGCCCGAGACTTATCGCGACAACCGCACTGAGAAAGGCCGAATAAAACACGGCGAAACCCGGTATCTGCAGCGAGAAATCGACCGCTGCATGAAGGGCGACCAAAACCGTCCCCGCCAGGCCAAGAAGAACAAAATGCCTGAGGCGCCGCCTTTGGGCGAACCCGCGCCAGAAAACTTTGGCAAGGACCGAGAAGGCAAGGATCGCCGCTATCGGGAACAATATTCCGAGGCCCAGAAATCCTTCCAGATAGAAATTGTGTGCGCGGTCGAAGATGCCGAAAATCCCGCAGGCCGGATCGCGGTAGGCGGAAAACACGGTCCGGAAGGTTCCAAGCCCCGTCCCCGTCAACCAATGGTCCGAAACGGCACGCAATATGCCCGGCAGGATACAGAACCGATCATCATCCTCGAGCCGCCGCTCTTGCGCACGCAAAATCGCCTGGCCTGCAAACATCGCCAAGAGCACCACGACGAAAACAATCGCCGAAAGGAATTTCAGCGTCGAACGCCATTTTGGCGCCGGTTTCAGATGACGCCTCGATCCGCGCCAATTGAGAACAAGCCATGGAAAATAGATGAGGGCGGCAACAAAGGTGGCAAATATCCCGGCGCGTGAGCGGCTCAGCATCAGCGCGGTGAAGCATGCGCATAAGAGCAGGATGTAGATCCACAATCTCAAGAGAAGCGCGTTTCGGCCCGGTTCGCCGGGCGGATAGTTCGAATAGGTACGGACAATGTCCCGGACCAGGGTCAGCATGAGCAGCGTTCCAAGCCCGAGGAAGGTCGCAGCGGTATTGCGGTTGACGAAGACGGCGGTCAGGCTGTCGAGATAGGCGTGTTTGTCCACGACGATCAGGACGTTGGGAAACAGCGAAAACTGCAGCAGACCGAAAACAGCGATGATGCCTGCCGAAAGCCCGAGGCCGGCGAGCACTTTCCGCGCGCGCTGATCTGTATCGCATAACAGAAGCCCGGTCAGGAACGTGACGAAAGGCAGCGCGACCCAGAGGGTCGACGCGAGCGTATCGGCCGGTTCGACCGAGATCGCCGCATACTGGACACCTGCCAGGTCCCGGGCAGCATTCCAGGCAGGGTTTGCCAGCCAATCGGAAGGCAGCTCGATGGTCTGGACGAAGGTCCACCCCGTCAGCACGACAAGCAAAAGCAAAGCGACACTGAAAACCCATCGGCTTTGTCGCGGCTCGCCGAACAGCAGTGCCGAAATGATGGCAAGCGCAAACATTGCGATCGCGGCGAAGGCGAAGGGAAAGGGCGTGACGCTGCCGAACGGAATGAGTGTCAGTATAACCAGGCTAATAAAGGCGGAGAGAAGAACCTCTCGCAAGACCGGCCTGTTGATCAGAGTGGACAGCATCAGAGTTTATTTACCAAAGCAAACGCGATCAAAAGCCATGAGGCAACCGCTGCGATCATTTATTCATGCTAATTTAAGTTGCAGATCAAGCGCTTGAATGTTAAGGTCTGACAGAAATCCATATCGTTTAAAATTGTCGCGAAAGGTTTAAACCAATCGAGACAAGCCCCGGCTATGCTCCTTCAAGCAGCAGGAACGGGACAGACGTTCTGCAGCCAATACTTGGCAGATCACTAAATCGCCATGCCATTGACTGAGACAAAAGGCAAGCCTGATCTCAATCGGTTGCCCGTAACGGGGATTTAAGAGATGAAGAAAACAGTCGTTACACTTCTCGCACTGGCCTTTACAGCCGGCAATGCATGCTCGGCATTTGCCGCCGGTCCCGCAGGATTTGCCCGCGGTCTGACCGATAGTTCGTCGGTCAGCTATATCTCGGAAAAAGACAAGATCATTCCGCCTTTTGCCCAGGTGCTGTTCTGCGCCCAGAACCCGGCCGAATGCCGCGACAACAATGGCGTGGCAGTCATTGCGCTGACGGACGAGCAAATGCTGCAACTGAAGGATGTCAACACCGCCGTCAATCGTACGATGATCGGCCGGAACGACTCCCGCAGTGAACTGAATGGCGACGTCTGGAAAGTGAATGTGCGCAGCGGCGACTGCGAAGATTTCGCATTGACCAAACGCAGCCGCCTGATAGCGATGGGCTGGTCGTCGCGCGCGTTGCGGATCGCGACCGCATATACGCCCTCCGGTGAAGGACATGCGGTCCTCGTCGTCAGAACCGACAAGGGCGATCTCGTCCTCGACAACAGGAAAAGCACCATCAAGAACTGGCGCGAGACCGACCTGCGCTGGGACAAGATTCAATCGGGAACAGACCCCTACGTCTGGTACCGGCTGTAGCAGCCGAGCAACGAGACAGACCGATTGATCCTGTTTCCGGATTGAAGTCGAGCCTCTCTGACGAGCGGCTCGACTTGTCATATCTTCCACATAAACCTATGTTTTGGCTGTCGACGGGGTAGCCGGCAGCAAGCTGCGATGCCCGGAGTTCGATGTCCGATGTGGGTACCAAGGCGATCTTCGGTATTGTCTTTTCGTCCAGATTAACTAAGACGAACTCATGCTGCGACGCAGCATGACGTTCTACTCTAATGATTTGAGGGAATTATGCGCATCACGATGATTGGATCAGGCTATGTCGGCCTCGTTTCAGGCGTTTGCTTTGCGGATTTCGGCCACGACGTCATCTGCGTCGACAAGGATCTGAGCAAGATCGAAGCCCTTCGCGAAGGGCGCATTCCGATCTACGAACCGGGTCTGGAGCAACTGGTCGCCGAAAATACCAGCACCGGCCGGCTGTCGTTTTCGACGGATGTCGGCGAAAGCGTCCGCAGCGCCGATGTCGTGTTCATCGCAGTCGGCACGCCGTCCCGGCGCGGCGATGGCCACGCGGATCTCTCCTATGTCTACGCCGCAGCGCGCGAGATTGCCACCTACGTGGAAGGCTTCACCGTTATCGTCACCAAATCGACGGTTCCGGTCGGCACGGGAGACGAAGTCGAACGCATCATGCGCGAAACCAACCCTGCGGCGGATGTCGCCGTGGTTTCCAATCCCGAATTCCTGCGCGAAGGCGCGGCGATCGAAGATTTCAAGCGCCCTGACCGCATTGTCGTCGGGCTGAACGACGATCGGGCGCGTGAAACCATGACTGAGGTCTATCGTCCGCTTTATCTCAATCAGGCCCCCCTGGTCTTCACCACCCGCCGCACCTCGGAACTGATCAAATATGCAGCCAATGCATTTCTCGCGATGAAGATCACCTTCATCAACGAGATCGCCGATCTCTGCGAACGGGTCGACGCAAACGTCCAGGACGTCTCGCGCGGCATCGGTCTCGATGGCCGTATCGGCGCCAAGTTCCTGCATGCCGGCCCGGGTTACGGTGGCTCCTGCTTCCCCAAGGATACGCTTGCCCTTGCCAAGACGGCGCAGGATTACGACGCGCCGGTCCGGCTGATCGAGACGACGATCTCGATCAACGACAACCGCAAGCGGGCGATGGGACGCAAAGTCATCTCGGCCGTCGGCGGAGACATTCGCGGCAAGAAGGTCGCGATTCTCGGCCTGACCTTCAAGCCGAACACCGACGACATGCGCGACAGCCCGGCGATCGCCATCATCCAGACCCTGCAGGATGCCGGGGCCCAGGTGGTCGGCTACGATCCTGAGGGCATGGAGAATGCCCGCAAGGTGATCGAGAACATCGAATATGCGAGTGGCCCCTACGAAGCGGCGACCGGCGCGGATGCGCTTGTCATCGTCACCGAATGGAACCAGTTCCGCGCGCTCGATTTCAATCGCCTGAAGCAGTCGATGCACGCTCCGATCCTGGTCGATCTGCGCAACATCTACCGCAGCGACGAGGTCCGCAAATACGGCTTCACCTATACCGGTATCGGCACCAATCTCTACCAGGACGTGACCCACTCCTGAA
Source organism: Rhizobium sp. BK212 (assembly GCF_014197475.1). Taxonomy (NCBI): domain Bacteria; kingdom Pseudomonadati; phylum Pseudomonadota; class Alphaproteobacteria; order Hyphomicrobiales; family Rhizobiaceae; genus Rhizobium; species Rhizobium sp. BK212. Next base: position 851,471 of record NZ_JACIFS010000002.1, read on the forward strand.
ATAGATGAACATCTGATCGTCCTGACGCCGCGGAGCATAGCCCGCGGCGTTTGCTTTTAGAGCGTGATGTCGAAACAGTGTAAGTGGTTTTCGGCCGACACCAGGCTCGTCGATTTAGAGCGCCGTACGTCCTTTTCGGACGCACAAAGGACGCTCTAACACGTTGAACCTGCGCATCATGCTTTCCGAAAATCGATTTCGATTTTCGGAAAGCATGATGCGCTAGAGGATCCCGACCCGCGTCCCTTTTATCGTCAACACGGTCAGCCGACCCGTCGCCGAAACTGCAGTGTCGATGCCGATGCGTTGCGGACCGAAGGTCGGAGTCCGCGCCGGGGTATGGCCGTGAATCACGAGGACGGGAAGCTGCGGCCCTTCGTCCAGGAAGGGCTGACGGATCCACATGAGGTCGCTGTCCTTTTGCTTCTTGAGGTCGATGCCCGGCTTGATGCCCGCATGGACAAAGAGGACCCTTCCCATCCGCAGCATGATCGGCAGCGATTCCAGGAATTCGATATGCCGTTCGGGAATCATGTTGTGAATGACGCGGGCAATCGTTTCGCTTCCGGCCGCCGACTGCAGCAGATGCTCGATATCGATACCGTATGAGTGCAACGTCTCCGTTCCGGCAAAGCCGAGCCATTCGAGAATGCGCGCCGGTTTGCGATAGAGCTGCACCAGTTCCGAATCGTGATTGCCGCACAGGACGAACCGCTGAAATCCCGGCGGGGGGCTCTTGCTCAGGAACTCCAGCACAGCACTCGAATCAGGCCCGCGATCGACATAGTCGCCGAGCATGACGATGAGTTTCGGTCCCGGAATGCGGGCGGCGTCCGCCTCGATGCGGCGATGCGCCTCGACAAGCTCATTGTAACATCCGTGAACATCGCTCATCGCGTAGACCGCAGCGAATTCGCCTTCGGCAAACGTCAGCCGAGCGCGTCTTTTACGGTGGCCAGCCAGTATCGGTATCTGTTGTCGCCACGGCCCTAGATAGTTAAACATGTAACCCATTTATGAGACCCGACCGGATGACGGGCTGTCGGAAATAATCCATCTCTTGTCCATCGCTGCAACGGCATGAGGCTCAGTGAAGGATGATTGTCCATCCTTGTAGCTGCCGATTGAAAGCGCAAGGGAATCCTGCGTAGTCTTCGCCTGAGCGCGTAGCGCCTGACCGGTTTGCGTGTCGCGGTGAACGGACGACAATGCATTCTCGACCTCTTCGATGGCGCTTTCTCGAAATTTTGCAGGCAGATCGGTTGTCGGAGGCACGTGGCCACGCCCACTCAAGCAACTCGCCAGTGATAGTAACACTACTGTCGCGAGAAACAGCAATCTGTAATTGTTCATATCTGGGAGAGCGCTACGGTTAATATTCCGCTATATTTTAATATATGACGGTTAATCCGTCGTTAAGCGGAGCGCATATGGTGTTTCGCGTCATCTTTGCGGTTAATATTTCCCGAATGGAAGAATCGCGGCTGTCGGATTTCCACAGGAGAAACCTTCGAAAAAGCTGTATTAATCAACTATAACGAGAGCCTACACGAAAAAATGAACGTTAAAGAAGATCGCGCTTGACGCCCCCGCGGGGCAGCATAAAGATGGTGCGTTGCGAGCGTGAATGACATTCTTGATTGGGAATCTCAGATCCAAAATTGCGGGGTGCAAAGTGGAAACTGCGGTTGATTCGAAACTTATCGAGGCAATCACCTACGACGAAGACAGCCGGCATCTACGGGTCTATCTGACCAACGGTCAGAGACGAGAATATGAAGGCGTTCCCAAGGGTGTCGTCGTCGGGTTGACGATGGCGGAATCCCCGGGAAATTTTTACATGAAGGCAATCAGGGGCAAATATCCTCCTCGCCCCTGAAGTCTTATCGATAACGGACGATGGGATCATCGTGCCAGCAAAGATGCGGGACCGGCAATCGTCGGTCCCGCAAATCAGTCTCCCGCCAGCTAAAGCTTGTCGCCCAAAAGTGTGCAGCGGTTTTGCGACCACGACATGCGTAAAACCAAGGACCTAAAGCGCCAGGAGCGAATCTGAAAGATTGCGACGCGCTTTAGCGGTGTACGCTTCAATAATCGCCGAGAAAATCGCGGACCGCATTGATCTCAAGCGGCGCAATCTCGTGGCCACCGGGATGCCAGACCACCCTGACATCAGCCCCTCGGCTCTTAAGATGGTCGGACAGCGCCTCGGTCATGGGAACGGGAGCGATCGGATCTCGCTGCCCTGCCGTCACCAGCACCTTTTTTCCCGCAAGCGTCGACTGGGCTTCAGGTCGAAACGGAATGAGCGGGTGCATCAAAACCGCAGCATCGAAGATACCCTTCTCGACCAGCACGTTGGCAAGAATATTTGCGCCGTTTGAAAAACCCAGGCCGAGAATCTTGGAAGCCCGGTGCTCGTCGGCAAACGCCTTGACGTAGGCGGCCATCTTTTCCGTCGCTCGCAAGAGGTCGGGCATATCGTAGACCCCCTCCCCGGTGCGGCGAAAGAATCGTGCCGCGCCATGTTCGGAAACATCTCCGCGCGGCGAGAGAATCGTCGCCTCGGGCAGCAGGCGCCGGCCGAAGTCGAAGAACTGGTTTTCGTCACCGCCGGTGCCGTGCAGCACCAACAGGATGGGTTTATCCGGTGCACCGGCATACAGCCGGTGCACATATCCGGTTTCGGTCATATCGCCTCTCCTTACGCTTCGAGCGGCTGCAGATGCTGCTCGAGCAGCGCGCGAAGATGGGCGTGCTGCTGCGGCAGCTTCAGGGCTTCGCCGAGATGGGCCGTATCTTCGTCGCGATCGAAGCCGGGCTCATTGGTCGCGACCTCGAACAGCACACCGCCCGGCGTGCGGAAATAGATCGCCCAGAAATAATCGCGGTCGATCACTGGCGTGACCTGGTAGCCGGTGTCCATCAGTGCCTTGCGCACTTCGAGCTGCTTCTCGCGGTTTTCGACGGCGAAGGCGACATGGTGAACGGAGCCGGCGCCGGGAAGCGCGCGGGCAATGTTCGGCATGGTTTCGAGATCGATGAGATGCGCGCCATTGCCGGAGGGTTTGATCAGCCGCTTGACGCCATCCCTTTCCTCAGAGACCTCGTAGCCCATGAACTTCAGGAGTTCGGCCGTGGCGCCCTCGTCCCTCAGCCGCATGGCGACAGAGTGGAAGCCGCGAATGGCATGGTCCTCGCTGATGCCGCCCTGTGTCCAGGGCTGACGCGCATCATCCCTGACCTCGACGAGCGCGAAGCCGTCGCCATCGGGACCGGAGAAGTTCAGCCTCTTTTCACCGAAACTTTCCTCCGCCTTCAGTCCGCCAAGACCAAGCGCGGCCAAGCGATCGCTCCAGAAGCCGAGCGAGCCTTGCGGAACGGAAAACACCGTCGTGCCGACCTCCCCGGTGCCGGGACGGCCCTGCGCCATCTTCGGGAACGGGAAATAGGTCATCACGCTGCCGGGCGTGCCGATCTCGTCACCGTAGTAAAGGTGATAAACGTCAGGCGCGTCGAAATTGACAGTCTTCTTGACCCGGCGCAGGCCGAGCGCACTGGTGAAAAACTGGTTGTTGGTGCGGGCGTCCTGCGCCATCGACGTGACGTGGTGCAGACCTTTGATCTGATCGAGCATGTGAGACCCCTTTCATGCCCGCCGTTGCGGGCTTTCGATGAGGCTAAGATGCGCGCTGCAGCTCCTGCGGAACAGACCCTTAGATCAAAACGCATTGTCTTCTTTTAGTGAACGAATGCTCGCTTACGTTCACATCTAGGCTTCGTGGGGATTGGCCGGCAATTGCCAGTCGATCGGTTCGCGTCCGCGCGACTGCAGGAAGGCGTTCGCCTTCGAAAAATGCCCGCAGCCAAAAAAGCCGTTATGGGCGGAAAGCGGCGAGGGATGCGGCGCCCGGAGCACGAGATGCCGCGTTGTATCGACGAAGGCGGCCTTGCGCTGGGCATAGGAACCCCAGAGCATGAAGACGACGGATTCGCATTCATCATTGACTTTGCGGATGACGGCGTCGGTGAAGCGCTCCCATCCCTTGCCCTGATGAGCCGCCGCCTGTCCTTCCTCGACCGTCAGCACGCTGTTCAGCAGGAGCACGCCCTGTCTTGCCCAATGCTCGAGAAAACCGTGAGGTGCCGGCACTATGCCGAGATCCGTTTCCATCTCCTTGTAGATATTGACGAGGGAGGGCGGGATGCGCACACCCGGCCGGACACTGAAGCACAGCCCATGGGCTTGCCCGAGCCCGTGATAGGGGTCCTGGCCGAGGATGACGGCCTTGACGTTGGAGATCGGCGTCAGATCGAGGGCGCGGAAATATTCGCTGCCCTTGGGGAAAATCCGCTTTCCGACTTGCTTCTGCGCGACGAGGAAAGATTTGAGTTGTTGCATGTAGGGGCTTGAAAACTCCCCCTCCAGCGCAGCCTTCCAACTCTCCTCGAGACTGACGGATGTATCGCTCATCTAGGAAAATCCTTCGCATAGGACGAAACAACAGACACACGGTTCTAACAAAATCGATCTACGCTGCAATGCCTGCTGGATCAGCAATGGGTCTACGCCCTCAGAATTCAGCAAGAGAAGATTGCAAAAGCCTGCGTGAAACATCATCCTCCGTGTTTAACTATATGTGAGCTTTGGTGTTTACGCCGGCAGGCGGCCTGAGTAGAAACTTGATCGTGCAATCGGAGCCATGTCTTCCTATGAAATTCGGCACGAGCGGCCTTCGCGGACTTTCAGTCGATCTCAAGGGACGCGCCTCTGCTCTCTACGCCACCGCGTTCGGCAAATATCTGTTGCAGACCGGCAAGGCGCAGGCCGGCGACGTCATTCTGATCGGCCGTGATTTTCGCGATTCAAGCCCCGAAATTTCGGGAAATTGTGCAGATGCGCTCGCCGCGCTCGGCTTCCGGATATTCGACTGCGGCAATGTCCCCACACCCGCTCTTGCCCTCTATGGCCTCGAGAGCAACGCCGCATGCCTGATGGTTACGGGCTCGCATATTCCGGCGGACCGCAACGGCATCAAGTTCTATCGTCCCGATGGCGAGATCGACAAATCGGACGAGACGGCAATTACCGCATCGGCGGCCGAGATCGAGCGAACCGGTGAAGCGGTGACGCAGGCGCCGGCCGAGACGGAGGATCATGAAGCGATCTGCCGGCAGCTCTTTTTTGAACGCAATGCCGCCCTGCTTCCGCAAGGCGCGCTGTCCGGCATGAAGATCGGCGTCTACCAGCACAGCACTGTCGCCCGCGATCTGCTGGTTGACGTTCTCGCTCATTACGGCGCTGAGATCACCGCTCTCGGACGTTCGGAGAGTTTCATCCCCGTCGATACCGAGGCTGTTTCCGACGAGACGATCACGCTGATGAAGCGCTGGGTGTCCGAGCACAAGTTCGATGCAATCGTCTCGACCGATGGCGACGGAGACCGTCCGCTGGTCGCTGACGAAACCGGTACCCCCTTGCGCGGCGACCTTCTCGGCCTTGTGGCAGCCAATTTCTTGCGCGCCGGGACGGTGGTGACGCCGGTTACGTCAAATTCCGGCATCGAGGCCGCAGGCTCTTTCGCCGTCAGGCGCACCCGCGTCGGCTCGCCCTTCGTCATATCCGGTATGGAAGAGGCCGTAGCGGCCGGCGAAGATCATGTCATGGGCTTTGAAGCCAATGGCGGGCTGCTGACAGCAACCCCTTTCGATATCAACGGCAGAGCCGTGCGCGCCCTGCCGACGCGTGATTGTTTTGTCCCGATGCTCGCAATCCTGTCGCTCGCCGCTATCCGCAGGCAGCCGCTCTCAGCCATTGCCGCCTCCTATCACCTGCCCTTTGCCGCTGCCGATCGGCTGGAGAATTTTCCGGTGGAGACGAGCGCGGCACTGATGGAGCATCTGCGCGCCTCGGAAGAAAATCTCCGGGCTTTCCTGCAGCCGATCGGCGAGGTGGCCGCAAAATCCGATATCGACGGACTTCGGGTGACGCTAGGAGACGGCGGGATCATTCACTTCCGCCCATCCGGCAATGCGCCTGAGATGCGCTGCTACGTGGAGGCCGGCAGCGAAGCTGCAGCCCTGGACTTGCTGAAGACAGGGCTCAATCGAATAAGAGACTGGGCAGGCGCCCGGTGACATGTGACGAACAAGCCGTTTATCTCAAGGAACCCGCCTATGACGCAGAAAATCGTTCCCGTGATCATGGCCGGCGGCAAAGGCACGCGGCTCTGGCCGCTTTCCCGTGCCACCGCACCGAAACAATTCATCCAGTTCGTCGGCGACAAGACGTTGTTTCAGGAAACTCTCGAACGCGTTTCCGATCCCGAACTCTATGAAGCCCCGATCGTCGTCACCAATGAGGAATTCCGCTTCCTGGTCGCCGAACAGGCTCGCGAGCGTGCCATCCCGCTCGCAGCGATCCTGCTCGAACCGGTCGCCCGCAACACAGCCGCAGCGGTGGCCGCGGCCGCAACGCTTGCCGCTGACCTCTTTGGCAAGCACACCATCATCCAGATGCTCGCCTCGGATCACGAGATCCTCGCCGACAAGAGCTATTTCGATTGCATCCGCATCGCCCGCGACGCCGCTGCCGACGGCAAGCTCGTAACCTTCGGCATCACCCCGACGGAGCCAGCGACGGGTTACGGCTATATCGAGATCGGCGATGCCCTCGAAAACGGCGCGCACAAGGTCGTCCGCTTCGTGGAGAAGCCGGCATTGGAAACGGCCGAACGGATGCTCGCCGACGGCGGCTTCTACTGGAATTCAGGCATCTTCATGTTCCCGGTGGCGGAGCTCATCGCCGAACTGCAGGAATTTGCGCCCGATGTGCTGAAGGCGGCCAGCAAGGCCGTTTCGAAAGCAAGCCGCGACCTCGATTTCACCCGCCTCGACGCCGACCATTTCGCCAAGAGCCCCGATATCTCCATAGACTATGCGATCATGGAAAAAACGTCCAAGGCGGCTGTCGTCCCCTCACCGTTCAAATGGTCGGACATGGGTAGCTGGGATGCCGTCTGGAAATCAGGCGCACGCGACGACAACGGCAACGTCGCCGCCGCCAACACCACCGTCGTCAATACCCGCAACTCGCTCGTCATGACCCATGGCGTGCATCTTGCCGTCCAGGGCATGGACGATGTCGCCGTAATCGCCAGCGAAGACGCCGTCTATGTCGGACCGCTCAAAGACAGCCAGAATGTCGGACAATTGGTCAAGATGCTGGCCTCTAAGTCCGCCACGGCGAAATTCGCCGAAACCCATCCGACGTCCTACCGTCCCTGGGGCGGCTATACCTCCATCTTCAACGGCGATCGTTTCCAGGTGAAGCGCATCTTCGTCACGCCGGGCAAGAAGCTATCGCTGCAAAAACACCACCATCGCTCCGAACACTGGGTCGTCGTCAAGGGAACGGCCGAGGTGACGGTCGGCGAGACCGTGCGGATGCTGCGCGAGAACGAGAGCGTCTATATTCCGCTCGGCGAAGTTCATCGTCTCGCCAATCCCGGCAAGATCGTCCTCGAACTCATCGAGGTGCAGACCGGCTCTTATCTCGGCGAAGACGACATCATCCGTATCGTCGATGAGTTCGGAAGAACGTGAAGCTGCAGTCGCAGCCGCTGGTCGGCCTGCGGCGCGACCACCTTCGCTGTTGAATTCGCTCTCGGAGTTCTCGTAGAATGGGCGCACCGAAAGACATGACTGGAGATATCCCCCTGATGCGTATCATGACCGCCCTCGCCGGATTTCTTTCAGTCATGTTGCCCGGAATGGCGTTTGCCGAAACGGGAAAGATGCGAACCGCAAGCGAGGCTGAAATTCGCCTCCACCTGCCGGGCACGTCGGAGCTGAAAGAAAGCAGCAACGGTTACGAATATCGCAAGGGCAACGCCAATGGCTATAAGATCACCAACGGCCAAGTGTGTGTCCGGTTTCCCAACAAGTCGACCGACTGCGTCAGCGTGAAGACCGACGGCGAGAAATTTCAGATGATCGACAAAAAAGGCGGCAGAACGAGATTTTGACTTTGCCCCGGGCAAGCTCTCTTGCCCCCAGCAAGGTCATCTTGCCCCCGGCAAGCTCACTTTGCCGGTGAAGTTTCGCCATCCTTGTCGAGAACGAATTCGGCGATAAGGCCTGAATGGTTCGAGCCGAGATTGTCATCGAGACGTTTCAGCGATCGCAGATGAAGCGGCGCGCGGGCAAATATGTGGTCGATGGCGATCCCGAGCGCGCCGGCGGCAACCGGCCATGTTGCCGGTTCCGGCACGATCGTTTTCAGCTTCTGTTCACGCAGAAAACCTTGGATGCTGGGAGCGATCACCGAGGAGTTGAAGTCGCCTGACAACACCAGAGGACCGTCGATCGAACCCAGCACTTTGCCGAGATCTTCCAATTCGGCCATCTGGAAATCGTCGAAATATGGTTTGGTCAGGTGCGCCGACACCAGATTGATGGTCTCGCCGCCGAAGTCGACGCTCGATATCACCAGCCTGTTTTTTCGGAGGCTGCCCATGCTTGCGACCTGCCGGCTGACGAACGGGCGCTTGGAAAGCACCAGCGTATCGCACGTATCTTTCCCACTGTCGCAGCCGATATGATAGGGATAGGCCTTGAACAATTGCTGCAGATGGAATGTCAGCGGCTTGGCTTCGAGCAGATTGACGACATCGGCATTCGACGCAATCACCATATCGGTAATTTCGGTCGAGTTTTTCCAGTTGTCGATCGCAATGTTGAACGACATCAGACGAAAAAGCGGCGGCGTGTCCGCTGCTCTGCCATCCTGCGAGAACTCGCGCAGCATGACGACGCCGTGAGCGATGAGAAGAAGCGAGACAAGCAGAAGGATAAAGCCGTAGATCTGTCTTTTGACGGCCAGAATGACGAGGCTGGCGGCAACGAAGACGACACCGAGGTGGAGTTGAAAGCTGTAGACGAAGGACAGCAGCCAAAAGTTCGTCACATAGCGCAGCGACACGATCGCGATGGCAACGGTCAGAAACGCGCAGAGAATCCAATAGATTATGTTTCTCATCGATCCTGACCTGCTTGCAGACGACCAGCCGGCCATAACATGCAAGCCTCAATGTTGCAATGCAGCATAATGCCCGGGAGGGATGGCTGCCGGCAGGGCAAAGATCGGCGGCCGGCCGTCATCCGGCAAGACAGCGGCGGGCGGGCCGACGGCAGCCGAGACGAAGCTCTTGCCGTCTCTTTCAAAGACCTATCGACTCGGCCTCTTTTTATCTTGTAAGTGGGGGCACTTTGATGCGGAATCGGCTCTTTGCCGTCGGCAGGGAGCCGAGAAAAGGTGGGAATGCGCTACTTCATTACCGGTACGGCCGGCTTTATCGGTTTTCATCTGGCCAGGCGCCTGCTGCAGGAAGGGCATGACGTCACCGGCTTCGATGGCCTCACTCCCTATTACAACATCAAGCTCAAGGAGATGCGCCATGCGGCACTCTCCCAGTTTCCGGCGTTCAAACCCGTCATATCAATGCTCGAGGACCGGCCGGCGCTGGAATCGGCTGTTCTGGCAGCCAAGCCCGACATCCTGATCCACCTCGCCGCGCAGGCCGGCGTGCGTTACAGCCTGGAAAATCCCGAGGCCTATCTCCGTTCGAACGTCGAAGGCTCGTGGAACATCATGGAAATCGCGCGGCGCGTCGACGTCCGTCACCTGATGCTGGCTTCCACGTCATCGATCTACGGCGCCAATGAGACCGTCCCCTTTCGCGAGACCGATCGGGCCGACGAGCCGCTGACCATCTATGCCGCGACGAAGAAATCGATGGAGCTGATGGCGCACAGCTATGCCCATCTTCACAAGATTCCGACCACGGCCTTTCGCTTCTTCACCGTTTATGGCCCATGGGGCCGGCCCGACATGGCGCTGTTCAAATTCGCCAAGAACATGCTGGAAGACCAGCCGATCGAGATCTACGGCGAAGGCAATATGAGCCGTGACTTCACCTATATCGACGATCTCATTGAAGCGATCGTCAGATTGTCGGCAATCACCCCGAGCGAAGAAAACCGCCTCGACGACGCGGGCATCGAAACGCTTTCGCGCCAGGCACCCTTTCGTGTCGTCAATATTGGCGGAGGCCAGCCGGTCAGCCTGATGAATTTTGTCGAAACGGTGGAAAAGGCGCTCGGCCGTCCCGCTATCCGCAAGATGCTGGCGATGCAGAAGGGTGATGTGCCGCGCACATTCGCCGCCCCCGATCTGCTCGTCGCGTTGACGGGATACAAGCCGGATACGACCCTGGATGTCGGCGTCAAGGCCTTCGTCGACTGGTATCTCGACGTACGCGGCGAACTTGGCGCCTAATTATTGCTGAACTGTTTCCAGTCGATCCCGTCAGCGGAGAAATGTCACCGCGCTCACGACATCGACCGCCTTCGAAAACATATAGTCGACGACAACGCTCAGGCTCCGCGAATAGGTCTTGAGCCGATAACCCTCACCCTCGACCGTCACGGGGCTGCGCAGGACGAGGGGAATGCCGGGGCGCACGAAACCGGCGCGTGTGGTCAAGGGAACCTCAGGCGAATGGCCGATGGCGGATGTGTACATCAGGTCGCGGGCAAGGCTGGCGGGGCCCATAGCGAACGCCGGCCCGGCAGCGGCACTGATGGTCACGGTCAAGGCGATGGCGGCAAGAGTTCTGCGCATGTCGAGGTCCCCGTTTGCGGATCGGCGGGCTTTCAGCCCGGCTCCAAACGATCGATGCGTCTGTCCACGCTTCGGTCGCTTTCATGAGATCACTCTACACATCAGTATTTTCAGCGCTTTTAAGCGGATCGGTCAAATTTTAAGAAATTTGATTTTCTGTCCGGCAGGGCTCGATACGCAGAAAGAAACAGGGTCCCGGCCGCGGGCCGAGAACGCAATCGGCAAGGACCTGGGAGCTACATCGCAGTCTACAGAATGCGATCCAGCTTCTTGTTGATATGCAGGTTCGGCATCAATCCCGCGCTTTGCGCGGCATGATAGGATTCCCGGGCCGCATCGAATGAGATCGACCACATGATGGCGCTGAGCAGGAGCGCAATGATATAAATCTGAATACGCATCGAACCGGCGATACGGAAAGAGCAAGGCAGTTTTGTGTCAAAACATGGCCATAGGCTTCACGAAAAAGTGGCAGGCTTTTGGGTCGCAGCCGGCTGGTACCAGACACATTAGCGTCGTGAAAATTAGCGATATTGCAGCGCTACCCTGTTAGCAGCCGACCCCGAGGCTTGGTTCCTCTTCCCACTCCGAGAACCCTGAGAGGTCCGTTCCCCACGGGCCTCTTTGCTTTCTTTCGAATCGTTTTCCAGAACAGCCGAGATCACCTGTTCCGATCGACGTTGAACCGCTGAACGGCACATTTCGATCCCAATCCGATCATGCAGCCGCCACGAGCGATGCCACGTTCCTGTCTTGCTACCTTTGCACCAGTGAAGGCATAAACCGCCAATTCGGCCAAAAATATATCAATCGATTGACTTAATTACCTAACGGCGTTATAAATCCGTCATGACCCAAGAACATGACGCACAGCCACCGGCCTCCGCCCGCGCCGATATCGCGCGGCAGAAGATGCTCTCCGCCGCTCTCGACGTCTTCGGTCGGTACGGCTTCGACGGTGCTTCGACACGCCAGCTGACAGAGGCCGCCGGCGTGAACCTGCAGGCAATCCCCTACTATTTCGGCAGCAAGGAAGGTCTCTACATCGCCACCGCCGAGTATCTGATGGCCCGCATCGACACGCATGTCGGCGACATGAGGGCGCGCATCGGCACGCATCTGCTGGCGCTCGACGCCGCGGGCGAACGCCTCGCCGAAGCTCAGGCCCGCCTCTTCCTCACCGAAATTCTACAGACCATGGTGACGCTTTTCGTCGGCAAGGAATCCGAATCGTGGGCGCGCTTCCTGATCCGCGAGCAGATGGAGCCGACCGAGGCTTTTGCGAAGGTCTACCAAGGTATTATGCGGCCGATGATCGAGATGGGCCGGCGGCTGATCGGCGCGATCCTTCGCGAAGACCCCGCCTCGGAACATGTGCGCCTGCGCACCTTCAATCTTCTCGGCAGCATCCTGGTCTTTCGCGTCACCCACGCGGCCGTGCTTGCTCAGATGGAATGGGACACCATCGGCCCGGAACAGGTGGAAACCCTGCGCGGCCTCGCCGCCGAACTGGTTGATGTCCTCGGCCCGCCGAAGGGAGGCGCCGCATGAAACGCATCCTTCCTCTCGCCATCCTCCTCCTTGCGGCGAGTGCCGCCGCCTGGTGGTACGGCCTGCCCGAAAAGCTCGGCTGGCAAGCCGAGGCCCGCCGAGAATTCGTCCTTTACGGCAATGTCGATATCCGCCAGGTCTCGCTCGGCTTCCGCGTCAGCGGACGCCTCTCCGAACTGCGCGTCGACGAGGGCGATGTGGTCAAGAGCGGAACGGTTCTGGCGAAACTCGACGCCGCCCCCTATCAATTCGCCGTCCGCTCCGGAGAGGCCAATGCAGCAGCCCTTCGAGCGACGCTCGACAAGCTGAAGGCCGGCCCACGGCCGACCGAAATCGCCCAGGCGCGCGCCGCCTATGACGAAAGCCTCGCCGATCTCCAGAATGCCAACCTTGCCTATGACCGCGCCCGCCAGTTGCGCCCGCAGGGCACGATTTCCGAGGCGAGCCTCGACCAGGCGACCGCTGCACGGGCGATGGCCGCCGCCCGCTCCCAATCCGCCAACGAGGCGCTGAAACTGCTGCAGGAGGGGTCACGCGTCGAGGATATCGCCGCCGCCGACGCGCAGGTGAAGGCCGCCGAGGCAACCCTGGCCTCGGCCCGCACCTCGCTGGAAGATGCCGAACTGCGCGCCCCGAACGACGGCGTCATCCTTTCCCGCGTGCGGGAAAATGGCGCCATCGTCTCGCCGGCGGATACCGTTTTCGTGCTGTCCCTGACCGAGCCCGTCTGGGTGCGCACCTATGTTGCGGAGCCCGATCTCGGCCGCATCCACCCCGGCATGAAGGTTTCGGTCGCCTCCGATACGGCGCCCGACAAGCCCTACGAAGGCACGATCGGCTTCATCTCGCCGGTCGCCGAATTCACTCCGAAATCGGTGGAGACGCCGGAACTCCGCACCGACCTCGTTTATCGCCTGCGGATCGTCATCGACAAGCCCGGCCCGGATCTGCGCCAGGGCATGCCGGTCACCGTGCGCCTTCCCAGGCCGACGGCAGGCGGACAATGATTGCCGCCGAGACCGGCTCGCTGACAGGTTCGGACGACAAGCCGCTCGTCCGGATCGACGGCGTCACCAAGCGCTTCGGCGACGCACCCGCCGCCCTCGACACCGTCTCCGGCACGATCGGCGGCGGCGCGATCACCGGCCTCGTCGGCCCTGACGGCGCCGGCAAGACGACGCTGATCCGCCTGATGACCGGTCTGATGCTGCCCGACACGGGAACGATGGAGGTTCTCGGCTTCGACACCAGGAAGAATGCAGCCGGCATCCAGGCGGCGATCGGCTACATGCCGCAGCGCTTCGGCCTCTATGAGGATCTCTCGGTGCGGGAAAATCTCGATCTTTATGCCGATCTGCGTGGCTTGCCGAAGAGCGAACGCGCGAGCGCCTTCGACGAACTACTCACCTTCACCGATCTCAAGCGGTTCACCGGCCGGCTGGCCGGGAAACTCTCCGGCGGCATGAAGCAGAAGCTCGGCCTTGCCTGTGCGCTTCTGAAGAAGCCGCGCCTGCTGCTGCTCGACGAGCCGGGCGTCGGCGTCGATCCGATCTCGCGCCGCGACCTCTGGAAGATGGTCGAGAACCTGACGAAGGAAGGCATCGGCGTGCTCTGGTCGACCGCCTATCTGGACGAAGCGGAAGCCTGTGATCACGTGCTGCTTTTGAACCAGGGCAAGCTGCTCTTTTCGGGAAAACCGATGGAGATGACCGAGCGCGTCAAGGACCGGGTCTTCAGGGTATCCAATGTCACCGGCCGCCGCCGGCAGGTGCTCGCCGAACTCCTGCAGGCCGATGGCGTCATCGACGGCGTGATCCAGGGCGAGGCGATCCGCCTGGTCGCGGCGAAGGACAAGAAGCCCGATATCGGCAAGGCCGGCGATGGCGCAACACTCGCCCCTGCACCGCCGCGCTTCGAGGATGCCTTCATCGATATGCTGGGCGGCGGTCCGGGTGGCCGCTCCAGGCTCGCAGAGGCTCAGCAGTCGCTGAAGGCTGAGAACGACCGGCCGGTGATCGAGGCCAAGGGCCTGACCAAGCGCTTCGGTGATTTCACCGCTGCCGATGACATCAGCTTCGATATCCGCCGCGGCGAGATCTTCGGCCTGCTCGGTCCGAACGGCGCCGGCAAGTCCACCACCTTCAAGATGCTCTGCGGCCTGCTGAAGCCGACCGGCGGCGAAGGCCGCGTTGCCGGTTACGATCTTCGCCGTGATGCCGCCGAAGCCCGCAACCAGCTCGGCTACATGGCGCAGAAATTCTCGCTCTACGGCGATCTCACCGTCATGCAGAACCTCGAATTCTTCTCTGGCGTCTATGGCCTTCGCGGAAAACACCGGCGCGAGCGCATCGACCTGATGGCGGGCATTTTCGATTTCGGTCGCCATGCCGGCGAACCCGCCAAAGATCTGCCGCTCGGCCTGAAGCAGCGCCTGGCGCTTGCCTGCGCCGTTATGCACGAGCCGCGCGCCCTCTTCCTCGACGAACCGACCTCCGGCGTCGATCCGATCACCCGGCGTGAATTCTGGACGCATATCAATGCGCTGGTCGAGAAGGGCGTCACCGTGCTCGTCACCACCCATTTCATGGACGAGGCCGAATATTGCGACCGAATCTCACTGATCTATCGCGGCCGCTCGATTGCGCTCGGCTCGCCCGATGAATTGAAGGCGCGGGTCGCGACCAAGGAGCAGCCGGACCCGACGATGGAGGATGCCTTCATCGCCCTCGTACAGCAATCGGAAGTGGAGGATGCCGCATGAGTGTCTCCTCCGGTCGGCTTCGGCGTCTTTCAGCCCTGGTGCACAAGGAAAGCCTGCAGGCGATCCGCGATCCGAGCAGCATCCTCATTGCCTTCGTGCTGCCGCTGATCCTGCTTTTTCTGTTCGGCTACGGCGTCTCGCTCGATACCACCCGCACCCGCATCGGCCTCGTGACCGAGGAGATGACGCCGCTGACGCAGGATCTGTCGGCCAGTTTCCAGGCCTCGCGCTATTTCGATGTGGCGATGGGCCGTGACCGGCGTCTGTTCGAAGAAGACCTCGTGGTCGGCAAGGTGCGCGGCGTCGTCGTTATCCCGGCCGATTTCACCACGCGCTACACCGCCGGCAACCGTCCCGATATCCAGGTGATCGTCGACGGCTCCGATCCGAACACGGCGAATTTCGTGCAAAATTATGCCCAGGGCGCCGTCGCCAACTGGGAGCGGCAGAGACAGGCGGACGTCGCCTCGCATAGTCCCGCCATCGCGGTCGAGCAGCGCTTCTGGTTCAATCCTGAACTGACCAGCCGCAATTTCCTCGTGCCGGGCTCGATCGCCATCGTCATGACGCTGGTTGGCACGCTTCTGACCTCGCTCGTCGTCGCCCGCGAATGGGAGCGTGGCACCATGGAGGCGATGATGGCGACGCCGGTGACGGCAGTCGAACTGCTCGCCGGCAAGATCCTGCCCTATTTCCTGCTCGGCCTCACCTCGATGACGCTCTGCGTGCTGCTTGCGGTCATCCTCTTCGGCGTGCCGTTCCGCGGCTCCGTCGCCGCCCTTTATACACTCTCGGCCGCCTTCCTGATCCCGGCGCTCGGCCAGGGCCTGTTGATCTCGACGGTAACGAAGAACCAGTTCCTCGCCTCGCAGTTGGCGCTGATTACAGCCTTTCTGCCGGCCTTCCTGCTGTCGGGCTTCCTCTTCGAGATCAATTCCATGCCGACCGTGATCCAGTGGATCACCTTCATCGTGCCGGCACGTTATCTGATCCCCAGCCTGCAGACGGTGTTCCTCGCCGGCGACATCTGGCCGATGTTCGTGAAGGCGATATCGGTCATGCTGACGATCGGCGCCATCTTGTTCATGCTTGCCGCCCGCAGCACCAGAAAGAGGATCGGCTGAGATGGGATGGACAAGGCTTTACGCCCTCATCGTCAAGGAACTGCTGGCCGTGCTGCGCGACCCCAAGGGTCGCGCCATCCTGATCGGCCCGCCGATCGTCCAGCTTCTCGTCTTTTCCTATGCCGCAACTCTCGAAGTCCGCAATGTCGATATCATGATCCTCAACCGCGACAGTGGTCACTGGGGCCAGGAACTGATCGAGCGCATCGATGGCTCGCCGACCTTTCGCCAGATCGAGATGGCGGGAAGCCAGGCGGATATCCAGGTGGCGATCGATACCCAGACAGCCATTGCGGCGATAGAGATCGGCCCGGATTTTTCGCGCAATATCGAGGCGGGAGCGCCGGCCGACCTGCGGGTGGTGCTCGACGGCCGCCGCTCCAACGCCTCGCAGATCGTCGCCGGCTACCTCTCACAGATCGGCGCCGGCCTTGCTGCCGAGACGCCGGCCGGCAAACGCGCCGGCACCGACATTGTCTCGACAGTGCCGCGCAACTGGTTCAATCCGAACCTCACCTACCAATGGTTCATGGTGCCGAACCTGATCGCCAGTATCGCGCTCCTGATCGGGCTTATCGTCACGGCGCTGTCGATTGCTCGCGAACGCGAGCTCGGCACCTTCGACCAGCTGATGGTCTCGCCGCTGCGCATGCACGAAATCCTGATCGGCAAGCTGATCCCGCCGATGATGATCGGCCTCTTCCACATCACCGTCTATATCCTGGCTGCCGTCTTCCTCTTTGAGGTGCCGCTGCGCGGCTCGCTCTTCCTGCTTTATGGCAGCGCGATCTTCTATCTCGGTTCGGTGGCCGGCCTCGGCCTGTTCATCTCGGCGCTGTCGATGACGCAGCAGCAGGCGATCCTCGGCGCCTTCCTGTTCATGGTTCCGGCCATGCTGCTCTCAGGCTTCGCCACGCCGATCGAGAACATGCCGAGCTGGCTGCAGCCGATAACCCTCATCAATCCGCTGCGCTATTTCCTGGTGATCGTCAAAGGCGTTTTCCTCAAGGATATCCCCTTGAGCGAGGTGGTGAACCAGACGATCCCGCTGGCGCTGATCGCCGCCGTCACGCTCAGCGCCGCCGCCTGGCTCTTCCGCCGGCGGCTGGAATAAGGCATCCCGACCCATGCCTGGGCTACCTCACACAATGTGAATCAGCCTTCCAAAGCGTGACCCTCTCCTGCTGGAACCTCGAATTGGCGCGGTCGTTACCCAAACGCAACCCCAGTAAGGAGAAGCAAAATGTACAAGGTCCTACTTGTCTCCAGCGCTCTTGCGCTGTCGTCTCTTGCAACCAATGCGCTCGCTGATGGCGCCGTGACCGGTGCAGCCGGTGGCGCCATCACCGGCGCGATCGTCGGCGGCCCCGTGGGTGCTGCCATTGGCGGCGTGGCCGGCGGTGTCGCCGGTGCCGTTGTCGACCCGCCGCCGCGCGAGGTCGTGACCTATGTCCAGCAGCAGCCGGCCCCGACTGCTTCCGTGGTCGTCCAGGAACCGATCGTCGTCGGCAAACCGCTTCCGGCAGACGTCGTCGTAACGCCGGTCCCTGACAACCCGAAATATGCTTATACGGTCATCAACAATCAACGCGTGATCGTCGAACCCCGCACCCACCGTGTGGTGCAGGTCATCGAATAATCAGGCAACCGAAGCCGCCTGCTGCGGCTCGGCAACTTCCGGCCCCGCTTCGGTGGGGCCTTTTTTCGTACGCTCGCGCCAGCTACCGATCAGCGAGAACAGAAGAATAAGGCGCTGTGGCAACTTGAACTCCTGCGGTAGCGTCTCTATCGGAATTCGCTCGCCATAAAGCTTGCCCTGTTTGAGCGACAGAATATGCATGCTGGAAAGCATCAGCCGACCCTCCATCCCGATTGATGGGATCAGCGTGGCTGACGCAACGGGGCTGGGTCCTTAAAGTCCGACTAAAAACTGCAAAAACTTGCAAAAGCCTATGGCCGCGGCCGCATCCCGGCGCGCGCCAGCCCTTCCAGAACCGGCGCAAAACGCTGGGGATTCTTGGCCGGCTGACCCGCCAGAATGCCTTCCAGCGTCACATCAGGTGCCATTTTCTCGAGCGCGCGCAGGAACTGCCGCGCCTGCTCCATATTGCCGAGATGCGCGTGTGCGGCGATCAGCATCCAGTAAGTCGGATCGAAATGGGCGTTCAGCGCCAGCGAGCGTGACGCAAATGAAAGTGCTTCCTCGTAATTGCCGCGAAAGATTTCGGCCATGGCGATGCCCGTCAGAGAAAAACGCGCATCCGGATCGCGGGGTCCCAATTTCAGGGCGCGATGCAGGCGCTCGAGCGCATGCTCGATATCGCCGCAGTGCAAAGCCGCAATGCCGGAGCAAGCCGCGACCAGAAGATCGTTGGGATTGGCGGCAGCGGCCGCCTCCAGCACAGCCATGCCGCCTTCATAATCCTTGCCTGTCTGCAGCAACGCCATGCCGCAATGGGCCATCACGCGGGGATCGCCGGCCGAATGCTGAAGCCCGCGCCGGGCAAGACTGACGCATTCCGCCTTGTCGTCCGTCCCGAGCCGCGGCCAGCCCATGGTAATGCGATGTTCGAGTACCCAGGCGGCATGCGAAAGCAGCATCGCATTTTCCGGCTCCATGGCGAGCGCCTCCTGCAGCAAGGCATAGGCGGCGGCATTGCTTTCGATCGACTCGTCGATGATCGCGGCAAGGGCGCGCAGATAGAGATCGTAAACTGCCGGACTGTTCGGCCGGTCACGTCGTGACCTCTGGATTTCGGCGATCTCGATCGCCGGCTCGACGATCGAGGCGACGCGTTCGGTGATATGGTCCTGGAAAGCGAAGACGTGGCTGATGCCGTCTTCAAAATGATCGGCCCAGAGATTGGTCGCGGTCACGCCGTCGACCAGTTGTACATTGATACGCACCTGCGCCCCTTCCCGCCGGATGCTGCCTTCGAGCACATAGCGCACGCCCAGTTCTCGGGCCACCTCTCGCACATCGACACTGCGTCCTTTGTAGACGAAGGCGGAATGACGCGAGACAACGGAAAAGGAGCGGAAGCGCGCAAGGGCGGTGATGATCTCCGCCACCACACCATCGGCAAAATAATCCTGGTCGGCATCGCCGCCGAGATTGACGAAGGGAAGAACCGCAACGGAAGGCGGCTGCGACGCCACGGGCGCCATCCTGCCATCCTCCTGGCGCGGCAGGCGGTAGCCGACCCTGGGAACGGTGACGATCCACTCCGTGCCATCCGGCCGTGCGCCGAGAAGCTTCCTGAGCGCGGCAATCTGAACCGTAAGGTTGCCTTCCTCCACGGCAAGCCCCGTCCAGGCCCGGTCCATCAAATCCGCCTTGGTGACGACCCGGCCCTCAGCTTCCAGCAGCAAGCCGAGCAGCGCGGCCGGTCGCGGTCCCGCCGCAACGGATTTCCCGTCCCGCCACAGGCTTCCTGTCACGGGATCGTAAAGGAACGGACCAAACGAAAGCCTCGAGCTGCCCATGCAGAAGCATAGCGTCAAAACCTCGCAAACGAAAAGCCGATGACGCGCCGATGCGCTCCATAAGCCGCCGTCGGATGAACGGCGGCTTATCCAGCGGACAGGATCAGACCTTCAGCTCGCGCCGCTCGCGCTCGGTCACCATGGCGAGGTCGAGCACCTTCTGCAGGTTGGCGGCGTGGCGGAAGTTCGGGTCCGGCTGGATCCCGCTTGCCACGGCCTCGGCAAAACGCTCGTAGTTGGTCGCGACCGGTTCAACCTCGATCTTCGTCCAGGTGGCGGTTTCGACATCCTCGCCGAGGCAGCCATGCAGCTCGGAACCGTTGGGACGATGGATGACCTCGAGGCTGCCCCTCTCGCCATAAATGCGCAGCTTCAACTCGTTCAGATGCCCTGTCGCCCAGCGGCTGGCATGAATGACGCCGAGTGCGCCATTGGCGAAATCGACGGACATGGTGAAGCTGTCATTGGCGTCGAGCAGGTATTCGCCGATCTGACCGCCCGGCGCCTTGTTGAAGGTCTTCAGCCGCGCAAAGACGTGGTCGATGTCGGTCGCCGCGCCATAGGCGGCGAAATCCAGAATATGGATGCCGACATCGCCGAGCACGCCATTCGAGCCGTGGCCGGTGGAAAGCCGCCACAACCAGGTGGACTCGGTACGCCAGTCGCCCCAGGCGCGCGACACCAACCAGCTCTGGAGATAGGATGCTTCCACGTGTCTGATCGTGCCGAGCTCGCCGGCGAGCACCATCTCACGGGCGCGCTGCAGCGGCGCGACGTTGCGATAGGTAAGGTTCACCATGTTGATGACGCCGGCCTTTTCGGCCGCCTCCGTCATCTCCAGCGCCTTCGCATAATTCTCCGCCAGCGGCTTTTCGCAGAAGACGTGCTTGCCCGCAGCAATCAGCGCCATCGTCGTCGGGTGATGGATGCGGTCGGGCGTGACGTTCGTCGCCGCATCGAACTCACCCCAGGCGATCGCCTCCTCCAGGGAAAGAAACCGCTTTTCGATGTTGAATTTGTCGGCGAAGGCCGAAAGCCGATCGGGATCGGTGTCGACGGCGCCAACCACTGTCACGCCATCGATGAGGGGGAAGCGGGCGAGCTGGTTTTTCGCCATCACGCCCGTGCCAAGAACGAGTAATCGCATGGATGCTCCTCAGCGGTAACCGGCTTCGCCGGCTTGGTGTAGTTTCGGGCCGCGTTCGACGATCGGCTCCAGTGCTTTTTCTACCGGCACATTTGGAGCGTCGGTGATACCCGTCAACGAGCCCTCAGGGTTATAGGCCCACTTCACGCCGTTGATCAGCACCTTCTGGACATTGACGTCGTGATAGGTCGGATAGGTCTCGTGGCCGGGGCGGAAATAGAAGATGTTGCCGGCGCCACGGCGCCAGGTCAGGCCCGAGCGGAACACTTCGCCGCCCTGGAACCAGGAGATGAACACCGTTTCGAGCGGTTCCGGCACCGAGAACTGCTCACCGTACATTTCCTCGTTCTCGAGCTCGAAATGTTCGCCGATGCCGGCGGCGATCGGATGGCGCTGGTTGATCGTCCACAGACGCTCGCGCTCACCCGCCTCGCGCCATTTCAGCGCGCAGGGTGTGCCCATCAGCCGCTTGAAGATCTTGGAGAAATGGCCGGAATGCAGCACGAGCAGGCCCATGCCTTCCCAGACGCGCCTGGCGACACGCTCGACGACGACATCGGAGACGGCGCCATGATCCTTGTGGCCCCACCAGGTCAAGACATCGGTTTCGGCAAGGCGGGCTTCGCTGAGGCCGTGTTCCGGCTCCTGCAGCGTCGCCGTCGTCGCCGAGATGCTGGGGTCGGTATTCAGCGCGTTGGCGATCGTCGTGTGCATGCCTTCGGGATAGATGCCCCGGACGATGGCATTGGTATTCTCGTGGATATTCTCTCCCCAGACGACGGTGCGAATGGCCATGATGTGCTCCTGTAGAAACCTGGAAGTATCGATAGGCGGGAAGGCAGGATTCAAAGCGCTTTGGAAAACGGCGCTGGCTGCGCCTCGTCTCCTCCACGTCCAAGGAACACATAGACCTTTGTCAGTATTTTGACAAAGGGGAAAATTTGTCGGACGAAGGCGGAAAATCCGCCTGGAAATACCACAGCAATATCAATGTGAAACGGATTTCGAGAAGAGATTGACGACCATAACGCCTGTTACGATCAGCCCGAGCCCGACGATGGCCGGCAGGTCGAGGCGCTGCTTGAAGAAGACCAGACCGACCGAGGAAATCAGCACGATTCCCAAAGCGCTCCAAATCGCATAGGCGATGCCGACCGGGATGCTCTTCAGCGTCAGCGACAGGCAATAGAAGGCGGCCGCATAACAGGCGACGACGAATGCCGTCGGCCCGATGCGGGTGAACTGCTGCGACAGTTGCAGCGCGGTCGTGCCGATGACCTCGAGCACGATGGCTGCAAACAGCAGCCCGTAGACGGCAGCTTGGCTCATGGCGAATTCCTTTCGGACTACTTGCCGGTCAGTTCGACAAGGCGATCGATGAGATCCCGCCTCAGAACGCCGTTGATATCATGGCTTTCTAACGTATCTGCGAACCAAAGTCCGTCGGCGGCGAAACGCACGACCTGCGCATCGAGGGAGGAGTCGGTGCCGATATACTCCTCCGCCCGTGCCTGCACCCATTGGCGCCAGCGAAGACGCAGCCGGGGTTCGGCCAGAAGCGCGATCGTCACCTGCGTCCAACCCCTGGAATCGTCGGGACGATCCTTGAGACCGGCTACCGCCCTGAGATAGGCGCGGGTAAAGCGGCCCTGCGGCTGCGGATCGCCGCGCATCAGTTCCTCAATATCAGCGTCGAACTTTTCGAGCAGGCTCTCGAACAGGGCATCGAGCAGCGCATTCTTCGTCGGAAAATGATGCAGCAGCCCGCCCTTGCTGACGCTGGAGGCAGCCGACACCGCATCGAGCGTGACCGCGGCCATGCCTTCGCTGGCAGCAAGGCGGGCGGCGACCTCCAGCAATTGCTGGCGCACGAGAGCGGGCTGTTTCTTGCGATGATGAGCGTTCGACATGCGAGTTAAAAGATACCGTCTGGACGGTTTTGTCAAGAAGAATCGATTGGAACCACTGCGATACCGGGATTATGCGCGAAATGCCGCGGCACCTTGATGACGGTTGCGATCGTTTTCCCAGAGGTGCATGTAGAGGCGGGGACAGATGGTATTCAGGGATGGTTTCGTGACGGAGAAAGTCACCACACTTTACGAGGCGATCGGCGGCGATCCCATCGTGCGGGCGCTGACGCACCGCTTCTACGAACTGATGGACAGGCTGCCGGAGGCGAGGAACGTGCGCGCCGTGCATCCGCCGAGCCTTCAGGGCAGCGAAGAGAAATTCTACGAATATATGACCGGATATCTCGGCGGTCCGCCGCTTTATACCGACAAGCGCGGCCATCCGCGCCTGCGCAGCCGCCATTTCGTCGCCGAGATCGGCCCTGTCGAGCGCGATGAGTGGCTGCTCTGCTTCCGCCGTGCCATGGATGAAACCATTGCCAGCCAGGCGCTGCGCGATCTCATCTGGGCGCCGGTCGAACGGCTCGCCTATCACATGCAGAACAAG
This sequence comes from Rhizobium sp. BK212, assembly GCF_014197475.1. Lineage (NCBI taxonomy): Bacteria > Pseudomonadati > Pseudomonadota > Alphaproteobacteria > Hyphomicrobiales > Rhizobiaceae > Rhizobium > Rhizobium sp. BK212. Next base: position 874,684 of record NZ_JACIFS010000002.1, read on the forward strand.
GCCCCTGACGATAAGGCCATCTGGCGATAAGGATTGACCATGAGCTTGAACGCGCGTCTGGAGCCGGTGCTCTATCTCTTTGCCGGCCTGTTCGGCGTCGCCGGCGTGGGGCTCGCCGCCCTTGCTGCCCATGGCGGCGGCGAAGCCAATCTTGCGGCATCCGCATCAGCCATGTGCCTTGCCCACGCCCCGGCCCTGTTGGCATTGGCTCTCGGCAACGCCAGGCTCAGAACCGCCTGGCTGGCCGGTTTTCTGATGATTGTCGGAACGCTGCTTTTTGCCGGCGATCTCGTCACCTTGCGCTTTACCGGCTCCAGCCTCTTCCCCTATGCCGCGCCGACCGGCGGCTGGGCGATGATGCTTGGCTGGCTGACCGTTGCCGCGGGCGCTGTCTTCCGGGTTAAGGCTTGAGAGAGTTTTTGCTGACTGCTCACGTCTTCTCCTCCTTCATTCCTGTGCCTGTCACAGGAATGAGGGTGTGCGTGGGGCCATGCTGAAGACAAAATCAAGATTTCGCTGAGAGCTAAATCACGCCGCACCAACCGCAATCAAACGCCATCAACCACATTGAAGCCTTCGAAAACCGGCGGCCCCTTGTAGATCGCCTTGTGATCGCCGGCATTGCGGTGCGCCGCGCGAAAACTTTCGGACTTCGTCCAGTTCTGAAAATCCGCTTCGCTTTTCCAGACCGTGTGCGAGGAATAGAGCGTATAGCCCTCCTCTTCGTTGACCTTGCCGCGCAGCAGCCGGAATTCGACGAAACCGGGCACCTCCGGCAGGCTGGAATCGCGGTTGCGCCAGACCGTCTCGAAATCACCTTCGCTTCCGGTTGCGACCTTGAAGCGGTTCATTGCGATATACATGGAATCTCCCTACGCCTGCCTCTTGCCCGCCCTTGCGGAACGCGAGGGAAAAGCAAGGATATTATTACCGTTTGCCGCCGCTTGGCCAAGCGGTCTTGTTGCGGCTTCTCCGGGCATACGCGCTTCCCAGGTCGGGAACAGCGTCACGTTCTGGTGGATATTCTGGCGTTCGGCATGCTGCCGGAAAAGTGCGTAGAGCTCGGGCACGAGGCCCTCGCCGGTCTGCGCGGCGAGCTTGTGCAGGCCGATCATGGTGAAGCCGTCGGGGCGCTGGTCGTTCATCTTGCATTGTCTCGTTCGTTCATCGTCTGCAGCGCACGCTCCAGGCTGGATTTGCTGCCGTTGCGAAGCGGGATGAAGGCCTTGCCGAACTTCTTGCAGCCGGTCTTCACCCGCAGGCAGGCATCGTGGCTGATACAGTCGATCGGGCAGAACACGCAGTCGACCGAGGGAAGAACGGTATCGATGCGGGAAACCGCTTCGCGCAAGCCGCCGTCGTGATGAATGAGCTCGGCGCCGAAATTGCTGCAGATCTGGCGAAGATGCGCCACCTGGCAGTCGCGGCCGCCGACATAGAGGAAACTGCGGCCATCCAGTTTGGATCGCCCGGTGGATGCCTGAGCAGCGTCCTCACCCGCGCTGTCGCGGACCTCCCGGTTCGAACCCTTCTTGCCCTTGCGAGCCATATACCACCCGTTCACTCGTTGATCGTCACACGATTCCTGCGTGTGCGGGTGGACCTTATTAAACTTGATTTTTAGAGTAAAGTATAAAGTTGATTATTTTTATCATATTTATCGAGCAGTGACTTGAACCGGAAAGGTGTAGGTGCGCGAGGACCCGGCCCAGTCATCTGGCATCGCGGGAAGATTACAGGAAGAGATCCGGGACATAACGGCACCGTCCACCTCGCCCAAGCCCGAACCTCGGACAAGGCCAGATGCGGTGATACCGCCGCTACGGTTGATCGTGATGCGAACATTCAGGGACGCAGAATCGCGACGATAGCGCGATTCCAGCCGGTCAACACAACGGAACAGTCGCGAGACGAGCTTGCCTTTGTAATTGGCTTCAGATGCGCCACCCGCCCCACTCCGTCCACCCGACGTGCGTGAATTATTGTCAGAGTTGGCGTCAGCCTGCCCGTCAACGGCGCCCATGCGCGACTCCTGTTTGGCGTCCCCCTCTGAACCCTGCGCCTTCTTTGGAGGCCGTTTTCTTTCCACCAGCTTCTTTTCCGCGGGCTTTTCCAGCTTCGGTTTGGGCTGCGGGGTGACGATCTCCACCGGCGGTTCCGGCTCGGGAGAAATCGCGGCCGTCTCGACAGGCTTGATCTCTTCCGGCTCGGGTTGCAGCGCGGTTGCAACGGGTGGTTCGGCGGATGTTACCGGTATCTCCGGAGCCTGCTCCGGCACCACTGTCGACATTGGCTGCGCAACTGAAGTTTCAGCAGGGGTTTCCGACACGAGCACCTCTGGTTCCGCAGTCGTCACCGTCTCCGCTGACTGGCGCGTAACCTCCTGCGTGGGCTGCACGGCCTCAACCGGCGCCGCATCAGTCGGCTGAACAGTTTCCGGTTGGACAGCCTCTGGCTGTACCACTGCCGTGTCCACTGGCTGGACCGTCTCGGGCTCGACGGTTTCGGGAACAATTTCTTGCTGTATGGTCACTTCGGTCTCGCCGGCGGCACTCTGATCGGCGTCAGAGCTACCGAGCATGACGACGCTGATCGCTTCGCCTGCCTCCATCAGTGTCTCATCCGAAGGCTTGGGTATGACCAGAAACAGCGTGACGGCTAATGCAGCATGAAAGAAAAACGAACCAATACACGTCAGCGCCACCCGCCGCCGCACCGGCGTCTTCTCATCCTCCTGCTTTTCCACCGCCGCATCCATCGGCGGCGCTGGAACAGAGGCTATCGGCTCTGCTTCCGGATGGTCGGGAAAGGAGGGTATTTGCGCGAAACGCGCATAGTGGACCACCGCCTCGCCGGCCGGCTGCCGCTGCACATTGCGCAGGTCGGACAGCTCATGGCCGGGATGCATGTTATTGTCGTTCAGACTGCCGTCAGCGTCCGGCTCCGCGATGAGCACCTGTCTCGATCTGGACTTCGCTGAAATTGCCATTGTGTATGCCTCGGACAGCCTGAAACATGTCCGCCGGAGTTCATCCCCGGCGTATTTTTAGCCCTCGAAGGGAACTGAAATCTGCGAGCGGGTGACCAGACCCTTCATGCATTCGCCGGCAACAGGTCCGTCGCAGACCGGCGTGTCGTTGATGATGATGCGCGTGACCGTCTCGCACTTCACGTTCGGCATATCGAACTGGCGCACGCGCTTCTTGCCCTGCGGCAGATCGCGGAAGTCGAGCACGGTGATGCGGTCGACGGCATTCTTGTCGTTGAAGAAGGCGAGCTCGAAGGAGATCTTGTTGATCGGCGCCTGAAGATTGTTCTCGGCGACGAAGGTCATCATGCAGCCCTTCTGCGATGGCGCCAGAGCGTTGAGTTCGATATCCAGCTTGGCGGTTGCCGCATCCTGCGCCTGGCATATGCTTGAAACCGCCATCACCATGCCAGCCGTAACAGCCGCAAACCTAACCGCCATAATCTTCTCCGCCATTGTCCCGATATCAGCAATCTCAAAAACTTGACTGCATTAGTCTCCTATTGCGTCTTTAAAAAACTATGAGTAAGAAAGTCAAGTTAATTGTCATCAAAACCGGCGATCCCGATCACCGGCTTCACGGAATTGCCAACCGAAATGATGGTTGAAAAGCCAGATAACTTTAAGCACGTGCCGCTGCAGAGCGAGCCTGCGGCGCAGCACCGGATCGTCGAAAGCCCGGATCTTTTCCGCGGCACGAACGAGATCATGATTCGACATGACGGCGTGGTCTACCGCCTGAAGATCACCCGTCAGGGCAAGCTCATTCTCAATAAGTAGGGTAGGACATGACCGAGCAGACAAGACCGGCGCCAGCCGAAATCCGTGCGTTTCGCGCTGAAAATCCGAAGATGCGCGAGCGCGATATCGCCGCCCAGCTGAAGATAGCAGAGGCAGCCCTCGTCGCCGCCGAAACCGGCATCAGCGTCACCCGCATCGACGGCAGCGCACTGAAGCTTCTCGAACGCGTCGCCGGTCTCGGCGAAGTGATGGCGCTGTCGCGCAACGAAAGCGTCGTGCACGAGAAGATCGGCGTCTTCGAAAACATCAAGAGCGGCGCGCAGGCCGCCATCGTTCTCGGCGAGAATATCGACCTGCGCATCTTTCCGAGCCGCTGGGAGCATGGCTTCGCGGTCTCCAAGAAGGATGGCGACCAGGAACGCCTCAGCCTGCAATATTTCGACAAATCAGGCAACGCCGTGCACAAGGTGCATCTGCGCCCAAGCTCGAATGTCGAGGCCTATCACGCGATCGTCGCCGAGTTGAAGCTGGAAGACCAGTCGCAGGAATTTATCGAGGCCGAGACCTCGAATGCCGTCGATGAAACCGCCGACGTCAGCCGCGACGAGCTGCGCGACAACTGGAGCAAACTCACCGATACACACGAGTTCTTCGGCATGCTGAAGCGCCTGAAGATCGGCCGCCAGGCGGCCGTACGCAGCGTCGGCGACGACTATGCCTGGAAACTCGACAACACAGCGACGGCAGAGATGATGCATGCCTCGGTAAGGTCAGGCCTGCCGATCATGTGCTTCGTCGCCAATAACGGCATCGTCCAGATCCATTCCGGACCGATCTTCAACGTGCAGCCGATGGGTCCGTGGATCAATATCATGGACCCGACCTTCCATCTGCATCTGCGCCAGGATCATATCGCCGAGACCTGGGCCGTGCGCAAGCCGACCAAGGACGGGCACGTCACCTCGCTGGAGGCTTACGATGCCGAGGGCGGAATGATCATCCAGTTCTTCGGCAAGCGGCAGGAAGGTTCCGACGAACGCGTCGAGTGGCGCGAGATCATGGAAAACCTGCCGCGGGCAGCAAGCGTGGCCGCATAAGGATCATAGCGATGACGATGCGTAACAATCTGCGCCGGATCCGTGCCTGGCAACTGGCTCTGACGGCGGCCGTCATGGCGCTGCCGTTGATCCCGACGGCGCGGCCGATCGAAGGCTTCGCCTTCGTGCGCGCCGCCCATGGCGAGGAAAAGAAGCTCGACACGTCACGCCTGGTTTCGGTCGGCGGCGACATCACCGAGATCGTCTATGCGCTCGGCGAGGAAAGCCGGCTGCTCGCCCGCGACACGACGAGCATCTATCCGGAGGCGGCGCTGAAGCTGCCGAACGTCGGCTACATGCGTGCACTCTCGCCGGAAGGCATCCTCGCCATGAACCCGACGGCGATCATCGCCGTCGAAGGTTCAGGCCCGCAGGAGGCGCTGGCTGTGCTGAAGAATGCCAGCGTGCCCTTCGAGACCGTGCCGAGCGCCTTTACCCGCGACGGCATCATCGCCAAGATCGACCGCGTCGGCACGCTGCTTGGCGTGCCGGACAAGGCGAAGGCACTTGAAGAAAAGGTCGCGGCCGATCTCGACGCGGCGATCGCCGATGCCGAAAAGCGCCCGGAGGCCGAACGTAAGCGCGTTCTCTTCATCCTCAGCGCCCAGAACGGCCGGATCATGGCATCGGGCACCGGCACCGCAGCCGACGGCATCGTCAAGCTCGCCGGCGCGGTCAACGCCGTCGGCGCATTCCCAGGCTACAAGCCGCTGACGGACGAGGCGATCATCGAAGCCAAGCCCGACTTCATCCTGATGATGAACCGCGGCGATGGCGCCGGCACCAAGAACGAGGACCTGCTGGCGCAGCCGGCGATCGCGCTGACGCCGGCAGGCGAGAAAAAAGCGATCATCCGGATGGACGGCGTCTACCTGCTCGGCTTCGGTCCGCGCACGGCAGCCGCGGCGCGGGATCTCAACACGGCGATCTACGGGGGCTGATCATGGCCCTGCCGCAAGCCATGGAACGAGGGCGACACGTCTCGATGGCAGACATGCGCGAACTCAGGCCGGCGGGCGACCGGACGCGGCTTGCCTTGCTGGCAATCGTTCTGCTTGCCGCCGGCTCGGTCTTCTCGATGCTGTTTTCGGTGACGACAGGCGCTTCAGATGCCTCGATCCTCGACGTTATCAGCAACATGGCCGGCTCCGAGACGGCGCTCAGCATGCGTGACCGGATCATCATCTTCGATATCCGCCTGCCCAGGGCGATCCTCGGCTTCCTGATCGGCGCCTCGCTCGCGGTTTCCGGTGCGGTGATGCAGGGCCTGTTCCGCAATCCGCTGGCCGATCCAGGCCTCGTCGGCGTCTCCTCCGGCGCAAGCCTCGGCGCAGTCACCATCATCGTGCTCGGCGGCGGCATCGCAGCCCCGCTCTCAGCCCTTCTCGGCATCTACGCTCTGCCGGCGGCCGCCTTCGGCGGCGGTCTCGTCACGACGCTGCTGCTCTACAGGATCGCCACCCGTCACGGCCAGACCTCCGTGGCAACGATGCTGCTTGCCGGCATTGCACTCGGCGCGCTTGCCCTCGCCATGATAGGATTGCTGATCTACATGGCCAACGACCAGCAGCTGCGCGACCTGACCTTCTGGAGCATGGGCTCGCTTGCCGGCGCCACATGGACGAAGATCGCCGCGGCCGGCCCGATCATCCTGTTGTCCTTCACCGCCCTGCCCTTCATGGCGCGCGGCCTCAATGCCATCACGCTCGGCGAGGCGGCCGCCTTTCATATGGGCGTGCCGGTGCAACGGCTGAAAAATGTCGCGATCGTCGGGGTCGCCGCGGCGACCGGTGCGTCCGTCGCCGTCAGCGGCGGCATCGGTTTCGTCGGGATCGTCGTGCCGCATATCCTGCGCATGGCGATCGGCCCGGACCATCGTTTCCTGTTGCCGGCCGCAGCGCTTCTCGGCGGCTCGCTGCTGATCTTCGCGGATGTCCTGGCGCGCACCCTGGTTGCGCCGGCCGAACTGCCGATCGGCATCATCACCGCGGCGGTCGGCGGGCCGTTCTTCCTGTGGATCCTGCTGAGGCAGCGTTCGCGTCTTGCGCTGTGAGCGGATGTTGTGAGTGACGTTCAGATGATCGAAGTTTCCGGCGTCTCCGTGCGCCTTTCCGGCAAGGCCATCATCAGCGACGTTGCCTTCACCGCAAAGGCCGGCGAACTGACGGCGATTGCCGGACCGAACGGCTCCGGCAAGACGACGACGATGAAAGCCATCTCCGGCGAACTTGCCTATGGCGGCTCGGTGCGCATCGGCGGCGACGAGGTCAAGGGGTTGAAACCCTGGCAGCTTGCCGCCATCCGCGGCGTGCTGCCGCAGGCAAGCACCATCTCCTTTCCCTTCACCGTGCGCGAGATCGTCCGCATGGGCCTGACATCGGGTCTCAACCTGCATCCCGACAAGGCCGAGCAGACGGCGGCGGCCGCGCTCGCCTCCGTCGACCTGACCGGCTTCGAAGGCCGTTTCTATCAGGAACTCTCCGGCGGCGAGCAGCAGCGCGTGCAGCTTGCCCGCGTGCTCTGCCAGATCGCCGAGCCCGTCGTCGATGGCAAGCCCTGCTGGCTGCTGCTCGACGAGCCGGTCTCGAGCCTCGACATCAGCCACCAGCTGACCATCATGACGCTCGCCCGCAACTTCTGCCAACGCGGCGGCGGTGTCATCGCCGTCATGCACGATCTCAACCTGACGGCGCTCTTTGCCGACCGCATCGTGCTGATGAAATCCGGCCGCCTCGCCGCCGCCGGCAGCATCGGTGACGTGCTGAACGACGAAACGATGCTGTCGGTGTTCGGCTGCGCGCTGCGGATCAATCAGGTGCCGGCCGACGGCACCCCCTTCGTACTCGCCCACAGCGCCGTTTCCCGCCCCTGAGCCTGCCTGCACGGAACTTTTGACCGTGCGACACGTTGTCGGCAGTGATCTGGGTCAATGCCGGGCGATTTGATTCATGCAACGGACGGTGGTGACCCACGTGCGAAACAGGCGGGCTTGCGCGCGCCCCAGCCAATGGAGACAGCCATGAGCTATTCTATCTTCCAGTCCGGCCGCAGCCGCCGCAACGGCACCTTCCACAATTTGGAATCCGGCATCGAGGAGCAGATCGAAGCGTTACGCGACGAACTCGCGGAACTGACCCGCCTCGTTGGCAAGAGCTCACGCCACCAGGGCGACAAAATCCGCGGCCAGGCCAGCGCCGGCTACGAGGAACTGCTCGGCCGAAGCGAGGATCTGCTGCGCGAATTGCAGCACGGCTATGAGCGCGGCGCAACCGAAATGCGCGAGACCGTGCGCAAGCATCCATTGGCAACGATCGGCGCCGCAGCCGCTTTCGGCCTTGCCATCGCCTTCCTCGCCCGGCGCTGAGGAAGCGCGATGCTGTTATCGATCCTCAGCCTGCTGACGGGCGCAAGCGTGCACCGCACCGTTGCGCGCGCCAAGCGCAATGGCATCTTCATTGCGCTTGCCGTGCTCTTCCTCCTCACCGCCTACGCGCTGGCCGTCACCGCCGGCGCCATCTGGCTCGCCGGCATCTACGGCCCGGTCGGCGCGGCCCTCTTCCTGGCCGCCTGCGCGCTGCTGATCGCCGTCATCGCGCTGGTGGTGATGGCGGTCATCAACGCCCGGGAAGCGCGCCGCGCCCGTGAACGCCGCGCGGCACTGGAATCGCTGGCAACGGTCGGGCTCGGCCTCGTCCGCGCCCAGCCGCTCCTGACCGCCGGCGTCCTGGCGGCAATTGTCGCGGCCAATCTGGTGGGCTCGAAGCGCGAGGATTGATTGAGGTGGCAACCCACCTGCTCCTATCCCGCAACTGTCACGAGAATGGAGAGGGGAAAGTATTTCCTCTTCAGATTACCAGCGGAAGATTAGGCATGACTCCCACCTCGCTCTCCCTCATTCCTGTGCTTGTCACAGGAATCCAGCTACGGCGCGTTCCGCGCGGTGAATGAACCGACACGGCAGGTGGGAAAAACCTTTCGCGCCCAAGGACTTGGGCGCACTGGATTCCTGTGACGAGCACAGGAATGAGGGACGAACACTAGTGCGCGTTAGACAACTATCCACCACTTTTGGATACACGCCCTTCTAACACTCCCACGAACGCAAAAAAGCCGGCGCCCCGAAGGGGCAGCCGGCCTTCCTCCCAGGTATAACTCTTGTCAGAAGGCAAAGGCCTTCGACGTCAGCGGCGCCGACGTGGCGTCGGGGCCGAAATCCGCCTCGCCTGATATCTGCAGCAATTCCTGCAGTCGCTGGCGGGCCCGGTTGACGCGGCTCTTGATGGTGCCGACGGCGCAGCCGCAGATTTCGGCGGCCTCCTCATAGGAGAAACCCGAGGCGCCGACGAGGATGATCGCTTCGCGTTGGTCCGGCGGCAGCTGGTCGAGCGCCTTTTTGAAGTCCTGCAGATCGAGCGCGCCATATTGCGAGGGATGCATCGCCATCGATTCCGTGAACAGCCCGTCGCTGTCCTGAACCTCGCGGCCGCTCTTGCGCATCTGGCTGTAGAGTTCGTTGCGCAGGATCGTGAAGAGCCAGGCCTTCATATTGGTGCCCATCTCGAAATGATCCTGTTTGGCCCAGGCTTTCATGATGGTGTCCTGGACGAGATCGTCGGCACGGTCGTGCCGTCCGATGAGCGAGATCGCGAAGGCGCGAAGACTGGGGAGTGCCGCCAGCAGTTCCCGCTTGAAGCTGGGTTGCGCTTTGTCTTCCATGCGGCGATCCTATTCGGCCATTTTGGCGGAAGCCATCATTTCAGCATGGTCGAGCTTTTCGAGAAGGTCGAGAAAACGATCGGGAATCGCTTCATCCTGTGCGGCCGCATAAAGCGACCGCAACCTGACGCCGATCTGATTGTTCGGGTCCAGGATGTCGCTTGCCCGCAGCTCCAGCTTTCGCTGATCGGCTGCCTCTTTCTTGCGTGTAGTCATCAATTCGTCTTCTCGCCGGTTGTCTGTTAGAGGGGCGTGCAGGGGATCAATCATGATTTCAACCATCGACTCCGAACGTTCCAGTGTCGATGTCGCCAGTATTTGCCGTTGCATGGGTCAAAACGCTACGCCCTTTCATTGTCGGCTGGAATAATGCGGCGCGACAAAAAAAGTTCCTCCCGTTCCGGAACTTTTTTAGCAAGGCGACGTTAACCGCTCATTGAAGCCAATGCCGGCCTGTATGCAGGAGCCATTAATGACACTTTCTACTCGAATTGCGCCGCACCTTCCTTATCTGCGCCGCTATTCCCGCGCCCTCACCGGCACCCAGACTTCGGGCGACGCCTATGTCGCCGCCGTCCTCGAAGCCATCATCGCCGATCTGTCGATTTTCCCGGATACGGCGAACGACCGGGTCGCACTCTACAAACTGTTTACGCAACTGTTTGGTTCCACCGCAGTCCAGATTCCAGAGCCGACTTCGCCCTATGCCTGGGAGCAACGCGCCACACTGAACCTTTCCAAGGTTTCGCCTCGTGCCCGTCAGGCCTTTTTGCTCGCCTCCGTGGAAAATTTTCGCGTCGCCGAAATCGCCGATATCCTGGAAACCGAGGAACAGGACGTCATGCATCTGCTCGACGTGGCCTCGCAGGAAATTTCCCGTCAGGTCGCCACCGATATCATGATCATCGAGGACGAGCCGCTGATCGCCATGGATATTGAGCAGATGGTCGAAAGCCTCGGCCATCGCGTCACCGGCATCGCCCGCACGCATGCCGAAGCCGTCGCGCTCTACAATAAGACCAAGCCGAGCATGGTGCTGGCCGACATCCAGCTTGCCGACGGCAGTTCCGGTATCGACGCAGTCAACGACATCCTGAAGACGTCGAGCGTGCCGGTGATCTTCATCACCGCTTTCCCTGAACGGCTTCTGACCGGCGAGCGCCCTGAGCCGACTTTCCTTGTCACCAAGCCCTTCAATCCGGACATGGTCAAGGCACTGATCAGCCAAGCTCTTTTCTTCAACGAATCGACCAGAGTGGCCGCCTGAGACGCAATTTTCCGGACTTCGGAACCAAATCGCCAAAGCATACGTTCCGGTGCTACCGGGACTCCGGTGGCTTTAACGGTTTTTGCAGCGCTTTGTTCTAGAGTTGACAGGCGGTGTCTGGAAGGGCGCTCCCTTCAGCGACGTTCAAGATGTCACAAGGAAAGGCGGTCGAGTGAATACGACTGAACCATTGTCCGGCGTGCCTTTCACCTTCGAAGGCAAAGCCGCAATGATGGAACGCGCGCTCGGCAGCGCCGGGATTTCAATCCTCTGCCAAGACGCCCGGCTGTCGATCTTCTACGCCGAAAATCTGCCGCCGCATTTTGCAGCGCTCTTTATGCCCGGCAACAGCGACGCTGCCCTTTTCGGCGACGCCCATGGGCGATATCTGACAGCGCTGAAACACAAGGTGCTGGAAACCGGGATCCCCAACAATGCCGAGGTCGAGATCGACGTCGACGGCGAAAGGCGTACCTATGAACTGAAGATCCAGCGCACCGGTGAACGCGGCGCGCACGGACTTCTCTCCGTCATGGCCGAAGTGACCGAAAGCCGGCACCGCGAAAAAGTGCTGAAATCGCTGCTGCGCGAACTCTCACACCGCTCGAAGAACCTTCTCGCCATCATCCAGGGGATTGCCACGCAGACCGCGCGCAACACGCTGTCTCTCGACACCTTCCTCCTCAAATTCCGCGGACGGCTGCAATCGCTTTCCAACTCGCAGGATCTGATTACGGATTCGAGCTGGCGCGGCGCCTATCTCTTCGAACTCGCCGAAAAGCAGTTCGCCCCCTATTGGCCGGAAACATCAGGCTCCATGCCGATCTATGGCATCAATGCGCATCTGACGCCGAATGCCGCCGTGCATCTCGGGCTCGCCCTCCACGAACTCATCGTCAACTCCGCCTCCTACGGCGCGATATCAGGCGGCGCCGCCTCGATCACGCTGAATTGCCGCGAAGCCGCAATCGGCGACAGGAAGGCGATCGAAGTCGCTTGGGCGGAGGTGCTTCATGATCAGTCGGAAGTCCACGAATTCAGCGACAACAGCTTCGGCCGCACCGTGCTGGAGCGGGTCGTGCCTTCGTCGGTCAATGGCAAGGCGGAGCTGAAACTCGTTCCCGGCCGCATCGAGTATCGCCTGACCATTCCGGAAACCGAATTCGAGATCTTCAAACGCGTGTGAAAGCCTGGAAATAGGCGCCAAACGGAAAAACAGCCGGTGCGAGGGCGGCGCACCGGCTGTCTTCACTCACCGGGAGGGGACCGTGAGTACGTCCGGATAGTGGGTTGGGGGCGCGCATGTTGGGTCGATGCGATCACCATCCGGATATCGCAATAACGGCGACATCAAACTTTGGTTCCCTCCGATCGGAAAAAAATTCGACTTTTTTGAATCTTTTTTCCGATGCCCTTGGCGCGGGCGCGTCCAGCCATTTCACGAATGCGGACCAGATAAATTCTTCCAATAAAAACAATTGATTACTTGGCATCCAACAAGAGAAAACCGTCAAAATTTTACCGTTTGATAAATTTTTAAACCTGAGTTACGCTTTCCCTCACAGGCCGTTTACCAATAATGAGGGAACTTCAATGGAACGACTGGAAACTGGGATTCATGCTGGCCGGCTTTCGCCCGCCGAGTATGAGGCTAATTTTTCCGATCTGCATCCGCGCCTCGACAATCACGAGGCGCTGGTCGCCGCCGACCGCTGTTATTTCTGTTATGACGCGCCGTGCATGACGGCCTGTCCCACCTCGATCGACATTCCGCTGTTCATCCGCCAGATTTCGACGGGCAATCCGATCGGCTCGGCAAAGACGATCTTCGATCAGAACATCCTTGGCGGCATGTGCGCCCGCGTCTGTCCCACCGAAGAACTCTGCGAACAGGCCTGTGTGCGCAACACGGCCGAAGAGCGGCCCGTCGAGATCGGCCGCCTGCAGCGTTATGCGACAGATGCCGCCATGCAGGCCGGCAAGCAATTCTATGCCAGGGCCGAACCGACCGGAAAGACGATCGCCGTCGTCGGCGCAGGCCCAGCCGGCCTTGCCGCCGCCCATCGCCTGGCCGTGAAAGGCCATTCCGTCGTCATCTATGATGCCAGGGAAAAATCCGGCGGCCTCAACGAATACGGCATCGCCACCTATAAGACGGTCGACGATTTCGCCCAGAAGGAAGTCGACTACATCCTCTCGATCGGCGGCATCGAGGTCCGGCATGGGCAGCTTCTCGGCCGCGATTTCTCGCTTGCCGATCTGCAGGCCCAATATGACGGCGTCTTCCTCGGTATCGGCCTTGCCGGCGTCAACGCGCTGCGCATCGAGGGCGAGAACCTCGCAGGCGTCGACGACGCCGTCGATTTCATCGCGGCACTGCGTCAGGCTGAAAACAAGAGCGAAATCGCCGTCGGCCGCCGCGTCGTCGTCCTTGGCGGCGGCATGACGGCGATCGACGCTGCCGTGCAGGCAAAGCTGCTTGGCGCCGAGGAGGTGACGATCTGTTATCGCCGTGGCAAGGAACACATGAACGCGTCGGAATTCGAGCAGGATCTGGCAAGCTCCAAGGGCGTCATCATCCGCCACTGGCTGGCGCCGAAATCGATCCTGTCGCAGGACGGCAAAGTCGCCGCCATCGAAGTGGAATATACCAAGCTTCTCGAAGGCCGCCTGGTCGGCACCGGCGAAACCGGCGTCATTGCCGCCGACCAGATCTTCAAGGCGATCGGCCAGACCTTTGACGCCTCCGGTCTCGGTTCGCTGCGCATGGAAAGCGGCCGCATCGCCGTCGATGGCGAAGGCCATACCTCGCTCGACGGCGTCTGGGCCGGTGGTGACTGCGTCTTCGGCGGCGACGACCTCACGGTTTCCGCCGTCGCCCACGGTCGCGACGCGGCTGAATCCATCCACCGCACCCTCACCGCGGCCGCCGCTCCGGCTGTCGCGGTTGCATGAAGGGGAGAATGAACAATGGCTGATCTCCGCAATAATTTCGTCGGCATCAAGTCCCCGAACCCGTTCTGGCTGGCGTCGGCGCCGCCGACCGACAAGGCCTACAACGTCGAGCGTGCCTTCAAGGCCGGTTGGGGCGGCGTGGTCTGGAAGACGCTGGGCGAGGAAGGCCCGCCTGTCGTTAACGTCAACGGCCCGCGCTACGGCGCGATCTGGGGCGCCGACCGCCGCCTGCTGGGGCTGAACAATATCGAGCTCATCACCGACCGCGACCTCTATACCAACCTGCGGGAAATGAAGCAGGTGAAGATGAACTGGCCGGACCGGGCGCTGATCGCCTCGATCATGGTACCCTGCGAGGAGCAGGCCTGGAAGGCGATCCTGCCGCTGGTCGAAGAGACCGGCGCCGACGGCATCGAGCTCAATTTCGGCTGTCCGCACGGCATGTCCGAGCGCGGCATGGGTTCCGCGGTCGGCCAGGTGCCGGAATATATCGAAATGGTCGTGCGCTGGTGCAAGCAGTACACCCGGATGCCCGTCATCACCAAGCTGACGCCCAACATCACCGATGTCCGCCGCCCCGCCCGTGCCGCCAAGGCGGGCGGCACCGATGCCGTCTCGCTGATCAACACGATCAATTCGATCGTCTCCGTCGATCTCGACAACTTCGCCCCCAACCCGACGGTTGGCGGCAAGGGCAGCCACGGCGGTTATTGCGGCCCGGCGGTCAAGCCGATCGCGCTCAACATGGTGGCCGAGATCGCCCGTGATCCCGAAACCTACGGCCTGCCGATCTCGGGCATCGGCGGCATCACCACCTGGCGGGACGCGGCCGAATTCCTCGTTCTCGGCGCCGGCAACGTCCAGGTCTGCACAGCGGCGATGACCTACGGCTTCAAGATCGTCCAGGAGATGATCACGGGCCTCTCCGACTGGATGGACGAAAAGGGCCACCGCAACCTCGACGACATTACCGGCCGCGCCGTGCCCAACGTCACCGACTGGCAGTATCTGAACCTCAACTACATCGCCAAGGCCAAGATCGACCAGGACGCCTGCATCAAATGCGGCCGCTGCTACATCGCCTGCGAGGATACCTCGCACCAGGCCATCACCAACTTCGTCAACGGCGCTCGTCATTTCGAGGTGATGGACGAGGAATGCGTCGGCTGCAATCTCTGCGTCAGCGTCTGCCCGGTCGAGAACTGCATCACCATGGAGCAGCTTCCCGCCGGCACCCTCGACAAGCGCACCGGCCGCGTCGTCGACCCGAACTATGCCAACTGGACGACGCACCCGAACAACCCGATGGCCCGCCAGGCGGCGGAGTGACGGGCTTGCAACGCCGCGGAGAACATCGATCCGCGGCGTTGCAGTCTTCCCGGCAACGTTCGATCTAACCGCCGAACGACTTCCGATAGGCATTGGGGCTCGTCCCGAGCCGTCTGCGGAAATGATGCCGCATCGTTGCCAGTGTTCCAAAGCCGCTGGCGACGGCGATATCGTCGAGTGAAACGGCAAGTTCCCTCTCCAGCAGATCGCGGGCATGGCGCAGCCGCTCCGTCAGCAGCCATTCGCCGACGCTGAGACCCGTCGTCGCTTCGAAGCGCCGCTGGAAGGTGCGCATGCTCATGCCGGCTCTTTTGGCAAGCAGGCTGATCGGCTGGTCCTCGGAAAGGCTCTCGCGCATCCATTCGATCAGCGGACCCAAGCGGATGCCCTCGCGTTCCTCGGGAACCGGCGCGTGAATGAACTGCGCCTGTCCGCCTTCGCGGTGCGGCGGCACGACGAGGCGACGGGCGACGCTGTTTGCCGCCTCCGAACCGAAATCGCCGCGCACCACATGCAGGCAGAGATCAATGCCGGCAGCACTGCCTGCCGCCGTCAGCAGGCTGCCTTCGTCCATGTAGAGAACGTCGGCATCGAGCGTGATGTCGGGATAACGCGCGGCAATCGTGGCGACATAGCGCCAATGTGTCGTCGCCCTGCGGTTGGCAAGCAGTCCCGATCCGGCAAGAACTGCAACGCCCGAGCAGAGCGACATGATGCGCGCGCCGCGCTGATGCGCTGCCGTCAGTGCTCTCGCGAGGGGTGCCGGCACCGGCGCATCGATCGCCCTCCAGCCGGGCACGACGATCAGGTCCGCCTCATCGAGCACCTCCAGGCCCTTGTCGACGGCGACCGTCAGCCCTCCGGCGGCGCGAAGCGGCCCCGGCGCGATGCCGCAGACCGAGAAGCGATACCAATCCTCCCCCATCTCCGGGCGTGGCAGGCCGAAGACCTCATAGACGATGCCGAATTCGAAAGTGCAGAGCCCGTCATAGGCAAGCGCTGCGACCAGCGGTCCTTTCGTCTGCTGCGGCGAGGAGTTTGGCATGATCTTTACGCTGTCAGTCATGATGGCCAATTTCGCAAAGCTTTAGCATCGGCGATACCAGGCTGCAATTCGAACCAAAAAGGAAATCGCAAATGCCAAGCCCCGTCGCAGACATCCCCGCCGCCGCTGCTGATATCGCCACTGCCCATTTTGCCGCCAAGCTTGCCTTCGAGACCGATTGCTCCGACGTCCAAGCAGCCTTTGCATCTGGCAAGGTCGATTTCGTTCTTCTCGACGTACGCTCGCCGACGCTCTTTGCACAGTCCCACATTCCCGGCGCCATCAACCTGCCGCATGGCAAGATGACGGCGCACCGCATGTCGGCCTGGCCCGCCGACACGCTCTTCGTCGTCTATTGCGCCGGCCCGCATTGCAACGGCGCTGATAAGGCCGCACTTCGCCTCTCCCGCCTCGGCCTGTCCGTGAAACTGATGATCGGCGGCATGACCGGCTGGGCCGATGAAGGCTTCACCTTCGAACAAGGCGTTCCAGCCGCGGCCTGAGCGGCTCCCTTCTCCACCGGCAGCGCCGCGCGTCTTTTCAGATGCCCGGCGCTGTCGCCCTTTGAATGGCCGCATAACTTAATCGAACGGAAGATCGCGACCGTCAGAACTCGACGACCACCTTGCCAAAGGGCCCGCGATAGAGATGATCGAGCGCCTGCGGGAATTCGTCGAAGGCATAGCGCTTGTCGATCACGGGCTTCAGCCCGGTCTGGTCGACTGCCCGCACCAGGTCTTCCAGCGCGCGGCGATGGCCGACAGAAATGCCCTGCACGACAGGCGCCTTGAGCAGCAGCGGAGCGGCCTGGCCGGAGACTTCGAAGCCTTCGAGCACGCCGATCACGGAAATGCGGCCATTGATCGCCACCGCTTTCAGTGCCAGGTCGAGATGCGGGCCGCCGACGATCTCAAGCACGTGGTCGGCGCCATAGCCGCCGGTCAGTTGGTAGAGTTGCTCAACCCAGTCGCCCTCGCGGCGGTTGATCGCGTGATCGGCGCCGAGAGCAACGGCGCGCTCGAGCTTCTCCGCGCTGCCTGAGGTGATGAAGACCTCGGCGCCGTGCGCCTTGGCGATCTGCAGGCCGAAAAGCGCCACGCCGCCGGTGCCTTGCACCAGCACCTTGTCACCGGCCTTCAGACCGCCGCGTTCGATCAAGGCGAACCAGGCAGTCAGCCCGGCGCAGGGCAAGGTGCTCGCCTGTGCTGCATCGAGCGTATCGGGTGCGCGCGAATACCATTCCTCCGACAGAACGGTGTATTGGGAAAGGACGCCGGGATAGACGCCGCCGCGTGTCTTGTAAGGCGGCGTGCGGGCATCACCCAACCCGCGTCCGTCGATCCAGTCGGGCGAAAAGGTCGAAATGACCCGGTCGCCCGGCTTGAAACGGGTGACCTCAGGCCCGACCGTCTCCACGACCCCCGCCATATCGGAGGCCGGCACGAAGGGAAATTGCAGCGGCAATCCCATGCCGCTCTCCATCACCAGCCGGTCGCGGAAATTGAGCGAGACAGCTTCCGTCCGGACCAGGATCCTGTTTCCCGAAACCGGTTCGAGCCTCCGCTCGCCGACCGTGAGATTGTGCTCCGATCCAACCGCATCGATCTGCCATTGCCGTGTTGTCTGCATTGTCTTGCTCCTTGTCCATTGCAGGGAGCGAAAACATATCGTTGAATATTTTACGCCAGTTGCGATATTAATTCGCCAGAATGGTTCCAAAGAGGAAACAAATGGAACAGCTGAAGGGGATCTCGATTTTTGTCGAAGCCGTCGAGGCAGGCGGCTTTTCGGCTGCCGCCGAGCGGCTCCACCTCACGCGCTCGGCCGTCGGCAAGACGATCGCACGTCTGGAACAGCGTCTCGGCGTTCGGCTTTTCAACCGCACGACGCGCATGCAGAGCCTGACCGAGGAAGGCCGTTTCTTCTACGAGCGCTGCCTGCGCGCGGTCGAGGAAATCCGCCTCGGGGAAGCCATGCTGGAATCCGGCCGGCGTGATGTGCGCGGCCGGTTGCGCATCTCCATGCCCGTGCTTTTCGGCCGCCATTGCATCGCGCCGATCCTCGCAAGCCTGCTCGATGTACATCCGGATCTCGAACTCGACCTATCCTTCAGCGACCGGATCGTCGACCTGCTCGAGGACGGCTTCGACCTTGCCATCCGCAACGGACCGCTGAAGGACAATCCGGATCTGATGGCCCGGGCGATCGCCCGCCAGCGCATGACCGTCTGCGCATCGCCCGCCTATCTGGAACGATATGGCGCGCCGCAGGCGATCTCCGATATTCCGCTGCATGAAGGCATCGTTTACAGGCGGGGCGATGACGACAAAGGGTGGATATTCCCCACTGCAGCCGATCCCGGACGGCGGATGCAGCCGAAGGCACGGCTGCGGCTCGACGACCTCGCGTCGATTTCCGATGCCGCCGTCGCCGGGCGCGGCCTGGCCTGGCTGCCTTGCTGGCTGGTACGCGAGCAGGTGCTGGCAGGCCGGCTCATTCAGGTGCTGAAGCACGAACCGGCCAATGTCTTCGATGCCCATGCCATCTGGCTACGCTCCCCGGTCATGCTGCCCAAGGTGAGGCTCGCGATCGACACGCTCGCCGCCAGACTGCCCGCAATGATGGGCTGAACGTTGGGTGCTGATCGCCAATGGTGGATTGCAGCCACCAGCTGGCGAGAAACCTATGTTATTCCTGGCCGTTTCTCTGGAAATAACTCGATACCGCAGTATATCGCTAGTTCGTCGCCCCTCATAGCGCACGCCATATCACTCGGAACACGGTCAGCATGTCACTTCGCAGCGCCCTCCGCGCACAAACAGCAGATTGCCACGCCGCGGTCGACACTCTCTTCGGCAGTTTCAACCTCTCACGCCCCCAGGATTACAAGGCCTTCCTGCGCGCCCATGCCCAGGTCGTACCATCGGTCGAACATGCGCTTGAGCAAGCCGGAATCGCCCGCCTGCTGAACGACTGGCCGGAACGAAGGCGCGCGCACCTGCTCGCTGCCGACATAAGGGCGCTCGACGATCGATTGCCCCCGCTCCTTCCGCAACCGGCATTGCATTGCGACGCGGCGGTCTGGGGGGCCGCCTACGTCCTTGAAGGCTCCAGGCTCGGCGGCGCCCTGCTCGCCAAGGCCATCCCTGATCACTTGCCCAGCAGCTACCTGAGCCCCCAAGGCCCGAAGAGCGCCATGCGGCTCTTCATGGATCGTCTTGACGGGAGCAACGTGGACGATCCCGCCGCTGCCATAACCGCTGCCCGCGATGTCTTCGACCTCTTCCTCAACGCCGGGCAACTCACGCTGGAAGCGGCCCCGATGGAAGCGGTCCCCACGGAAGCTGTCCAATGACCGGCACGCACGAACCCGTCGATCTCACCAATTGCGACCGCGAGCCGATACACCAGCTCGGCTCGGTTCAACCCTTCGGTTTTCTCTTGGCGGTATCCTCAGACTGGATTGTCACGCGCGCCTCTACAAATCTGGTGGAGTTCCTCGGTGTTGCGCAGACCGACGCGATCGGCCGTCCCATTGTCTCCCTGATCACCCCTGAAGCACTCCACACGGTCCGCAACAAGCTGACCACGTTGCGCAGCTCCGACGTCGTCGAGCGCATTTTCGGCATTGCTCTGACGTCTGATCAAAACAGGTTCGACGTTGCCGTGCATCTGAACGAAGGTCAGGTCATCATCGAAGGCGAGCCCTGCCAGGAAGACAGGCGCGACGCCGCTTCCCTCTCGATGCGCAGCATGATGTCGCGCCTCGATCACACGGAAACAATGGAGGCTTTTTTCCGCGAAGGAGCAAGACAGGCGCGCGCCCTCACCGGCTTCGATCGGGTCATGGTCTACCGTTTCGATGAAAGCGGTTCCGGCGAAGTCGTGGCGGAAGCCGCCCGGGCCGGGATCGGCTCGTTTCTCGGGCTGCACTACCCGGCTTCCGACATTCCGGTGCAGGCACGCGCGCTTTATCTGCGCAACCTGTTCCGCATCATTGCCGATGTCGACGCCGTCCCGGTCCCGATCCTTCCGCCGCTCGACGAACACGGCCAGCCGCTCGATCTTTCCATGTCGGTCTTGCGTTCGGTCTCGCCGATCCATATCGAATATTTGAAAAACATGGGCGTTGGCGCCTCGCTCTCCATATCGATCGTCGTCGACGGCAGGCTCTGGGGCCTGTTTGCCTGCCATCATTACGGCCCGCGTCTGCCTTCGGCCCAAAGCCGCTCTACTGCCGAACTCTTCGGCCAGATGTTTGCTTCGCGCCTTGAAAGCCGCGAACGGCGGCAGGCTCTCGACTACGAGACCAAGGCGCGCCGCATCGCCGACCGGCTCCTCACCTCCGTGGCGGACAATGCAAGCCTGCTCGACGATCCCGCCTGGCTGATCGAGGCGCTTGCCAACGCCATTCCTGCCGACGGCATCGGCGTCTGGATCAACGGCCGGCTGGCACTTGCCGGCATCGGGCCGGACGAGAGAGGCTTCACAGCCCTCGTCCGCCACCTCAACCGCAATGCCGCCGGACGCATCTATGCCGTGGACAGGCTCGCAGAAGCCTATCCGGATCTTGAGGTCGACGACGCGGTGGCGGGCATGCTCGCCATCCCCATCTCGCGTTCGCCGCGCGATTATGTCGTGCTTTTCCGTCAGGAATTGGTGCGCACCGTCCGCTGGGGCGGCGACCCGTACAAGCCGGTGGAGTACGGCCCCAACGGCCCGCGGCTGACGCCGCGCAAGAGTTTCGAAGCCTGGTCTGAACTGGTGCGCGGCCGCTCGCTGCCCTTCACCGAAGCCGAGCACCGCGTCGCCGAAACCATCCGCGTTACATTGATCGAGGTGGTGCTGCGCCTGACCGACGAGGTCAGCATGGCGCGCCAGACGGCAAACGAGCGCCAGGAACTGCTGATCGCCGAACTGAACCACCGTGTCCGCAACATATTGAGCCTCATCACCGGTATCGTCCGGCAGTCACAGGCAACCTCCGTCAGCCTTGGCGACTACATCCGCCAGCTCGAGGGCCGCATCCAGTCGCTCGCACGAGCCCATGACCAGATCACCCGCGACCACTGGGCGCCCGCTTCGCTCCGGCAATTGCTGCTGGCAGAGACAGCCGCCTATCTCGGGAAAAACGCACAACGTATCCGGATGAGCGGCGAGGACGTATTGCTGGAACCGCAGGCATTCTCCACCGCCGCCCTTGTTTTCCATGAGCTGATGACCAACAGCGCCAAATACGGCAGTCTTTCCGGCAACGGCAGCGGCACCGTCGAACTCGGCTGGCGGCGCGACGACGAGGGCAATCTGCACATTGACTGGCACGAAAAGGACGGCCCGCCCGTCATCGAACCCAAACGCCACGGCTTCGGTTCGACCATCATCCGCCGCTCGATTCCCTATGACCTCGGCGGCAAGGCGGAGGTCCGCTACGCCAAGGACGGGCTCGAGGCGGATTTCTGCATTCCCGCGCGACATGTCGTCGGCCCGACGAGCGAATCGTCAAAGCCGGCTCCGGTCGGAGCGGCCGATCGCAAGACGATTGCCGACGCTCAGCCACTCTCCGGCCTGAATGTTCTGCTGGTGGAAAACAACCTGATCATCGCCATGGATGGCGAGGACATCCTGCGCCGGCTCGGCGCCGAGGTGGCAACGGCGCCAAGTGTCACCGAGGCGATGGAAATCCTGGCTGGCCAGTCCTTCGATCTGGCGCTTCTCGATGTCAATCTCGGCGATGAGACGAGTTTCGGGATCGCCGACCGGCTGGCAGCTGACGGCGTGCCCTTCATTTTTGCCACAGGTTATGGGGAAGGCATCGCCCAGGCGAACAGCCATTCGGACGCACCTGTGCTGCAGAAGCCCTATACGATGGAAGGCATGACGGACATACTGGGCCGCGTGCCGCTTCCTAAAAGGCAATAGACCTCAGGTCTCGGAACGATCCGGTCGCAGCCCGCCGATGAAGAGCTGCTCCAGAAACCGCGCCGCATCCTCGAAGCGGCCCTCACCGGAATGCTCCTGTCCGAGCACGGCCCGCACCTGGACGTCGAAATCTGCGTAGTGCTGCGTCGTCGACCAGATGGAGAAGATCAGGTGGTAGGGGTCGCATTTGACGATCTTGCCGGCTTTCGCCCAGGCGCGGATGACCTCCGCCTTCTCGTCGACCAGTTCCTTCAGCGGCCCCTTCAGCTCGTCCTCGATATGCGGCGCGCCCTGCAGCACCTCATTGGCGAAGAGCCGGCTCTCGCGCGGAAAATCGCGGGCCATCTCCAGCTTGCGTCTGATGTAACTGCGGATTTCCTCCTCGGGATTGCCCTCGGCGTCGAAGGCCCGCAGCGGCTCCAGCCAGGTGTAGAGCACCCGGTCGATCAGCGCCCGGTGCATGGCTTCCTTGGTGCGGAAGTAATAGAGCAGATTGGGTTTCGACATGCCGGCCACTTCGGCGATCTGGTCGATGGTCGAGCCGCGGAAGCCGCTTGCCGAAAACACGTCGAGCGCCGCCTCCAGGATCTGCTCTTCCTTCTCCTCCTGGATTCGCGTCCGCCTCAGGGTTTTCGCTGCTCTCGGTATGGTCACAGGCTGTTATTTCCCCTTGAAATTCAACTTCTTCGCTCAAGTTTTGCCCGGAGACACCTCCTGCCGCTTTGTTGAGCAACTGCCCGTATTTTTATCGGCGATTTTCGTGATTTTCGTCTTGAGCCCGGCGGTGGAAGTTGTAATGTTTACCAATCGGTCAAATTATCCGCCAGATGAAAAACAAAGGCAACTGGCGATTTTCCGGCGCTCGACAAAACCAATAAGAAGCGCAGGAATAGACCACGGGAACAGGCAGGCATGCCCTTTGCATGACTGCCGCAAACAGGTGAGGGCATAGGAAATGGTGGCAGCACCAGGCGAGAACATGCGCGTCAATGGCGACCGTCTCTGGGACAGTCTCATGGACATGGCGAAGATCGGCCCCGGCATCGCTGGCGGTAACAATCGCCAGACGCTGACGGATGCCGATGCGCAAGGACGCGGCCTCTTCAAGACATGGTGCGACGAGGCCGGCCTGACCATGGGCGTCGACCGCATGGGCACGATGTTCGCCACCCGCCCCGGCACCGATCCCGATGCCCTGCCCGTCTATGTCGGTTCGCATCTCGACACCCAGCCGACCGGCGGCAAATATGACGGCGTGCTCGGCGTGCTCGCGGCCCTCGAAGTCGTACGCACCATGAACGATCTCGGCATCAAGACCAAACATCCTGTTGTCGTCACCAACTGGACGAACGAGGAAGGCGCCCGTTTCGCCCCCGCCATGCTGGCGTCGGGTGTCTTTGCCGGCGTGCACAGCCTGGATTTTGCCTATAATCGCAGGGACCCGGACGGCAATTTGTTCGGCGACGAGCTGAAGCGCATCGGCTGGGTCGGCGACGAAGAGGTCGGCGTCCGCAAGATGCATGCCTATTTCGAATATCACATCGAGCAGGGGCCGATCCTCGAGGCCGAGGAAAAGCAGATCGGCGTCGTCACCCATTGCCAGGGCCTGTGGTGGCTGGAATTCACGCTGACCGGCAAGGAAGCCCATACCGGTTCGACGCCGATGAACCTGCGCGTCAATGCCGGCCTCGCCATGGCCCGCATCCTGGAAATGGTCCAGGACGTGGCAATGGGCGAACAGCCGGGCGCCGTCGGCGGCGTCGGCCAGGTGTTCTTCTCGCCGAATTCCCGAAACGTGCTGCCGGGCAAGGTCGTCTTCACCGTCGACATCCGCTCGCCCGACAAGGAGAAGCTCGACCGGATGCGGGCCAAGATCGAGTCGAAGGCGCCCGAGATCACCGATGCGCTCGGCGTCGGCTGCTCGATCGAGGCGATCGGCCACTTCGAGCCGGTCACCTTCGATCCGAAACTGGTCACCTCGGTGCGCGATGCCGCCGAGAGGCTCGGCTACAGCCACATGAACATCATCTCCGGCGCCGGCCACGACGCCTGCTGGGCCGCCAAGGTCGCGCCTGCAACGATGGTCATGTGCCCCTGTGTCGGCGGCCTCTCGCACAACGAGGCGGAAGAGATCTCCAAGGAATGGGCGACGGCGGGCGCCGATGTGCTCTTCCACGCGGTGGTCGAGACGGCGGAGATTGTGGTGTGAGGTAATCGCCGCGAAGCTCGCCTTTCAAATCATTAAGGAATGGGGAACGATCATGACCACAGTCATCAAAAACGGCACCATCGTCACCGCCGACCTGACCTACAAGGCTGACGTGAAAATCGACGGCGGCAAGATCGTCGAGATCGGGCCGAACCTCTCGGGCGACGAGACGCTGGATGCCTCCGGCTGTTATGTCATGCCGGGCGGCATCGATCCGCATACCCATCTCGAAATGCCGTTCATGGGCACCTATTCCTCCGACGATTTCGAGAGCGGCACGCGCGCGGCCCTTTCCGGCGGCACGACGATGGTGGTCGATTTTGCGCTCCCCGCCCCCGGCCAGTCCCTGCTCGAAGCGCTGACCATGTGGGACAACAAATCGACCCGGGCCAATTGCGATTATTCCTTCCACATGGCGGTTACCTGGTGGAGCGAGCAGGTCTTCAAGGAGATGGAGACCATCGTCCGCGACAAGGGCATCAACACCTTCAAGCACTTCATGGCCTATAAGGGCGCGCTGATGGTGGACGACGACGAGATGTTCGCGTCTTTCCAGCGCTGCGCCGAACTCGGCGCCCTGCCGCTGGTGCATGCCGAAAACGGCGACGTCGTCGCCTCGATGTCGGCAAAGCTGCTGGCCGAAGGCAATAACGGCCCCGAGGCGCATGCCTATTCGCGGCCCGCAGAAGTCGAGGGCGAAGCCACCAACCGCGCCATTATGATCGCCGATATGGCCGGCTGCCCGGTCTATATCGTCCACACCTCCTGCGAACAGGCGCACGAGGCGATCCGCCGCGCCCGCGCCAAAGGCATGCGTGTCTATGGCGAACCGCTGATCCAGCACCTGACGCTCGACGAGAGCGAATATTCCAACCCCGACTGGGATCACGCCGCCCGCCGAGTGATGTCGCCGCCCTTCCGCAGCAAACAGCATCAGGACTCGCTTTGGGCGGGCCTTGCCTCCGGCTCGTTGCAGGTGGTCGCCACCGACCATTGCGCCTTCACCACGGCGCAGAAGCGCTTCGGCGTCGGCGATTTCACCAAGATCCCGAACGGCACCGGCGGCCTCGAAGACCGCATGCCGATGCTCTGGACGCATGGCGTCAACACAGGCCGGCTGACGATGAACGAATTCGTCGCCGTCACCTCGACCAACATCGCCAAGATCCTCAACATCTATCCGAAGAAGGGCGCGATCCTGGTCGGCGCCGATGCCGATATCGTCGTCTGGGATCCGAAACGTTCCAAGACCATCTCGTCCAAGGCCCAGCAGTCGGCGATCGACTACAACGTCTTCGAGGGCAAGGAAGTGACCGGCCTGCCGCGCTACACGCTGACGCGCGGCATCGTCGCGATCGAGGAAAGCACCATCAAGACCCGCGAGGGCCACGGCGAATTCGTCCGGCGCGAGCCGGTGACGGCCGTCAGCAAGGCGCTGTCCACCTGGAAGGAGATCACCTCTCCGCGCAAGGTGGAGCGCAGCGGCATTCCGGCAACCGGCGTATGATGATGGTGCGTAACGATACGGCCATCAACCGGGGACCGACGCCTCCATGCCAATGACCTCACGCCGGCACCAAAGCGTCCAACTCCGGCAGCAGCACGACGCTCTCCTGCTCGTTCGGATCGGTGCGCGCGATGACCGCCGTGCACGGCGTGCTGCTGAGGTTTGCCGGCAGATGCGGCACGCCGGCCGGAATATAGAAAAGTTCGCCGGCATGGACGACGACGTGATGCTCCAGCCGGTCCCCGTACCAGGTATGCGCCTCGCCGGAGAGCATGTAGATCGCCGTTTCGTGCGCCTCATGCAGATGCGCCTTGGCGCGCACGCCGGGCGGGATCGTCAGGAGGTGCATGCAGATGCCCTTGGCGCCGACCGTCTCGGCCGCGACCCCTTCGAAATAACTGAGCCCCTGCTTGCCGTCATAGGCATGATTGGGGCGAACGATGTGGCAGGTGGGCTTTGATGTCACGTCCATCCTCATCCTCCATGAAGTGTATCGTCGATAAAACCGGCGGTAATGATAACACGCAAACCGCGTTCCCGCGGGGAAAACAAGACTGGTCGCATTGATGCAAGCACCCTCCGTCGTATCCGCCAAGGATCTCTGTCTCACCTACCAGGCGAATGACGGCCCGGTGCGTGCGCTGAGCGATGTCAATCTCGATGTCCGCAAGGGCGATTTCGTCTCCTTCATCGGCCCGTCGGGCTGCGGCAAGACGACCTTCCTGCGGGTCATCGCCGATCTGGAGAAGAGCACGTCGGGCGAGATCTCGATCAACGGCATGACGCCGGAGGAGGCGCGCAAGGCCCGCGCCTACGGCTATGTCTTCCAGGCGCCGGCGCTCTATCCCTGGCGCACCATCGAAAACAACATCGCCCTGCCGCTGGAAATCATGGGATATTCTGGCGCCGACCGGACGAGGCGCATCGCCGAAGCGCTCGATCTCGTCAGTCTTTCCGGCTTCGAGAAGAAATTCCCCTGGCAGCTTTCCGGCGGCATGCAGCAGCGCGCCTCGATCGCCCGCGCGCTCGCCTTCGACGCCGACCTGCTGCTGATGGACGAGCCCTTCGGCGCGCTGGACGAGATCGTCCGCGACCATCTGAACGAAGAGCTGCTGAAGCTCTGGACCCGCACCAACAAGACGATCTGCTTCGTCACCCATTCCATCCCCGAGGCGGTCTACCTCTCGACCAAGATCGTGGTGATGTCGCCGCGTCCGGGCCGCGTGACCGACGTGATCGACTCGACCCTGCCTGCCGAACGCCCGCTCGACATCCGCGACACCCCCGAATTCCTGGAAATCGCCCATCGCGTCCGCGAGGGGCTGAGAACGGGGCATAGCCATGAGGTTTAGCCGGTTGAGTTCGAGGGATGGTTGGGCGTCCGGGGCCAGCAAATGGGGGCAGTCGCTGTGAAACCCGACACCTTCAAAGACAAGATCGTCCCCGTCACCACCATTCTGTTGGCCCTCCTCGTCATCTGGTATGTCGCTGCGGTCCTGATGAACGCGCCGTTCCAGCGCGACATGGACGGCCGCGCCGGCGCCACCCCTACGACCATCGAATTCATCGGCAAGACGCTCGCCCAGCCGAAGCCGATCCTGCCGGCGCCGCATCAGGTGGCGCAGAACGTCTACGAGAACACCTTCCTGCGCAGCCTTTCGAGCAATCGCAGCCTCGTCTATCACAGCTGGGTGACGCTCTCCTCGACCCTGCTCGGCTTCGGTTTCGGCATGCTGCTCGGCATCCTTCTTGCCGTGCTGATCGTGCACAATCGCGCCATGGACCGCTCGCTGATGCCCTGGCTGGTGGCGAGCCAGACCATACCGATCCTTGCGATTGCACCGATGATCGTCATCATCTCCTACAATGTGCTGACCGGCGACAATGCAATTGCGCATCTGCTGAACCTCGATTCCGACGCTTCCCGCCTCGTTTCCAAGGCGCTGATCTCCACCTACCTCTCTTTCTTTCCGGTCGCCGTCGGCATGGTGAAGGGGCTGCGTTCGCCCGAAATCATGCATCTCGACCTGATGCGCACCTATTATGCCAGCCCGATGCAGACGTTCTGGAAGCTCCGCGTTCCCGCCTCGATCCCTTTCCTCTTCACCTCGATGAAGGTCGCGATCGCCGCCAGCCTGGTCGGCGCCATCGTCGGCGAGTTGCCGACGGGGGCTGTCGCCGGCATCGGCTCGAAGCTGCTCGCCGGCTCCTATTATAGCCAGACCATCGACATCTGGGCCGCCCTCGTCGCCGGATCGCTGCTGGCCGGTATCCTGGTCGCGATCGTCGGCCTTGCGGCGAAGATCGTCGACCGCACCATGGGCGGGAGGCCGGCATGAGACATCTGAGCTTTTCCTGGCAAGGCGTCGTTGCCCTCCTTCTCTGTCTCGCGGCGCTGACGGCCCTGCCGCTCCTGGCCGATGGCGCGCCGCGCCCCTTCACCGACGGCACGGCAAGCCTCACTTTCACCATCGTCATCGCGGCAGCCCTCCTGTCCTTCGCGCCGCAGCCGCCGGCCTATCGTGCCACCGTCTTGTTTATCGGCGCACATGGCGCCGCCTGGATGCTGCTTTCCGCTCTCTCCGGCAATGACGGCGCGGCCACACGGGCTTTCTTCCTGCTGCTCTTTGCCTGCTGGCTGCTTGCCTGGCGATGCGTCACCGAGCTGTCGAAATTGCAGCCCGTCACCACCTTCGGCAGATCGACACTCCAACTGCTGATCCCGGCGATCTTCGGCGCCTGGATACTCATCCTCTGGGAGGCGGTTACGCGCGGTGCCGGCGTCCCCTTCATCCTGCTGCCGCCGCCGAGCGCCATCGGCGCGCGCATCATGGCCTCGCTGCCGATCCTCGGCGACGATGTCAGGCAGACGATCTTCAAGGCGGTGCTGATCGGTTACATCGTCGGCTGCCTCAGCGGCTTCGCCGTCGCGGTGCTGGCCGATCGCAT
This sequence comes from Rhizobium sp. BK212, assembly GCF_014197475.1. Classification (NCBI taxonomy): domain Bacteria; kingdom Pseudomonadati; phylum Pseudomonadota; class Alphaproteobacteria; order Hyphomicrobiales; family Rhizobiaceae; genus Rhizobium; species Rhizobium sp. BK212. The sequence goes on from NZ_JACIFS010000002.1 coordinate 903,446, forward strand.
CGTCTTCCTGCGCCGCGGCCTGCTGCCGATCGGCAACATGGTGTCGGCTCTGCCGATCATTGGCGTTGCCCCCGTCATGGTCATGTGGTTCGGCTTCGACTGGCCGTCGAAGGCCGCCGTCGTCATCATCATGACCTTTTTCCCGATGCTGGTGAACACCGTCGCCGGCCTTGCCGCCTCCGGCAGCATGGAGCGCGACCTGATGCGCACCTATGCCTCGAGCGACTGGCAGACGCTGCTCAAGCTCAAGCTTCCGGCAGCAATGCCCTTTATTTTCAATGCACTGAAGATCAACTCGACGCTGGCGCTGATTGGTGCCATCGTTGCGGAATTCTTCGGAACGCCGATCGTCGGCATGGGCTTCCGCATCTCCACCGAGATCGGCCGCATGAATGTCGACATGGTCTGGGCGGAAATCGCCGTCGCGGCGCTGGCCGGCTCGATCTTCTATGGTGTCATCGCCCTGACCGAACGGGCGGTGACGTTCTGGCATCCGTCTATCCGTGGTGGCTAGACGCGCGCGGGCTTTGCAAACAGGTCCGGGCATAACTTCAGAGGGTAAGGATAAGAAAATGAGAAAGTTGATGGTTGCAATGATGGCAAGCGCGATGTCGCTTGCAGCAGCCCATGCGATGGCCGCCGACAAGGTGGTGCTGCAGTTGAAATGGGTCACGCAGAGCCAGTTCGGCGGTTATTACGTCGCCAAGGACAAGGGCTTTTACAAGGAAGAAGGCCTCGACGTCGACATCAAGCCGGGCGGCCCCGATATCGCCCCCGAGCAGGTGATCGCCGGCGGCGGCGCCGATGTCATCGTCGACTGGATGGGCGGCGCCCTGGTTGCCCGCGAAAAGGGCGTTCCGCTCGTCAACATCGCCCAGCCCTACCAGAAGTCCGGCCTGGAAATGGTCTGCCGCAAGGACGGCCCGGTCAAGACCGAAGCCGACTTCAAGGGCCACACGCTCGGCGTCTGGTTCTTCGGCAACGAATATCCCTTCTTTGCCTGGATGAACAAGCTCGGCCTGTCCACGGAAGGCGGCCCGAACGGCGTCACCGTGCTGAAGCAGAGCTTCGACGTACAGCCGCTCGTCCAGAAGCAGGCCGACTGCATTTCCGTCATGACCTATAACGAATACTGGCAGGCGATCGATGCCGGCTTCAAGCCGGAAGAACTGACGGTCTTCAACTATACCGAGATGGGCAACGACCTTCTCGAAGACGGCCTCTATGCGATGGAAGACAAGCTGAAGGACCCGGCCTTCAAGGAAAAGATGGTCAAGTTCGTCCGCGCTTCGTTGAAGGGCTGGAAATATGCGACCGAGAATCCCGATGAAGCCGCCGAGATCGTCATGGACAATGGCGGTCAGGACGAAAACCACCAGAAGCGCATGATGGGCGAAGTCGCCAAGCTGGTCGGCGACGGCTCCGGCAAGCTGGACGAAGCGCTCTATGCCCGCACGGCAAAGGCGTTGCTCGACCAGAAGATCATCAGCAAGGAGCCTGCGGGCGCCTGGACGCACGACATTACCGACGCCGCTGCCAAGTAGTTTCGGCAATATTGCGAAGCGAAACGCGCGGAAGATTTCCGCGCGTTTTGTTTTTTCGGCGCAAGACCGGAAAAAACACCTTGCAACTGTCGCATTTATCGGGCGTCAAACGTCATGGGGTAGAAGCGCGATCAATCTTCGTAATGTTGACATAACCTTGCGGTGATTGATTGACGTCGGAATGGTAATTATTATCGCCTCATGGGGAATTGTTTTCTGCCGGACTTGTAGATCGAGCAAATCGATACCACCTACAAGCCGAATTTGCCGGCGAGGGATGAAGACGGCAAAGGATCGGCGGATACCTCTGAGAATGCAGGAAGGGCAGTGGCCTGATCGCGCGCTGAGTGGCAGACGCGCGAGTTCGGCCAACCTTATCATAAGATTGGACGAAGACGCATGGCACGTAAGCCGATTGGAATTCTAGGCGCCTCCACCCTTTTCGCAGCAGCTCTGGCTGCATCAACCGCATTTTCGCAGGAAACGCCGGTCGCAAAACCGCAGCAGAACCTGCCGGCAATCGTCGTCACCAAGGCTGTCAATCGCACTCTCGTCGACCGTGTCATCGGCACGGGAACGATCAAGCCCGTCGAGGAAGTCTATATCCAGCCGCAGGTCGAAGGTCTGTCGATCCGCACGCTGAAAGCCGATGTCGGCGACAAGGTTCAGGCGGAAAGCACGCTGGCGACGCTCAATGACGACGCGCTGGTGCTGGAAAAGAGCCAGATGATGGCGACGAAAGCCAAGGGTCAGGCAAGTCTCGCCCAGCTGCGCGCCCAGCTCATCGAGGCACAGGCCAATGCCGAACAGGCAAGGCAGCAGCAGGCCCGCGCCCAGGAAATGGTCAAGAAGGGCACGGTCTCCACCGCCCAGGTTGAACAGGCCGATGCGACTGCCGCTGCCGCCAATGCCCGCGTCGTCTCCGCCGAACAGGCGATCGAGGTCGCCGAAGCCGATCTCAAGGTCTTCGACAGCCAGATCGCCGATGCCGATCTGAAGCTGGCACGCACCGACGTGAAGACGCCGGTCGCCGGCACGGTCTCGGCGAAAAACGCCAAGGTCGGAGCGATAGCCGCCGGCAACGGCGACCCGCTGTTCACCATCATCCGCGACGGTGATGTCGAGCTTGTCGCCGAGGTCGCCGAAAGCGATATCGTCAGGGTCGTGGCCGGCCAGAAGGCGGCAATTTCGCTTTCCGGCAGCCGCGAGAAGCTTTCCGGCGCCGTCCGCCTGGTGTCGCCGACCGTCGATCCGGTCACCCGCCTCGGCCTCGTCCATATCTCCATCGACGATGACAGCAAGGCGCGTTCCGGCATGTATGGCAGCGCCGAGATCATCGTCCGCGAGACCGAGGGCGTATCGCTTCCCCTGACCGCCGTGCTGACCGGCAATGAAGGCTCCTCCGCCCGCAAGGTCGAGGATGGCGTGGTGAAATTCGCCAAGATCGAGACCGGCATCCAGGACGGTGCCTATGTCGAGATCGTCGATGGATTGAAGACCGGCGACGAGGTCGTGGCCAAGGCGGGCGCTTATGTCCGTGACGGCGACCACATCACTCCGGTGCGTGAACAGCCCCCGGCTTCCAACTAAAGAGACCATCCGATGAATTTTTCAGCCTGGTCCATTCGAAATCCCATCGCGCCGCTTCTGGCCTTCTGCCTGCTGGTGTTCATCGGCATGCAGTCCTTCAATTCGCTGCCGATCACGCGCTTCCCGAACATCGACGTGCCGCTCGTTTCGATCAGCGTGACGCAGAGCGGCGCCTCACCGGCCGAACTCGAAATGCAGGTGACGAAGGAGATCGAAGACGCGATCGCCTCGATCACCGGCATCGACGAAATCCAGTCGACGGTGACGGACGGCAGCTCGCAGACCAATGTGATGTTCCGGATGGAAGTGCCGACGGAACAGGCCGTACAGGACGTCAAGGACGCGATCGACCGAATCCGCAGCGACCTGCCGGCGACGGCCGAAGCGCCGATCGTCACCAAGGTCGATGTCGAGGGCCAGGCGATCCAGACCTTCGCCGTTTCCTCGCCCGATATGTCGCTGGAAGAACTCTCCTGGTTCGTCGACGATACCGTCAAGCGTGCGCTGCAGGGCCAGGCCGGTATCGGCCGCGTCGATCGCTATGGCGGCGCGGAGCGCGAAGTGCGCATTGAACTCACCCCCGGCAAGCTCGATGCCTATGGCATCACCGCTGCAAGCGTGAACCAGCAGCTGCGTGGCACCAACATCGACCTCGGCTCCGGCCGCGGCCAGGTGGCCGGCAGCGAACAGGCGATCCGTGTTCTGGGCGATGCCCGCAACGTCGCCGAGCTCGCCGACACGACGATCGCGCTGCCGAACGGCCGCTTTGTCAAACTGTCCGATCTCGGTGTCATCAAGGACACCTATGAAGAGCCGAAATCCTTCTCGCGCTTCAACGCCACGCCGGTTGTCACCTTCGGCGTCTTCCGCTCGAAGGGCGCCAGCGAAGTCAGCGTCGCCGAGACCGTAGCGCAAAGCCTCGACAAGGTGCGGACCGAAAACCCGAACGTGAAGATCGAACTGATCGACGATTCGGTGTATTTCACCTATGGCAATTACGAAGCCGCCATCCATACGCTGCTCGAAGGCGCGCTGCTTGCCGTCATCGTCGTCTTCCTGTTCCTGAGGAACTGGCGCGCGACGCTGATTTCGGCAATCGCCCTTCCGCTGTCTGCGATCCCGACCTTCTGGATCATGGACATGATGGGCTTCTCGCTGAACCTCGTCAGCTTCCTTGCTTTGACGCTCGCGACCGGTATTCTCGTCGACGATGCGATCGTCGAAATCGAAAACATCGCCCGCCACATCAAGATGGGCAAGACGCCCTATCGGGCGGCGATCGAGGCGGCTGATGAAATCGGCCTTGCCGTCATCGCCACCACCTTCACGATCATCGCCGTCTTCGTGCCGGTTTCCTTCATGCCGGGCATTCCGGGCCAGTACTTCATCCAGTTCGGCCTGACGGTCGCCTTCTCCGTCTTCTTCTCGCTGATGGTCGCGCGCCTCATCACCCCAATGATGGCCGCCTATCTCATGCGCGCCGAAGACGGCATGGAAGACCATCACGACAATGACGGCCTGCTGATGCGTGGATACACCCGTCTCATACGCGGCACGACCGGGCGCTGGTATACGCGTTACGCGACGCTGATTGTCGCCTTCGCTTTCCTGGTCGGCTCCGTTTTGCTGCTGATGCAGGTTCCCGGCAGCTTTTTGCCGCCGGAAGATGCCTCGCGCATCGTTCTCTCCGTCGAACTGCCGCCCAATGCACGGCTTGACGATACCGAGAAGACGACGGATGCGATCTACGATCGGGTCAAGGACATCAACGGCGTCGAAAGCGTCTTCGTCCTCGGCGGCGCATCGCCGAAGGGGGATCTCGAACTGCGCCGCGCCACCATCACGCTGGCGCTTCACAAGCTCGACCAATCGCTGATCAAGAAGATGGTCAATGACGGGCTCGGCCATATCCCGGTCATCGGGCCGATGCTGCCGAAGGTGGAAGTCCACGGCCGCGAACGTCCGCAATGGGATATCGAAAAGGAAGTCTTCGCCAAGTTGCGCGACATTCCCGACGTTCATATCCTCAAGCTCAACGACCGCGGCGAACGCGACCTCTCCTTCAACTTCCTCTCCAAGAACGAGAAGGACCTGAACGACGCCGTCGGCATTCTGGAATCCAAGCTTCGCGCTGATCCGCTGCTGGCCAATGTCAGCGCCGACGGCGCCCTGCCCCGCCCGGAACTGCAGGTTTACCCGCGCAAGGACGAGGCCGCCCGCCTCGGCATCACGCCGCAGCAGATCTCCGAGACCATCCGCGTCGCCACCATCGGCGATGTCGATGCGGCCCTTGCCAAGATCTCGCTCGACGATCGCCAGATCCCGATCCGTGTCCAGGCGGCACTCGACATGCGTCGCGACCTTGCGGCGCTGCGGGCACTGAAGATCCAGACCGCCAGCGGCGGCACCGTTCCGCTCGCGAGCGTCGCCAATATCGACTATTCGGAGGGCGTAAGCTCGATCAAGCGCAACAACCGTTACCGCGTCGTCTCGATCGGTTCCGACCTGCCGCAGGGCGTGGCGCTCGACACGGCTTCGGCCCGGTTCCGTGAAATCGTCAAGGAGGCCAATATTCCGGCCACGGTGCACCTTGCCGAAAGCGGCGACACCAAAGTCCAGTCCGAGATGCAGCAGAGCTTCGTCAACGCCATGTTGATGGGCCTCCTGCTGGTGCTGACGGTGCTGATCCTGCTCTTCAAGGACGTGATCCAGCCCTTCACCATCCTGTTCTCACTGCCGCTCGCCATTGGCGGCGTCGCAGCCGGCCTGATCCTCACCAGCAATCCGCTGTCCATGCCCGTCATGATCGGTATCCTGATGCTGATGGGTGTCGTCACCAAGAACGCCATCCTGCTCGTGGATTTCGCCATCGAGATGCGCCACCAGGGCATAGCCCGGGTCGAAGCCATGGTCGAAGCCGGCCGCAAGCGCGCCCGGCCGATCATCATGACCTCGATCGCCATGTCGGCAGGCATGCTGCCTTCCGCGCTCGGTGTCGGCGAAGGCGGCTCCTTCCGGGCGCCGATGGCGATCGCGGTGATCGGCGGCATCATCGTCTCCACGGTGCTCTCGCTCGTCGTCGTGCCCTCCTTCTTCCTGATCATGGACGATCTGTCCCGCCTGCTCGGCTGGGCTTTCGGCCGCCTGGTGGGCCGGAAGGACAATGAGGACCTGCCGCTGTCGCGCGAGGATCTCACCCGCGTCACCCGCGAGAACCGCAGCGAGATCGACTCGCTGGAGGAGCGCCTGACCGCGATCGAAAAGCCGGAAAGCAAGCGCAAGACCGCCAACGGCAACGACACCAACGTGCTCCGCCTGCCGCCCTTCGCGGCGGAATAGGCAAAAAACCCACAAAATGAACGGGCCGGGAGTAAACTCCCGGCCCGTTCATTTTTGCCATTCCTTTTTCGCCGTTCTGACCGTCAGAGCCCGCCCTGCTCCCTGAGGAAGCTGACGATCGAGCTGACGCCGTCGCCGCGCTTCATGTCGGAGAAGACGAAGGGACGGCTCGCACGCATCCGCGTCGCATCCCGGTCCATCACCTCGAGATCGGCGCCGACATAGGGCGCCAGGTCCTTCTTGTTGATGACAAGCAGGTCCGAGCGGGTGATGCCAGGCCCGCCCTTGCGCGGGATTTCCTCACCCTGGCAGACGGAGATGACATAGATGGTGATATCGGCAAGATCGGGCGAAAAGGTCGCCGCCAGATTGTCGCCGCCGGATTCGATGAAGACGACGTCGAGATCGGGGATCCGCTGGTTGAGGCCGGCGATCGCCTGCAAATTGATCGTCGCATCCTCGCGAATAGCGGTATGTGGGCAGCCGCCGGTCTCGACGCCGACGATGCGGTCGGAAGGCAGTGCCTGCATGCGCACCAGCGCTTCGGCATCCTCGGTCGTATAGATGTCGTTGGTGACGACGGCGACGGAATAGTCGTCGCGCATCGCTTTGCAGAGCTTTTCGGTCAGCGCCGTCTTGCCCGAACCGACCGGCCCGCCGATGCCGACACGCAAAGGTCCGTTTCTTGATTTCATGTGCCTTACTCCAATCCAAGCTGATGATATCGAAGCCGCCCGCCCGCGCCACCGTCAAATGACTTAGAGCGCTTGTTTTTCTTCGAATCACGGAAGCGCTCTATCTCGTTGTTTTCACGCAATTCCGGGCGCAAAACCGCTGCGCACCTTTGCTGGAATTGCTCTAGCCACAGCGATAATTTCGCACCGTCACGAGCGGAAAAGCCGCGTCGTCTGCGTCTCGTGGCGCAGGCTGGCAATATCGGCCTGCACGGTAGCCGAGCCCAGATCGTCGAGCGTCGAGGCTGCCGCCCGTCGGGCGACCTCCGCGATACATTCTTCAAGACTGGCAAGGATGGCAACGCCATTCCTCTGTCCGGCAACGCCGAGACGGATGCCTGCCGATATCGCCTGCGATGCATAGGCATGCAGGAAGATGGCAAGCGCCTTCTCGGGCTTTATGTCGTGGGCGCCTGTCACCGCCCCGACCGCAATGGGATAAGCGACCTTGTCAGGCAATTGCTCGAACACCTCGTCCGGCCAGGCCCGCGCCGCCGCAAGAAAAGCCTCGCCGAGCAACATCGTTTCCTGATGGCGCTCGCGCGACCCGGCAAGCGCTTCGGCGAGTGCGGCGATCTCGGCAAGGCGCAGGGGCTCTGCCTGGTACCTGTGACTTTCGGCCAGAAGCACAGCATCGTTCCAGACCGACCCATGGCCGATCAGCGTGCCGATCCAGGCCGCAAGCGAGCTCGAATCTGTAACCAGCCCGTCGGACACTGCCCGCTCCAGCCCTCCCGAATAGGCAAAGCTGCCGATCGGAAAGGCCGGCGAGAGCCATGCCGTCAGGCGCAGCAATGCCTGGAGCTCGCGATCACTCGTCATCAAGGCTCAGTCGTGCTTGTGGTCGTGATGTCCATGGTCATGATCCCGTCCGTGGTCATGACTATGGTCATGATCATGACCGCGATCGTGGCGGTGCTCATGCTCATGCTCGTAGCCATGTTCGTGATCATGGTCATGGCCGTGATTATGAGCAAGATCGTGATCATGCCCATGCGAATGCCCGCCATGAGAATGGTAGGCGCCGCGCGCCGGCTGGAACGGCTCGTCGATTTCGAGAACGACGGCGCCGAGGCCCTGCAGCATGGTGCGGATGACATGATCGCGCAGGATGACAATGCGGTCTTCCTCGATCTGCGCAGCAAGATGCCGGTTGCCGAGATGCCAGGCGAGTTCCACCAGATGCGTGCGGTCGCGTCCGCGAACCTCGAAGAGCTTCTCGTCGGCAGCGAGGATCTCGATCAACTCGCCGTCGTCACGCACCAACAGATCGCCATTGGCGAAAAGCACCGCATCCTTGAGATCGAGCATGACCATCTCGCCATTTTCCAGATGCAGCAGCTTGCGGCGCAAATGGCGCAAGTCATGCGGCAGCTTGACCTGGGCGGTCGGATGGGAGGAAGGGGTTCCGGCAGGAAGATAGGAAGTAACGCGCTGCATGGTATGTCCGTTTTCTGAGAGGACGACCATGCAAAATAGCTCTTCCCGATGCAAGCACCAATGGTTTTTCACTCGGGTCCATCTTTATATTCCGTAAGCCTGCATCACGTTGTCGCTCTCCAGCCCCCTGCCTTCGACATCGACGCCGTTCTCCGCAAGCCCGTGCCAGGCATGATGCAAACCCTCCCGCTCGTGCACGACGCGATTGCGCCCAAGCGCCTTGGCCAGATAGAGCGCCCGGTCGGCAGAAGCGTAGACCTGCTGCTTGTTGCGCTCGGCGACGAGATCGGCCACACCGCCGGAAACGGTAATGCGGATATCGTGCCCGTCCGCCTTGATGGCGCCGCTTGCGATCCGGGCTCGGACACCTTCGATGCGCTCCATCCGTGCCTCCAGCGGCTCGCCGGAGACGATGACGCCGAACTCCTCCCCACCCAGCCGTGCGACAATGGAAATTTCATCGAAGGTAGATGTGAGCATGCCTGATACTGCGGTAATGACGGCATCGCCGCAAGCATGGCCGAAGCGATCGTTGATCGCCTTGAAGCGGTCGACATCGAAAATCACAAGCGAAGCGTTGCCCTCGGTTTTTTCCAGTGCCTCGGTAAAGGCGCGCCGGTTCAGCAGGCCGGAGAGCGTGTCCGTCCGGCTGAGCTTTTCGAACTCCGCCCGCGACAGCGTCAGCTCATGCAGGGCAAAACCGGCAGCCAGCGACAGCATGCCGGAAACCGTCCCGCCGACGAGCCAGGAAAAAATGGCGCCGAAGCTGATCGCATGCGAGAGTGTCACCGGCAACAGGCCGAAAAAGCCAAGCGGCGGTATCGTCAGCACCATGATGACGCCGGAGAGAACAACGGCAAGAAAGCTCATCTTCAGCGCGAAGACATAGACGTTTCTGCGATGTTGAAAATTGCCAAAATCGGCCTGCAGCGACATCCAGTTTCTCATGAGAATCGACCTTCCTGCCCGGCGTTTCAAGGCATTGATAAGAGCCCAATTGCTGCGGGTGTCTTAATCGACTCGTTAAAATTCGAACGGTTTCAGACGATTCGGTGGACAGAATTTTTCTAGCAGGGGATGCAGCTTTCCAATCCCTGAATCGAACAGCTCAGGGAGACACTTAACTAATTGACATAAAAGCGATTTTCTACGCTGGTCAGTGCCGTTGTTCCAGAATGGTTTAGCTGGGGAAGACATCGGTTTTCCCCGCGATTTTTACAACCATATGGAGAGTGCGGTTCACAATTCACTTTAGGAGTGGGCGGGCTCGGCGGTTGCTTCAATTGTAGACAGAAACAGATAATCGCAATGCTTGTGGAAGCGGGTTCCATAAGCCGGTTCGAAGCCCGGCCGAGCGCAGGGCAGCGGCAGTCCAGGTGTTGCAGCCGAAGAGGGCGTTGAAGTATCCCTTGGCCTCGAAGAACCGGTCGATCTCGCCGTATCCTGCATCCGGGATCGGCACCACCGTGCCTGCGTCGCGGACGAAGCTCTCCGAAATAAAATCGCGCAGCCGCGCCAATTGATCGTCACTGACATCGAATGCCGTAACGGTGGGCTGCGGCTCGGTGATATGACCGGCAAGGTCCACATGCAGCGCCGAACGGTCGATCGTCAGCGCGCGCAGCACCGGCACCGGCTTCAACTCCGCCCATGTCGGCGTTTCCAGATAGAAGGCACGGCCGCCCCAGCCGATAATGAGCCATTCGGCATTCGGATGGCCAAGCGGAAAACCGGTATCGCCGAGGAAGGAGAAAGCCGCCCGCGTTTCCGCGTCGAGCGGAATGGCAATATCGGTATGGATAGGACCCGACAGCAGGAGAACCCGATGCGTCATCTCCGCAGACGCCTTGGCCGGCGCAATCAGCGGCCTGGGAATGAAGGTTCCGCAGGCCGCCACAAGCATAAGCAGGAAGACGATCCGCAACAGCCAGCGGATGCCTGTTCTCATCAGGGCCGTCCGTCGCACATCGGACGTGGACCTAAAACAGGAAGTAGCGCTGCGCCATCGGCAGCACCGTCGCCGGCTCGCATGTCAGCAATTCGCCGTTCGCCCTCACTTCGTAGGTCTCCGGATCGACCTCGATTTCGGGTGTCAGGTCGTTGTGGATCATCGATGCCTTGGAGATGCCGCCGCGCGTATTCTTCACCGCAACCAGTTGCTTGGCGACGCCGAGCCGGCCCTTCAGGCCGGCGTCGAGCGAGGCCTGGCTGACGAAGGTGACGGAGGAATTGGTGAGGCTCCTGCCGTAGGAAGCAAACATCGGCCGGTAGTGGACCGGCTGCGGCGTCGGGATCGAGGCGTTCGGATCGCCCATCGGCGCGGCCGCGATCGAGCCGCCGAGCAGCACCATGTCGGGCTTCACCCCGAAAAAGGCCGGGTTCCAGAGCACGAGGTCGGCGCGTTTGCCGATCTCGACCGAGCCGATCTCATGGCTGAGACCATGGGCGATCGCCGGATTGATCGTATATTTGGCGATATAACGGCGAACGCGGAAATTGTCGTTGTCACCCTTTTCTTCCTTCAGCCGGCCGCGCTGACGCTTCATCTTGTCGGCCGTCTGCCAGGTGCGGATCGCCACTTCGCCGACGCGGCCCATGGCCTGGCTGTCGGACGAGATGATCGAGAAGGCGCCGATATCATGCAGGATATCTTCCGCCGCGATCGTCTCCTTGCGGATCCGGCTTTCGGCAAAGGCGATATCCTCGGGGATCGACGGCGACAGGTGATGGCAGACCATCAGCATGTCGAGATGCTCGGCGATGGTGTTGACCGTATAGGGCCGCGTCGGATTGGTGGACGAGGGAATGACGTTCGGCTGGCCGCAGATCTTGATAATGTCGGGCGCGTGCCCGCCGCCCGCCCCTTCCGTGTGGAAGGCATGGATGGTGCGGCCCTTGATCGCGCCGATCGTATCCTCGACGAAGCCGCTTTCGTTCAGCGTGTCGGTGTGGATCATCACCTGCACGTCATATTCGTCGGCAACCGACAGGCAGCAGTCGATGGCGCCTGGCGTCGTGCCCCAATCCTCATGCAGCTTCAGCGAGGTGGCGCCGGCCAGCACCATTTCGGTGAGCGCCCCCGGCAGCGAGGCATTGCCCTTGCCGGCGAAAGCGAGGTTCATCGGGAAGGCGTCGGCCGCTTCGATCATCCGCGCCAGATGCCAGGGACCGGGCGTGCAGGTGGTGGCAAGCGTGCCATGCGCCGGCCCCGTGCCGCCGCCGAGCATGCAGGTCATGCCGCTCATCAGCGCTTCTTCGATCTGCTGCGGCGCGATGAAGTGGATATGGCTGTCCATGCCGCCGGCGGTGATAATCTTGCCTTCGGCGGCGATCGCCTCCGTGCCCGGGCCGACGATGATATTGACGCCAGGCTGCATGTCGGGATTGCCCGCCTTGCCAATCGCGACGATGCGCCCGTCCTTCAGCCCGATATCGGCCTTGTAGATGCCGGAATGATCAACGATCACCGCATTGGTGATGACCGTATCGACCGCACCATCGGCCCGCGTCACCTGGCTCTGGCCCATGCCGTCACGGATCACCTTGCCGCCGCCGAACTTCACCTCCTCGCCATAGGTGGTGAAATCCTTCTCGATCTCGATGAAAAGCTCCGTATCGGCAAGGCGCACCTTGTCTCCGGTGGTCGGTCCGAACATGCCGGCATAGGCGGCGCGCGAGATCTTGTAGGGCATCCATCAGGCTCCGTGGGAAGAAGAGATAAGGTTTTTTCCGCCGAGCCGGGTGAGGCGGCCGGCGGCAATATAACTATCGACAAGCTGCCTTTCGGCCGCAAAAGGGTGCCATTCCCAGCCGGCATGGCCGAAGCCGGCGAGCGTCACCTCGGCATCGGCATATGTCTCCAGCACCTCGCCGATCACGATCATGCCGCTGCTCGGCACGACATATGGCTGCGGATCAAAAGCCGAAAGCGACACGTCGACGGCCTCGTGGATCGACTTGCCGATGACGACGTGCCTCTTGCCGGCATCGGCACAGAAGGCACTGAACTCATCGGTATAGTCGTCGCAGAAATCGTCGAGTTCCGGATGCGAGACGGCAAGCGGCGCGCGCAGCGCGGCGAATTTTTCCGGATCGCGCACGCTCCAGATCTCGCGCGCCGAAACGACGCCGGGATGGGCGCGCCACTCACGCGAACCGAGCATCGCTTTCGCCGGCCGGCCGGTATTGCAGACCGCGACGGCATCGGTGCGGCTGCCGCCGTCGCCATAGGAGCGACATTCGTTGAAGCGGACGACGAAATCGGCGGCATCGATGATGCCTGCCATCCCTTCTCCGACCTCACCATTGCCGACGATCATGATCTTCCTGATCACCTCAGTTGCTCATCGTGTCTTCGAGCTCTTTCAGCTCTTTCGTGCGTTTGTCCGTGATGTTGGCGAGACATCCGGCGACCAGCATCGGCTCCATCGTGCCGCCGCGGGCCTGAAAGCCGAAGGCGTCACATTCGGCGTCGCGATAATCGATCCAGGCGCGCTGCGCTTTGACCAGCGCCTGCTCCGCGCCCTTCATGTCGCCATCCAGGTCCTTGTCGATCGCCGCCAGGGCGGCGCGGGTCTTCTTGTATTGCGCATTCAGAGCCTTGTCGGCAGCCTCATGGCGCGCCGCCTCGCAGGCCGTCATGTCCGATTGCGTCTTGGGACTGTTGCAATCGATCTCCTCGGCGAAGGCGCTACCAGCCATGAGCAGCATCGCCGCTCCGACCAGGCAGATATTCAAACGCATGCGTTCCTCCCGACCATCGCTCTTAGAGCTTGCCCATCACCAGCTGGCGGAAGCCGTAAACCTCGCGCTTGCCGGAAAGCGGGATCAGCGTCACCGAGCGCGTCTGCCCCGGCTCGAAGCGCACCGCCGTTCCCGCCGGGATATCGAGCCGCTTGCCATGTGCAACAGCGCGATCGAAGGAAAGCCCGGCATTGGTCTCGGCGAAATGATAGTGGCTGCCGACCTGCACCGGCCGGTCGCCCGTATTGGAAACCTCCAGCGTCACCGTCTGCGCGCCGGCATTCAGTTCGATGTCGCCGCTTGCGGCAATGATTTCACCTGGAATCATCTCGTCCTCCTTAAGCCGCCTTGGGCGCACAGCCCTCGGCCTTCAGCACGCGCTTCGTCGACGCCGGATTTTTGGCAAGCATATCAACCGGCCGAATAGGCCTCGCGACGAGATTGCCGCCGCAGTTCGGGCAGACACCTTTCAGCACATCCTCGACGCAATCGGCGCAGAACGTGCATTCATAGGTGCAGATCCGTGCCTCGGTGCTGTCCGCCGGCAAATCCTTATCGCAGCATTCGCAATTGGGCCTGAGCTCCAGCATTCCTATCTCCTCACCGGATCGGCTCGTGCACGGTGACGAGCTTGGTTCCATCCGGGAACGTCGCCTCCACCTGCACGTCGTGGATCATCTCGGCAACGCCCTCCATCACCTGGCCGCGGCCGATCACATGGGCGCCGGCTTCCATCAGCTCGGCAACCGGGCGGCCGTCGCGGGCGCCTTCGACGACGAAATCGCTGATCAGCGCGATCGCTTCGGGATAGTTCAGCTTGACGCCGCGCTCCAGCCGCCGCCGCGCCACCATCGCCGCCATTGATATCAGCAGCTTGTCTTTTTCTCTCGGAGTGAGGTTCATTGCTTGCCCATCTGCTTCATATCTAGAACAGGATGATCCTGTTCTGCATTAAAGAGTTAGAGCCTGATGTCGTCCGAAAACCGCTCACACTTTTCGGCATCATGCTCCAGGTTCATAGATTCCAGACTTTCGGCACAGGCGCGCCATTGCGCAAGGCGGAAATGACCGGGATCAGGATTTTTCTGAGTGAGAATCCGTCGGCCGCCGCAAGGCGGACGACAAGCTTGCCATCCCAGGCGCTTGCACCGCCCATCGATCCTTCGACGAGCGGCCGGACCTTGGCGAGATAGGCTTCGGAAAGCGGTCCGGCATAAAGCAGCGTCGCAAAGGCCACCTGCCCGCCGAGCACGGCCTGCCGCGCGGCCAGCGCCGCCACGCCTTCGGAAAGCCTGAGTTCCTCGGCATGGATCAGTTGGCCCGAGCGGCGGATGCGCCAGCGGTCGCGGAACAGCCCGGTCTCCACCGCCTCCCCCATCGCCTTGCGGCCGAGCAGGACGGCTTCGACGGCCAGAAATTCGGCACTCTCGTCAAGATCGACATCCAGCCGGCGGAAAAGTGCGGCTCTATCGAAGAGGATCGTTTCCTGCGGCAGCCAGTCGACGCGAGCCTGGGCTCCGACCTTGATGCTGGTCGTCACCTCGGCGGTGCCGGCCGATGCCTTGTAAATCTTCTCGCAGGCCTGGGTGGTGACGTCGATGCGCGTACCGGCGCCGGCATCGACGCTCCAATCCATCCGGTCGCCGCCGGTGAGCCCGCCAGCGGTGTTGATGATGACGGCTTCCATGGAGGCATTGAAGGTATCAGGCAGGCGGATCTTCGCCGCTCCCTCCTGATAGAGCTCACGGATGCGCGTACGGCCATCGAACAGCTTTGCCGCCAGATGCCCGCGCCCCTCCGCTCTTTGCGGTCTCGTGCCTGCCGCCGCAATCGTCATATCGTCCCTTTCGGTCGCGCCTTTGATTTTCATTCAAGCGCGCAGATAGCAGAAAGCAAGCAATTCCCATGCCGTCCAGGATGCCCGCAGCAGATGCGGCAGATCTGCGAATTGCTGGGTCCCCTGCTGCAAAATGCGGCATCTGCCGGTCAGACGGTCAGATGACGGCGGGCCTCCGGCGTATCCAGCGTTTCGGCAAGCCCTTCATGCACGATCTCGCCGCGATCCATGATGTAGACGTAATCGGCGAGCTCCCGGCAGAAATCCAGATATTGTTCGACGAGCAGGATCGCCATGCCTGTGGAGTCACGCAAATAGCGGATCGCCCGGCCGATATCCTTGATGATCGAGGGCTGAATGCCTTCGGTCGGCTCGTCGAGCACGAGGATCTTCGGCCGCGTCACCATGGCGCGCCCGATCGCCAACTGCTGCTGCTGCCCGCCGGAAAGATCGCCGCCGCGACGCGACAACATCGACTTCAGCACCGGGAAGAGGCTGAAGATGTCGTCGGGGATGTTGCGGTCGCGGCGACCAAGCGGAGCGAAGCCGGTTTCGAGATTTTCCTTGACGGTAAGCAGCGGAAAGATTTCGCGGCCCTGCGGCACATAGCCGACGCCCTGCTTGGCGCGGGCAAAGGGCGGCAGACCGTTGAGTCTGGTGTCATTGAAGGTGATGGTACCCGCCGACAGCGGATGCTGGCCGGTAACGGCGCGCAGAAGAGAACTCTTCCCCACGCCGTTACGCCCCAGCACGCAGGTAATCTTTCCCATCTCCGCTTTGATCGAGATGCCGCGCAGCGCCTGGGCGGCGCCATAATGCAGATTTGCGTTTTCGACTGTCAGCATCCGTTCACCCATTCCCCATCAGTTCATTAGGCCACGCCTCAGCGTCTGCAGGGCGTGCTCCTGTTCCGTCGTTCTCTCGCCGCCGACCGCGGCCACGTCCTCGGCAATACCGATCAATTGCTGACGCTCTTGCATGTCGAGCGCCTCTATCCAGAGAGGCCGGAACCGGCGGATCGGATCTTCGGGACTGGTGACGTTCTTGGACGCCCACTCGCCGAAAACCAGCACCTCTTCCATGTCGCCCGGCCGGATGATGCCTTTCATGCGGTTGCGAACGACATCCTTCGCAGCGTCGACATACATCGGCTTTTCCTTGGCAAGGCAGAAGAAAAAGGCCACCGCCGCAATCGCCGGATCGGCGATCGAGGCCAGCGGCGCGACTTCGGCCTGCTTGCGAAACTTTTTGCGCTTATAAGCGCCCCGCATCCGCTCGACCGAATCGATGATCTCGTTTCCCGCTTCACGCGCCATTTTCAAACGCCAATACCAGACGACCGCGCCGCTGAGCGCCACAACCAGAATACCGAGAAAAGCCATGATGAAACCCCACAGTAAAACCCGCCCGTTTTAGAGCGTCTTCTTTTGTCAGGTTCAAGTCTCCAAGTTGCACTGATCACCGCCCCAGATAGTTCTCGATCACCTTCGGATCGGAACTGACAAAATCGATCGACCCTTCCGCCAGCACCGAGCCTTCGGCAAGGCACGTCACCTTGACGCCGAGGTCGCGGATGAAGCCCATGTCGTGCTCGACGACGACGACCGAGCGGGTCCTGGCGATATCCTTGAGCAGGACCGCCGTTTCCGCCGTTTCCGCATCGGTCATGCCGGCCACCGGTTCGTCGACCAGCAGGAGTTTCGGCTCCTGCGCCAGCAGCATGCCGATCTCCAGCCACTGCTTCTGCCCATGCGAGAGGTTGGCGGCGAATTCGTCACGGCGGTGCGTCAGCCGCACCGTTTCCAGGATCTCCTCGATGCGCGCCTTGTCCTCGCCCGAAAGCCGGTAGAACAGCGTCGGGAACACACCACGACGCCGGTTCAGCGCAAGCTCCAGATTGTCCCACACCGTATGGCTTTCGAAGACCGTCGGCTTCTGGAATTTCCGGCCGATGCCGAGCTGGGCGATATCGGCTTCATCCTTCTTGGTCAGGTCGATCGTGCCGTTGAAGAACACCTCGCCCTCATCGGGCCTGGTCTTGCCGGTGATGATATCCATCATCGTCGTCTTGCCGGCGCCGTTCGGGCCGATGATGGCGCGAAGCTCACCGGGCTCGATAACGATCGACAGCGAATTCAGCGCCTTGAAGCCGTCGAAGGAAACCGACACGCCGTTGAGATAAAGCACGCTGGTGGGTTTGACGTCGGGAATCACTGTGCTCACTCCGCTGCCTGGATTTTCGGCTCGATGTCGTCTTCTTCAGCCGCCGGCGGGGCAGCCTTGGAGACAAGCTTCTGCTTGCCGAGATATTGCGCAATCGTGCCGACGACGCCCTTCGGCAGGAACAGCGTCACGGCGACGAAAAGGCCGCCCAGCGCAAACAGCCAGATCTCCGGGAAGAGGCCGGTGAAGATCGTCTTGCCGCCGTTGACGAGGATCGCGCCGATGATGGGCCCGATCAGCGTCGCCCGCCCGCCGACCGCCGTCCAGATGACGACTTCGATCGAATTGGCAGGAGCGAATTCGCCCGGATTGATGATGCCGACCTGCGGCACGTAGAGAGCGCCGGCAATGCCTGCCATCATCGCCGAGACGACGAAGGTGAAGAGCTTGAAATGCTCGACGCGGTAGCCGAGGAAGCGCGTGCGGCTTTCGGCATCGCGCACGCCGACCAGCACCTTGCCGAATTTCGAGCGCACGATCGCCGAGGCGATCATCAGCGACAGGGCCAGGAAGATCGCGGTCGCCGCAAAGAGGCTCGCACGCGTGCCGTCCGCCTGGATGTTGAAGCCGAGGATGTCCTTGAAATCGGTCATGCCGTTGTTGCCGCCGAAGCCCATATCGTTGCGGAAGAAGGCCAGCAGCAGCGCATAAGTCATCGCCTGGGTGATGATCGAAAGATAGACGCCGTTGACGCGCGAGCGGAAGGCGAACCACCCGAAGACGAAGGCGAGCAGGCCGGGCACGGCGAGCACCATCAGCGCCGCAAACCAGAACTGGTCGAAACCGTACCAGAACCAGGGCAGCTCCTTCCAATTCAGGAACACCATGAAATCGGGCAGGACAGGATCGCCGTAGACGCCGCGCGAGCCGATCTGGCGCATCAGATACATGCCCATCGCATAACCGCCGAGCGCGAAGAAGGCGCCGTGGCCGAGCGAGAGGATGCCGCAGAAGCCCCAGACGAGATCGAGCGCCAGCGCCAGCAGCGCATAGGTCAGATATTTGCCGAACAGCGCCATGATATAGGTCGGGATGTGCAGCGGGTTGGTCGGGCCGGTCGCCAGATTGAGCACCGGTACGAGAATGGCGACCGCCAGCAACAGGGCGATGGCAATCGAGATCCTGCGATCGAGAGACCGGAGAAGGAAGGCCGTAATCACGCTTCCACCGCCCTTCCTTTGAGTGCGAAGAGCCCGCGCGGACGCTTCTGGATGAAGAGAATGATGAGGACGAGCACCAGGATCTTGCCGAGCACGGCGCCGGCGAAAGGCTCGAGGAACTTGTTGACGACGCCGAGCGAAAGCGCGCCGACCAGCGTGCCCCAGAGATTGCCGACACCGCCGAAGACGACGACCATGAAGCTGTCGATGATGTAGCTCTGGCCGAGGTTCGGCGAGACGTTATCGATCTGCGAGAGTGCGACACCCGCCATGCCGGCGATGCCGGAGCCGAGCGCGAAGGTGAAGGCGTCGACCCAGCCGGTCCGGATGCCCATTGAGGAGGCCATGCGCCGGTTCTGCGTCACCGCCCGCATCTGCAGGCCGAAGGCGGAACGCTTCAGCAGCATCAGCAGCGTCAGGAATACCACGACCGAAAAGACGATGATCCAGAGCCGGTTCCAAGTGATGGCAAGCCCGCCGAAATCGAAGGTGCCGGACATCCAGCTCGGATTGCGAACCTCGCGGTTGGTCGGGCCGAAATAGCTGCGCACCGCCTGCTGCAGGATCAGCGATACGCCCCAGGTGGCAAGCAAGGTTTCCAGCGGCCGGCCGTAGAGATAGCGGATGACGACACGCTCGATGATCAGGCCGACGAAGCCGGTGAAGATGAAGGCGGCCGGCACCGCAAAGGCCAGCGAATAATCGGCAAGCTCAGGAAAGGTCGAGGTGATGTATTCCTGCACGACATAAGTGGTGTAAGCGCCGATCATCACCATTTCGCCATGCGCCATGTTGATGACGCCCATGACCCCGAAAGTGATGGCAAGGCCGATTGCCGCTAGCAGCAGCACCGAGCCGAGCGACAGACCGTACCAGACGTTCTGGACGATATCCCAGAGCGCCAAGCTGCGGTTGATCGAGCTGATATGCGCCTGGATGACGGGCTTCAGATCTTCGGGCGCCGTTGTCAACGCCGTGGTCAGAATGGTCAGGGCGTCGCGACCGCCGCGGGCTGCGACCGTATCGATCGCCTCCTTCTTCTCGGCGGCGCTGACATCGCCCTTCAGCACCATCACGGCACGGGCCGCTTCCATGGTGCTCTTGATCTCGGCGTCCTTCTCATCCGCCAGCGCGGAATTAAGCAGATCGAGGTTGGCGGGATCGGCATCCTTCAGCAGGCCTTGAGCCGCAGCAAGGCGAGCGCCGCGATCGGGGCTCAGCAGCGTCAACTGGCTCATGATGGTGCCGATCAGGGTACGAACGGAATTGTTGATCCGGACTTTGGACATCATGTCGGGATCGAGATCGGCGACAGCCTCGCCGGTGATCGGATCGGAAAAGGTCAGCTCGTCTTCGGTGCCGCCTTGGACGAGAACTGGACCGCCCTCCTCGGAATTGACATAGAGCAGGCCGTCGCTCAACTGCTGCAATATCTGGCTGACATGCGCATCCTTCGAGGCGACGAGCGCCTTGATGGCGGCTTCGCGCTCCGGAAACCCGCCGGTGCCGAGCGCATCGACGAGGGCATGGATATCGTCCTGAGCCTTCAGGCCGGCCGTCAGCCCCGAGAGGGTCAGGCAAAGGGTCAAAAGAAAAATCTTGATGGCGCGATACATCGGCTTTCCCGCCTAACCAGAGCATAGTGTGAAATGCTCTATCTCAGTGTTCTCACGCAATTCCGGACACAGAACCGCTGTGCACCTTTGTTGGAATTGCTCCAGCGTTGCCTTCTCGGCAGCGACCGCCGGGGACGGAGCTTCCGCCCGGATTTGCAATCCGGACGGAAGTCTTCAGGCTCGTGTCAGATCAGCTCGCTCAGGAGCCCTTGCCGCCGCACTTGCCGGTCGCGACATTGAAGTTGCCGCAGGACATAGGCTTGCGCCAATCGGAGATCAGGTCCTTGGAGTCGGGCAGGTAGTCCGACCATTCGTCGCCGACGACGGCAGGCGTCTGTTGGACGATTTCGAACTGGCCGTCGGCCTGGATTTCACCGATCAGCACCGGCTTGGTGATGTGGTGGTTCGGCATGACGGTGGCATAGCCGCCGGAGAGGTTCGGAACGGTGACGCCGATGATGTTGTCGAGAACGGCATCGGTATTGGTGGTGCCGGCAGCCTGGACAGCTTTGACCCAGGCGTTGAAGCCGATATAGGCGGCTTCCATCGGGTCATTCGTCACGCGCTTGTCGTTCTTGGTGAACGCATGCCATTCCTTGATGAACTTCTTGTTGGCCGGGCTTTCGACCGACTCGAAGTAGTTCCAGGCGGCGAGATGGCCAACGAGCGGCTTGGTGTCGAGACCGGCAAGCTCTTCTTCACCGACCGAGAAGGCGACGACGGGAATATCGGTTGCCTTGATGCCCTGGTTGCCGAGTTCCTTGTAGAAGGGAACGTTGGCGTCGCCGTTGATGGTGGAGACGACGGCAGTCTTCTTGCCGGCCGAGCCGAATTCCTTGATCTTGGCGACTTCAGTCTGCCAGTCGGAGAAACCGAACGGCGTGTAGTTGACGAGAATGTCTTCCTTCGGAATGCCCTTGGCTTCGAGATAGGCTTCGAGGATCTTGTTGGTCGTGCGGGGATAAACGTAGTCGGTGCCTTCGAGCACGAAGCGCTTCACGCCTTCGGTGTTCATCAGGTAGTCGACGGCCGGGATCGCCTGCTGGTTCGGAGCCGCACCGGTGTAGAAGATGTTGCGCGAGGATTCTTCGCCTTCATACTGCACCGGGTAGAAGAGCAGCGAGTTCAGCTCTTCGAAGACCGGCAGCACGGATTTGCGCGAAGACGAAGTCCAGCAACCGAAGACGGCAGCGACCTTGTCCTTTTCGATCAGTTCGCGTGCCTTTTCGGCAAACAGCGGCCAGTCGGAAGCCGGATCGACGACGACGGCCTCGAGCTTCTTGCCGAGAAGGCCGCCCTTCTTGTTCTGCTCGTCGATGAGCATCAGCATGGCATCTTTCAGCGTCGTTTCGGAAATCGCCATGGTGCCGGAGAGCGAATGCAATACGCCGACCTTGATCGTGTCGTCGGCGGCAATCGCCCCGCTGAAAGCGGCCGATGCCGCCATGACGGCGCCGAGCGCAGCACCGGTGATAGTGGTTTTGAGATTCATCAGGTTGAGCCCCTCTTCTTGTTCCGCAACAGGCCGGAAACGGAGATTAACTGTTGCTTAAGGGACTATCGGGTGCTGCAGCGCAAAAACACATACGCAAAATGACGTAGGTGCGGGGGTCAAACAGACAGGCCGGGGCAGGAAGGGCATCCCACAGCAGCGATGCCCTGTCCGCTCGATACCGGAAATTATCCGTCGATCGTCAAGGTAACCGTTGTCGGACTGTAGGAGAGGCTCGCCTTGTGGCCGGAGACCGTGAGCTTGCCGAAGGTGCCGGTCACGGCATTCGCCTTCAAGATCTCGATCTTCGTTCCCGGCGTCGGGGCATAGCCATCGGCAAGCGTCACGTCGAGATCGCCGGCCAGCACCGCCTTGCCTGCGACGACCAGCGCGCCTGCGCCGTTAGCGCCGAGCGTCGGCTTCGCTGTCGCATTGGCGAGCTGCTGATAATCGCCGCTCACGGTCAACGGCTTATCGGCCGCCAGAACGAGCGAACCGCCATTGACCGTCAGCCCGCCGGTACCGAAGGCCGAGGATGAGCCGGCCACCAGCACGCCATCTTCCAGCACGGTGCCGCCGGCATAGCTGTTGGTGCCCGAAAGCCCGAGAATGCCGCTGCCGCGCTTCACCAGCTTGCCCTTGCCGCCGATACCGTTCCGCCAGGTATCGATCGCATTGAAACCGCCCTTTGCCGCGTCCATCGTCACGGTGACATCCTGCTCGAACGCGCCATAGCCATCGGCGGCGGCAAACAGGTTGAGACGGCCGTAGCCTTCCGCGTCGTCGATGAGCGGATAGCCCGATGCAATCGCCGTTGTGCCAAGCACATCACGGCGTTGCGCGCCGTCCAGATAGGGCAGACGCGTTTCGAGAAGCGCTTCGGCGCCCTGCGGCACGCGGGCCGGCTGATCGGTCGCATGGATCGTCGGCAGGCCGTAGGTCAGGCGCTTCAGTACGTAAGCGCGGTTGGCGTCATGATCGGCGAAACGGTCTGCCGCGAGCGGCGCTGCATGCGCGGCGACTTCGAGCGCACCCGCATCCGCAACGCCTGATTTGGCGATGAGCCATCCCTGCGCTTGGGCATACGCATCGCTCTTCAGCGCTGAGTTGTCGGCCTTGTTCAGATTGTAGACGACCGTGGCGGTGCCGAGCATGCGGCCGCCCATCACGTCGAGAGGAGAATGCATGCCGGCAAGGATGCGGTCTTCACCCAGTTCGCTGGCGCGCGTGATCATTTCCTGAAAGCGCTGCGGCACGAGATAGGCCATGGCCAGTGCATCCCGCCAGGCTTCCGCCGTATGCCCGCTCGGGAAACCGCCGTCTTCGACCGGCTTGCCGCTTTTGGCGGGCTCCAGCGTCGGGACGACCGACACGTCCTGACTCCAGCGATACGGACGGCCATATTTGAAATAGCGCTTGGCAGGCTCCGTCGAACCGTCGCCGCTTGCGGCGTTGATGAAGTCGATCGCAAGGCCCATGTCCGGGTTGGCATCGGTCTTGGTTTCCGCGTCCGGCTTGCTGCCGGCGCCGCGATTGTTGCCCTTATCGTCGTATTTGACCGTCGTCGCATCAGCCGCCACCTCGGTGATCGTGGTGGTCTGCTTCGAGCCGGCCTTCCAGGCATCCGTCAGCGGACCGAGACCATCGACGATGCTGGCATTCTTGCCGCGCCGATCGTCGAGATAGGCGGCCAACGCCTGATCGGCCGTCCGCGCCCGCGTCGCATTGACGACATAGGCGATGTTGGCGTCATGGACGGCCTGGTTGACGATATGGCCGTCGGTCTTGCTGGCGGGAATACCGTCCCAATCCGTCTTGGCAACCGCCGGACAATTGTCCTTGGCCGGGGCTTCGACACCCGCATCGACGAAAGGCGTGCGCGGGGTCCAGATTTCGAGGAAACCGGAGAGGAGGTGAACGGCGGCATTGGTGTCCGCCGTCGAGAAGCAGGCGTCACCACGTTTGTTGGTGTTTCCAGCCTCCGCATAAGGAACTTTCGCCGCCGTGGCCTGCTCGGCGCTGGCAAGCGATGGCACGATGGAAAGAAGGCAGACAAGGGCGGTGCTCAGGCGGCAAAGGCTTAAAACAGACATGGTGATACCCGAAATGGTTGAACGAACGCCGGGAGAGTTAGAGCGCTTATGTGACAGATCAATTGCAAAAATATTGCCATTCTGTGAACCGGCCGGCGCCTGCCTCTTGCCTTTCCCGCCCATCCCGCCAAAACTGCCGCAGAGACGATGAGCCCCAACCGGAATGCCGAAAGGAAGACATGGCAGCGCGCCAACGCATCATTCCGGTAAGACGCGAATATAATCGCTGGGTCGCCAACCAGACGCTGGAAGATTACGCGCTGCGCTTCACCGCCAAAAGCGCCCGCCATTTCTCCTCGCAGCGCATCTCGCAGACGGCGATCGGCGCGATTTCCTTTCTGGCGCTTGAGGCGATCGGCGGTGCGATCACCCTCTCCTACGGCACCACCAACGCCTTTTATGCCATTATCGTCGCCAGCATCGCCATGTTGGCGATCGGCTTGCCGATCAGCCGCTACGCCATCCGCCACGGCGTCGACATCGATCTCCTGACGCGCGGCGCGGGCTTCGGCTATATCGGCTCGACCATCACCTCGCTGATCTATGCGAGCTTCACCTTCATGCTGTTTGCGATCGAGGCATCGATCATGTCCGGGGCGCTGGAGCTTACCCTCGGCATCCCGCTCTGGATCGGCTACATCATCAGCGCCGTCATGGTGATCCCGCTCGTGACGCACGGCGTGCGGTTGATCAGCAAGTTCCAGCTGATGACCCAGCCCTTCTGGATCGTGCTGAATATCCTGCCTTTCATCTTCATCGCCTTTTTGGACTGGGAAAAATTCGATCTCTGGCGCGCCTTCGCCGGCATTCGCCACGCCTCAGGCCCGCCGGGCACCATCGCCGAATTCGATCTGGTCGAGTTCGGCGCGGCCTCCGCCGTCATCCTGGCGCTGATGTCGCAGATCGGTGAACAGGCCGACTTCCTGCGCTTCCTGCCGCCGGACCCGCAGCGCAAGTGGCGCCATCGCCTGGCGGTCTTTCTGGCCGGCCCCGGCTGGGTCATCATCGGCGCGCCGAAGCTGCTTGCCGGCTCCTTCCTGGTCGTGCTCACCTTCACCTCGGGCGTCCCCCTCGACCGCGCCGCCGACCCGGCGCAAATGTATCTGACCGCCTTCGGCTACATGGTCCCCTGGCACAATGCGGCGCTGCTGTTGATGGCCGCCTTCGTCGTCGTCTCGCAGCTGAAGATCAACGTGATGAACGCCTATGCCGGCTCGCTCGCCTGGTCGAATTTCTTCTCGCGGCTGACCCACAGCCACCCCGGCCGTGTCATCTGGCTGGTCTTCAACGTCGCCATCGCCCTGCTTTTGATGGAACTCGGCATCTACCGGCTGCTGGAGGAGACGCTCGGCATCTTCTCGATCATCGCCATGGCCTGGCTGTGCACGATCTCCGCCGATCTGTTCATCAACAAGCCGCTGGGGCTGGCTCCCCCCGGCATCGAGTTCAAGCGCGCCCACCTCTACGACATCAATCCCGTCGGCCTCGGCGCCATGACGCTGTCGGCGACGGTATCGCTGATTGCCCATTTCGGCGCCTTCGGCGAGATCGCCGCCTCGCTCGCTCCCTATATCACCCTGGTCATCGCGCTGATCGCGTCGCCCGTCATCGCCTGGGCGACCAAAGGCAAATTCTATCTCGCCCGCAAGCCGCGCCAGAGCTGGAAGAACCTGACGAACATCACCTGCTCGGTCTGCGAACACCCGTTCGAGCCGGAGGACATGGCCTGGTGCCCGGCCTATGCCGCACCGATCTGCTCGCTCTGCTGCTCACTCGACAGCCGCTGCCACGACATGTGCAAGCCGGCCGCCCGTTTCAACGCGCAGGTCGGCATCGTCGCTAAGGCGCTGCTGCCGGATACCATTGTCGGAAAGCTGACGACGCGCCTCGGCCGTTACGGCATCGCCGTCGTGCTGGCATTGACCGCCATCGGCGCGATCCTGGCGATGATCGCCCATCAGGTCGCCGCCGCCTCACCCGAGACGGCCGAGGTCGTCAACCGGACGATCCTCATCGTCTTCTTCGTCTTCTCGGTGATCTCAGGCGTCGTCTGCTGGTTCTATGTGCTCGCCCATGACAGCCGCGTCGTCGCCGAGGAGGAATCCTCGCGCCAGAACACGCTGCTGCTCAAGGAAATCGCCGCCCACAAGAAGACCGACGCCGCCCTGCAGAATGCCAAGGAGACGGCCGAGGCCGCCAACCGCGCCAAGAGCCGCTATGTCGTCGGGCTCAGCCATGAATTGCGCACGCCGCTGAACGCCGTGCTCGGCTATGCCCAGATTCTCGAGCGCGACGAGACCATCCCGGCGCCGCGCCAATCCTCGATCAAGGTCATCCGCCGCAGCGCCGAACACCTTTCCGGGCTGATCGACGGCCTGCTCGATATCTCCAAGATCGAGGCCGGCCGCCTGCAGGTCTATTCCAACGAGATCAACATCCAGGATTTCCTCGACCAGATCGTCGATATGTTCCGCCCGCAAGCGCAGGCAAAAGGGCTCGCCTTCATCCACGATCGCTCAGCCGCTCTGCCGCAATTCGTCCGCACCGACGAAAAGCGCCTGCGCCAGATCCTCGTCAACCTGCTCTCCAATGCCATCAAATTCACCGACGAAGGCAGCGTCACCTTCGATGTCGGCTATCGCAGCCAGGTCGCGACCTTCACCGTCGCCGATACCGGCCGCGGCATTACCGAGAAAGACCTGCCCCGCATTTACGAACCCTTCCAGCGCGGCGAGGCCGAAAGCGTGCGGCCGATGCCGGGGCTCGGCCTGGGACTCACCATCACCCGGCTTCTGACCAACACGCTCGGCGGCGAGATTTCGGTTTCGAGCGTGAAGGACGAAGGCTCGACCTTCCGCGTGCGGCTGATGCTGTCTGCCGTCATGCGCGTTGCGGCCGCGGCACCGCAGGAAAAGCGGATCGCCGGCTACGACGGCCCGCGGCGCACGCTCGTCGTCGTCGACGACAACGAAGACCATCGCGAGATGATGCGCGAAATCCTGGCGCCTCTCGATTTCATCGTGCTGACGGCGGCAGGCGGCGGCGAATGCCTGACGCTGATCGAGGGCATCATACCGGATCTTTTCCTCGTCGACATCCTGATGCCCGGGATGAATGGCTGGCAGCTCGTCTCGCGTCTGCGCGAGGCCGGTCAGACGGCGCCAGTGCTGATGCTTTCGGCCAATATCGGCGACGCGGCCGCTCTGATCGACAGTGACGACAGCCACAACGACGCGATCGGCAAGCCGGTCGACATCCGCCAACTGCGCGACAAGCTCGCCCTGCATCTTGGGCTGAAATGGATCTATGCCGACGCCGCTCCTGCCATTCCTGTCAAGATCGAAGCGCCGATGCTGAGCCCAGGTGCCGCCCATGTGCAGGAATTGCTGCGGCTTGGCGAAATCGGCTATATCAGAGGCATCGAAGCCAAGCTTTCGGATCTTGCCAAGGTGGAGGCAAATCAGCCATTCACCGAGCAGCTTCGCGTCTATGTCGCCGCCTTCGATCTCGCCGGCTTCATGACCTTCCTGCACGACTTCGACGAAAAGGTGGAATCCATTGGCTGAGCCGGCCCTGCCCCGCGACATAGTTCTGCTCGTCGACGACTCAGCCGAAGCGCTCGGCTTCTTGACCGACGCGCTCGAACAATCCGGCTTCTCCGTGTTGATCGCCACATCTGGCGCGGCGGCGCTCGGTATCGTCGAGCGCATCACCCCCGATCTCATCCTGCTCGACGCGGTGATGCCCAGCATGGACGGCTTCGAGACCTGCCGCCGGCTGAAGGCGAATGCCGCGGTGGCGCAGGTGCCCGTCATCTTCATGACCGGCCTGACCGAAACCGAGCATGTCGTGCACGCGCTGGAATCCGGCGGCGTCGATTATCTCAGCAAGCCGATCAACATCGACGAGCTGCGCGCCCGCATCCGCGTGCATCTGCGCAACGCTCGCTCGGCCCAAAGCGCCCGCATCGCGCTGGATGCAGCCGGCCGCCATCTGCTGGCAGTCAAGGGCGACGGCGCCATCCACTGGTCGACGCCGCAAGCGACACGGCTGGTCAATGCCGCCATGGGCAGCGATGACGGCATGGACATCGTCGTCCGCCATATCGCCGGCTGGATGCGCGACCGCGTCGCCGCAGTGCGTGACGGCATCATCTCGATCGCCCATGCCGGCCAGGCGGCGCTCCAGCTCGCCTTCCTCGGCGCGATCGGTCCCGACGAATATCTCTTCCGCCTCACCGCCGCCAATCAGCGCAGCGACGACGAGGTGCTGCGCCAGCGCTTCTCGCTCACCCAGCGCGAATCCGAAGTGCTGCTCTGGATCGCCAAAGGCAAGGCCAACCGCGACATCGGCGAAATATTGGGACTGTCGGCGCGCACGGTCAACAAGCACCTCGAACAGATCTACGTGAAGCTCGGCGTCGAGAACCGGGCATCAGCCGCCGTAAAGGCAACGCATGTGCTGCACGAGATGTGAGGAAACATCAAAAGTCCCCCTCTGGCCTACCGGCCATCTCCCCACCTGTTGTACGGCCCTGATACATAGCTGACAGGTGTTCGCAGACATGCCTGACACCTGGCCGTCGCAGTCCGCGTCTCTTCCGTGGCGATGCCCGGAGTTCTCCATCCGCCGTAACGCCTCCGGCATATCGGTTCGGCCTCGTGACGCCGAGCAAACCAGGAAAGAGAATGTAAACATTCAAAAAAAGAAGCCCGGTCGGAACCGGGCTTCGATAGTCATGTCCCATATTGGGGAAGCGAAGCTTACTGCGGGAAGTAGCTGTACTTGCCGTCCGGGCCCTTCTTCCACTCATACATGATGTAGCCGGGGATCTTCGGGTCGCCCTTTTCGTCGAACGAGATGTCGCCGAGAACGGTCGGGAACGGACCCTTTTCCTTCATGGCCGTTGCAACGGCTTCTGCGTCTGTCGAACCGGCAGCCTTGGCGGCACCGGCGATCGCCTGCATCGCAGCGTAGGAATAGAGCGTGTAAGCTTCCGGATTGAAACCGGCGGCCTTGAACTTTTCGACGAGTTCCTTGTTGGCCGGGTTCAGCGTCGGATCGGGACCGAAGGTGTTCAGCGTACCGGCGACTGCGTCGCCAGCGATCGAGGCCAGTTCGTTCGAAACGATACCGTCACCCGAAACCAGCGTCGCCTTCAGGCCCTGGTCGGCTGCCTGACGGATGATGAGACCGGCTTCCGTGTGCAGACCACCCCAATAGATGATCGAGACGCCGGCTTCCTTCATCTTGGCGATGAGGGCGGAGAAGTCCTTGTCACCGACATTGATGCCTTCATAGATGACTTCGGTGAGACCGGCGGCATTCATCGCCTTCTTGGTTTCATCGGCAAGGCCCTGACCATAGGGGGTCTTGTCGTGAACGACGGCGATCTTGGCGTCCTTGAAGTGGTCGGCAAGATACTTGCCGGCGATGGCGCCCTGCTGGTCGTCACGGCCGCAGGTGCGGAACGTGTTCCAGAGGCCCCGTTCGGTAAACTTCGGGTTCGTTGCGGCCGGGGTGATTTCGAGGATGCCGTTTTCGGCATAAACTTCCGAAGCCGGGATCGAAACGCCCGAGTTGAAGTGGCCGATGACGAACTTGACGCCGTCAGCAACGAACTTGTTGGCGACCGAAATGCCCTGCTTCGGGTCGGAGACGTCGTCGCCGAGCTCGAGCTTGATCTGCTCGCCGTTGATGCCGCCGGCGGCGTTGATATCGGCAGCCGCCTGCTCGGCACCCTTCTGAAGCTGAGCGCCGAATGCGGCGTTCGGACCAGTCAGCGGACCAGCGACAGCGATGAGGACGTCGGCCCAAGCGTTGCCGCTGAAGGCGACCATCGCCGTCAGAGCCACTGCCGACAGAAGAGACTTCTTCATATTGTTACTCCCAATTTTTGGGCGGGTTTCGGTCCAAGACCCGGCGCATTACCCACCATTGACTGCACCAGGGAAGCTGTTCCACTCGGAAGGCAATTCATGCCTAGTTTCAACGGACTGTCAATGTTTGTCCTTCCACGAGAACGCGGAAGTTTTTTCGTACAGCCAGTAATAGTTGTTGACCATCTGATTGGTGCGACGGTAGCGGAAGCCGGCCGTCGAGAAGACCAGCAGCGTCACGAAATCGATGATGTAGTAGAAAGCGTCGAGCATCGGCCCGTTGAACAGGGCGTGGTGCAGGAACTGCATCGCCCAGGCCAACAGGAAGGTGTAGACGACGGCCAGCGGATAGTTGTTCCAGCTCTCGGCGACCGCTTTGCCGGCACGCCAAGCCGTCCAGAAGCCCAAGAGCACGACGATGACGCGGATCGCCACAAGGGAGCCGGCATCGCCTTCGAAGAAAAGTCCCTGCATATCAAACTCTCCTTTCGACCTAGTGTCTTCCGCCTTCGAGATAGGCAGCGCGGACCTCGGGATTGGCGAGAAGCTCCTTGCCGGAGCCGCTCATCGTCACCTTGCCGTTCACCATCACGTAGGCGCGGTGCGACAGCCTGAGGGCGGCGAAGGCGTTCTGCTCGACGAGGAAAACGGTCAACCCCTCCGCCTCGTTGAGCTTCTTGATCGCCTCGAAAATGCCTTTGACGATCAGCGGCGCAAGACCGAGCGAGGGTTCGTCGAGAAGAAGCAGCTTCGGGCGCGCCATCAGCGCGCGGCCGATCGACAGCATCTGCTGCTCACCGCCCGAAAGCGTTCCGCCGCGCTGGGCATGGCGTTCCTTGAGGCGCGGGAAGAGCGTGAAGATCTTCTCGACGTCCTCGGCGAAGTATTTGAGATTGTCGAGGCCGGCGCCCATCTGGAGGTTTTCCAGAACCGTCATGCGCGGAAAGATACGGCGGCCTTCCGGTGACTGCGCGATGCGCAGGCGGGCGATTTCATGAGTTGGCATGCGAGTGATTTCGCGGCCCTCGAAGACGACCGAACCGGTGCGGGCCTGCGGGCTGCCGCAGATCGTCATCATCAGCGTCGATTTGCCGGCGCCATTGGCGCCGATCAGGCTGACGATCTCGCCTTTGTTGACGTGAACATCGATGCCGGCCAGTGCACGGATATTGCCATAATACGTTTCGACGCCATTCACCTGAAGGAGCGGTTGACCCGTCATTACTTCATCGCCCATCAGTTTGCGCCTCCTTCGAGCTGCTCGACGGTCGCGATCACCTCTTCCACTTCTTCATCCTCGACACCGAGATAGGCCGCGATGACCTTCGGATCGTGCTTCACGTGATCCGGCGTGCCATCGGAAATCTTCTGGCCGTATTCGAGAACGACGACGTGGTCGGAAATTTCCATGACCACCGACATGTCATGCTCGATCAGCAAGATCGACGTTCCGGTTTCAGCACGGATATTCTGCAGCAGCGCGTTGAGCGTTGCCGATTCCCGCGGGTTCAGGCCTGCAGCCGGTTCGTCCAGGCAAAGCAGCTCCGGGTCGGTGCACATGGCGCGAGCGATTTCCAGACGCCGCTGGGCGCCATAAGGCAGATCGCCGGCAGGGTCGTCAGCGCGGTCGATCAGGTCGGCCTTCTCGAGCCAGAAGCGGGCAAGCTCGATCGCTCCGGCCGCTTCCCGCTTATAGGGACCGACGCCGATAAGGCCGAGGATGGTATAACCCGATGCCTTCATCAGCTTGTTGTGCTGGGCAACGAGCAGGTTTTCTAGAACAGTCAGACCGGAGAACAACCGGATGTTCTGGAAAGTACGCGCCACCCTGGCTTCCTTGGTGATGCGAAAGTCCGGCAGACGCTCCAGCAGGTACTGCTTGCCGCTCTTCTGGTTGAGCGTGATCATGCCCATCGTCGGCTTGTAGAAGCCGGTGATGCAGTTGAAGACCGTGGTCTTGCCGGCACCGTTCGGCCCGATCAGCGCAGTAATATCGCCGCGCTTGGCTTCGAAGGAGAAGTCGTTGATGGCCATCAGGCCGCCGAACTTCATCGACAGGTGTTCAACTTTGAGAAGCGTATCGCTCGACATTGTATTGATAACGGGGCTCATCAACCGTGGCCCTCCTTGATGAAGCTTCCGGATATTGCCCTGCGCTCTTTGAGGAAGGCAGTCGGTTCACGTGAGCCGACGAAACCGCGCGGCTTGAACAGCATGACGACGACCATGGCGAGACCGAAGAGCAGCATGCGGTAAAGTTCCGGCGTGAAGTCGGGCCCGAAGACCGCTTTCAGGAAGTCCATTTCGCGCAGCGCCTCGGTGCCGCCGACCATGACGATCGCGGCGATCGCGATGCCGGTCAACGACCCCATGCCGCCAAGAACGACGATGGCGAGGATGACGGCCGATTCCAGAAAGACGAAGGATTCCGGCGAGACGAAGCCCTGGCGGGCTGCGAAGAACGAGCCGGCGAACCCGCCGAACATGGCGCCCGTCGCAAAGGCGGTGAGCTTGGTCGTCACCGTGTTGATGCCGAGCGAACGGCAGGCGATCTCGTCTTCGCGCAACGCTTCCCAGGCACGCCCGATTGGCATGCGGCGCAGCCGGATGGTGACGTAGGCCGTCAGCATGCAGAGCGCCAGGATAAGATAGAAGAGGAAGATCTTGTAATAGGCAGACGACATCGGCAGGTGGAAGAGCTTGGCAAAGCCGCCGGCCGTCGCATCGAAGGGAATACCAAAGAGTGTCGCCTTCGGAATGCTCGAGATACCGAAAGTGCCCTTGGTCACGTCAGTCCAGTTGATGAGCACGAGGCGGATGATTTCACCGAAGGCAAGCGTCACGATGGCGAGGTAGTCGCCGCGCAGGCGCAGCACCGGGAAGCCGAGGATGACGCCCCAGAGGGCTGCGAAGATGCCGGAAAGCGGCAGCAATACCCAGAAGGAAAAGCCGAAATAGCTCGACAGCAATGCATAGGAATAGGCGCCAACCGCGTAGAAGGCGACATAACCGAGATCGAGCAGGCCGGCCAGGCCAACGACGATGTTGAGTCCCCAGGCAAGCATCACGTAGATCAGGATCTGGATACCGAAATTATCGACCCATTTCAGCGAGCCCTGAGCGCCGACCAACGCCACGATCACCACGGGATAGAGCAGCAGTGCTATCAGCGAGATCTTCAGGAAATGCCGACGGAAGAAGCCCTTCTCGGTCGAGATGTCGAGCTCGCCCTCGCGCGCCTTCGAGAGCTTGCGACGGTCGATATTCGGTTTGATGAAAACGACCATGGCGAAGCGCCCGATCGCGGCAACGGCGACGAAGATTGCAAGCAATCCCCAGCGCTGGACGATGATCAGCTCGTTGTTGATATTCTGGTCGGTCTTGAGGCCGACATAGAGAACGAACATGCCGAACGACAGGACAGCGGCGAAAAGGGCTTCGGTAAGGCCTTTGCGGACAAGTCCGGCATCGGGCTTGCCTGCAGAATTCTCAATGTTTGCCATGACGTTATACCTTCTCGACTTCCGGCCGCCCCAGGATACCCGTCGGCTTGAAGATCAGTACGAAAGCGAGGATGGCGAAGGTCGCGACATCCTTGTACGCGATGGTGAAGTAGGCCGACCACAGCGATTCGATGAGGCCGATCATCAGCCCGCCGAGAACGGCGCCCGGCAGCGACCCGATGCCGCCGAGAACGGCTGCGGTAAATGCCTTCACACCCGGCGTGAAGCCGTCGGCGAACGAAGCGACGCCATAATACATCAGATACATCGTGCCGGCGACAGCAGCCAGCGCCGCCCCCATCACAAAGGTGATCGAGATCGTCTGATCGACATTGACGCCGAGCAATGCGGCCATCTTGCGATCCTGTTCGGTGGCGCGCTGGGCGCGGCCGAGTGAAGTATGATTGACGATATACCAGAAGATCGTCAGCAACACCGCCGTGATCGCGATGATGATGATCTGCTTCAGCGATATCGAGATGTTGCCGAACTGGTAGACCGAGCTCACCATCGGCGGGATCGGCTTGTTACGCGGACCCTGCGTCACCTGGATGAAGTTGGACAGCGTGATCGACATGCCGATTGCCGTGATCAGCGGCGCCAGGCGGAAAGACCCGCGCAAGGGACGGTATGCGACGCGCTCGATCGTCCAATTCCATAAACTCGTCATCAACATCGCGACGACAAGCATCGCCAGCAGCAGAATTGCCACCGGGAGACCTGCAAAGATGGATGTGAGGACGAGAAAGACGATAAGAGCGGCGAAACCACCGAGCATGAAGATGTCGCCATGGGCGAAATTGATCATGCCGATAATGCCATAAACCATCGTATAGCCGATAGCCACAAGGCCATAGATGGATCCGAGCGTCAGCCCATTGAAGAGCTGCTGGACGAAATACTCCATATGTCGTTTTCCCCTGGATGCGAGCGGAAGACACTGCATCTCTTTTTGGTTCTTTGGTTCCCCGTTTCAGGGAACCTCATAGGCCGAATGCATACCGGTTTCGTTGGAAATGTGAAGACAAAAAGGATTTATTCCGACAGATTCTTGTCAGAACAGGGCTAAATGGTTCGTTTTGAACCAAAATCCACATAAAAACGGCATGGAGCGGCGGATTTTTAGCCAGAAATCGCCGCGCGGTTAAAAGTTCGGCAATGGTGCCACCGATTTCTTGCGCCGTCTGCTGTGCAAGCTATTCCACAAAATTGGAAGATGACGCAAATTCAGACCTCAGGCCGGGCGCTTTTCCGAATGCCATTTCATGAGCGACCGCCCACCATCTCCTCTGACAGGACTGGGAACTTATGGTAGCATCACTGCCTTACGTGTAAGGGTGCGAAGCGCAACGGGAAACACCATATCAATCTTTGATAGGTATATGGTGTGACAGGGATGGTTTGCGGACGAGCGACAGTGGGGTGCTCGGCCCGCATGGCGAACGGCAAAAGGACAATGCTGAGGACATTTGAAAAGGCGGCGCTCGAAGCCGGCAAGGCCATCATGACGGTCCTGCGCGAAGGTTTCCCCGTCGCCATGAAGGCGGATGCAAGTCCGGTCACGGTCGCCGACGAGGAGGCCGAACGTATCATCCTTACTCATCTCGCCAGAGATTATCCCGAGATACCCGTGGTGGCGGAAGAATCAGTCGCTGCCGGCAAGGTGCCCGACATCAGCGGCCGAGGCTTCTTCCTGGTCGACCCTCTCGACGGCACGCGTGAATTCGTCGAAGGACGGCAGGAATTCACCGTCAACATCGCCTATATCGAGAACGGCGCCCCGGTGGCCGGCATCGTCTATGCGCCGGCGCTCGGGCTAGCCTTCTCCGGAGAGTGCGGTCACGCCGAAAGGCTCGTCGTCGCCGACGATTTCACCGTTAGCGCACGCAGTGCAATCACGGTGCGCGAACAGCCGGACGATAGGCTGGCGCTTGCAAGCCTTCGCCACAACAGCCCGGAGACCGGAAGCTTCCTCGCCGACCACGCGATCTTTAAATGTACCAATATCGGCTCCTCGCTGAAGTTCTGCCTGCTGGCCGAAGGGAAGGCCGACGTCTATCCGCGCTTCACCCGCACGATGGAGTGGGACACCGCGGCCGGCGATGCGGTGCTGCGTGCTGCCGGCGGCTCGACGGTGACACTGGACGGAACATTGCTGACCTACGGCAAGACGGGAAAGGCCGCCGATTTCGACTTCGCCAACCCGAACTTCATCTCCTGGGGCGGCAGGAAACGCGTCCTCGAACCGGCGTGACCATCGTTAGAAATCGCTGAATACCGGCAGGCGGCGCGATTCTTCTGCATCGTAACCATGAGTTCAGACCTGTCGCGACAATCCGCGGCCGGCCTCTGGCGCGCGCCAACTGAGCAAGCCGTCCCTCCTGGAAGCGTGGCCGCGATCCCGTTTCCAGCCGTGAAGTGATTCGCGTTATCGGGCCTTCTCAAGCGATTCTGGGGACGAATTCGTTGCTTTGCATCGTTTCAAGACGCTGCACGCCATCAATCCCGCCTTGATTTTGTCACATTTCGACACGGCTTCGGCAGTGATCGATATCCTCATCACAAAAATTTCGCCTCGTGTTCCGTTAACAAATACGCTTAAGAGACCTGGGTCACGTGTCGAAACGACGCGCCGCCGGCCCCCTGCGAACCCCTGCCAAGGGCCTAGAAACTTTGACAAAATTCCAATTATTAACGAAATATCATGAGCTTGCCTCAACTTAACGCAATTGCGAAAGATTTGCTGCGATGCGATATTTCTCTGGACACCATTACACAATTGTCGCATTTTTCCGTTTTAGTAGGGTTACCAAGACCTGAGTGCAGCCCTGGTGACAGGGTTAACCATTGATCGCCTATTGCCGCCGCGCCCCTCGAAGACAACAGAGTACGATCCTTGAGCATCACGGAACTAAACAACAGCATTTCGACAGAGTCCTTCCGGCCGAGCCGCCACCAGCAGCCGAGCCTGAAGATCCAGACCCCTGTTATCCATAGCGATGCGCCGCAAGCGCCGCTGGTGGATCTGGTCCTGAAGCGGGCGTTCGACATTGTTTCGTCGTTGAGCGCCCTCCTCGTCCTCGCGCCTTTCCTCCTGTTCGTCGCCCTGCTGATCAAGCTCGACAGCCCGGGACCGGTGCTCTTCAAGCAGACCCGCTGGGGCAAGAACTGCAAGGCCATCAAGGTCTACAAGTTCCGCTCCATGCGCACCGATCTCTGCGATGTCTCCGGCATTGCCCAGACGGTGAAGAACGATCCGCGCATCACCCGTATCGGCGCCATTCTGCGCCGCACGAATATCGATGAGTTGCCGCAGCTGCTGAACGTGCTGCTGGGCGATATGTCGGTCGTCGGTCCGCGTTGCCATGCAATCGGCATGCGCGCCGGCGGCATGCTCTACGAAGAGCTCGTACCGGAATACCATCAGCGCCACGCGATGCGTCCTGGGATGACCGGCCTTGCCCAGATGCGCGGCCTGCGCGGCCCGACCGACCGTCCGGCCAAAGCACGCGCCCGCATCGTCAGCGATCTCTATTACGTCGGAAATTTTTCGATCTGGATGGATATGCGCATCATTGCTGGAACCGTCGTGTCGGAGCTGACCGGCGGAAAGGGCTTCTAAGCTTCGCCGCTTTTAAGCTTTTCAGCCCAGACATCTGCTGCCTTACACAGATCGCCCAAAACTGCGTAGCGGTTTTGGGCGATCTGCATAGGACAAAGACCCAAAGCGCGGTGCAACGCGCTTTATGAGCACCCAGTACTGGAATGCCGTGGCAACCGCCTGTCTGCAGCTGACCGAATCGAGCTTGCGGATCGCGCTCTTCAGATAACCCCGCCACCGTATACGACGAGAGATCGAGAACGACCGCGATCTCGTCGTTGCTCGGGCGGCTGCGTATGACAGCGCTGCGGGCCTAGAAGCTCCATGCCCCGTACAGCAGCGCCATCGCCCATTCCTGTGTGAGGAGTGGGACAGCCACCTGAAAAGGTGAAGATGTATCGTTTCAGGTCAGTGACGGGTGGCGGAAAGGCGACGGTGTTCTTCACCTCAAGCATTGGAAAGAGCGTGTTGAGACGGCGGTTTTCCCGATTGGCGGCACTGCCCGCAAACGCCCCCTCCTCGCAGAAGATCGGCATTATCGTCGTTTCATCTCGTTCACCAGTTTGCTGCAATGGAAGAGATCGGCAACCTCGTAAAAACCGACAAGGCTTTGCGGCAAGGTGCTGATTAACCGGTTTCCGGTGAAGGCGGTAGGGTCTCTCCGCCGGAAAGCCGAGAACAGATGGAAGTCGAAGCCCGCAAGCTTCGCCACCCCGCCAAGCCGTTCCTTGCCGTCACTCAGCGAAACCCGCCGCCATCGGCCTCAGAAGGCGAAAATGCCGCATCCACAGCGCAGTCGTCGGCTGCGCGCTCACGTCTTGTCATCTTCATATCCTCGTATGGCCGGCTTCGGATCGGCCCCGCTGCCCGGCGGCAGGAAGCTCACGCCGGAGGATCGGCAAAGACGGCTTCTGCCCCGCATCCAAAGGATCGAAGTTCAAAAAGCACGAACCGGACCGATACAGCGGAAAGAAGGGAGACGAGGTCTTGCCCTCATTCCTATGTTGCCGCGCTGATAAGATCATCCAGGAAAATTGGCGTGATATTTATCCGGCATGCCTCCCGTACAGGCGTTGCAAATTAACGTAACGGCAGGCGGCGGCCACCAACCACCGACCAGGGCGGGGCGTCTAAATTTGTTATCAAAGTCTTACGATGGGTTTAGGCAATTTTTAAATGTGGCAGGCTAGAGTGGGCTTCGTGGTCTTGCGTTGTGTAGAGAGTCCAATGACCGAAATGATACGTCCCCGAGTAAAATATGTCATCGGCCCCGATGGCAGCCCCCTGACGATCGCGGATCTCCCGCCGCCCAATACGCGGCGCTGGGTGATTCGCCGTAAGGCAGAGGTTGTCGCGGCTGTCCGCGGTGGCTTGTTGAGCTTGGAAGAGGCCTGCGAGCGTTACACGCTCACAGTCGAAGAATTCCTTTCCTGGCAATCGTCGATCAACAGCCACGGTCTCGCCGGCCTGCGCACCACGCGCATCCAGCAATATCGTCACTGATCAATCCCCAGCATCGACGACATTTATTTCGGGCCGGACGCATCTCCCATGAGGGAATGAAGAAGGCCCGAAATCATTGACGAGGCCGCGTAGCACCAGAGACCGGGCTGCGTGAAAGCATCCGCCAGCCCCGTCGTCTTCGCCGCCGCAATGACGATCGCAACCAGCAGCACGTCCATCATCGACCACTTGGACAGATGCGGTACGACTCGACAATAGAACAGACTGCCGGCCCCGCCGCCGGCGGCCGTTGCCTCTGCAGCGATCCCGATCATCTTCAGAAGCGGCAGCAGAATCGAAACCAGTGCGACGATCGCCGCCAGCAGCCCATCCCCACCTTGCCACAGTGACACGACGACTTCGATGAGCGACGGCGCCCTGTCGAAAAAATACAGCGTCTCGAAACGGACCAGCGGCAAAACCAGGCCGAGCGCCAGGAAAAACGGCGCCGCCACGAGAAGGACCGGACGGATCATCGAAAGTGCACTCATTGCCCTGAGCCTCGTATCGATCCGATATTTTGCATGAACACTCCGTCTCCTGTCCCTATTCCTTCCACGGCTTGGCACGACCGCACCGCCGTGTCACGGTCCGCTACGACAACATTCGCTGCGAGGAAAGACAATGGACATTCGAAATGAGGAAGGCGCCTCCGGCGGCCGTTATGCGGCCGAGGTCGAAGGGCATGAGGCGGAGATGACCTATTCACGCACATCGCCGACGCTCGTCATCATCGATCACACCGCTGTCCCCGATGCGCTGCGCGGCAAGGGTGTCGGCCAGGCCTTGGCGCTCCATGCTGTGGAAGCAGCCCGTACCGGCGGCTGGAAGATCATTCCGCTTTGCCCCTTCTTCAAGGCGCAGGCGCAACGCCATCCGGAATGGAAGGATGTTGTGAATTGAAGCGTGCTCCCAAAACCGTGCAACGGTTTTGGGAGCACGACATCCATAAGGCAAATCCTCGCCGTCGGTGACGAATCTCGTCGCCGGTGGGAGTGACACCGTCAGGCAAACACCAAAAGCCATGTATGACGGACAGCGTGCCCATCATACATGGCTTCTCAGTGGCGATCCCAGGGCGCCGAAGCCGGCGCCCGCCGTTTTCTTACGCCCTTGCGCGGGCGCCGCCGTCACGCTCTTCCAGCGCCGTCGCCCTTGCATATTCCGCCTGCATCTCCTCGAGCGCCATTTCCAGCGTCTCTTCCTGCATCTTCAGTTCCTTGATCGAAACCTGCAGGTTATCGGCCCGCTGACGCGCGGCCTTGGCGAAGGTCGGATAAGCAAAGTGATTCGGGTCAGAAATACCGGACTTCTTTTCCTCGACGACGATCTGGCTCTCCAGATCCTTCGTCATCCGTTCGAATTCGGACATCATCATCTGCAACTGCTGCAATTGACGTCGTTTTTCGTTCACCTGAAATTCCTTCAGGCGAACGAGACTCTCTCGCGACTTCATACGCATTACTCCCGTGATGCGAGACCCCGGCTCAACTTGAAACCGCCCTGCGCGCCGCTTTGACACGGTTTGCTAAAAAATTTCCTGCGATATTAACAAATACCTACCGCTGGTAACCTTTCGTTTACGGGCATCGTTAATGATAGACCCGATGATTTAAGGGTCGGTAAATGCCGAGGCATGAAGTCTCGAACCTTTTCATTGGCGAGTCGGATGAATCACTTAGCGCTTTTTCCTAATGTAAAAGTTGAGGAGAGCCTTTTTGAGATTCCTATTGGAAAACAGAGAAATGGAAAAATTATTTAATAAATTCGATACTCCTTGCCAGAGTGAATTAGAATTTGTTAACCATTTCGTGGCAGCTTCCAAATCACGTAGCGTGTTCGGTATCGTGTAGGGGGCCAGACCACCTTTCGGCGGCGGTAAAGGGGATAATTATGCGGGTACTTCTCATCGAGGATGACAGCGCTACGGCGCAGAGCATCGAGTTGATGCTGAAATCAGAAAGTTTTAATGTTTATACCACCGATCTCGGTGAAGAAGGCGTCGATCTGGGCAAGCTGTATGATTATGACATCATCCTTCTCGATCTGAACCTGCCCGACATGTCCGGATATGAAGTGCTCCGCACGCTCCGGCTGTCCAAGGTCAAGACACCGATCCTCATTCTGTCGGGCATGGCCGGCATCGAAGACAAGGTTCGCGGCCTCGGCTTCGGCGCCGACGACTACATGACCAAGCCGTTCCACAAGGACGAGCTCGTCGCCCGCATCCACGCTATCGTCCGCCGCTCCAAGGGTCACGCCCAGTCGGTCATCATGACCGGCGAGCTGATCGTCAACCTCGACGCCAAAACTGTCGAAGTCGGTGGCCAGCGCGTCCACCTGACCGGCAAGGAATACCAGATGCTGGAGCTGCTTTCGCTCCGCAAGGGCACCACCCTCACCAAGGAAATGTTCCTGAACCACCTTTACGGCGGCATGGACGAACCGGAACTGAAGATCATCGACGTCTTCATCTGCAAGCTGCGCAAGAAGCTCGCCAACGCTGCCGGCGGCGCCAACTACATCGAGACCGTCTGGGGCCGCGGTTACGTTCTTCGCGAACCGGATGGGGCCGAATACGCCGAAACCGCCTGATTTTCCGATCCCCCTTATCGGATAAACGAAGATCCCGCCTTTCCGGCGGGATTTTTCGTTTCTGCCGGCAACAACAAGCCGCTGGGACGGAGAGGCTCTCAGGCTGGATCGGCCTGAAATTCCCTGTCTTTCGGTCAAGACAATAGAACGTGGCGGCGGCCGAACGCGCTTGCACTTTCGGCATTATGCTCCAAGGTCGCCGATTGGGCGGGAGGAGATCTGCCGTCAGGCGGCGATCGCCCGGTTTCCGAAGACGGCGGTCAGGATCTTGCGATCGAACGGTTTCAGCAGGAAGTCGGTGGCGCCGGCGCGTTTGCCAGCCATCAGCTTCTTCAGATCCGCCTCGACGACGCAGTAATAGATCTTGACCTCTTTGCCGCCGTCCATGGCGCGGATGGCGGCGATGAGGTCGAGAGCGCCTTCCATGCCGGAATCGACGATCAGATATTCCGGCAGCTCCGCCTGGCAGCGCTGCAGCGCCTCGCCGGCATTGGAGGCCTCGCTGACGAGAAAGTCGAGTTCGGAGAGAATGCGCTTGCCGACCTTGCGGACGATATCCGAATTATCGGTGATCATGAATCTCTGCATGGCGACTCCTTTACCCCTGCATCTGTCCTTGCAAGGGCCTCTAAACAGCAGCCAAGCATAGGTCGATCAGGCTAAGGAATCGTTACCGCGCGAACACAGATACTCGTTTTACGCGCAGAATCAGGCGGCCGCAGCCACCGCGGTGAACACCAATTCTTCGGCGCTGGCGCTGTGATCGAGCGTCATTCCGCACTCCTGCGCCAGAAGAACGGTATAATAGGGCTGGATCGAATGGGCGTCGATCGCCTCCTCGATCGTGCCGGTCGATATCTCGACGAATTTCGGCGGCAAGCGCATCAGCTTGCCTTTGGCCGTAAGCTTGAACCTGGCATCGAATTCGGGATTTTCGAGCGTTACCTCAAGCACGCCGCCGCGCGGAATGGCCGAATAGGCAACGAGGAAGAGGTTGAGCAGCAGCTTGACGCGATTCTTGGCGACGATGGCGCGCGGTCCGTTCCAGATCACCTCGGTCTTCTTCTCGGCAATGGCGAAATCCTTGGCGGCGCGTTCGGCCTCGCCGGTGTCGATCGAGGCGCCGACAGAGCCCGACGCGCCGAAGGCGAGGCGTGCGAATTTCAGGCGGACGGAAGCGTTGAGCGCACTGGTGCGGATCAGGTCCATCGCATCGGAATCGGCGCCACCCTCATCCAGGAGTTCCAGCCCGTTATTGATCGCGCCGACGGGCGAGATGACATCGTGGCAAACGCGGCTGCAGAGAAGCGCGGCCAGATCCGGGCCGGACAGGGTGAGATTGGGGTTCTTGGACATCATCGTCTCCTGAGGGGCGGCAATTTCATTGCGCCCGGAATATGCTTCATCAAAATTGCGCGAAGTTTGCGATCGTACTCGATGCCATAATGACACCATATTTGGTAAACCGATTGTTAAGATCATCGGCGCAAAATGCACCAATCGCCGCGAGCGGTTGCCCGCTCTCAGCCAAACGACGAACGGATGACACCATGCGCCCTCAAATTCCGCACCGATTCATCGGCTTCTGCAGGTTGCTTTCGGCCCTCGTCTTCTCCTCGCTGATGGTTGCCGGGCCGGCCGCCGCCCAGGACAACGGCCAGTATACGATGCAGGAAATCGTCGATGCCGGCCACTCCTTCTTCGGCTCCGCCAGCGGCGGGCTTGCCAAAGTGGTCGAGAGTGCCTTCCAGAAATACGGCCTGCCGAACGGCTATATCCTCGGACAGGAAGGCGGCGGCGCCTTCATCGCCGGTCTGACCTACGGCGAAGGCCAGTTGAATACCAAGAATGCCGGCGAACATAATCTCTACTGGCAGGGCCCCTCGCTCGGCCTCGATTACGGCGGCCAGGGCTCGCGGGTGATGATGCTGGTCTACGACCTGCCCTCCGTCAATGGCATCTATGCCCGCTTCGGCGGCGTCAGCGGGTCGGCCTATGTGATCGCCGGCTTCGGCATGACGCTGCTCAAGAACAACGACGTGCTGGTCGTGCCGATCCGCACCGGTGTCGGCGCCCGCCTGGGTGTCAATGTCGGCTATCTCAAGATCACCCAGGCGCCGACCTGGAACCCCTTCTGAGGCCGCCAAGCCGCTGGAATCCGCGGCCGCCCACACCGGCGGCCTTGCCATGCGCATCATGCGCGCTTAATCATCGCGGCTGACCCCGTATCAACCTTCTTACCGATGGCCGCGCCGTGATCGAATATGCTCTCTTGTTCGGATTGGGCTTCCTGACCGCGGCCTTCCTCGTCTTTCTGGTCTCGCCCGCCGTTCATCGCCGCATCGTCTGGTATACCGAGAACCGGCTGAAGGCGACCATGCCGCTGAGCCCGCAGGAAGTTCGCGCCCAGAAGGATATGGTCCGCGCGCTCTATGCCGCCGAGAACGCCCGCACCACCCAGGACCTTCTGCGTGAGCGCGAGAAATCCCTGTCGCTCCAGCTTCGCCATGATGCACTCGCCGTCGACGCCGGCAGGCTTGCCGCCGAGATCGGCGAATTGCAGGCCCAGATCGGCGAGATGCATGTCGAAGCGGCCGAGCAACGCTCGCATCTGCGCAAGGACGAGAACTATATCAGCCAGTTGAAGACCAATTTGCATATTGCCGAGCAGTCCGCTGCCAATAAGGAAAGCGAACTGGCGACGATGAGGACGCGGCTGAGCAAGCTCGGTGAACAGGCCGATGGGCTGAGGATCGACCTGGCCGCGCGCGACACCGAGGCGGAGAGCCTGAAATTCCGCGCCAACGCGCTGCGTGACGAACGCGATACCTTACGCCAGGACGTGACCCTTTTGCAGAAGCGCGCCAGGGACGCCGAACAGAAACTGACGCAGCAGCAGCATATGGTGATCCGCCTGGAGGACAAGGCCGCGCGCGAGAGCGCTTCCGCCGCCGAAAAGGAAACCCTGGTCGCCCGCCGCTTGCAGGAGATTGCCAAGTTGAAGGAACAGTTGAAGGCCGCCAATGCCGAGATCCGCAAGGTCAACCGGGTGCTGCGCGACGCCGGCCTTGCCGGGATGGCCGCCGAGCTGCCGGCGGAAGTGACGGTCGAAGACACGACAGTATCCGCGCTCGACACCGCCGACGTCATCGCCGAGATCGGCGAGGATGTCCGCACGCGCAGCGCCGCCCTTGCCGAGCGCCTGCAGAAGGCAAAGGCGGTATCCGGGCGCGATGGCGCGATCCGCGAGGAAATCGCCTCGATCGCCGCCAACATGGTGGCGCTGACCGCCCTCAACGAAGGTCCCTCCTCGCCGATCCGCACCTTGCTGGCGGATACCGCGGAAAAGAACCCAAACGATCGCATCAGCCTTGCCGACAGGGCGGCCGCAATCATCGCCGATCCCGAGCGCGTTCGATAGGACGCGCGGCGGCGCGCCATCATGCCGATCTGGCAGATAACCCCGGTTAGATCCGCGCCATCGCGGAAGCCATGGAAAACAGCGCGATCCCCGTCGCCGTCGCGGCGTTGAGGCTGTCGAGGTCCTCCGACTGTGGAATGCGGGCGCTCTGGAAGCGCGCAAGCAGCGCCTCGGGCAAGCCCTCCCCTTCCGTGCCGACGACCAGCGCCATGCGCGCTGAAGCCGGAATGGCGC
The DNA here is from genome assembly GCF_014197475.1 of Rhizobium sp. BK212. Taxonomy (NCBI): domain Bacteria; kingdom Pseudomonadati; phylum Pseudomonadota; class Alphaproteobacteria; order Hyphomicrobiales; family Rhizobiaceae; genus Rhizobium; species Rhizobium sp. BK212. The sequence continues at coordinate 947,993 of NZ_JACIFS010000002.1, forward strand.
GTATATCGGTCTTGCCGTGCGGCGAAAGCGTCCAGATGGCAAAGCCCCGTTCGGCAAGCGCCAGGAGCACATCCAGCGCCTTGCCGCCGCGCCGATGCGGAACACTCAGCACCGAACCGACCGAAACACGCAACGCCTTGCGGTAAAGCGGATCACAGGAAGTTTCGTCGAGCAGCACCGCATCCGCCCGGAAGGCGGCGGCATTGCGGAACATCGAGCCGGCATTGTCGTGGTTGGAAATGCCGCAGCCTACCAGCACCAGCGCCCGTTCCGGCAGCGCCGCGAGAAGGGCACCCTCTCCGCCATCCTCCCGCCGGCCGAGCGCGAGAACACCGCGATGCAGATGGAAGCCAACGACGCCGTTAAGCACATCGGCCTCGGCGACATAGACCGGCACATCGGCCGGAAACCGCTCCAGGATGGGCAGCACGCCCTCGACGCGATTGCGCAGCAGCAGAATCTTTTCGGCGAAAAAGCCGCGGTCTCCCGCATGCGCCTCGGCGAGCATGCGCAGCACGACGGTGCCCTCGGCGATGAAGCGGTTCTCGCGACCCGTCAGGTCGCGCTCTCTTATGTCGCGGAATTCGGCGAGGCGCGGATCGTCGGCGCTGTCGATGGCGATCGGGACGGCGGCCATGCCGACCTCAATTGCCCGCGACGGTGACGTCGGCGACGGTACGGCCGGTCCTGAGGTCGAAGACCAGGGCCTTGTTCTTGCCCTCGACGGTTTCGCCGTAAAACAGGATCTGCCCAGCAGACAACGAGGTAGACTGCACCTTGAAGCCGAGCGGCAGAGAAACGGTCGCGGCAAGCGGCGCATCCGAGGGCACGCCGGAGGCGGCAACGGTTGCTGCCGTCTCCTTCGGATCGTCGCGCATCGTCTTGTAGACAACGGCACCGAAGACCGCCATAAGGCTCACGAACATGATGGCGCCGGAAACGATCTGCAGGCGGACCATCTTGCGCCGGACACTTTCCATCGCCGGATCAAGGGGCTTCTCTTCCTGGTCGTCTGGCTCGATTGCTGTCATCTGTGCGTCCCGTTCTAAAAAAATACGTCGGAGAAGAAGCGTCTTGAGCGACCCCTTTAAACAAGCAGCCGGCAATAGAAAAGTCCTGACTGCCGATGAAACCGCCGAAGGCCGGCTCGACGCCTGGCTGACGGCGCAGGTCGGCGAGGAATTTTCGCGCAGCCGCATCAAGGCGCTGATCAAGGACGGCCAGGTTTTTCTGCGCGGAGAACCCGTCACCGACCCGCAGCGCAAGGTGCGCACCGGCGATAGTTTCGAGATCACGCTGCCCGAGCCGGAAGACCCGACGCCGCAGGGCGAGGACATCCCGCTCGTTATCCTCCATGAGGACGACGACGTCATCGTCATCTCCAAGCCTTCCGGTCTCGTCGTCCATCCCGGTCCCGGCAATTGGACGGGAACGCTGGTAAACGCACTGATCCACCATTGCGGCGATACGCTCTCCGGCATCGGCGGCGTGCGCCGCCCCGGCATCGTCCACCGTCTCGACAAGGACACGACAGGGGTCATGGTCGTCGCCAAGAACGACATCGCCCATCGCCACCTCTCGCTTCAATTTGCCGACCACGGCCGCACCATGCCGCTGGAGCGGGCCTACCAGGCAGTCGTCTGGGGCCGGCCGCGCTCGCTGACGGGCACCGTCGACGCGCCGCTCGGCCGCGCCACCGGCGATCGCACGCGCCGCGCCGTCAAGCGCCCCGACAGTCATGACGCCGACGCGGCGATCACGCACTACACGGTGGTCGAACGCTTCCACGAAAAGCCGGACGCCACCGCGTTCGCCTCGCTGGTCGAGTGCCACCTCGAAACCGGGCGCACCCACCAGATCCGTGTCCACATGGCCCATATCGGCCATCCGCTGCTCGGCGACACGGTTTACGGCGCAGGCTTCAAGACCAAGGTCAATCTTCTGCCCGAAGAGATCCGTAAGGTCGTCAACGGTTTCGACCGCCAGGCGCTGCATGCCTTCATGCTGCAGTTCGAGCATCCCCGCACCGGCGAAATCATGCATTTCGAAGTGCCGCTGCCGGATGATATGGTGGAATTGGTCGAGGCACTGCGGCGATAGAGACCCCTCTTCCAACTCACACCTGCGTGAGCGGCACCCTTGAACCGCCGTTTCGCCACACTTATCTGTATATGGATTTAGTGCGGGCTCACAGTAGAGCCGCACGTCCCGGTTTGCCTTTTTTAACGCGAGAACGCGTTTCCATCGGGAGCCGGAATTCACTTTAGGAGGGTGCACTATGGCCCGAAATACCTTGCCGTCCATTACCGCCGGCGAAGCCGGTCTCAATCGTTACCTCGACGAAATCCGCAAATTCCCGATGCTCGAGCCGCAGCAGGAATACATGCTCGCCAAGCGTTATGCCGAGCATGGCGATCGCGACGCCGCCCACAAGCTGGTCACCAGCCATCTTCGCCTCGTCGCGAAGATCGCGATGGGTTATCGCGGCTACGGCCTGCCGATCGGCGAAGTCGTCTCCGAGGGCAATGTCGGCCTGATGCAGGCCGTCAAGAAGTTCGATGCCGAGCGCGGCTTCCGCCTCGCCACCTACGCCATGTGGTGGATCAAGGCCTCGATCCAGGAATATATCCTGCGCTCGTGGTCGCTGGTAAAGATGGGCACGACCGCCAACCAGAAGCGCCTGTTTTTCAACCTGCGTCGGCTGAAAGGCCGCATCCAGGCGATCGACGACGGCGACCTGAAGCCGGAGCACGTCTCGGAAATCGCCACCAAGCTGAACGTCTCGGAGGAGGAGGTCATTTCGATGAACCGCCGCCTTTCCGGCGACGCTTCGCTGAACGCGCCGATCAAGGCAGCCGAAGGTGATAGCGGCCAATGGCAGGATTGGCTGGTGGACGACCATGACAGCCAGGAAGACGTGCTGATCGAACAGGATGAGCTCGACACCCGCCGGCGCATGCTGGCGAAAGCGATGAGCGTGCTGAACGAGCGCGAACGCCGCATCTTCGAGGCTCGCCGCCTCGCTGAGGATCCCGTGACCCTGGAGGACCTTTCGACCGAATTCGACATCAGCCGCGAACGCGTCCGCCAGATCGAGGTCCGCGCCTTCGAAAAGGTGCAGGATGCGGTCCGCAAGGAAGCGCTGGAACGCGCCAAGGCCGTCCGCGTCGTCGAAGCCACGGCATAAACCTGCCGCGTGATAGAATTGAAAAAGGCGGGTCCTTGCGGCCCGCCTTTTCTGTTTCATTCGCTTTTCGCAGCCTCGTCAGCCGCCAAAGTCCGATAAAGTTGGCATTGCGGAAAAAACCATCACTGGCTCGTCGACACATCCCCGAGGGCGGTCCATTCCTTGATCGCGGTGTTGAAGGCGTTCGTTCCGGTGTCGCCCTTTTCCATCGTCAGCAGCGCGCGGCGGCCGTTGCGATAGGTGATCGGCATATCGATCCAACTACGGGTCGCCATGAGGTCGAGATTGGCCTTGCGCGCATCGGGATAGTCGTTGAGCGCGATCATGTGGAAATCGTCGGTGATTTTGGCCGGAACCGCAATCAGCGCGTCACCACGGTCCTGCTCTGTGCGCTTCATCGAGATGCGCTGGACGCTGTCGATGCTGCCGCCTTCGAAATTCGGCGGCACCGAGAAGACCACCTCGACGAGATGGCTTGCCGGCAGCGACGGATCGGAATTGCGCTTGAAGGTGATGAGAGCCGAGAGATTGCGCTCGGGCACGCTGACATTGCCCTGCACCGTCACCTCCTGCCGTCCGCCCTGACCGGCCTCGTGCTGCACACTCCAGACGACCGATCCCTCGATTGCCGTCGGCGAGCTCTGGCCGATGCGCTCCTCATAGAGGAACATCTTTTGCGACGAACCAACGGGCGCGGTCTGCTGCGGCGATGCCGCCGGACCGTTCGGCGTCAGCGTTTCGGCGGGTGCCGCATCGCCCTGTGCGCTGGCAGCCGGCGTATCGGCTGCCGCGACGTTCTGCTCGGCGACCGATTTTCCTTCTGCCGTCGGCGTTCCCGGCACCGTGGCCGGTCCGCTGTCGACCTCTGTCCCATCGGTCAGCAGCCGCTGAGTGAATTTCGAATTGGCCGCGGCGCCGTCATTGTTCATTGACGCCACCTGCGGGTTCGGGTTCGGCTGCGCCGGTGCCACTGGCGTATTCTGCGCTCCTGGCGTGGTCGGCTGAGCAGGCGTCGCTGGCTCAGGCTGGGCAGGCGTCGCGGAGCCAGCCGGCGGTGTTGCCGCCTCGTTCCGGGTCGCCTGCGACGGTGCCGAACTGACAAGCCCGTCGACCATCGCCACCAGCGCCTCTCTGTTCATCCAGCCGGCATAGGCGCCGCCACCGATCAGGATGAGGGCGAAGAGGAGCGTGATCACGGTGCCGAGGCCGAAGCGACGGCGCTTCGGCTCCATCCGGAAATTCTTGCCCTGCAGCTTGGACGCAACAATCTGATCGATATCCATCGCCGGATTGGAGTCATCGTCGTCAGCGGCGACCGAACCGCGACGGTCGTAGCCGCGCAGCGCCTTCGCCTCGCGCCAGTCTTCGCTCGGCGCAGCGTTGGCAGGCGCCGGCTTGCCGTTGTGCACTTCTGCGAAGATATCGACATCGTCGAAATGCGAGGCGACCGGCGTCTTCTTATTGCTGCCGGCCTCGATCGGCGGCAGATCGTCGAAAGCGGCCGTCTCCCAGGAGAAACTTTCCTTGGCAGCCGGCATGACGGCGGCGGGGGCCGCATTTTCGAGGCTCGATATCACCTCCTCGAAGGCGCGCGCCGAAGCATCCGCGGTGATCGGCGCCGTCTGCGAATATTGCCTGAGTTCCTCTTCCGCCCATTCGGTCTCCGCATCTTTGGGCGCCGGAGCCGGCGTCTCGGCGGCGGGCTCGGCCCAGACGGGATCGAAATGCGCCGCGGCGTCGGCCTGCAGCGGCTCCTCGCGGCTGTGCTCGACGAACTCCTGCGGGCGATCGAAATCGGCGACCGGCTCAACCAGCCGGTTCGACGCGTGATCTATGCCACGCGTGACCGGCTGAAGCGGCTCGGCGGGCTCGTAAGCCTCCTCGACTTCCGGCTCGTCAGCCTCCACCGCCACCGGTTCCGCCGCAACCTCTTCGGCTTCCGCAGGATGCTGCTCGTCCGCATGATAGTCGCCGGCCTGTTCGTCGTGATCCCCAACGGGCGGCTCCCAGCCGTCATGTTCGGCCGGCACATCCTCGGCAGCGACGTCGCGCGCCTCGCTGGCATGCCATTCCTCGGCCGGCGCTTCCTCCTCATGCGAGGGATGCCAGTATGTCTCGGCGGAAGCAGGAGCTTCCGCGGGAACAGGAGTTTCCGCGGGAACGGATGCTTCCGCGGAAAGGGGTTCCTCGGCAGCGACCTCTTCCTCAGCTTCCTCGGGCGAGGCAGCAGCTTCCACGTGACCGGGCTCGTCGGCGGCCTCGGCCGCTTGCGGCTCGGCATAGGTTTCGTCAACCGGCTCCTCGACATCAGTCTCCGGCACAGGCGCCGGTTCGCTTTCGTCGTGAAGCGCTTGTTCTTCTGCGGAGTCCAGCGCGGTGGCGGCGGCAACAGGCTCGTCGAGCGACAGCGCTTCGGAGTGTTCACCTTCCACTTCGCGGATGGCGGCCTCGAGCTTTTCGAGCTGGCGTTGCAGCATGGCTTCCGGCGGACGCGGCTTCATGTTCTCGAGCTGCCGCTGCACTGCGCCGCGGGCACGTTCGTAGACCTTCACCCGCATTTCGGGGGTATTTTCAGCCAAGCCGTCGACGGCCCGCCGAATAACTGCAATAAAATCCGCCATCAGTACTTTCTCAAGAAGTCCGGTACCCTACCGAACCATCCTCCACAGTGACCCGTGAGCTTAATCCTCAAACGGATCGGTCACAAGTATCGTGTCATCCCGCTCCGGGCTGGTGGAAAGGAGCGCGACAGGCGCCCCGATCAGCTCTTCGACCTGGCGAACATACTTGATCGCCTGTGCCGGCAGGTCCGCCCAACTGCGGGCGCCGACGGTCGATTCCTTCCACCCTTCCAGCGTGATGTAGATCGGTTCGACCCTAGCTTGCGCTCCCTGGCTTGCGGGAAGATGATCAATCTGTTCGCCGTCGAGCATATAGCCGACGCAGATCTTCAATTCCTCGAGGCCATCGAGCACGTCGAGCTTGGTGAGCGCGATGCCGGTGATGCCGTTGGTGGCGATCGATTGGCGCACCAGCGCGGCGTCGAACCAGCCGCAGCGCCGCTTGCGTCCGGTCACCACGCCGAACTCATGACCTTTTTCGCCCAGGAACTCGCCGATCGCGTCCTTCAGCTCGGTCGGGAACGGGCCTTCGCCGACGCGTGTCGTATAGGCCTTGGTGATGCCGAGGATATAGCCGAGCGAGCCGGGACCCATGCCGGAACCGGCCGCGGCCTGACCGGCCACGGTGTTCGACGACGTCACGAAGGGATAGGTGCCGTGGTCGATATCGAGCAGGCTGCCCTGTGCACCTTCGAAGAGGATGCGGGAGCCCTTGCGGCGCTCCTTGTCGAGGAAGAGCCAGACGGTGTCACGGAACGGCAGCACCCGATCGGCGATCGAAGTCAGCTCTTCCATGATCGCTTCATGGCTGACTTCGGCGACGCCGAGGCCGCGGCGAAGCGCATTGTGGTGCGTCAGAATACGGTCGACCTTGCCGGAAAGGCTTTCGAGATCTGCAAGATCCATGACGCGGATGGCGCGGCGGCCGACCTTGTCTTCATAGGCCGGACCGATGCCGCGGCGTGTCGTGCCGATCTTGGTGCCGCTGTTCGACGCAGCATCCTCGCGCATCGCGTCGAGCTCGCGGTGCAGGGAAAGAATGAGTGTCGCATTGTCTGCGATGCGCAGGTTGTCAGGCGTAACCGTCACGCCCTGCGCCTCCAGCCGGCCGATCTCGGCGATCAGCGCATGCGGATCGACGACGACGCCGTTGCCGATTACCGCCATCTTGCCCGGGCGCACGACGCCGGACGGCAAGAGCGAAAGCTTATAGCTCGTGCCGTCGATGACGAGCGTATGGCCGGCATTGTGTCCGCCCTGATAGCGCACAACGATATCCGCACGCTCCGAAAGCCAGTCGACAATCTTGCCCTTGCCTTCGTCACCCCATTGCGAACCGACCACGACTACGTTCGTCATCCAACTCTTCCTGTTACCGGCGCTGAACCGCGCACCTGCTCAAACCCGCGCATCTATAAAGCTTTGTTTTTTGGAAAGCGACCCTGTTGTCACAGTAGATTGGGCTTTTTACGTGACAAATCAGCAGCCGGCAGGCTATTGCCCGTCACAAAACGCCGGACGACGACCGCAGAAAGACGGGAAGAACGCTCTTGCAAGCCACGGCCTATATCTGCCTCGTTATCGCCACCCTCTGCTGGGGCGGCAATTCCGTCGCCGGCAAACTCGCGCTCGGACATGTCAGCCCGATGATGCTGACCTTCCTGCGCTGGTTCCTCGCCGTGGCGGTGATCGTCGCCATTTCGGTGCCGCAACTGCGCAAGGACTGGCCGGTGGTCAGGAAGAACCTACCGCTGCTGCTGTTCTACGGCGTCATCGGCTACACGCTTTTCAACGCGATGCTTTATTCGGCCGTGCAATATACGACGGCGATCAACGTCGCCATCGAGCAGGCCGGCATCCCGATGCTGATCTTCCTGCTGAATTTCATGTTCTTCCGCACCGGCATCTCGCTGGCGCAATGTCTCGGCTTCGGCATGACGCTGATCGGCGTTGCTCTGACCGCCGCCCATGGCGACCTCACAACGCTGCTGCAATTGAGCCTTAACCGCGGCGACGGACTGATGCTGATCGCCATTGCCGCCTATTCGGTCTACACGATCTTCCTGCGCTGGAAGCCGCCACTCGACTGGCGAACGCTGATGGCGGTCCCGGCGCTTGGCGCCATGCTGACCTCGCTGCCGCTGCTCATCTGGGAGGCCGAACGCGGCGCCGCACAGTGGCCGGACCAGGCCGGTTGGGTCATCACGCTCTATACGGCGATCTTCCCCTCGCTGGTGGCGCAGATCCTCTATATCAAGGGTGTCGTAGCCATCGGCGCCAACCGGGCCGGGCTGTTCATCAATCTCGTGCCGGTATTCGGGACGCTGCTCTCCGTAGCTCTGATCGGCGAGACGCTGCAGTCCTTCCATGTCATCGCGCTGGTACTGACTTTGGGCGGCATCGCAATCGCCGAAAAGGGCCGGCCGAAAGCCTCGGCTCCGACCGTAACCGCCTCACCTCTGGATTAGGCCCTAACCAAGCTCCAGCGTCGTCACACCGAAGACGTGTTTCAGCGGGATGGCCGGCGCCGGCCCGCGATACATGCGCGTCGTCTCGAACACCGGTTGAAGGCCGAGGCCTTCGGCAAGCGCGACCGCCTCGTGGTTCTCCGCCGGAATGTCGATGAAGATCGCAGCCCCCTTCGCCTCGGGGATCAATTCGGCAAGCAGCGCCGCGGCGCTGTCGGCATCGTTGGCAAAGAGCGGGCCGATCTTGTAGCCCTCGTAGCAGCGGCGGATCGTGCCGTAACCGCGGATCTTGCCGCTCTTACGCACCACCGCCGAGCGACGGCCCTTGCGGCCGGTGCACCAGGCGGCAAGAAAGGCATCGCGCGGCTGCGGAAAGATCGCCGAATCATACCGCTGCAGGCCTTCGAGACGCGAATCGAGCACCGGCTGCGCGACCAGCGTCGAAACCGGCAAGGAGGTGGCGACACCGCCGTAGCGAATGGTGGAAGAGGCAGGCTCGAAGCCCGCCTTGCGGTAATTGTCCTGTTGTGCGGCAACGCCGTCGAGACCGATCGTCCGGTCTCCCGCGCTGGCGATGCCGGCCTCCCAGATCGCCTTGCCGTAACCCTTGCCGCGGAAATCGGGATGGACGATGTAGAGGCCCAGGAAGGCAAAACTCTCGCCATACTTGACGACCGAGATCGATCCGACGGGGACTTCACCGATGGAGCCGACGAAAAATCCCGACGGATCGGCCTCGAGAAATGCAAGCGAATCATCGAGGCCCGGGTTCCAGCCCTCCTGACGCGCCCATTCGAGTACGAGTTCCAGTTCGCCGGGCCGCATCGAACGAACGGCAAATTCCGAATTCATGCGACCTTCCCAGATTGAATGTCCCGCAAGTCCATCCCGGCAACGGCAAAGCAATTGTCAGGCCCCAGGCGCCCCGATTGCATCTGTCAATGATGGAGAACCGCGCTCATGGTGTTGACGACGCGTATAATCATTTTTCGATGCAATGCAGAAAGCTTCGTTTCCGCCTTACCATGAAACAATGCGGTTGCAAGCTCAAGCAAATTACTTGTGTCCCATTTTTCTTCCTGCCGCGGCAAATAAAACGCCGCGCCGACAGGATATCGCCTGCCTGATCCGAAAGGCGAGGAGAGCATTCCGGCCGAAATCATTTTCGCCAGCCGGCAAAAAGGATCACCGGCCGTTCAACCGCCCGTCGCGGTCTTCTGCTTTTCGATGCCGCTCGCCGTCGATGCGAAAAGACGGTCTGTCTCTGCGGCTGGGGCGGGATAACCGAAGGCATAACCCTGCAGGCCGTCGCAGCCGAGCTGCGCCAGCACGACGGCATGCGCTTCGGTCTCGATGCCCTCGGCGATCACCTCGACATCGAGCGCCTTGGCGATTTCCACGATCGACCCCACCACCCGCCGCTGCTCGGCGGAGCTGACGACCTCGGTGACGAGCTGCCGGTCGATCTTCAGCCGCTTCGGCCGCAGCTTGACGAGACCGATGAGCGAGGCATGGCCCGATCCGAAATCATCGATCTCGATGTCGATGCCCATCTGTTTGATATCGCCGATATGCTCGAGCAGTTTTTCGTCGCTGTCGTCGAGGAAAATCGTTTCGACCAGTTCGAAAACGATCACACCGGGCGGGATGTCGAGTTTCCTCAGCTTATTGAGCAATGCCGGATCGGCAAGGCGCGACGCCGAGATATTGACGGCGATGCGCGGAACCGCAAAGCCGCGCAACAGCCAGAACAGCCGGTCTTGGAGAACGTTTTTGAGGATCGCCGCGTCGATCTCCGCCGCAAGTCCGTGCTCATCGGCAATCTTCAGGAATATCCCCGGGGCGAGCACACCCTTTTCCGGATGTTTCCAGCGCGCCAGCGCCTCGAAGCCGATGACCTCCCGTGTCCTGGCGTCGAGCTGCACCTGATAATAGGGAACGATCTCGCCGCGCTCCAGCCCGAGCTTCAGCTCTTCGGCTAGCCGGCGCTTGGCGCGCAGATCCTCCTGCAGTTGCCGCGTGAAGAATTCGACGCGATTGCGCCCGAGCTTCTTGGCCTGGTAGAGCGCCAGGTCGGATTCGGCCAGCAGGTTGCGCGCTCGCCGATCGCCGCTCCAGGAAACGCCGATCGAGGCGCCGGATTGCAGCATCTCCTGACCGAAGCGGATCTTCTTGCGCAATCGGCGCTGGAGGTCCTCGGTGATCAGCTTCAGTTCCGTGAGATCGGTGAAATTCACCAGCACGATGACGAATTCATCGCCGCCGACGCGGGCGACCATGCCATTCGCGGGAATGGCAGCGGTAATGCGAAGGGCTGCCGTCCTGAGCACGGCGTCGCCGGCCGCATGACCGTGGCTGTCGTTGATCTGCTTGAATTGGTCGAGGTCGAGATGCAGGACCGCGAGCGTCGTGATGCTCTTGTCGGCCGGCAGCTCCGCGAGCCGCTTGTCGAGAAGGCGCCGGTTCGACAAGCCGGTGAGATAATCGTGATCGGCGACATGCTCGATGCGCGCATTGCTTTCCTCGAGCGCCAGCGCTCTCGCCTCGGCCACCAGCTTCTGCCGCGCCAGCTCCGCGTTGAGCTGTACGTCGGCAGTCACATCCCATTCGGCGCCGATGAAGGAAGGCGACCCCTCCGCATCCACGTAGAAATGCGCGCGCGAGCGCAGATGGCGGATTTCGCCGCTCGGCAGCACGATCCGGAATTGCGAATTATAGGCGCCCCGTGTCGCAATCGCGTGGTCGAAGTCGCGTTCGGCCTGCTCGCGATCGTCGGGATGGATGGCATTCGACCAGAGCCATGCCGGCACCTCCCGGAACGACTCGCCGGTCTCGTAGAGCCGGTGCATCTGCGCGTCCCATAAGATCCCGTTCTTCGCGATACTGTGCTCCCAGACACCGATCCGCGATGCATCGAGAGCGAGTTCGAGCCGGCGCAGAAGATCCTGAAACTCTTGTTCGGATCGTGTGGGTTTATTTTCTGGCAACGCGGTCTAGCCTTAGAAGCTTGCATAACTGCAATATGGTCTCAGGCCGGCATTAATGAAGCCTTGTCTTGATGATCGAACTCGTGACTAGGTGAACTGTTCGTTACGACTTTCCCCTTTTGGATCAAGGAACTTGCAGTCTACCGTATCTCGAGATCAATGGTTGTGCCGCGGCGGGTTTTTCGCGATCCGGCGGAATTCCGTCGCCCCCTCCAGCACCGCGCCGTCCGACAATTGCGTGACCGTTCGACGGTAGATCTGCTGCCACGGCGTCGCATCCGCCGGTACCGGCGGAATACCCTCACCCTTGCGCCGTTCGATCTCGGCGTCATCGACCAGCATGTCGCAGCGCCCCTCGTTGAAGTCGATGCGGATGATGTCGCCGCTACGAAGCCAGGCGAGGCCGCCGCCGGCCGCACTTTCCGGCGAGGCGTTGAGGATCGAGGGACTGTCCGCCGTGCCCGATTGGCGACCGTCGCCGATCGTCGGCAGGCTGCGGATACCACGCTTTAGGAGGTGATCCGGTGGCTGCATGTTGACGACCTCAGCCGAACCCGGCCAGCCGATCGGCCCGGCGCCGCGGATGACGAGGATGGTATTCTCGTCGATGCCGAGTTCGGGTTCATTGATGCGCTTGTGATAGTCCTCGGAACCGTCGAAGACCACCGCCCTGCCCTCAAAGACGCCTTCGTGCCCGGGTTCTTGAAGATAGCGCCGGCGGAAATCCTCTGAGACGACGCTCATCTTCATGATGGCGAAATCGAAGAGATTGCCCTTGAGAACGAGGAAGCCCGCCCGCTCCTTCAGCGGCTCGGCGAATGGCTTGATGACTTCGCGGTCGCGCGCTTGCCTGCCCTCCAGGTTCTCGGCCATCGTCCTGCCGGTCACCGTGCGACAGTTACCATCGAGTTTCCCCACTTGCAGCAGTTCCCACATGATCGCCGGCGTGCCGCCGGCGCGATGATAGCGCTCGCCAAGATAGACGCCGGCCGGCTGGACATTGGCCAGCAGCGGGATATCGAAGCCGTGCACCTGCCAGTCGTCCGGATGGAGTTCGACGCCGGCGTGCTTGGCCATCGCAGCCAGATGCGGCTGCGCGTTGGTCGAGCCGCCGATCGCCGAATTGGTGCGGATCGCATTGAGGAAAGCCTCGCGCGTCAGGATGTCCGATGGCTTCAGATCCTCGAACACGATCTCGACGGCGCGCCGCCCGGTGCGGTAGGCCATCTGGCCGCGCTCACGGTAGGCGGCCGGAATGGCGCCGCAGCCTGTCAGCGAAAGACCGAGCGCCTCGGCCAATGCATTCATCGTCGAAGCGGTGCCCATCGTATTGCAATGGCCGACGGAGGGAGCCGAATCGAGTGCGGCTTGCAGGAATTCTTCCCGGTCGATCTCGCCTGCCGCATATTTTCGCCGCATCCGCCAGATCACCGTGCCGGAGCCGGCCAGTTCCCCTTCATGCCAACCGTCGAGCATCGGGCCGCCGGAGAGCACGATCGCCGGAATATCGACCGTCGAAGCCGCCATGATCGCCGAAGGTGTGGTCTTGTCGCAGCCGGTGGTCAGCACAACGCCGTCGAGCGGATAGCCGTAGAGGATCTCGACGAGACCGAGATAGGCGAGGTTGCGGTCGAGTGCGGCCGTCGGGCGCTTGCAATTCTCGAAGATCGGATGCGTCGGAAACTCGATTGGAATGCCACCGGCATCGCGGATGCCGTCGCGCACGCGTTTGGCAAGTTCGACATGCACCCTGTTGCAAGGCGTGAGATCGCTGCCACTCTGGGCAATCCCGATGATCGGCTTGCCAGAGCGCAGCTCTTCCGGCGTGATGCCGTAATTCATGAAACGCTCGAGATAGAGCGCCGCCATGTCGATATGATCGGGATTGTCGAACCAATCCTGCGAGCGCAGGCGTCGCTGCGGCGAATGGCTGTCCGTCACTGCTTTCCTCCCGGCCAGCCATTCTTCTCTTCGAGATGGAGAAGCAGGCCGCTGTGATCCTTTTCGCCATTGCCGTTGGCGACGAATTCGCTGAATTCGGCATGCACCGCCGCCGTCAGCGGCAGCGTCAGCGACAGGGTCTTGGCCGTCTCCATGGCGGCGTTCAGGTCCTTCAGCTGGTTGCTGGACGAACCGCCTGGAGTAAACTGCCGCTCGACCATGCGCTTGCCATGGAGTTCCAGGATTCGGCTCTCGGCAAAGCCGCCGCGAATGGCGTCTCGGAAGGCCGCCGGCGAGCCGCCGCCCGCCTCGATCAGCAACATCGCTTCGGCGACGGCGCCGATCGTCACGGCAACGATCTGCTGGTTGGCGAGCTTGGCGAGCTGGCCCGCCCCGCTCGGACCGACGCGGGTTACCCGCCCCATCGGCGCAAAGACATCCGCAAGCCCATCGATCACATCCTTGTCGCCGCCCGCCATGATCGCGAGCGTACCGGCTTCCGCCCCGACGACACCGCCGGATACCGGCGCATCGACATGCTGGATGCCGCGTTCGGCAAGCCTCGCGGAATGATCGCGGGCGAAATGCGGGGCAATCGAACTCATGTCGATGACAGCGGTGCCCGGCGCCATCGCATCGGCCGCGCCCCGGTCGAACAACACGTCCTCCACCGCCCCGGCGTTGGTCAGCATGGTGATGACGACGCCGGCGCCGGAAACGGCTTCCGCCGGTGTTTTCACGCAAACCGCGCCGTCTTCCGCAAGCGCCTCGGCCTTGCTGGAATCGCGATTCCAGACGATGACGGCAAAGCCTCCGGCAAGCAGCCGGCGAGCCATGGGCGCCCCCATCAGGCCGGTGCCGAGAAAGGCGATCCGCCTGCCGTCATGACCTTTTCTCGAACTCGTCATTCAGTCCTCCCAAACCGTTGTCCACCTTTGATAGTCCCCTCGTTCCGCGATGCAAACCGTTTTGACGGACGTAGCGCATTTTTATCGAACGCCCCAAACGATACGGGCGAGAACCGAAGTTCCCGCCCGATTTACTCGACAAAGGAAGGTTGAATTCCGTTTATTCCGCCGCGAGCCGGATAACCTCCGCCTCTTCTTCCTTGTGTTCGTCCGGCTTGTGCTGGACGAGCGGACGGTTGCCCGTCAGCCGCCGCAGCAGCACGTAGAAAACCGGCGTCATGAAGATGCCGAAGAAGGTCACGCCGATCATACCCGAGAAGACCGCGACACCCATGGCGGCGCGCATTTCCGAGCCGGCGCCTGTGGAGACGACGAGCGGCACGACGCCCATGATGAAGGCGAGCGAGGTCATCAGGATCGGGCGAAGGCGAAGGCGGCTGGCCTCGATCGCGGCCTCCCGCGGTGTCCTTCCCTCGAACTCCAGTTCGCGGGCGAATTCCACGATGAGGATCGCGTTCTTCGCCGATAGGCCGACAAGGACGACAAGACCGATCTGAGTGAAGATGTTGTTGTCTCCACCCGTGAGCCAGACGCCCGTCAGTGCGGCCAGAACGCCCATCGGCACGATCATGATGATCGCAAGCGGCAGCGTCAGGCTTTCATACTGGGCGGCCAGCACGAGGAAAACGAGCAGCAGAGCCAGGGGGAAGACGACAATGCTCGAATTGCCGGCAAGGATCTGCTGATAGGTCAGATCCGTCCATTCGAAGTCGATGCCCGCCGGCAGGGTCTCGTGAAGGATCTTCTCGATTGCCGCCTGCGCCTGGCCGGACGAGAAGCCCGGTGCCGGACCGCCGTTGATATCGGCAGCGAGGAAGCCGTTGTAGCGGTTCGCACGCTCCGGACCAGTGCTTGGCTCCACCTTCAGCAGCGCCGAAAGCGGGATCATCTCGCCCGATGCCGAACGGACCTTCAACTGGCCGATGTCTTCCGGCTGGGCGCGGAATTTCGCATCGGCCTGCACACGGACGCTGTAAGTGCGGCCGAAGGCGTTGAAATCGTTCACATAAAGCGAACCGAGATAAATCTGCAGCGTCTGGAAGACGTCGGTGACGGAAACCCCGAGCTGCTCGGCCTTGGCGCGGTCGAGATCGGCATAGAGCTGCGGCACGTTGATCTGGAAGCTGGAGAACAGCCCCGCAAGCTCAGGCGTCTGGTAGGCCTTTGCAAGCACTGCCTTCGTGGCCTCGTCGAGCGCCTGGTTGCCGAGGCCGGCACGATCCTCGATCTGCAGCTTGAAGCCGCCTGTCGTGCCGAGACCATTGACCGGCGGCGGCGGGAACATGGCGATGAAGGCATCCTGGATGGCGCCGAATTTCTGGTTCAGCGCCATAGCGATTGCGCCGCCCGAGAGATCCGGCGTCTTGCGCTCTTCGAAGTCCTTCAGCGTCACGAAGACGATGCCGGCATTCGAGGAGTTGGTGAAGCCGTTGATCGACAGCCCCGGGAAGGCGATCGCATTGGCAACGCCCGGCTGCGCCAGCGCGATATCGGTCATGCGCTTGATGACGTCTTCCGTGCGGTCGAGGCTTGCAGCATCCGGCAACTGGGCGAAGCCGATCAGATACTGCTTGTCCTGAGACGGCACGAAGCCGCCGGGGACCGTGCTGAACATGCTGTAGGTCGCACCAACCAGCGCCAGATAGATCACCATGACGATGCTTTTGCGCGACAAGAGCCCACCCACGCCCTTGCCGTAGGCATTCGAACCCGCGCCGAAGACACGGTTGAAGCCGCGGAAGAACCAGCCGAAGATGGCGTCCATGAATCGCGTCAGCCAGTCCTTCGGCTGATCATGGCCCTTCAGGAGAAGAGCAGCCAGCGCCGGAGAGAGCGTCAGCGAGTTGAAGGCCGAGATGACGGTCGAGATTGCGATCGTCAGCGCGAACTGGCGATAGAACTGTCCCGACAGGCCGGAGATGAAGGCGAGCGGGACGAAGACGGCGACGAGGACCAGCGCGATCGCAACGATCGGACCGGAGACTTCCTTCATCGCCTTGTAGGTCGCAGCCCGTGGCGACAGGCCATGTTCGATATTGCGCTCGACGTTTTCCACCACCACGATCGCGTCGTCGACAACGATACCGATCGCAAGCACCAGCCCGAACAGACTGAGCGCGTTGATCGAGAAGCCGAAGACATACATGACCGCGAAGGTACCGATGATCGATACCGGAACCGCGATCAGCGGAATGATCGAGGCGCGCCACGTCTGCAGGAACAGGATGACGACGAGGACGACGAGCGCAATGGCTTCGAGCAGCGTGTCGATGACCTTCTCGATCGAGGCGCGTACGAACTTCGTCGTATCGTAGACAATCTCGTATTTGACGCCCTGGGGCATGGCGAGCTGCAGCTGGTCCATGGTGGCGCGCACATTGTCCGCGATCTCGATCGCGTTCGAACCAGGCGCCTGAAGGACGGCAACGGCAACGGCCGGCTTGCCGTCAAGCAGCGAACGCAACGTATAGTCCGCAGCACCGAGCTCGATGCGGGCGACATCGCGAAGGCGGGTGATCTCGCCATTGGCGCCCGTCTTGACGATGATGCTGCCGAACTCCTCGGGCGTGCGCAGACGGCCCTGGGCATTCACATTAAGCTGCAGGTCCACACCCGGCTGGCTCGGCGAAGCGCCGATGATGCCAGCGGCGGCCTGAACGTTCTGGGAGCTGATGGCGTTGCTGATGTCGCTGGCGGCGAGATCATGCTCGGCCGCCTTCTGCGGATCGATCCAGACACGCATGGAATAGTCGCCGGCGCCGAAGACCTGCACCTGACCGACGCCTGCGATGCGGGCGAGCCGATCCTTGATATTCAGCGTCGCGTAATTGCGAAGATAGGTAATGTCGTGATTGTCGCCGTCAGAGACGAGGTTGACGACCATGATGAAGTCGGGCGAGCTCTTGACCGTGGTGATGCCGAGGGCACGAACTTCCGACGGCAGCCGCGGTTCGGCTTGGCTGACGCGGTTCTGCACGAGCTGCTGCGCCTTGTCCGCGTCGGTGCCGAGCTTGAAGGTGACGGTCACGTTGAGCACACCGTCCGATGTCGCCTGGCTGGACATGTAGAGCATGCCCTCGACGCCGTTGATCTGCTCTTCGAGCGGCGTTGCCACTGTTTCCGCGATGACGGACGGATTGGCGCCGGGGTAGGTGGCGCGCACGACGATCGACGGCGGCACGACCTCCGGATATTCGGAAATCGGCAGCGCGCGCAGGCCGATCAGGCCGGCAACCAGGATGAGGACCGAAAGAACGCCGGCAAAGACCGGGCGGTCGACAAAGAATCTGGAGATGTTCATATCAAAGCCCTCTCCGGGGTGAACATGGATGCAACGTCCCTCTCCGGCGGTTTGGGAGCCGCCGGCGGGTCATATCATTTCGGGTGTTGGCCTTCCCCCGGAGGGGAAGGCAAAGTCTTTACTGCGCGGTCGCGACCTTCTCTTCCATCTGAGGCGCGACGACGGCGCCGGGACGGATGCGCTGCAGACCGTTGACGACGATCTTTTCGCCGACGTTCAGGCCGCTTTCGACGACCCGCTGGCCGTCAGCCAGCGTGCCGAGCTGGACCTGCCGATAGGCGACCTTGTTCTCGCCATCGACGACGAAGACGAACTTCTTGTCCTGGTCCGTGCCGACGGCACGGTCGCTGATGACGATCTTGTTCTCGGCCTTCGGCTGGCCCATGCGCACCCGCACGAACTGGCCGGGGATGAGGCGTCCGCCCGGATTGTCGAAGACGGCCCGCACGCCGATCGTGCCGCTTGATGCATCCACCTCGTTGTCGATCAGCTGCAGCTTGCCCTTGATCGGGGTACCGCTGTCGGTCAGCGTGCCGACCTCGACCGGGATCTCTTCGACGGCAGGCAGGGCGCTGTCCGTCTGCGGAAGCTGGGCAAGCGCGCGCGTCACCATCTCTTCGCTGGCATTGAAGCTCGCATAGATCGGATCGACGGAAACGAGCGTCGTCAACGCCGGCGAGGTCGAACCGGCCGCGACGAGGTTACCGGCGGTCACCTCGATCTTGCCGATGCGGCCGGAAACCGGAGCCCGCACCTCGGTGTAATCGAGATCGAGCTGGGCCGACTGCAGGGCGGCCTGCGCCGAACGCAGCCCCGCCTGGGCCTCGGCCAGTGAACTCTGGCGCTGATCGAGATCGCTCTGGGAGATGGTGCGATTGTCGGAAAGCCTGCGGCCGCGGTCGAGTTCGGTCTGTGCCAGGCTGACCTTGGCTTCGGCCGAAGCGACCTGACCTTGCGCCTGCGCCACGCTCGCCTGGTAGGGGGCCGGGTCGATGGTGAAGAGCAGGTCGCCCTGCTTGACCAGCGCCCCTTCACGGAAAGCCACCGACAGGATGGCTCCGGCAACACGGGAGCGCACCTGCACCCGGTCGACCGCTTCGAGACGGCCGGAGAAATTCTCCCAGGCCGTCACGTCGCGCGCCGCAACGACGGCAACCGTCACCGGCACAGCGGGAGCCTGCGCGGGGGCGGAAGCGGCCGTGGCGGTCGTGCTCATCGGCAGTTCGAAAAACAATGCGGCCCCGGAAACGGACGCAACAAGGCCTATGCCGGCGCCCAACAGGGCCCAGCGCTTACTTCTGGACGTCATGAGTACTCTCCTTGCGGCCCCAGGCCGCCGAAATATCAGGTCTTCTTCAATGCAATTGCGGTTGGACGCTTACGTCCCGAAGGAAGCTTCCGAAATGGCGGCTGACGTTTTCCTGCCAGTCGGGCGCTCCGTCGGATTTCCCACCATAAATCGAGGGCCAGCCCGTCCCGGCGGGAAGAACATGCTGGCGCACACCGACGCCGGCCTGTTTCAGGCGGGCACCGTAACCAATTGTTTCGTCGTGCAGAGGATCATCCTCCGCGGTGAATATCAGCGCCGGCGCGACGCCGGAAATACGCGAACAGAGGCACGGCGCCGCATAAGGATGGCAACCGCCGCCGCTCAGATAATGGCTCCAGCCTTCCGTCCAGCGCTGGCGCATGCCGATGGCCTCGGCCTTGCGGATCGACGACGTACCCATAAAGGGATCGAGCAGCGGCGAAATCAGCACCTGGCCGTCGAGCGCATCCGGCATCTGGTCGCGCGCCTTCAGCGCCACACCGGCAGCGACATTGCCGCCTGCCTCTTCGCCGGCAACGAAGAGCAGCGACTTGCGGTCGCCAAGACCGGCGCGTTTGTTGGCGAGATAAGTGAAAACCGAGAAAGAGACTTCCAGCGCCTGCGGAAACAGATTGCCGGACAGGCTGCTGTAGTCGGCGGCGACGACGATGGCGCCGGCCTTGGCCAGACTCATCGCCACCGGCCGGTCGACGTTCTTCTCGCTGTCGAGAAAGGCGCCGCCATGCAGGTAAAGCACGATCGGCGGCCCCTTGCCGTAATCGGCGCCCTGGTAGATGCGTGCGGAAACGGGGCCGATGGCCACCTTATCCAGCAACATATCTTTCCATTCCACCGTCATGCTTCCGGTCTCTTTGCGTCGGCCGCAGGCAGACAACAGCTGCCGCTTGCATTTTCCGTAAAAAAGATATTGTTATTCCAACCAAGGAATAAGAAGCTATATCGCGATAACACTGTTCCAGATCTCGAACAATGGTGCAACGCAAACTGCGGATTTGAAACCGATGGATCAACTCTCGGCAATGCGCGTCTTCATTCGCGTCGTGGAGACGGGCAATTTCACCCGCGCCGCCGACATGCTCGCCATGCCCAAGGCAACAGTGACCAATCTCATCCAGGGCCTTGAGGCGCATCTGCGCACCAAGCTTTTGAATCGTACGACGCGCCGGGTCATGGTAACCACGGACGGCGCGCTTTATTACGAACGCGCCGCCCAGATTATTTCGGAGTTGGAAGAACTCGACGGCAGCCTCTCCAATTCACAAAGCCTGCCGAGCGGGCGGCTGCGCGTCGAGATGGCTGGTGCTTTCGCCGATTGGATCGTCGTTCCCGCACTCTGCGATTTTTATCAGCGTTATCCCGATATCCGCATCGACCTCGGTGTCGGCGACCGCACGGTCGATTATCTCGCGGAAAATGTCGACTGCGCGCTGCGCGCCGGCACGCCGGCCGACCAGTCATTGATTGCGCGACGCGTCTCCGAAGTCGAGATGATCACCTGTGCTTCGCCGAGCTATATCCAGAAATTCGGCATGCCCGAGCGGCCGGAGGATCTGGAGTCTGACCACTACTCCGTCAACTATTTCCGCGCCCAAAACAACCGAACGCTGCCCTTCGAATTTCGCCGGCGCGAGGAGGTGATCGAGACCAGTCCGCGTTACATCGCCTCGGTCAACGATAGCCGCACCTATCTGACAGCTGCATTGACGGGTCTCGGCATCGCGCAGGTGCCGATCTTCATGGCGCGCGAGCCGATTGCGAAGGGCGAGCTCGTGCGCGTGCTGCCGGATTGGCGCCGCGATGCGCTGCCGCTCTACGTCGTCTATCCCCCGAACCGCCATCTCAGTAACAAGGTGCGCGTCTTCGTCGACTGGCTGGTGAAGCTTCTGGGAGAGGCGAGACTGAACGACGTCTAAGCGCCAATACAAATACGGCCCGGAAGGCAGGGGAAAACCTTCGACGGGCCGCAATTTACAACTTTGAACATCAAGCCTGTCGCACCGCAGATGGGCGCGGCAGGCTCCGGAGGTTCGGAAGAGAGCGGCAGGGAATTCCACTCTCTCGCGATAAAACAGATATACGCACTCTCCGCAGGATTGTAAGGAAAAATTCCGCAATCACGTTCACATAATTGCGATGACGGCGGTCTGGAAGCCGCCGCCGGTCTGTCGTCAGATCATCCCGCCATTGGCGCGCAGCGTCTGGCCGTTGATCCAGCCGCCGTCCGGGCCGGCGAGAAAGGCAACCGCAGATGCAATGTCTTCGGGTGTGCCGAGACGTTCCAGCGGGTTCATCTTCGCCATGCGGGCGATGAGTTCGTCCGACTTGCCGCTGAGGAAAAGATCCGTGGCCACAGGGCCGGGCGCGATGGCGTTGACGGTGATGTTGCGGCCGCGCATCTCCTTGGCCATGATCGCCGTCAGTGTTTCGACGGCGGCCTTGGTGGCGGCGTAGACACCGTAGGTTTCAAGCTTCAGACCGACGACCGAGGTCGAGAAGTTGATGACCCGGCCGCCGTTGCGCAGGCGCTTGGCCGCTTCCCTGAGCGTATTGAAGGTACCCTTGAGATTGACGGCGATCTGGCGGTCGAAATTGGCATCGTCAGCCTCGGCAAGCGACGCGAGCATCATGATGCCGGCATTGTTGACGAGCACGTCGACCCCGCCGAAGGCGGTTTCCGCAGCATCGAACATGCGGCGGACGGCCTGCGCCTCGCTGACATCGGCTTTCGCCGTCAGCGCTTTGCCGCCGGCCTGCTCGATCTCCCGGGCCAGTTCCTCGGCCGGAGCCGCATTGCCGGAATAATTGATGACGACGGTGAAACCGTCCCTGGCGAGGCGTTGAGCGACTGCTGCGCCGATGCCACGGGAAGCGCCGGTGACCAGTGCGACCTTGCCGTTTTCGTTGGAAGCCATTGTCCTTCTCCTTCGTCCTGCGCCGCAGCGCGTTTTCGATGAGGACAAGATGCGCCTTTTCCAACAGCGGATAATCGTACATTATTCGGCATCAATATCCGGGAATAACGAACAAAAAGATGGACAGATTCGATGCCATGCGCGTGTTTTGCCGTGTCGTGGAACGCCGCAGCTTCACGCTTGCCGCCGAAGATACTGGCTTGCCGCGCTCGACCGTCACCGATGCGGTAAAGCAGCTCGAAGCCCGCCTCGGCGTGCGCCTGCTCCAGCGCACGACACGTCATGTCAGTGCGACGCTCGATGGCGAAGCCTATTACCAGCGCTGCCTGTCGATTCTTGCCGATATCGAGGATGCCGAAGGCGCTTTTGCCGGCGCCAAACCGAAGGGCCTGCTGCGCGTCGATGTGCACGGCACGCTTGCCCGCCATTTCCTGCTGCCGAGCCTGCCGTCCTTTCTCGAGACTTATCCAGAGATCGAATTCTACATGAGCGAGGGCGACCGGCTGGTCGATCTGGTGCGCGAAGGCATCGATTGCGTGCTGCGCGTCGGCACGTTGGGCGATAGCGACATGGTCGCCCGGCGCGTCGCCATGCTGGATGAGATTACGCTCGCCTCTCCCCATTATATCGCCACCCATGGCCTGCCGCAGCATCCAGACCGGCTTGCCGGCCACCGCATGGTCGGCTTCCGGTCCAGCAGCGCCGGCAGCCTGTTGCCGCTCGAATTCATCGTCGACGGCACGGTGCGTGAGATCACCATTCCCGCCACCGTCGCCGTCAACGCCGCTGAAAGCTATATTTCAGCGGCGAGGATGGGCCTCGGCATGATCCAGATCCCGCGCTATCACGCCGAAACGGACCTTGCCGAGGGAGCGCTGATCCACGTGCTCAAGGATTTTCCACTGACCCCGACGCCGGTTTCCCTGCTCTACCCTCGCAACCGCCAGCTTTCACCGCGCGTGCGCGTCTTCATCGACTGGCTGGTGAAGGTCTTCGCTCGACAAAATTCCGAAAACGCGCTTCACTAAAATGCGCCCTGCTAATATGCGCGCCCTCGGAGAACGGCCATGGCACTCTACGATATCACCGTCTACCAGACGGAAGACGGTTTCGTCGTCGAATTCGGCGGCGAAGGCGAAGACAGCATTGCCGTGACGCTGCGGAGCACGCCTGAGCTGACCTCGGAAAACGCCGTCATGCGCGCCAAGACCCTGCTCGCAGCAGCCATCGAACCGGCCCATAGCGACGGCGCGCGCAGCAAGGATCCCGCCTTGCTCGAAGAAGAGCTGGAGGAGGGTCTGGAAGATTCCTTCCCGGCGAGCGACCCGGTCTCGGTTACATCGTCGTCGATCCCGATGCGCGATCCGAATGCCGGCCACTGATGCCTTTTGGGATGACGGCAGCCACACTGGATGTTATCTGCGTCTGATATGACGGATGGTGGAACGATATCAGGCGCGATCGGCGCCGGCACGCTCGCCGGCGAAAGCCTCAGGGCATTTTTCGAGCGCGATGCGATCGCCGTCTCCCGCGACCTGCTCGGCTGCCATCTGACCGTGAATGGCGTCGGCGGACGCATCACCGAGACCGAAGCCTATTTCCCCGATGACGAGGCCTCGCACAGCTTCCGCGGCCCGACCAAGCGCAACGGCGCCATGTACGGCAAGCCGGGCAATGTCTATATCTACCGCATCTACGGCATGTACTGGTGCCTGAACTTCGTCTGCCATCCGGGCTCGGCGGCCCTTATCCGCGCCCTGGAGCCGGAAACCGGAATCCCCGTGATGATGGAGCGACGCGGCACCGATGCGCTGACGTCGCTCTGCAGCGGCCCCGGCAAGCTCTGTCAGGCGCTCGGCATCGATATCGAGATCAATGACAGACTGCTCGACCGCCCGCCCTACGCACTCACGCCCTCCGCGCCGGTGCCTATAGTCTCGGGAAAACGCATCGGCATTACGAAGAATGCCGAAGTTCCGTGGCGCTTCGGCATTCAGGGATCGCGTTATCTCAGCAAGCCGTTTCGCTGACTATTCCATGACTGCGCTGTGGTCGACGGCGGGCGCCGCCTTCGGCTTGCGTAGCAAGAGCACCAGCGGGATGACCGCAAGCGACATCAGCATCAGTAGCTTGAAATCGTCCATATAGGCGATGATCGTCGACTGCAGCGTGATGATCTCGTTGAGCGAAGCACGCCCCGCCGCCGTTACCGGGCTGAGGCCCTGCGCCGCCACAGCGTTGAAGGCATGGTTGAACGGCGTCACATAGGCCGCGATCGATTCATGGTTGCTCTGCGTGTTCTCGACGATCAGGGCCGAGACGATCGAGATGCCGACCGCCGAACCAATGTTGCGCGACAGGTTGTAGAGGCCGGTGCCGTCGCCGCGCATATGGGCCGGCAGCGTCGCGAAAGCGATGGTCGTCAGCGGCACGAAGAGAAAGCCCAGGCCGGCGCCCTGGATGAAGCCGACCGAGACGATCGTCCATTGCGAAACATCGGGCGTCCAGCCGGTCATGTCGTACATCGCCCAGGCGGTTAGGCCGAGACCGAGCACCAGCAGCAAGCGCGTATCGACCTTGCCGATCAGCCGCCCGACAATGAACATGCACAGCATGGTGCCGAGCCCGCGCGGCCCCATGACGATGCCGGCGGTGATGACGGGATAACCCATCAGCGTCTGCAGATAGGGGGTCATCAGCGCCAGCGATGCGAGGTAGGTGACGCCAACCACGAAGATGAAGATCATGCTGACCGTGAAGTTCTGGTCGAGAAACAGCTTCGGATTGACGAAGGATTTTTCTGCCGTCAGCGTGTGCACCAGAAGCAGATAGAATGCGGCGGCGCAGACGATCGCTTCGAGCATGATCTCGCCCGAGGAGAACCAGTCGAGCTGCTCGCCGCGGTCGAGGAAGAGCTGCAGCGCGGCGATGAACAGGCTCATCATCCCGAAGCCGAACCAATCGAGTTTGGCGAGCGCATCCCTCTTCGTTTCCGAAACGAAGATGACGATACCGGCGAAAGCAAGCGCGCCGATCGGCACGTTGATGTAGAACACCCAGCGCCAGCTGATATTGTCGGTCAGCCAGCCGCCGATGACTGGGCCGAGGACCGGTCCGACCATGACCGAGACGCCGAAAAGCGCCATGGCCGAGCCGCGCTCCTCCACAGTATAGATATCGAGAAGGATGCCCTGGGAAAGCGGCACCAGCGATGCGCCGAACAGGCCCTGCAGCAGGCGGAAGGCAACGATCTGGTTCAGCGATTGCGCCAGGCCGCAGAGCACCGAAGCAACCACGAAGCCGGCGATGGCGACGAGCAGCACGCGCTTGCGGCCGAACTTGGCGGCGAGAAAGCCCGATGGCGGCGTCATGATCGCCGCCGCGACGATATAGGAGGTCAAGACCCAGTTGATCTGGTCGGCGGAGGCCGACACGCTGCCCTGGATATAGGGCAGTGCCACGTTGGCGATCGTCGTGTCCAGCGCCTGCATGATGACGGCGAGAATGACGCAGGCCGTGATCGCACCGCGATTGGCAACCGGCGTCGCCGCAGATGCAGAAGCGCTACTCATGATCCCCGCCCTGAGGCCGGCCCAGAAGCTTGTTGACGAAATCAGGCAGGCCGCGGACATGGCCGGTCTCGACATCGACCACCGTGCTCATGCCGACGCGGAGCGGCGGCTTGCCTTCGGTTTCCTGGATGCTGACGCGCATCGGAATGCGCTGCACGACCTTCACCCAGTTGCCCGTGGTATTCTGCGCCGGCAGCAGCGAAAAGCTGGAGCCGGAGGCCGGGCTGATGCTCTCGACCTTGCCCTTCCATCTCACGCCGGGATAGGTGTCGACGTAGATCTCGGCCGTCTGGCCGGGCTTGACGTAAGTGAGCTCGGTTTCCTTCGGGCTGGCGGCGATCCAAAGGTGATCGGTGGCAACAAGCGAGAAGGCCTGCTGCGACGCCTGCAGATAGGAACCGACCTGCAGCGCGTTGACATTGGTGACAATGCCGTCGAACGGCGCCTTGACGACGCTGTGGTCGAGTTCACGCTGGGCATTGTCGACATTCGACTTGGCTTGCAGGTAGAGCGGATTCTCCTCGACCGGCTGATCGGCGGAGCCGCCGAGCTGGGCGAGGGTCGTTGCGGCCTCCGCCTTGGCGACGGCAACCTTCTGCTCAGCGGCTTCCAGATTGTGCTTGGCTTCGTCATAGGCCGACTGGGTCGCGCTACCGTTGTTGACGAGGTTTTGCTGCCGATCGAACTGATCCCGATAGTAGGGCAGATCGGCTTGCGCCTGCGTGATCTCGGCAAGCGACTGCTGATAGCTGGCCTTGAGATTCATGATCTGGTTGCGCTGCGCGCCGAGCTGCGCCTTGGCGCCATCGAGCGCAATCTTGAAAGCATCCGACCGCAGGCTGAAGAGCACCTGCCCTGCCTTGACCGCCTCGTTCTCATGCACGTTTATCTGATCGACGATGCCCGAGACATCGGTGGTGAGTCCGACCATATCGGCCTGGATATAGGCGTTGTCGGTCGACATCACCTGGCCGCCATTGACATAATAATAGCCGCCGACGACGAGCGCCGCCGGCAGCAGGGCGAACAGGATCGGCCGCGTGAGACTGCGCCGGCGGCGGACCTTATTGCCGCCAGGCGCAGCCACGGCGGCAGCCGGCGCTGAATTGGATGAAGGCGCTTCGGCTACCGTTTCCTGCTGTTTCGCTTCCGTTTCTTCGACAGGAGTCTTGGCATTGGCGTCGGCAACGACGCGGAGGGGGGATTGATCAGCCATCGTTCGTCTCGTTCTCGTCAACCGGGCTCCGGCATGCCTGAACCAGGTTCGTCTTCATTACGGATAGGATGTGGAAAAGCTGCTCGCGCTGCTCGACTGAGACGCCTTCCAACGCTTCTGCGCGGGTGGTGTCGCCGAGCTCGCGCATTTCGGCGAGCAGCGGGTGCGCCTCGTCGCGCATGTAGAGCAGCCAGATGCGCCGGTCGGTCGGGTGCTGGCGGCGCTCGATCAGCCCGCGTTCGGCGAGCTTGTCGAGAATGCGCACCAGTGTGATCGGCTCGACTTCGAGGATTTCGGCAAGGCCACCTTGATGGATGCCTTCATTGTTCGAGAGATAGGCAAGCGTCTGCCATTGCGACCGGGTCAGCCCAAGGCACTTCGCGCGCTGCTCGAACCGCTTGCGCAGCAGCCGTGCGACGTCGTGGAGAAGGAAACCAAGGGTCGGAGTGGCGCTCATGAAAACCTGCGATCATTATTTATAAGCATACTTATGATATCGGTAGATATATTGAGCATGTACGCCACACAAGAGCTGGGATGCCAGATTCGGAAGCAGCGGCGAAAATGCCGCAGGCCGGCTCAGGCTTGTCCTGCAGTTCTTCCTTTCGCCGGTTGCAGACGCCAGACGGTAGCCGCGGCCCAGCTCCGCCCTAATTCTGCCTGTAGTCGTCGCCTCCGCCGGAGGCGCCGCATTGGGGAGCTCGATGGCGTTCTTCGAAAGCATGCTGACGCTGCTGCTGGTGGCGATCGTCTTTCTGCAATTCTCCAGGAAGTTCCGGATCCCTTATCCGACAATGCTGGCGATCGCCGGCGTCATCGTCGCCACCGTGCCTTGGGCGCCTGAGGTCGCAATCGATCCCGAGCTTGCATTGGCGCTGCTGGTCGCGCCCGTGCTTTTCGACGCCGCCTATGATCTGCCGCCGAGGACGTTGAGACACAACTGGCTGCCGCTCCTCTCGCTCGCCGCCATCGCCGTGATTTTGACGGCCGCCGCCGTCGCCACCGTCAGCGTGACGATCGCCGGCCTGCCGCTTGCCGCGGCCGTCGCACTCGGCGCCATCGTCGCGCCGCCGGATGCGGCGGCGGCGACCGCCATGCTCGACCGCTTCACCCTGCCGCGCCAGACCTATGTGATCCTGAAGGGCGAAAGCCTTCTGAACGACGCCGTCGCGCTCCTGATCTTCAGCGCCGCGGTGGCAGCCGCCGCGAGCCCCGCCTTCTTCGCCGATGCCCTGACGGAATTGGCGCTCGCCGTGCCGGGCGGCCTCATCCTCGGTTACCTCATGGGCCGTCTCTACATGGTCGTCGGCCTGAGGCTCGCCGGCACGCTCGGCGGCACCCTGCTTGAATTCGTCGCCACTTTTGGCACGTGGATCATCGCCGAGCGGCTACACTTTTCGGCAATACTGGCGATCGTCGTCTACGCGATGGTCATCGCCCGCTACATGCCCGAGCGGCAGACGGCCCGCCACCGCATCCATTCCTATTCGGTCTGGGAGGCCGCGGTCTTTCTGCTCAATGTGCTGGCCTTCCTGCTGATGGGCCTGCAGGCCCGTCAGATCGTCCTCGACCTCGATCCCGGCCGCCTGGATTTCGCGATCACCTTCGCCACCATGGTCTTCGTCACGGTCATTCTCGTCCGGCTGGCCTGGGTGCTGTTTTATAACCGTGTCATCAACTTTCTTGCCGCGCGCGGGCGCACGAAACAGGCCGTTCCCACCTTCGCGACGAGCCTGCTTGCCGGTTGGTGCGGCATGCGCGGCCTCGTCACACTGGCCACCGCGCTCGCCCTGCCGATCGACTTCCCCGATCGCGACATCATCCTGCTCAGCGCGCTCGCCGTCGTTCTCGGCACGCTCATCGTCCAGGGCCTGACGCTCGGGCCGCTGATCCGTTTCCTGAAATTCGAACCGGACACCTCCCTGGACAGCGACCTCGCCAGAGCCCGTGTCACGTTGATCGATGCAGCACTTGCCGAACTCGCCGGCGGCGAAGACAAATCCACCCGCATCCTGCGCGACGTGTACACCTCCGAGCGCGAGATCGCCGTGGACGGGAAACACCCGCGCGAGGTCAGCCGGCTCGACAAGCAGCGCCGCAATGTCATCGTTGCGAAGCGCCGCAGACTGGCGGCAATGCGGCGCGCCGGCGAGATCGACGACGATGTCTTTCACATGCTGGAACAGGAACTCGACTGGGCCGAACTCGGCGCCCTGCAGCCCGGCCGGGACGAGATTGTCGAGAGCTGACGCGCTCTGTGAAGTTTTGATGGATTCGAAAATCGTAACCAATTGGCATTTGCAATTTTTCGCCGCTGCCGTTTATAGTCCAATTCCATAGGGTTACGATTTTTCTGATCGACATTGCCTGCCGGCCTTCCTTTCCAAGGGATCGGACGCCGGAGAAATCCCGGGGGCAGAGGCCTTCGTTCAAAGCAGCAAGACCTGAACAGCATCACTTCATCTTGAGGTTGGCGGCTAGTTAATCGGCCGCCAAGATTGGAGGACTGGTATGACCTACGCGCTTCGACAGATGCTGGTGTTTGGCTCTATCGCCGCATTCATGCCTTTGGCCGCGCTGGCTCAGAGCGCGCCGCCGCCCCCGCCCGTCACCGTCGCCAAGCCTGTTGTGCGCGATGTCGTCGACAGCGACGAATTCATCGGCCGCTTCGAGCCGGTCGACGAAGTCTCGGTTCGCTCGCGTGTCGGTGGGTACCTGCAGGAAATTCATTTCCAGGACGGCGCCTTGGTCAAGCAGGGAGACCTGCTCTTCGTCATCGACCAGAGGCCGTTCGTCACCGCGCTCAATCAAGCAAAGGCCGCACTCGAATCGGCGCAATCCGCCTTAGTCTTTGCCGATGCGCAATATAAGCGCACGCAATCGCTTGCTTCGAGCGGCAGCCAGTCGGCGCAGACGCTGGATGATCGCCGCCGCGAATTCGATTCGGCCGAGGCCAATGTCCGCGGCGCGCAGGCCGCAGCCGATCGCGCTTCTCTCGACATGGAATATACCGAGATCAAGGCGCCGCTCAGCGGCCGCATCGATCGCCGGCTGATTTCGGCCGGCAATCTCGTGCAGACCGACCAGACCGTGCTGACAACAATCGTTTCGCTCGATCCGATCGATTTCTATTTCGACGTCGACGAGCGCCGCCTGCTGAATTTCGCCGACACGGCGCGCAAGCTCGGCAAGGATCTCCAACAGGGCGGCGGCGGTCTGGATGTCTCCGTCACGATCTCGGATCCCAATGCCAAACCATTCAAGGGAAAGCTCGATTTCGCCGAAAACCGGGTCGACAATGAGAGTGGCACCATTCGTCTGCGGGCCCGCTTCCCCAACCCCGATCTCGTCCTTCAGCCCGGCCTCTTCGGCCGCATACAGGTCGAAGCCTCCAACACCTACCAGGCCATTCTCGTTCCCGACGAGGCAATCGGCTCCGACCAGAATGAGCGCGTCGTCTATGTCGTCGCCGAGGACGGCACGGTTTCGACCAAGCCGGTGAGACCCGGACCCCGGCTCTATGGCTACCGCGTCATACGCGAAGGCCTTGACGGCACCGAGAGGATCATCGTCAACGGCCTGATCCGCGCCCGGCCGGGTACCAAGATCACGCCTCAGATGACCGAACTGCCCAAGGAGCGGCAGGACACTGCGCCCGAAACCGCCGGCGCGGAGAACGGACAATGAGATTTGCTCATTTTTTCGTGGACCGGCCGATCTTTGCGGCCGTCATCTCGATCGTTCTTCTGGTCGTCGGCGGCATTGCCTATACGCAATTGCCGGTATCCCAGTATCCGGAGATAGCGCCGCCGACCATCGTCGTGCGCACCTCCTATCCCGGCGCCGACCCGCAAACGATCGCCGATACCGTGTCGACCCCGCTCGAACAGCAGATCAACGGCGTCGAAGACATGCTTTACATGTCGTCCTATTCCAGCGCCGACGGCGCCATGTCGCTGACGATCACCTTTAAGCTCGGCACCGATCTCGACAAGGTGCAGGTGCTCGTTCAGAACCGCGTTTCCATCGCCCTGCCCCGTCTTCCCGAGGAAGTCCAGCGGCTTGGGGTGACCACTGACAAAAGCTCGCCTGATCTGATGATGGTGGTGCATCTGCTGTCGCCGTCGCACCGCTATGACCAGCTTTATGTCTCGAACTACGCCCGCAACCGCATCCGTGACGTTCTCGTTCGCCTTGATGGCGTCGGCGACGTGCAGCTCTTCGGCGAACGCCAGTATTCGATGCGAATCTGGCTGGATCCGGAAAAGCTTTCCGCTTACGGGATGACATCCGATGACGTCGTCGCCGCGCTGAGAGACCAGAACGTCCAGGTGTCCGGAGGCAAGATCGGTGCCCCGCCGGTAACCGGCAAGAATGCGTTCGAATATACGGTGCGAACGGATGGACGCTTCTCCGATGTGCGCGAGTTCCGATATGTCATCGTGAAATCGACGACATCGGGCCGGCTCGTGCAGTTGCAGGATGTCGCCCGTATCGAACTCGGCGCGCAGGATTACGTCACCAACAGCTATCTCAACAATGACCCGGCCGTTGCTCTCGGCATCTTCGCCCGGCCGGGAACCAATGCCCTGGACACCGCCCATCAGGTCCAGTCGATCATGAAGGACCTCTCGCAGAATTTCCCGCAGGGCCTGGAATATCGCATCGTCTACGACACGACAGAATTCATCTCGGATTCGATCACCGAGGTCTATAGAACTATCGCCGAGGCGGCCATCCTGGTGGCGATTGTCGTTCTCGTCTTCCTGCAATCCTGGCGAACGGCGATCATTCCGATCATTGCCATTCCTGTATCGCTGATCGGCACCTTCGCCGTCCTGCTGGCCTTCGGCTTCTCGCTCAACATGCTCACCCTGTTCGGCCTCGTGCTGGCGATCGGGATCGTCGTCGACGACGCGATCGTGGTGGTGGAAAATGTCGAGCGCAATCTCGCCCGCGGCATGACGCCGAAGCAGGCATCCCACGTCACGATGGACGAAGTCGGAACTGCCGTCGTCGCCATCTCGCTGGTGCTGATCGCCGTATTCGTGCCGACCGCCTTCATTCCCGGCATCTCAGGCCAGTTCTATCGGCAGTTCGCGGTGACGATCGCTGTCACCACGGCAATTTCCGCATTGAATTCATTGACCCTGTCGCCCGCCCTTGCAGGCATATTGCTGAAAACCCATGACCACGAAACCAGGCGCACGAACGTCGCCACGCGCCTGGGAAGAGGCCTTGCAAACGGCTTCAATCGTGGATTCGATCGGCTGAGTTCCGGCTATTCATGGACCGTTCGGCATCTTGTCAGCAGTTGGGTGGGATTGACAGCCGCGATGGCCGCCTTCGTCTGCCTGCTCGGGGCCACCTGGTACATGGGAACGAAAGTTCCCGCCGGCTTCATCCCGACCATGGACCAGGGTTACGCGATCATCGTCATCCAGCTTCCGGACGGCGCCTCGCTTGCGCGTACCGATGCCGTCGTCAGACAGGTGGGCGATATCGCTCGCACCGTCCCCGGCGTCGGCAACGCCGTGCAATTTGCCGGCTTCAGCGGGGCGACATTCACCAATGCTTCGAATGCCGGCGTCGTCTTCGTTCCGTTCAAATCCTTTGCCGAACGTGAAGAAGGCGGAGAGAACGCCAACAAGATCATCGGCGAGCTTTACGGCAAGCTGCAAAGCATCCAGGAAGCCTTCATCATTGCCATCCCGCCGCCATCCGTGCGTGGCGTCGGCAATTCCGGCGGCTTCAAGATGCAGATATCAGATCTCGAAAACGCCGACATGACGCGCGTGCTCGGCCTCGCCCGCCAGATGATGGGTGCGGCGGCGACGACCGAAGGGCTGACGGGCGTCTTTACGACATTCTCCGATGCAAGCCCGCAATACTTCCTGGCGCTCGACCGCGACAAGGCACGGTTCCTGAATGTGCCGATCCCCAATATCTTCAACGCGCTTTCCATCAATCTCGGCGTCGCCTACGTCAACGATTTCAATGCGTTCGGCCGCGTCTACCAGGTCCGCGCCCAGGCCGACCGGCAATATCGCATGGACAGGGAAGACATTCTCGCCCTGAAGGTTCGATCGGCGACCGGCGCGCTGGTTCCGCTTGGAACCTTGATGGACATTCAGGATGCCAGCGGCCCGGCGCTTGTCCAGCGCTACAACATGTACGTCTCGGTGCCGCTTCAGGGCAATCCGACGCCGGGCACGTCGACCGGCGATGCCATCGCCAAGATGGAAGCGCTGGCGGCGAAGATCCTGCCGCAGGGCACGACCTTCGAATGGACGGAACTCGCCTATCAGGAGACCCACACCGGCAACACCGCCATCTACATCTTCGCCCTCTCCGTCGTCTTCGTCTTCCTGGCGCTGGCGGCCCAATATGAAAGCTGGGTTCTGCCGCTCGCGATCATTCTCATCGTCCCGCTTGCGGTGCTCGCGGCGCTGATCGGGGTCTCGCTGCGGGGCATGGACAACAATGTCCTGACGCAGATCGGCCTGATCGTCCTGATCGGTCTTGCGGCCAAAAACGCCATTCTGATCGTCGAGTTCGCCAGGCAGGCGGAAGAGGAAGGCAAGTCGCCGGTGGAAGCGGCCATCGAGGCCAGCCATCTTCGCCTGCGCCCGATCCTGATGACGGCATTCGCCTTCATCTTCGGTGTTCTGCCGCTTGCCATCGCCACCGGCCCTGGCGCCGAAATGCGCCAGTCGCTCGGCACCGCCGTCTTCTCGGGCATGCTCGGTGTGACGATCTTCGGTCTGTTCCTGACGCCGGTCTTCTACGTCGTGCTGCGCGGCTGGCGCCGCAACCGGCCGGCTACGGTAGAACCGGCAAAGACGGAGCCGGTCGAGGAAGGGGTCGTCTGAGCGACCCACCCGGCTCTGAAGAAACACGCGCGCAAGTCAGGTCGAAAACAGATGCACCTGGCCCTGCCACAGGCGCGCGACGGTGAGTTTGCCGCTGCGATAGGCGCGCGTATCGATATTGAGCCGCCTCGGCCGTATATCGGGTTTGTCGTTCGGCGTATGGCCGTGA
Organism: Rhizobium sp. BK212; assembly: GCF_014197475.1. Classification (NCBI taxonomy): domain Bacteria; kingdom Pseudomonadati; phylum Pseudomonadota; class Alphaproteobacteria; order Hyphomicrobiales; family Rhizobiaceae; genus Rhizobium; species Rhizobium sp. BK212. Next base: position 981,537 of record NZ_JACIFS010000002.1, read on the forward strand.
ACGATGAGTTTCGGTAACGGCACCCGGCTTTCGAGAAATCGCTGGCGGATGAGGACCAGATCCTCGTCCGTCTGCCTGTCGAGCGGCAGTTTCGGATTGATGCCGGCGTGCACGAAAATCACGCTTGGGGTTTCCAGCAGGACAGGCATCGCCCGCATGAAATCGGTATGCGTACGCGGCAACGACTGGCGGATGAACGCATCGAGTTTTGCGCCGGTGGGGAAGACCAGGGGCAGGTGGTCCGGATCGAGCCCATAGGATTTGAGCAGCTCCGCCGACCCCATCTGCATCCAATCGTCATAGGAGATCCAGCCGTCGATATAGTCGAGCATGGCGATTTCGTGATTGCCGGCAAGGCAGATGCGGTCGAATCCATCAGGTGGTGGCTCCATGAGATGGCCGATAACCTGTGCCGATTCCGGGCCACGGTCGATATAGTCGCCGAGCGTGACGATCAGCTTGCGCCCGGGCAGCCGCGCGCCATCACGCAGGATCGCTTCCTCGGCTTTCACAAGCAGATCGTACCGGCCGTGAATGTCGCCGATCGCATAGGTTGGGATACCGGCAATATCCAGCGTCAGACGCGGTCTCGGCTGGCGCGCCATTTTCGAAACCTCGCTGTTGCGAGCACGAGAGTCGCTCATCATGTTTCTCAATCGAGGAAGCCCCACTTCACCGTAAGTAGCGTGGAGAACAGGGCAATCAAGCTGGTAAGAAAATTCAAACCATTCAGGTTTTGTAGAAAAACCGGTCTTATCATTCGAGGGCTAATCCCTCACTCCTGTATCCGTCGAGGAAAGAGTGACCGATGGGAACGGTATCGCAGTTTCATGAGAGCTTGAGGCCTCCCGCGCATCGCATCGAAAGCGAAGAGGAGGCGATATCCGCGGCCCGCGACCACGCTGCCGCATTCCGGCACCAGGCGAGCGAACGCGATATCAACCGCATCCTGCCCTTTGCCGAGCTCGATGCGCTGTCGGCATCGGGGCTGACGGCAATCGCCGTACCGCCTGACCATGAAGGGCTCGACGTGTCGAACGCCCTGCTCGCCGAAATCGTTGCGATCATCGCCGAGGGCGACGCCTCGATCGGCGAGGCGTTGGAAAATCATTTTTGCGCACTGGAAACGCTCCGTACCCAGGCCGGCGAGGATTTGAAGGCATCGCTGTTTGCCCGTGTGCTGCTCGGCGACCGCTTCGCCGGCGCCGCCTTTACTGACGAGGCCGAGCTTACGGCCGAAGGCCCGGGCTATCGCCTCAGCGGGCGCACGCGCCAAGTGCCCGGTATTCTGTTCGCCGACTGGATCGCCGCAGCCGCCACCGCTCCGCCCAGCCGCCCGGTGACGCTCTACCTCGCACGCGATGACGAAGGCGTGCAGGTGGTCGACGATTGGGACGGCTTCGGCCAACGCACCAATGGATCGGCGACGGCGATCGTCGGCACGCTTCATGTCAATGCCGATGCGGTTGCGCCTGCCCCCTCGTCCGGACATTCGACCGGCATCTCGCTCGGCCTGCTGCTCAAGGCCGGCGTCGGCCTCGGCATCGCGCGAGCCGCATGGAGCGACCTGATGACCGCGATCGGCGATCGCAGCACGACGGTTCTTCCCCGGATCGGCGAACGCGCCATCCGCATCGAAGCGACAGCGGCGGCCTTGGAACGGGCTGGCCGCAAGCTCGACATCGCCCAGGTCAATCCTGTCGAGGCAGCGATGGCGGACGCGCATTTCTCCGCCTCGGCGGCCGCGGTCCTTGCCGGGGAAACGGCGCTCGACACCGCAAACGCGCTGTTCGAACTTGCAGGGGGGACATCAGCAGGCATCGGGCTCAATCTCGACCGCCATTGGCGGAATGCCCGCATTCACGCGCTTTCGCTGCCGCGGGATAGATTGGTGCATACCGCAGGCGAATACATGTCGAAGGTCGGTGGCGCCTAATCAGCTGGCGGCGGAGATCGGGAACTGTTCCTTAGCGCCTTCGATGCGGCCGCCGTCGGCGACGAATTGCTCGAGGGTCATATTGTCGAGAATGGCGGCGATCGCGTCCCGAACATCGGTCATCGAGCGCCGCACCTGACAGGTCTCAGGATCGGCACAGTCGTCGCAGGCCTCGTACGCCGTCCGGCTGGCGCAGCGAATCGGTGCTAGGGGCCCGTCGAGCGTGCGGATGACATGGCCGATGCGGATTTCCGAGGCCGGCCGCGACAGCGAATAGCCGCCGCCCGGCCCCTTCTTCGAGCGCAGGATGCCGACATTGCGCAGTTCCAGCAGGATCGTATCGAGGAACTTCTTCGGGATATTGTTGCGGGCCGCGATATCGTTGATGAAGGCAGTCTCGCCCGGCGCCAGCCGCGCCAGATCGACCAGCGCCTTCAGCCCGTATTTTCCCTTTTTCGTCAGCATCGTCGTCGCCTTGTAGAATCGCAGTATTTATCCTGCCAATAGCAGGCAAATAGCGTCAAAAGCGTGAACATACAACAAAATAGCTATTATTTATAGCTTGTATCGGCAACGTCCACAGGCCGGCCCGGCAGTCGTGCGAAAGATCGACTTGCCGAGCCCTGCCGGTGACCGCCGTCAAATCGTCTTCAGCATGCCGCCATCGACGAAATAGGTCGAGCCGATGCAATAGCTCGCGCGCTCCGAACTCAGGAAGACGAAGACATTCGCCAGTTCCTCCGGCGTGCCGAAGCGTTTGGAGGCGGCGTGTTCGTTGGCGACGCTCTGCAGGTAGCCTTCCCAGTTGCCGCCGGTTTCGGCCGTCAACTGCTTGGCGGTCTTGATCCAGTCGGGCGTCAGGATAAGGCCGGCATTGACGCAGTTGACACGGATATTGTCCTTGATGAGCTCGGTCGACAGTGTCTTCGAAAACATCATCAGCGCCGACTTGCTGACATTGTAGATCGGTTCGTACCACAGCGGCTGAACGGCACAGATCGAGGCGTTGTGCAGGATCACACCACCGCCGCGTTCCTTCATCTGCGGCGCGATGCCGCGCGCCAGCCGCACGGCGGCCATCACATGCAGGTCCCAATAGGCTTGCCACTTCTCGTCCGGCGCCTCCATCACCGTCTCATTCGATCCGGTGCCGGCATTGTTGATGAGGATATCGGCCCCGCCTTTTTCGGCCGCCGCCGCAATGATCGCCTCGGTTCCCCCAGCCGTCGCCACGTCGGCGGCAACAGCGATGGCGTCGACACCGTACTTCTCGGCGATACGGGCGGCTTCCGCCTTGAGCCGATCGCCGCCGCGCGCCGCCAGCACGAGATTGGCGCCCTCAGCCGCCAGCCCCTCGGCGATCGCCAGTCCGATACCGACCGACGCGCCTGTTATGACGGCAGTCTTTCCCTTCAATCTGAGATCCATGTCTTCCTCCGCAACGGCCGGAGATCCCGGCCTGATATGCTGAGTGTTCCGCCAATGAACCCGGGCGTCAAGCGCCCGAACGCCTCTTGCGAGAGGCTGCGATCTGTCGCATGCCTACACCAACAGGATGGGAGGAGTTTTCATGCGACGTTATTCAGCCTGCATAGAGTGGCTGTTTGCCGAAGAGGGCGACCGCTTTCCCGACCGCATCCGCCGCGCCCATGCTGCCGGCCTGACGGCAATCGAATTCTGGCGCTGGAGCGACAAGGATCTGGACGCGATCGAGGCGACACTGAAGGAAACCGGCCTTGCCGTCACCAGCCTCGTCGCCGAACCGATGATCGCGTTGACCGACGCCGCCAACCGGCAGGCTTGGCTGAAAGGCCTTGCCGAATCCGTCACTGTCGCCAGGCGTCTCGGCGCGCCGGTGCTGATTGCCCAGGCGGGCGACGATCTCCCGGCCCTCAGCCGGCAAGAACAGCGCCGGGCGCTGACTGAAACACTGAAGGCCGGCGCCGATATTCTTGCAGGCAGCGGTGTGCGCCTCGGCGTCGAGCCGCTTAACATCCGCATCGACCATGTCGGCTATTTCCTCGATTCGACCCTCGAAGGCCTCGACATCATCGATGACGTCGCCCGCCCCGAGATCGGCATCGTCTACGACATCTACCACTCCGCCGTGATGGACGAGCGCACCGAGGATGTGCTCGAGGGCCGCCTCGATCGCATCATCCACGTCCATGTCGCCGATCATCCCGGCCGCAACGAACCGGGCTCTGGCGAAATCGACCTTGCCCATCGCCTCGACTGGATCTTCGCCAACGGCTACGACGGCGCCGTCGGTCTGGAATACCGGCCGACCAGACCCGGCGCGGACGCCGTCAGGGGCGCGATCGCCGCACTCGGTTAGGCGGAATTGGCGCCTTCGGCGAAAGCTTCAAGCTCGGGGTCGAAATCGACGTCAACGACATTGTTGAAGACGGCGGTCGCCAGCATGATGCCGGCGAAGGCGACGAGATCGACAAGCACCTTGATCTCGTAGCGCTGTTTCAGCTTCGCCCAGAGTTCGGCGGGTATGGCGTTGGAATCGGCAACGATCGCCTTGCCGAAAGCGTCGAGCAGCGCTTCCTCCACGGAAAGCTCCAGTGCGTCCGGATTGAAACCATTGTTGATCAGCGCCCGGCGAAAGAAGGTGATGGCGATTTTCGATTGCGCCGCCTTCGAGATTGCATGCGAGAAGATCCAGATCGCCCGGTCATTGACAGCAGGATCGAGTTCGGCCCGAAGCGTGAACCATTCGGCGTAGATGCGATGGGCGGCGGGCGAATGTAAGAGCGTCCGCTTCATATTGGTCATCCGTCCGCGCAGCCTGATTTCTTCGTCATGCGCCGCACGAATCTCTTCCGAAGCGGTATCGTAGTCGATCTGCGGGAGGTGGCTCATCGGGTCAGTTCTTTCCTATGTGCACAGAAGCTATCGGGGCGCCAAGATTTTGTGCGGGCAGATCCGCTTGGCTGCCGCCCGGCGCCGGCCTAGACTGACCAGATCGAAGCGGGAGGCAAGGTATGAGCGACGACCACGATCACCATCATGTCGACTGGCGCGAACATGGCGTCAAGGTCATCCCCGGCAATTCGCTCGATCCGAATACCGCGCAGACGCCGGGCATGAACCGCGCGACTGCGATCAACAATGCGCGTGCCGGCGCCGAAAAGATCTGGGCTGGCACGGTCACGATCCATGCCAACGCCAAGACCGGCGCCCATCACCACGGCGATCTCGAAAGCATCATCTACGTGGTCAAGGGCAAGGCCCGCATGCGCTGGGGCGAACATCTGGAATATACCGCCGAGGCCGGCCCCGGCGATTTCATCTATGTTCCGCCCTATGTGCCGCACCAGGAGATCAACGCCAGCCGCGACGAGACGCTGGAATGCGTGCTCGTCCGCTCAGGCCAGGATCCCGTCGTCGTCAATCTCGACATCGAGCCTGTCGAAAAACCGGAAGACGTCCCGTGGATCGGCCCGATCCATCGCTGATATCGGGCGCTCACACGGGACCGGAAACGCCTGCGGCGCGCTCAGGCGTGAACGACGCCGGCGCCGCTCATGGCAGTGTTCTCGATGATTCGGCCGGTATCGGCGGCATAGAGGTGGATCTGGTCGTAATCGATCGCGATGCCGATCGGATCTCCCGACTTCACCTTCACCGCCTCGGTCAGCGCCACGGCAAAGGGCAGCCCGTCGAAATCGGCGTGGACGACACGGCTTGCGCCAAGCTCTTCGATGAAATCGGCCGTTGCGGTGAGGGCACCCGGCGCATCCGGGGCCACCAGCCGGGCGGCTTCGGCGCGCATGCCGAGCACGACGCGTTTGCCTTTCAGCGGTGCGGCGCGCTCGCGCGGCAGCACGACCTTGCGGCTCTGGTCGTAGACGAAGACGCCCTCGTCATTGATCGTACCCTCGAGCAGGTTCATCGCCGGCGTGCCAACGAAACCGGCGACGAAGCGCGAGACCGGATGATGATAGACTTCTTCCGGCGTGCCGACCTGCTCCACCCTGCCGCCGTTCATCACCACCAGCCGGTCGGCCAGCGTCATCGCCTCCGTCTGGTCATGCGTGACGAAGATCGAGGTGGCCCCCAGGCGGCGGTGCAGGCGGCGGATTTCGGCGCGCATGGCGATGCGCAGCTTGGCGTCGAGATTCGATAGCGGCTCGTCGAAGAGAAACACCTTCGGCTCGCGGATCATCGCGCGGCCCATGGCGACGCGCTGCCGCTGGCCGCCGGAAAGGGCGGCCGGCCGACGGTCGAGGAAGGGTTCGAGGCTGAGCGCCTTGGCGACTTCGCCGATGCGCCGCGTACGCTCCGCCTTCGAAACGCCGGCCACCTTCAAGGCATAGCCGATATTCTCGGCGACGCTCATATGCGGGTAAAGCGCGTAGTTCTGGAACACCATGGCGCAGCCGCGCTCGCGCGGCTCCATCTGGTTGACGACACGGCCATCGATGGCGATTTCGCCGCCGCTGATTTCCTCGAGGCCGGCGATCATACGCAGCAGCGTGGACTTGCCGCAGCCGGACGGGCCGAGGATGACGATGAACTCACCCGACTGGATGTCGAGATCGACGCCGTGGACGACGGGGGTCTTGCCGTAGTTCTTCTTCACGCCACGAATGGAGATCGGTGCCAAGGGAGTACTCCTTCACTTCTCGGTGGAGATAAGGCCGCGCACGAACCAGCGCTGCATCAGGATAACGAGCACCAGCGGCGGCGACATGATGATCAGGGTTCCAGCCATGGCGACGTTCCAGTCGGGCAGGCCGAATTCGGACGGGATCAGGGTCTTCAACTGCGTCACCGCAATGCCGAAATTCGGATCGGTGGTGATCAGCAACGGCCAGAGATACTGGTTCCAGGCCCAGACGAACATGATGGTGAACAGCGCGATCATATTCGGCCGCGAAAGCGGCAGCAGAATATCCCAGAAGAACCGGACCGGGCCCGAACCGTCCATCTTCGAGGCTTCGGCCAGCTCGTCCGGAACCGTCAGGTAGAACTGCCGGTAAAGGAAGGTGCCGGTCGCCGTGGCGACCAGCGGCAGAACGAGACCGGGATAGGAATTCAGCAGACCCCATTCGAGCTTGATCTGAATGCCGGTGATCTGCGAGACGAGCCAGCTTATCCCGGTGACGTCGAGGATCGTCTGGAAAGGCTGCAGCGCGTTGGCCGCAATCGAATAGGTCGGCACGATGCGGACTTCCAGCGGCAGCATCAGCGTGATGAAGATGATCCAGAAAATCACATAGCGGCCACGGAAGCGGAAATAGACGATCGAGAAAGCCGCCATGGAAGAAAGCATGACTTTGCCGGCACCGACCGTCGTGGCGAAGATGATGCTGTGGAACAGCTTGTTGCCGAGGTCGGCGCGAACCCAGGCGGCCTCGGCGTTTTCCCAGAAATGCGAGCCCGGCGTGAGCGGCAGCGGCACGCGATTGACCGTTTCCAGATCCAGCGTCGACGCGATGATGACGATGGCGAAAGGCAGGAGCGCGATCACCATGCCGAGCGCAAGAAGCGTATAGCAGATGAAGTTGAATATCGGCGTGCGTTCGATCATGTCCGCGACCTCACTTGTAGTGCACGCGCCGCTCGATGAAGCGGAACTGGAAGATGGTGAGAAGGACGACGAGCACCATCAGGATGATCGACTGCGCCGCAGCGCCGGAATAATCGAGACCTCTGAAGCCGTCGAAATAGATCTTGTAGACCATGAGTTCGGTGGCGCGCGCCGGCCCGCCTTGGGTCATGACGTCGACGATACCGAAGGAATCCTGGAAGCTCTCTGTGATGTTGATGACGAGCAGGAAAAACAGCGTCGGCGTCAGCAAGGGCAGCTGGATATCCCAGATCCGGCGCATCGGCCCCGAACCGTCCATGGCCGCCGCCTCGATCAGCGAGCGCGGAATGCCTTGCAGCGCCGAGAGGAAGAAGATGAAGTTGTAGCCGATATATTTCCAGGAGAAGGCGACGATGACGGCGATCATCGCATCCTTGCCGTCGAGCGCCGGGTTCCAGAGACCGGGCCAGACGTGATTGATGACCGACAGCAGGCCAGCCTCCGGCGCCAGGATGAAGCGGAAGGCGAGCCCGAGAGCGGGAGCGGCAATTGCGTAAGGCCAGATGAACACCGACCGGTAGACCTTGTGGCCGCGCAGTTCACGATCGGTCAAAAGCGCCAGGATGAGCGCCAGTCCCATGGCAATCGCCGTCGAGCTGAAGCCGAAGATCATGCTACGGGTGATCGAGTCCCAATAGATCGGATCGGTGAGCAACTGTTTGAAATTGTCGAAACCGACCCAGGCATTGCCGCCGCCCCATGGCTGCTCAAGCGTGAACGCCCAATAGAGCGCCTGCGCGCTTGGCCAATAGAAGAAGACGAAGATCAGCAGCAGCATCGGAAATGCGAAGAGCAGTCCGATCGTCGTCGAGGAGAAAGTGACGCGCTTTTCCATGAGTGGTCGTTTTCGTCCTGGTTTGGTTTAAAGCATGTCGCGCAAAAGTGTGCAGCGGTTTTGCGGTAACGACATGCATCGACATAAAGATCTAAAGCGCGAGCGGCGCGCTTTAGACGCGGGCGGCGAGTACGCATCCGCGGCCGATAAGGGAACTTACAAAGACGCACCCGGCGCGCGACGCGGGCCGGGTGCGGCATATATCGGGCGATCAGGGGAGCTGAACGTTCTTATAGGTCTGCTGGAAGCGGCGCAGGAGCGTATTGCCGCGTTCGGCAGCGCCGTCGAGCGAAGCCTGGACATCGGCATTGTTGACGAAGATGGCCTGCAGACCATTGGCGATTTCGGTGCGGACCTGCAGCAGGCCACCGAGGCGGATGCCGTGCGGAGCCGCGTCACCGGCAGGCGATGCGGTCAGGCTCTGAATGGCGAGTTCGCGGCCGGCGTAAGGCGCCTTGTCGTAGAAGCCCTGCTTCTTGAGATATTCGAAGCCGGAGTTACGAACCGGGATGTAGCCGGTAACGGTCGACCAGGTTAGAGCTTCTTCCGGCTTTGCGATGAAGTTGAAGAAGGCAGCGGCAGCCTTGTATTCAGCGTCCGAATGGCCCTTCAGAACCCAAAGCGAAGCGCCGCCGACGTAAGAGCTGTGACGGGTTGCGTCGCCGTAGGTCGGGAGCATGGAAACGCCCCAGTTCATGCCTTGCTTGGCGGTGCGGCCAACATTGCCATGGTCGCCGACCGAGGTCAGGATGACCTGGCAATCGCCGGCGGCAAAGGCTTCGACGAAGGTCTGGCCGACGGCCTTGTTTTTGATCACGGCAAGCTTGTTGTCATACCAGGACTTGAGGTCCTTGATATAGCTGACCAGAAGCGGGTTCTTGTTGAACACCAGCTCGGCGTCGAGACCTTCAAAGCCGTTCTTCTTCGTGGCGATGGCTTCGCCGTTGACGGCTTCGAACTGCTCGATGTACTGCCAGACTTCGTTGTTGGAGATGTCGAAGCCGAGCGGACAAGCATAGCCTGCGTCCTTCAGAGCCTTGAGGTCTTCGCCTGCTTCCTTCCAGGTTGCCGGAGCATGATCCTTGCCGATCTTGGCGAAGGCGTCCTTGTTCCAGTAGAGCAGAGCGGTCGAGGAGTTGAAGGGGAAGGAGTACATCTCACCCTTCGAGGTCGCGTAATAGCCCGATATACCTGAGAAATAATCGTTCCAGTCGACGGTGTAACCCATGTCGGCCATCAGCTTGTTGGCCGGATAATAGGCGCCGGAGAGCATGATATCGAGCGTGCCGGCATCGGAGACCTGGGCGATGGTCGGCTGCTTGCCGGCGCGGAAGGCAGCGATGGTGTTCTGCAAGGACGCATCGTAGCTGCCCTGGCTGGTGCAGACGACTTCGTAATCGGCCTGCGACTGGTTGAAGCGATCGCACTGTTCCTGGACACGCTTGGCAATGTCACCGGAGTTGCCGAACCAGAAGTCGATCTTGGTCTTATCGGCGGCGGCAGCGGGACCAGCAAGAAACGCTGTAGCGAGAAGGGCGCCAACGGCGCCGAGAAGCTTGGCTTGCATGAGAACCTCGAACGTAAAAGGGATGCGCACTTTCAGCGCACGCCCTATTAGCGGGTTCAAATTGCCGCGACCAATGAATATTCTATGACATGAAATGATCGAAATCCAGTTGTCATAAAAAATTCACACAATTGTTATTCGCTGATATTGGAGAAATATTTATAGATATTTCGAAGAGTTCTTTATCATATTGCGAAGAAATTTCTATTATATTCAAAACAATGGAATTTTAGGGGGAGTTAAATATTTATTTATATTTCGGCCGGACGGATTTATTCGCCCGCACCCTCCTAACGAAACTTGCCAACAGCCGGCATTTTTTGCGTTGCACTGGTGTGCAACACTGGCTCCAGCCTCAGGATTGAAGGGAATCCTTCAGGATCGCGGCAAAACGTGGATCGAATGCACGGCTGATCGGCCCGGCGGCGGCACCCAGCGCCACCGACCAGGGATCGGCTATGCCCGGCTGCAGGCGCGGCAGTGTCCGGCCGCGTCGCTCGGCGATCGACGGCAGCAGCGGGCCGATCGCCGCAAACAGCCTGCTTACCAGCGCTTCCGGCGCACTGCCGCAGAGGATCACCGTCTGCGGATCGAACAGCGTCTCGAGGAGATGGATGCTCCAGCGCAGGTCCGCTGCGGCCGCCTCGATCCAGGCGTGGATGCTGTGATCGCCCCTTAAGGCAAGCTCGTTGATCCGCGCATAAAGGTCAGGATCGGCCGGATCGATCGACAGGTGCTGGTAGAGCGAGGCGAGCGAGGCGCGATGTTCGAGCGGCGTCGATTTGCCGTCGGCAAACAGCAATGCCATGCCGATCTCGCCGGCATTGCCGTTGGTGCCGCGGTAAAGCTCGCCGTTCAGAATGAGGCCGGCACCGATGCCATAGCCGACGAAGAGGCAGACGGCATGGTCGAGGCCATGGGCGGCTCCCACCATACGCTCGGCGGTCGCAGCCGCGGCCGCATCGTTCTGCAGGCCGACATCGAGCCCGGTGCCGGCGGCCAGCGTTTCTAGCAATGGAAACTTCTGCCAAGCCTCCATCATCCACGGATCGTCGCCGCTGCCGGCGACCCCGAAGGGTCCGGGCATGGCGGCGCCGAGGCCGACCAGCCGCTTTTCCGATTGCTGGACGATCCCGGCGAGCTTCGACCGCACGCTGGCGACGAGATCAAGGATGACCTTCGTCCCGTTAAACGGACCGCCTGGCGGCAGGCCGGCCTCGTCACGCACGAGAACGCTGCCGACCAGATCGACGGCGACCGCCCGCGTCACATGCCGGTCGATCTGCAGGCCGATCGCAAAGGCGCCCTCGGGCACCAGGCCGTACGGCGTCGAGGGCTGGCCCCTGCCCTTCCGCACCGCCTCCTGCGAACTGACGAGACCGTCGCGTTCGAGTTCCTCGATGATATTGGACACCGTCTGCTTGGTCAGCCGCGTCGCCCGCGCCAGATCGGCGCGTGAAAGCGCACCGTTGATCCTTAGGGCATCGATCATCACGCGCCGGTTATGGGCGCTGGTGCCTTCGTGATTGGTGCCGCTTTTGGCCCGGATCGGTCGACTGTCATTCATCTGCAATTGCCTCTTGACTCCATTAGAATGTTGAAGAAGTATTAAGTCAATACATTTGACTTAATGAGGGACCGGAGAGTCCCAGGGAACGCAGGAAGCCCAGCGAGGCCTCCGACGACGCTCCGAGATGATGGACTGGCACGTTTTCAACACGCGCCTTCTCGAACACCGAGGGCGGCGAAGTCCGCCCTCGGCAATGCGTAAATGTCAAAAACTGGAGGCTGCAATGCTGAAATCCCTTAACAAGACGCTTCTCGGTGCGGCCTTGATCGGCGCATCCTTTGCGCCGCACGCTTTCGCCGAAACGACGCTGAACGCGCTCTTCATGGCACAGGCCGCCTATAGCGAGGCCGATGTGCGCGCCATGACCGACGCCTTCGCCAAGGCGAACCCCGACATCAAGGTCAATCTTGAATTCGTTCCCTATGAAGGCCTGCACGACAAGACGGTGCTGGCGCAAGGGTCCGGCGGCGGTTACGACGTCGTCCTCTTCGACGTCATCTGGCCGGCCGAATACGCCACCAACAAGGTTCTGGTCGACGTCTCTTCTCGTGTCACCGACGAGATGAAGAAGGGCGTGCTGCCGGGCGCCTGGACCACCGTGCAGTACGACGGCAAATATTACGGCATGCCGTGGATCCTCGACACCAAATACCTGTTCTACAACAAGGAAATCCTTGAAAAGGCCGGCATCAAGGCGCCGCCGAAAACCTGGGACGAGTTGACCGAGCAGGCAAAGACGATCAAGGACAAGGGCCTGCTCGCCACGCCGATCGCCTGGAGCTGGTCGCAGGCCGAGGCCGCGATCTGCGACTACACCACGCTCGTCAGCGCCTACGGCGGCGATTTCCTCAAGGACGGCAAGCCGGCCTTCCAGACCGGCGGCGGCCTCGATGCGTTGAAATACATGGTCTCCAGCTATTCCTCGGGCCTGACCAATCCGAACTCCAAGGAATTCCTGGAAGAGGACGTCCGCAAGGTCTTCGAAAACGGCGATGCCGCCTTCGCTTTGAACTGGACCTACATGTACAACATGGCCAACAATCCGAAGGACAGCAAGGTCGCGGGCAAGGTCGGCGTCGTGCCGGCGCCGGGTGTTGCCGGCAAGAGCGAGGCTTCGGCCGTCAACGGCTCGATGGGCCTCGGCATCACCTCGGCCAGCCAGCATCCTGATGAGGCCTGGAAGTACATCACCTTCATGACATCGCAGGCGACGCAGAATGCCTATGCCAAGCTCAGCCTGCCGATCTGGGCGTCCTCGTATGAAGACCCTGCTGTCACCAAGGGCCAGGAGGAGCTGATCTCCGCCGCCAAGATCGGCCTTGCCGCCATGTATCCGCGTCCGACGACACCGAAATATCAGGAGCTTTCGACCGCGCTGCAGCAGGCGATCCAGGAATCGCTGCTCGGCCAGTCCTCGCCCGAAGACGCGCTGAAGTCGGCGGCCGACAATAGCGGCCTCTGAGCAAAGCATGAAACCCGGGCGGCGCCCGCCGTCGCCCGGTTCGCTTTCGATAACCTATGAATGAAGAAGGGTCGCCTCGATGTCGGGCACTTGGCTGACAACCCGCGCGTGGCTTTTGATGCTGCCGCTTCTCGTGGTGATGATATCAGTCATCGGCTGGCCTCTGATCGATACTATCGGCCTCTCCTTCACCGATGCCAAGCTCGTCGGCACGCAAGGAAACTTCGTCGGCATCGACAATTATGCCAAGATGATCTCCGGCTCGAATTTCCAGCGCACGCTGATCACCACCGCATGGTTCGCGATCATCTCGGTCGCCGCCGAGATGGTGATCGGGGTTCTGGCGGCGCTGTTGCTGAACCAGCAGTTTCGCGGCCGCACCGCGCTTCGCGCCCTGATGATCCTGCCCTGGGCACTGCCGACCGTCGTCAACGCCACGCTCTGGCGGCTGATCTACAATCCGGAGTACGGCGCGCTGAATGCCGCACTGACCCAACTCGGTCTGCTGGAGGCCTACCGCTCCTGGCTCGGCGAGCCGGGCACGGCGCTGGCAGCCCTCATCGTCGCCGACTGCTGGAAGAATTTCCCGCTGGTGGCGCTGATCGCACTGGCCGCACTTCAGGCCGTGCCGCGCGACATCACCGCCGCCTCGCTGGTCGACGGCGCCGGTGCTTTCGCCCGCTTCCGCTTCGTCATCCTCCCCTATCTCGCCGGCCCGCTGATGGTCGGCTTGGTGCTGCGCACGATCGAAGCCTTCAAGGTCTTCGACATCATCTGGGTCATGACCCGCGGCGGCCCGGCCAACAGCACGCGTACACTGTCGATCCTCGTCTATCAGGAAGCATTCTCCTTCCAGCGGGCAGGCTCCGGCGCCTCGCTGGCATTGATCGTCACGCTGCTGGTGACGCTGCTTGCCGCCGGCTACGCCGCCCTGGTGCGCAAGACCGCCGGGAGTGCCGCTTGATGGAACGCCAGAGCCCGCTCTTTTCCGCCTTCATCCATCTCTGCGCGCTGCTGCTCGCCGCCGTCATCCTGGCGCCGATCCTGTGGCTGTTCATCATGAGCATCTCGCCGGCCGCCGATCTTGCCGCAAAACCCCTGCGCTGGTGGCCGCAGACGGCGGATTTCTCGCGCTACGCCGTGCTGCTTTCGACGCTCGAAAACAGCGCCGGCGCCGCCTTCACCTCATCGCTGCGCAACAGCATCGAGGTGGCGGGCATGGCGACGATCGCCGCCATCGCGCTTGCGATTCCGGCCGGCTGGGCGGTGTCGCGCACGCCTTCCGTCGGCTGGTCGCTGTCGATGGTGATCGCCACCTACATGTTGCCGCCGGTGGCGCTCGCCGTGCCGCTCTATATGAGCCTCTCCCATCTCGGCATGCTGAACAACGTCTTCGGCCTCGCCCTCGTCTATCTGACAATTCTCGCGCCCTTCACCACCTGGCTGATGAAATCGGGCTTCGATTCCATCCCGCGTGAGATTGAATCCGCCGCGATGATCGACGGCGCCGGCCTGTTCCAGACATTGCGGATCATCACGCTGCCGCTCGCCGCCCCCGTGGTCGCGACGTCCAGCCTCTTTGCATTCCTGCTTGCCTGGGATGAATTCTTCTATGCGCTGCTCTTCACCTCGGACCAGCGCGCCAAGACGCTGACCGTCGCCATCGCCGATCTCGCCGGCGGCCGCGTTTCCGATTACGGACTGATCGCGACGGCAGGCGTGCTCGCCGCCCTGCCTCCCGTGCTGATCGGCCTCGTCATGCAACGCGCCCTGATTTCCGGGCTTACCAGCGGCGGCGTCAAGGGATGAACATGACAGAAGAAACAATCCGGCCGGCCGGACTTGCCGCGATCGATCGCGAAATGGCGCGCCAGCATGTCGATGCGATCGCCTCCTACGAAGCTGCCCGGCCGATGGCGGCCAGGGCCGCCGCCTCGCTGAAGAAAACCGGCCGGCTGCTGCTGATCGGCATGGGCGGCTCGCACGCCGTCAACCGTGCCGTCGAGCCGCTCTACCGCGCGCTCGGCATCGATGCCCTCGCCTTGCCGCTGTCCGAGCAGCTCGGCCAGCCGCTGCCGATCAGCGGCAGGACGATCTTCGTCACCTCGCAATCCGGCGAAAGTGCCGAGGTCGTGCGCTGGTTCGACGAGACCGGCGGCACGGCGGAGACCTTCGGCCTGACGCTCGAAGGCAGTTCCTTCCTTGCAAGAACGACCCCGTCGCTGGTGGGTAGCGGCGGCACCGAGCTTGCCTTCGCCGCCACCCGCAGCCTGACGGTAACCTTCGCCCTGCATCTGGCAATCCTTGCCGCCCTCGGAGAAGATCCGGGCGCCGCGCTTGCCGTCCTCAGGGCGCCTGAAGACCAGGACATCGCCGACGCCCTCGCCGCCCTCGAAAACGTCGCGACCGTCGTCACCTCAGGCCGGCGGCTGCAGGGTGTCGCCGAGGCGCTGGCGCTCGGATTGACGGAACTGTCGCGTCGTCCCTGCTTCTCGCTGGAGGGTGGCCAGTTGCGTCACGGACCGATGGAGATGCTGGGGCCGGAGATCGGCGTCGTGCTCTTCCGCGGCTCGGACGAGACGGCCGGCCTGGTCACCGCAATGGCGGCGTCCGCCGTCGAGACCGGCGCCCCCGTCATCCTGTTCGACGCATCCGGGCAAGCGCCGGTCGCCGGCGCAGTGACGATCCGCTTTGCCCCTGCAACCGGCCTTGTCGCGATCTTCGCCATGCTGCCGGTTGCCCAGCGACTGATGATCGCCTTTGCCGATACCCGCGTGGAGAATGCCGGAACGCCTGTTCGATCCACCAAAATCACCCGGAGCGAATGAATGCGGCCACTTGCAGTCATCGGCAACGTCAATGTCGACCTGATCCTTGGACCGGCCGCCCCCTGGCCGAAGGCCGGGACGGAAATCATCGTCGACCATGACGAATTGCGGGTCGGCGGAGCAGCCGGCAACAGCGCGCTCGCCTGGCAGGCGCTTGGCGTCGAATTCGAGATCGCAGCCAATATCGGCAGTGACCAGTTCGGCCGCTGGCTGAGCGAAGCCTTCGGTCATCGTTCAGAGAAATGGCCGGTACGTCCTGAGAAAACGACACTCTCCGTCGGCATCACCCATCCGGACGGCGAACGCACCTTCTTCACCACGAGGGGCCATCTGCCGCGCTTCAGCATGGCAGACGTCTTCGCGGTCATCGAGGGCGAGAGGCTTCAGGGCGGTTATGCCCTTCTCTGTGGCTCGTTCCTGACCGACGATCTGACGAGAGAATATGACGCCGTGTTCGACTGGGCCGACAGCCATGGCATCACCATCGCCCTCGATACCGGCTGGCCGCTCGACGGCTGGACAGACGAGAATTGCGCGGCGACACGCGCCTGGCTCTCCCGCAGCGGCATCGCGCTGCTGAACGAGGTTGAATCGACGACGCTTGCCGGCATCGCCGATCCGATCGAGGCCGCCCGTCACATCAGATCGCATATGCCGGAGGGTGCGATCGTCGTCGTCAAACGCGGCCCGGATGGCGCCATCGCAATCGGGCCGGACGGCCTCTTGGTTTCGGTGGCCGCACCCGTCGTTGAGGTCGTCGATACGATCGGCGCCGGCGATGTCTTCAACGCCGCCTTCCTCGCCGCGCTCGCAAGCGATGCGCCGCTGGTTTCCTGCCTCATGGCGGGAACCGAGGTTGCCTCGCGCGCCATTTCCACCCTTCCCCGCAACTATGGCGGCCCGATACACCTGCAGGAGCCAGTGCGATGAGCGCACTCGAAATTCAGAACATCCGCAAGACCTATGGCGACGTCGAAACGCTGAAAGGTATCGACATCTCACTGGAAAGCGGCGAATTCCTGGTGCTGCTCGGTTCCTCCGGCTGCGGCAAATCCACCCTGCTGAACATCATTGCCGGCCTTGCCGAGGCGACGAGCGGCGATGTCAGGATTGGCGACCGCTCGGTGCTCGGCGTGCATCCCAAGGACCGCGATATCGCCATGGTCTTTCAATCCTACGCGCTCTATCCCAACCTGACGGTGCACCGGAACATCGGTTTCGGCCTGGAAATGCGCAAGGTGCCGGCGCCGGAACGCGACAAGGCCGTGCGTGATGCTGCAAAGCTGCTGCAGATCGAAAACCTGCTCGACCGCAAGCCGAGCCAGCTTTCCGGCGGCCAGCGCCAGCGCGTCGCGATCGGCCGCGCGCTGGTGCGCAAGCCTGAGGTATTCCTCTTCGACGAACCGCTCTCCAACCTCGACGCCAAGCTGCGCATGGAGATGCGCACCGAGATCAAGCGGCTGCATCAGATGCTGAAGACGACGGTCGTCTATGTCACCCATGACCAGATCGAGGCGATGACGCTGGCCAGCCGCATTGCCGTCATGCGCGACGGCCGCATCGAGCAACTCGGCACGCCGGAGGAGATCTACAACCACCCGGCGACACTCTATGTCGCGACCTTCGTCGGCGCGCCGCCGATGAACCTGCTGAAGGCAACAGTGCGTGACGATCGCCTGGCGCTTTCAGGCTCCGATGCCAGCCTGCCCCTGCCCGCCCGTTTCCGCGAGACGGCCGGCAATGGCCGCGACCTCATCCTCGGCATCCGTCCCGAGGCGCTTCGCACAGGCGGCACCGGCCCGTCGATCAAGGCAAACCTGGAGGTCGCAGAGCTGACCGGCCCGGAACTCGTCGTTACCGTCCTTGCCGGAAATCAGCGCCTGATGGCCTGCCTGCCGCCGCGCACGCCGATCCGCGACAACGAAAAGCTCACCCTCTTTTTCGACGAGGAGGCAATGCATCTCTTCGATCCGGAAACCGGCCTCAGCTGCGGCCGTTAGCGACGGAACGACTATCCCCGTCCCCTGCTCAATTCGCCGCGTCGGTGGGCTTCCGCTGGTAGACGTGGATATAGTCGACGAGCAGGATGGAAGGATTCGGCGTTTCATCGATCGGCCAACCTGAGCCGAGTGCCAGGTTCACCAGCGGATAGAACGGCATATGGAACTCCTTCGGCGTATCGAAGCTCCAGATGAACTGGCGGTCGAGGTAGAAGCTCGTCTTGTCAGCTTGGATATCGACGCCGTAAGTGTGATATTCGCTGTTCAAAATTCCATCCTGGACGGTTTGCCAATGACCACCGGTGGTGTTCTGGCCACCCTGGCTCTGACGCCAGATATGAAAGCCCATGCTGAATTCGTAGGGCGCGCGTCCATAATATTCCAAGACGTCGATCTCTGCGGTGTATTTCGACCGGTCGAGCCCGATGAGCCAGAAGGCCGGCCAGACGCCCTTGCCCGGCGGCAGCTTCATCCGTGCTTCGAAATAGCCGAACTGCTGCGAGAATCCTTGGCCTTTCGGGTTCACCGACGACAACAGGCCCGAACGCCAGGTTCCATCGGCCTCCTTGCGCGCTTCGATCTTCAGAATTCCCTGATCGGTGGTAAACGGAAAGCCGGGGGCCGGATCGGTGAAACGGGCGTCACCGAAATCGCCGTTCCAGGGCGTATGGGCGATCCAGCGAGAGCTTTTCTCTCCCCAGGCCGAAACGTCGAGGCTGTCGAAACTCTCCTCGAACGTCAGTTGGTAGGCATTGATATTGAGCGGCTCCTGGGCGACGCTCGGTTGGCCGGGTAACGCCCCCAGTCCGAGGATGATGAGCAAACCAAAAGCCTTAGAAGATACCTTGTAACGCATTCTGCTCCTCCGAAAACGCCAAACCAATCGTTGGACTGCACTTGTTTCGATCATGAAGTGAGAACCCCGCTTCGTCGCGGCATGAGCCTTTGGACGACGATGGTCTCGATGCCGTCGGGTCTACCGACAACCTGCCACACGAGCAGCGCGAAGGCCCAGAAGATCGCTACTGCCGCCCCGCCGCAAAGCGCCAGGCTGACGACAAGGTTGAGGCCGACAGGCATGGCGGAGAGCATCGGCTCGATCCACAGCAGGAAAGCGATCATCGGCAAGCTCGCGGCCAGAGGCCGTAAAAAGGCATACAACTGAGCGGCAAACGTCGCTCCGATCAGCCGCCGCGTGATGATGAGCGATGCGGCATAGGCGACAAGCACCGCCACGATCCGCGCGCCCAATGCTCCTGCTACCTGAAAATAGACAACGCCCAGGATGGTGACCGGAACCCTGACGGCGAACTCGGCAAACATCCGGAGAGCGAGATAGCGGGTTTTGTTCAGGACCATAGCCAATGGCGGCATCATGTTCGTGGGAAGACCGAGCAGACTGACGATGCACAGCCATTGTAGAATCGGCGCCGCGGATGCCCATTTCTCGCCGACGATAATGCGCACGGACGGCTCGGCAAGAAAAGCGAGCGCGAGGAGGATGGGCGCGGCAACGAAGGTGATCGCGTTCGTCGCCTTCAGATAGGCCGCGATCAGATTCCGACGGTCATCGACGGTCGAGAATGCCGCCATCAGCGGACGCAGTAATGGCCCGACGAAGGTCTGGTATGGAATACCGGCGATGTTGTCGGCGACGCTGAAGGCGCCGAACGTCGACAAGCCGGTAAAGCGCGGCAAAAGCAGCCGGTCCAGTTGCCAGTTGATCGAACTCAGCACCTGCGAGACGGTGTTCCAGCTGATCATGTCCTGAAAGTGCTTCCACTCGGAAAGGCTGAACCTCGGCCGCATCGGCGCAAAGACATAGGAGGTGATCGCCGCGGCGGTCGGGCCTGCAACCGCGCCGATCGCCAGTCCCCAATAGCTGCCGGTCGCGACCGCCACCCCGACACCGAATAGTAGTGTCGACCCCTTGGTGATGAGATCGAGTGCGAACTCGCGTTTGAAATCGAACCGCTGCATGAACAACACCATGCGCGGGCTGATCACACTGCGCATGGCAGGCGCGATGGAGAGCACGGCGACAAGAGAGAAAATCCGGGAATCGTCATAGATCAGCGCCATCGGCCAGGAGATGATCATCATCAGCGTGCTAATGGCCACGCCTCGAAGCAGGCTGAGGGTAAGGGCCGTGGCAAACATATCGTCCGAAGGCGACGGCTGACGCATCAGGGCCTGCGTCAGCGGCAGGTCCAAAATTGTCTCGACGATGACCAGCACCGAGGTCGCGATGGCGACCAGGCCGAAATCCGCGGGGCTCAAAAGCCTTGCCAGGACAAGGAGGCTAACGAAATCGAGCATCCGCGCCAGGAATTTTCCGCTGATGGTCCAGATGCTCGCCGTCGCCGTCCTCTGAGATACGCTTGACATGGTCTGTTTATCTATTCCTCGTCGAGGGTTTGAGAGACGGTTTCGGTCGCGGCGGCAACGCAGGCGGCTCCGCTTCTTCCCGTCAGCCCGGCCGTCTTCTGAAGACGTCGGCGGGTCGGTCGCCATGGATGGATAGTTGTTGCTCGATCAGGCCGGACAGACGGTCGCGGAACACGGCGGAAGAGAATTTCAGCGAGTGCGCGCGGATCGCATGCGGATCGATATCGTCCTCCACCTCTTCGAACGCCGCCATCGTTTCCAGCAGAGCTTCCGTGGTCTGCTCCGCGAAGCGAAAGCCGACCTGCGGCGAGGAAACGGTTTCCCTGGCGCCGCCGGCGTCGAACGCCAGGACCGGCCGCCCCGATGCCATGGCTTCCACCGGCAGGATGCCGAAATCTTCGGTACCCGGAAACAACAGGGCGCGGCATCGCGACAGGTGATCGCGCAGAACGTTGAAGGGCTGATGGCCGAGAAACTCGACGGTCGGTCCGGCAATCGACTTCAGATAAGCCAATTGTTCGCCCTCGCCGATCACCACCAGTTTTCGGCCGGCCTCGGTGCAGGCGCGAACGGCGATATCCGGCCGCTTGTAGGTGGTCAGCTGTCCCGCATAGAGATAGAACTCGCCTTTCCCCTTCCCCACCGCAAAATCATCGGTCGCAACGGGAGGATGGATGACGATGGATTCCCGGTCGTAGAAGCGGCGGATGCGGCTTGCGACATAATCGGAGTTGGCGACGAACAGATCGACCCGCGAGGACGTCGTCACATCCCAGGCGCGCAGCATGGGCGCGGTGATCGACATCAACGCGCGGCCCACCCAGGGAAGGCCATGGCGATAGACATGGAACTGATCCCAGATATAGCGCATCGGCGAATGGCAGTAGCAGACATGGAGGGCATCGGCGCGTGTGATGATGCCCTTGGCGGGTCCGGATTCGCTCGACAGCACGAGATCGTAATCCTGCAGGTCGAACTGCTCGAGCGCGAAGGGCATCAGCGGCAGCATCTTGGTATAATGACGCTGCGCGCCGGGGATCTTCTGCAGGAAGGACGTGCGGATGTTCCGCGTCTTCAGAAAATCGCTGATGCGATCCCGGTTGCAGACGAGGGTGAAGATGTCGGCCTGCGGAAACATGCGGCACAGTTCTTCGACGACCTTCTCGCCGCCGCGCATCGAAACGAGCCAGTAATGCACGATGGCAACCCGCAGCTGCTTGGTTTCGCTTGCGCTTCCGGCCTCCGCGACGCGTCTTTTCGCCATCACAGGCGCATCACCAAGAAATGCTCTCGCGTCAGGAAGAGAGGTTGTTGCTTTAAGGGTCAACTGAATACTCCTTGTATCGCCACACCGTCTGTCAGTTCGGGAACCACATTCGTTGAAATCAGGCTGTGATATTCGGCAAGAAGCGCGTCGCGCCATTCTTCGTGTGTCGAGGCGAGATCCGGCGACAGCCGGAAAGCCCGCTCGCTCATGGCGCGGACCTCATGCCTCGGCATCTGGCTAAATCGCGCCAAACTCTCGGCAAAGGCGCTTTCGTCAGCCGTATCACAGGCAAGCGCCATGCCGGCTCTTTCCATTTCCTCGGCGAGAAAGGCGCTGCGCGACATGATGACCGGCAGACCGCTCCTGGCTGCTTCGATAGCGACGAGGCCGAACGGCTCGGGATAGCGCGAAGGCATCAACAGGGCACGCGCCTTGCGGATGGTCGGGCCAATCTCCGCATGCGACTGCCAGCCCAAGGCCCTGACGTGATTTCCTGACGCTGCGACCAACGGCATCAGCGGCCCGTCCCCGATCACGCAGAGCCTGACGCCGGCTCTGCGCGTGGCGGCCACAGCATCTTCTATGCCCTTCTCCTCGTCCAGCCGCCCGATGAAGACGAACTCGTCGTTGGCCTCCGCCTCGATGCGTATGATGGAGAGAGGAGCGACGGGATTGCGGATCGTCGTCAGCCGCTCCGGTCGATAGCCGGCGCCGACGAGAAAGCTCGCCATCTTCTCGTGCAGCAGAATTATCCGGCCGAAATCGGCCTGATCCTTCAGGCGCCGGAGGATATTGGAGCCGCGGGCGACCCGCCACAATTTATGCGAATAACTTCTCTTGTCGCAGGCCGTTGCGATGCAGCTTCCCCCGAGCGGACGTCGAAGGCAGATTTCCTGCGCCTGATAGTCGAAGAACGCGCCGTTGGGGCAGGCCGTGAAGAAATCGTGTGCGTGAACCACGCATCGCCTGGCGACCGGCATCAGCGCCCTGAAAATTGCCGGAGACAGGATCTGGTGCCAGCCATGCACATGATAGACGGTGTTGGCGGTGTCCTGTGCGGCAATCCAGTTGGCGACCATACGGACGGCGGCGCCATTGTGAATGCCGGTCACGAAAGCCTTGGCACGTTCGGCGCTGAGCAGGTCGCGGCTGTTCAGCCCGACCATCGAGACCCCAAGTGCGGCAAGCTCCGCATTGGCTGCGTCATCCCCGCAAATATAGGTTACAGGGATGCTGAGCCCCCGAAAAAGCTTGGCAGACAACACCGCAAGCGCTGTTGCACCGCCTCTGGCCACCGAGTAGTCGTCGATGATGACGACGCGATCGATTTTTATGGTGCCGGGGCGGGGAAAGCGGCCGAAGCTAGCAGCGGATCGAGGGGCCTCGGGGAGCGATGAGCCCATCACTTCACCGAAACCGCGTTGGCACAGGCCTCCAGCGCCTTGCGGTTGAGAATGCGGATCTTGCCCTGCCCGCCGTCGATGATCTTGCTTTCCCGCAGGCGCCTCAGGCATTGATTGACCTTCTCGCGGGACGCCGGCAGCGTCGCCGCCAGGTCATTTTGCGAGATGATCAGCTCGTCCCCGCTGTTTGCCGCATCTTTTCCATATACGGCGGAGAGCCGCAGCAGCGTACTGGCCAGCCTCGACTGCAGGCTCGACGCCGCATTTGCAATGATCCGGAGTTCAAGCTCTGAAATACGCGCCAGCGCCCTGGAGAAGACCTTTTCGCGAAAGCTGGGGTCGCTGGCGTACATGTCGCGCAGCAGCCGGCCTTCGAAGAAATGCAGTTCGCAGTTGGAACCGGCTCGGTATTCGAGGCTCAAGGCCTGCCTGCGCAGAACCTCGAGCTCGCCGATAAGGCCCGATTTCGGAATGATCTCGACGATGAATTCCCTGCCGTCGGGTAGCATCGTGCTTGCGCTGACCACCCCCGACTGTACGCGCGCAAACGTATCGACGAGAACGCCGGCCCCGGCGATGACCTCGCCGCGCCGGAAACGTCGGACGCTCGATCGGCAGGAAAGAAATTCGTCGTCAATGACGATGCGACTGTTGAGATGAATGCCGCCGTTAGCCGGTACCGCCGCCTTGCCGATGCCGGCTCTGCGATCTGATGCGTGTGTCAACCCGTCCATGCGCACAACTCCCAGTACTCGAATAACCATAGGCAATGCTGCACTGCATCATTTATATTGTCTTAATATGAGAGTCAAATAACATCGGCAAGAGATAACGCAAAGATAAAGTCTACATTTGGTTGAGAAGCAAAAGATACATTATCAATTGCAATCAAAATTTCGGAGAAACCACAAAACCATCGTTCAATCAATGACACATGCTTATTAAACAGTCTTGGTGAATTAAAAATCAGCAATAGCCGAAATGATCACATCAAAACTGTAAATGAATCTGCGACCATTAATCACCGTGAAGTAGGTTAGATTGTCATTAGATATAAAAATAAGCCTATCGGGTGTAGTTGGAATTCACTAATGCCGGTTAGTAGCATAAAGAATTTGTTAAGGATTATGACCTTGGTAACAGACAACCAGGGTGCGGCGCAGCAAACTTTCAACGGTTCTTAATCGGAATGTTTGGAGACCACCGATGACATGGGAAGCACATAGTTTCGAGGCTTGGTCGCGCGTCGAACGACCGCCCGCGAAAGGCGGCGATCTCCATTCGTCCCGGCCTCGTGCAGCGGGCAGATCATCGAAGCGCGCGATAGACCTTTTCATCGCCGTTATCGCCTTGATCCTGCTTTCCCCACTTCTGTTGCTCGTCGCACTGATCGTGAAGATGAGCGACCGCGGCCCGGTCTTCTATTCCCATACGCGCATCGGGGTCGGCGGCGCGCCATTCGGATGCCTCAAATTTCGGACGATGAAGACCGACGCGAGTGCTCAGCTTGCCGAATTGCTGGAAAACAACCCGGCTGCGCGAAGCGAATGGGAAGCGACGCGCAAGCTGAAGGACGATCCGAGAATCACGGCCGTCGGCGAGATTCTGAGGCGGTCGAGCATCGACGAGCTTCCGCAACTGATCAATATCATGCGCGGCGAAATGAGCCTTGTCGGCCCCCGGCCGATCACCGCCGAGGAACTGCCGCGCTACGGCGAGCATATATGGGCCTACATGGCCGTCCGCCCGGGCCTGACCGGTCACTGGCAGACCAGCGGGCGCAATGATGTCAGCTACGAGTACCGGGTTTCCCTCGACGTCCAGTATCTCAACAACTGGTCGCTCGGCCGGGACTTCGTCATCATTGCCAAGACAATTCCCGCCCTGTTTTCGCAGCGTGGCTCGTACTGAGCCTTCAGGGGGAGGGCTGCCGATCATGCCTGAAATCGGAAGACACGCTACTCCCCCCGTCCCCTCCAAGCTGCCAGCACCCGGTCACCCGGTGCCTGGTGACTCCGTGATATCGCCATTTTGGAATAGGACGACATGACCTCGAGCACGATCTTCAGCGGTGTTTCTCCGATATCTCTGCCTCCCGCAGCCACTGGCGGGAATTCGCCGCTGACCTTGCGGGATATGCTGTTCTTTCTCAGAATGCGCTGGCTGTGGATTGTGACGACGACGATCGCCTTCCTCGCAATCGCAGGGAGCTACCTGCTGACCGTCGAGCCGACTTTCGTTGCCAACACGCAGCTTGTGATCTTCCCCCAGGTGAGCGGCTCCGAAGCCCAGAGGGCTTTCGCGGAAGACGCATTTATAGAGGGTCAACTGGAGATTGCCAAATCCAGCGATGTCGTCAGCGGAACGGTAAGAGTCCTTGGTCTCGACACCGATCCTGACTTTGTCGATCAGACGCCTTCGCTGCAGGACAGGGCAAAGAACTGGTTGATGGGAATCTCTTCAGAACCGGACGCATCTCAGGAAACGGCAGACGCAGCCACGAGTGAGAGACGACCGCAGACGGAAGAGGAGCGGACCCACGATCGGGCGATCGCCACGCTGCAGAGTATGATGGGAGTACGCCGGATCGGCAGTTCGACGATCATCGAGATATCGGCGGCAGCGTCCACCCCTCAGAAGGCAGTCGACATCGCCGACACGCTCGCCAGGCAGTATATCCAGAAGAATATCGCGATGAAGGCCAATGCTTCCCGGCAATATAGCGACTGGCTGGCAAAATTCGTAATCGAGCAGCAGCGGGGACTGGCCGAAGCTGCCAGCGCCCTGGCCAGCTTCACCAGCAATCCGCGCGATCAATTCAAGCTTGCGGAACTGCAGAGCGCGACGGACGCTCGCCGCACCCTCTATGAAAATACCTTGAACCAGCTGACCGAAGCCAAGCAGCGCATCACCTACCCGGTGTCCGATGCGACGATCGTCTCACGAGCCACGCTGCCTCTTTCGAAGGAGAGACCACGCAGCACGCTCATCATCGCCTTTGCGGCGGCGGTTGGTCTTGGCGCCGGCCTGGCACTTGCCATGATCAGGCATGCCGGCGATCGCCGGATCGTCCGCCCCCATCAGATCGCGGAAGCCGGTGGGTTGCCCTTCGTCACTTTGCTGTCGACATCGAGGAAGAGCCGGAATGGAGACCCCGCACGTTTCCTCGCCGCCGACACCGGCAGTAGCGACACAGCCGCCTATCCTGTTATTCCGGGCATGGCGGAATTGAGCGCGACGGTCGTCGGTCTTCGGCGCAAACGCCGGGTCGTCATCGGTATAGTCGCCGTCAATCCCGGCAGTGGCGCATCGACCATAGCATGCGAACTTGCGGTGCTGTCGTCGATATCAGGGGCGCACACGCTGCTGATCGATGCGGCCGCGCAGAAATCCTCGCTCAGCAAATCTATCGCGCCCGATAGTTCCACAGGCCTAGTCGATGTTCTCGACAATGGTGAGCTGATTCAGACGGCGGCATTACCGCTCACCCCGACGCTGAAATTCCTTCCCCTCGGCAAGGTCGAAGCGGTGACGCCGGCCATTCGCCTGAGTTCCCGCCGCACGCAGTTGAGCTTTGCCGACCTGAAAAAGGAATTCGACGCCATATTCGTCGATATCTCCTCATTCTCCGCGTCGCCGGATGCCAATGCGATCGCGTCGGAGCTGGACGGTGTCCTCGTGGTGACCTCGCACGGGCACACTTCGATCGACGATACCATGCGCGTCATCGACACGCTGCGGAATGTCGGCGCGGAGATCCTCGGGGCGATCATCAACCATGCGCCGAAGAGAATGCAGTCATGACCTCCCCCTCGGCAGAAGCAACCAGGCAGGACGGGTCGATCGGGCCGGCGCCTGTCCCTTGCGGACCTGAAGCCATGGCGGAGCGCGCAAGCCATCCACTGCGAATGGCCGTGGGGATCGCCTCGGCGGGCCGCCCCTCGATACTGCGGGAGACGGTCGACTATCTGACCACCCTGCCGAACCAGGCTGAGCGGCTGATCGTCTGCGTGCCCGCGATCGACGATGCCGCCGGGCTCGCCGACCGCTGCGATGTGGAAGTCATCGTCGGCAGCCGCGGCCTGACCTCCCAGCGCAACCGGATCATCCAGGCTGCCGCCTTCGATATCGATGTTCTGATCTTCCTGGACGATGACTTCGTTCCCGCCGCGACCTTCCTGCCCCGGATGGCGGCCGTCTTTGCGGCTAACCCCAACGTGGCGATCGCCACCGGCGAAGTCCTGGCCGACGGTGTCCTCGATGGTGGCCTCAGCATGTCAAAGGCCCTGCAGGTCCTTGATACTGCGGGCGAAGCAACCGAGCAGGTGACGGAGGTCTACAACGCCTACGGATGCAACATGGCTGTTCGCCTTTCACCCGTTCTCGAGCACGCGCTGGCCTTTGACGAACAGCTGCCGCTCTATGGCTGGCTCGAGGATGTCGATTTCAGCCGGTCCATCGCCCGCTATGGCAGGTCCGTGCATGTCGAAGGCGCCCGCGGGGTGCATCTCGGTGTCAGATCCGGGCGCCAGCCCGGGCGAAGGCTCGGCTATTCGCAGGTTGCCAATCCCGTCTATCTGATCCGGAAGGGCACGATGTCGAGGGGTCGTGCCGTCGTCCAGATCGGCCGCAACATCCTGGCGAATACGCGGGGCCTCTTGTTCAATGACCGCTTGATCGACCGCTGGGGACGTCTGAACGGAAATTTTCTGGCGCTGTCCGATCTTGTTGTCGGCCGTACCTCTCCGTCCCGCATTCTCGAGTTCGGCAATCCTTCGCCGCGCGAGATGCCGTCGCCATCGATCGCAACGAAACGGAGATAGCAGACAATGCAGCACACATCCTTGTCCGATCGCCTCGTCTCCGTCGCCCTTGCCTTGCTGGTATTCTCCTGCATGACCGGCTGGAGCGTCGCCCATGCGGAAAACTACACTCTTGTGCCGGAAGACCAGGTGAGACTGCGTGTCGTTGAATGGCGATCGTCGGATTCCCGATATGCCAGCTGGGAGGCGCTCGACGGGACCTATGCCGTCGACGATGCCGGCAATCTGTCGATCCCGATCGCCGGCCAGGTGCAGGCGATCGGGAAAACAACGCAGCAGGTCGCCGATGCGATCGCCGGCGCACTGTCCGAAAAGGCCGAACTGCCGGGAAAACCGTTCATCGCCCTGGAGATCGCCCAGCATGCGCCGATCTTCTTAACCGGAACCGTGCAGACCCCCGGGCGCTATGCTTTTGAGGCAGATATGACGGTCATGAAGGCCGTCAGCATTGCCGGCGGCTTCCTTCGGGATCGCGAGGAAAATACCGTCTTCGAGCGCGACCGGATCCAGGCTGCAGGCGCCTATCGAACGGCCATTCTCAACAGGCGCGATCTTCTGATGCGCCAGGCGCGGCTGCGTGCCGAAATTGCCGGCGAACAGAGTTTCGAGATCCCTGCCGAGCTCGTCGGAACGCCCGATGTGGACAAGCTGAAGGCGCAGGAATTGAACCTGATGCGGCTGCGCCGCGTCGATATCCAGAGCCAGATCGACGCGGCGAGCGACCTCGCGCGTCTTTACGGCCAGCAGGTCGAGTCGCTCGAAGCCAAGATCAATTCGCAGAAGCGGCAGATCGATCTTGCGCAGAAGGAACTGGATAATGTCAACAGTCTGGTGAGCAAGGGCCTGGTCAGCAATTCCCGTCAGGTCTCGGTCGACCGCTGGGCGGCGGATGCACAAGGTACGCTGATCGATCTCGAGGTCGCCCTGACCACGGCTCGCCAGGGGCTCAGCGAAGCCGATCGCTCGAAGATCAACATCGCCAACAGGCAGAACAGCGAAAACCAGGAACTGCTGAATCAGGTCAATCTCGCGATCGGCAGGGCGGCAATCGACATCCAGGTGGCGCAGCTCCTCGGCGAACAGGCCGGATACAGCGCTCAACTCGCCCAGATGAATACCGACATGCCGGGTCTTGGCAGAGCACAGAAAAACTACCGGATCGTGCGTCGCAACGACGATGGGACTTATCGCAACATAGAGGCGGACGAGACGACCACCTTGCGGCCACATGATGTCGTCGAAATCGGCATCGACACGGACCTTCAGACGCCACCGCCTCCACTGCAACTGCAGTCCGCGCCGCAGCAGCAAAGCTCGGCAGTCCCGCTGTCTGATGTCGCCGGAGACAATCAGGCGGCTCCCGGCTGGATATCCCAGACGGGATCGAATTAGGGGGCGGCTGTGATCATCGATGACAACAGGCGGCTTTCGCCTCAAGCATCGCGCCGAAAGCCGGATACCGGTTTTCGGCAAACCCGATGCCTTGGCCGTTCGTCCTCCGGATCGGGATCTGAAGCATGTCGATAGAACCGATCGGCTTCCTCGTTCTGCTGCTTGGCCTGCTCACCATGGTCAACGGTGCGCGTTTTTCTATAGCGACCCTCTGCCTGTCGACGCTCTTGGGCGCCGCAGCGGCGCTCCAATTGCCGGCGCTCGGCGGCAGCAGCATCCAGCCGAGCCATCTTCTGGTGCTCTTTCTCGTTGCGGCCGCCCTGCTGCGCCCGGCTCAAACGCAGGCCATACTGACCAGCCTCGCCTATCCAGGCCCCGGCTTCTGGTTTGCCACCTACATCCTGTTTTCCGTGGCATCGTCTTTCTTCTTGCCCCGCATTTTTGCCGGCGCAACCCTCGTCTATTCCTCGGCACGAGACGCATCGGGCATGATGTCGACGGTAGCCGCGCCGCTGGCGCCGGGTTCGTCCAATCTCAGCCAGTCTGTCTATCTGCTCGGCGACCTCGCCTGCTTTGCCGCCGTTTCGGGGCTTGCGAGACTTGGATATGCCCGTTTCATCGCACAGCAGTTGATCGTGGCGTCAATCGTCTGTTTTG
Organism: Rhizobium sp. BK212; assembly: GCF_014197475.1. NCBI lineage: Bacteria > Pseudomonadati > Pseudomonadota > Alphaproteobacteria > Hyphomicrobiales > Rhizobiaceae > Rhizobium > Rhizobium sp. BK212. The sequence continues at coordinate 1,011,270 of NZ_JACIFS010000002.1, forward strand.
CCCTGGCGTTGATTGATATCGGAACCTTCCTGACCGGCCAGTCCTACCTGCTCGATGTCATCAGGAACGCAAATTATACGATGCATACGGCCGAGACGATCAGCGGCTTCAAGCGCATTGTCGGCCCCTTTCCCGAAGCAAGCATGTATGGCGCGGTCGCACTGGCCTATTTTTCCTTCACGCTCATGCTCTGGCTGGAGCGTGTTCAAAGCCGAATGGCGGGACTTGCAACGCTTTTCATCGGCCCGACGATCGTCCTCTGCACGTCGACGACCGCCTATATCGCGGGCATCTTCGTCGTCTGCATGTTCGTGCTGTTCTGCCTGAAACGGCTGATCGGGGGCCCGGCTACGACTGCGCATGTCACACTCCTGGTGATCACGCTGTTCTTGATCCCCTGCGCCATCGTCGCACTCAGCCTTGTCCCCGACGCGTGGGATTCCATCGCCGGCCTTGTGAACACCACCTTATCGGACAAGCTCCAATCGCAATCCGGCGAAGAGCGGACCGCCTGGAATACGCTGGCATTGATCGCATTCGTCGACACCGCTACCTTCGGCGCCGGGCTCGGCACGGTTCGAGCTTCGAGTTTTATCGCAGCCCTGCTCTCTAATGTCGGTTTGACCGGCACTCTGCTCTTCGCCACCTTCCTGTACAGCCTTGTGAGGGCGTCCGGCCGGCACATATCAGGCGATCGGGAAACGCACGCGATCGGAAACGCCGCAATTATGGCATCGATAGCCCAGGTCGCCTCGGCATCGATATCAGGAAGCGGTACCGATCTCGGCTTGCTGTTCAGCACCACGGCGGGCCTGGCGGCCGGCTGCCTGGCGACAACCAATATCTCGCCACGACAGGCGACCCGATCGCTTGCCAACCGGACCCCACTGGAGACATCGACATCTCAGATGAGAGCGCCGATGTTTTCAACGCGATGACGCCCGCCTTGCAGTTTCGCCATGGCGCGAGATGGTCTCGTCGAGCCATCGGCATGCCCGCGCCGGTTCGGAATCGGCCGGCCGCGCCGCATCTTTCAAACATTGCCGGTAATAGCAATTCGTCGGCCGAACGCGATCGCGCAAAACCGTCCCCAGAAGGCTATTCTGCGGATTCTATGTCAAAATCAGCTCTGCTGGCGCTCTCTGGTGGCCGCGACGTTATCTGCGACGGAATTGTTTTGCCGCTGCCTGGCACTACGCCGCACAAACCCCGAAACGAACACGCCTGCCAAGTAGCCGACTTCCATGAGTGCGAGGATGGCAATAGCGGAGAGGATGGCGGCGATCATGGAGGAGCCGTCGGTGAAAACCACGCTGCCGAAGCCGATTGCCACGAGGAAGGCGAAAATTGCGAAAGCCCAGGCACGGATGGAAGCTCCGGCAGCTATCGATATCACCGCTGCCACGACTGCGGTGATCAGCATGACAATTCCCCTTCCCTCTGCTTTCCGACAACGGTCCCGGTACCGACCGTCGTACCGCGAAACACGATGTCGAAACACAGCCTTTTTACAGGCAAGGCACTCTTCATGGCGAATATCTCAACAATGAAACACATAAAAACCGCCGGCGGCCAGACACCCGTTCAGCTCCGCGGCGCTGAACACCGGCTATATATACCGAACAGGGCCTTCATATGACAGACCCGTCGGCTCAATTCTCAATCGTTCCCTCGACGGGCAACTCAATGCCGATTCATTCGTATTGCGCACAATCGGAAGGGTGATGACATGAACAATCAGTGCGTCGTCTACGTCACGGATGTCGAGTATTCATTTCCAACCATTCTCTCCGCACTTCAGGCTCGCAAATTTGCAAGCCCCGCGACAGATGTCTGCGTCCTCATGTCGGAACATCTCAATAATTTCGAGGAGCTGAAAGCCCTGCTGGCAACGAGCCGGGTCGACTTGATCGATGCGACCGACGCGCTGCGGGATTCGCTCGGCAGGCTCGACAGTTCGCATTTCCAGGGACGCATCAGCGTCAGCACCATGGCCAAGCTGGTCCTTTGCGAGATCCTGCCTACCAACTATACCCAGATCATCTATCTCGATGGAGATACCCAGATCGTCAGCGATCTCAGTCGGCTCGAAAATGCCACTGTGCCCGAGGGCAGGTTTTTCGCGGCGCGCGACTATACCGCGATCCATGACTTCCTCGACACTGGAAAGAGCAGCTACTATTTCAATGCAGGGGTGCTGAAATTCCACCGCAACGGTTGGATCGGGCAGGAGGCGCTTGAGCTTTTTGCTAAAAACCCCGAGGCCTGCGAGGGTAAACATGATCAAGGCGCATTGAATTATGTCTGCGGTTCATCGCTTATCCTCGTATCGAACCGCTGGAACTTCCCCAAACAGTTCCTTCATCTGGTAAACATGTCCTCCCTGTCGATCGTCCATTACATGGCGCATCCGAAGCCGTGGCATGGCACCTTCTTTCCATGGACCGACAAGGAAAGCCAAGTCTACGTCGACCTGCGCAAAGCACATCCGATTTACAACGCGCTGTATCGCGGAATAAGCTTCGACCGTAAGATGCTGTATAAATACCGGTCGATACGAGCGCGCATCGAACACGCAATCGAGAAAAACGGACCCCATCCGCGCGTCCAGAGCCTGCTGGTCGGCGGCGACTACGCCGTATGATGATGTGTTGTTGGTCAGACCTGAGGATTGTCCGCGTGACGGATGTCGGGATTGCCGGTCGAGCCGTGGATTGCAGGCGGATGCGCAAGTATTCATCCATTCACCCAGAATGGATAGTGTTCAGGACAGAATATGAGTTATAGGGCTTCCGCCGCCAGTATCTCGCATTACCTAAAAGCTCGCCTGCGCCGGACGCTCAAGGCTCGGCAGGTTCGTTACGACCTGCTGCGCGACGGGCTCAAGCAGGCGCGTCATGTCGTCATCTGCGTCATCCGCGACGAGGGACACCGGCTGGCATTCTTCCTGCAGTATTATCGCGATCTCGGCTTCGAGCACTTCATCTGCATCGACAACGGCTCGTCCGACGGTACGGCCGAGTTGCTGTCCAGCTTCGACGATGTGTCCCTTCTTTCGGCTCATGGCTCCTACAAGGCGGCGAGATTCGGAAACGACTGGATCAACGAAGTAATCAACCGCCACTGCCGGGAGAAATGGGTCCTCTATGTCGATGCGGACGAGTTTCTGGTCTATCCGCATTGCGACACACGACCGATCGATCAATTGACCACCTATATCGAATCCATGGGCGGCCACTCGCTCCGCTCGGTCATGATCGACATGTACAGCCCGCATCCCGTTCTCGAAAACATATGCGAACCCGGTCGCAATCCGCTCGAGGTCTGCAATCTCTTCGACCGATCCGGCTATGTCGCACATTTCGACAAACGCAACGGGACGATATGGATCAAGGGCGGCGTCCGCGGGCGCGTCTATTTCCACGACCGGCTCTGGGACGGCCCCGCGCTCAATAAGATACCACTCGTCTATATCAAGGGTGAACGTCTGTTTCTGAAATCATCGCACCAGGTCTGGCCGCTCTCCCTAAATCTGGGCGACATGCGCGGAGCGCTCGGCGTGTCCGGCGCTCTTCTGCATTTCAAGTTCCTGTCGACCTTCGTGCACAAGGTTGCCGATGCGGCGCACCTGTCCCAACATACGGAAGAATATACCGTATACTCTTCGAGCAAGGACATGGATGACTTCGTCTGTGAGGATACGGGCACCTACAGAAGCTGGAAGGACCTGTCCGATCACGGGCTGATCCAGGGTGAAGGCTGGCAATACTGGAGACATGCTTGCGAGAGCGAAGTCTAGAGCAATTCCAGCAAAAGTGCGTAGCGGTTTTGCGTCCGGAATTGCGTGAAAACAAAGAGATAGAGCATTTCCGTGATTCGGAGAAAAACGGAAATGCTCTAAAGCAGGCCGCGCAAAATCCGCAGTGGTTTGCGACGATGTGCATGAAGGCAAACCGCCAGGCCGATCTTTCGGCCCTGCTTGCTCCGATTTATCAACGCCCACCGCATCAAACACAGAACCCGCCGGTGGCGGGTTCTGTCGAGGCTTTCTGCTGCTCCGTTTTTTGTTTATCGCGGCGGTGCCTCAAGCGAGAGACACTGCCCCCTCGGCATAAGCCTCAAGCGCCTTCCGATTGAGAATGCGGATTTTGCCCTGTGTCCCGTCAACCACCTTGCTCTCGCGCAAACGGCGCAGACATTGGTTGACCTTCTCACGCGACGCCGGCAGCGTCGCGGCCAGGTCGTGTTGGGAGATAATGAGCTCATTGCCGCTATTCTGCGTATCGACGTTGTACAAGGCAGAAAGACGCAGCAGCGTCCGGGCCAGTCTCTGCCTTAAACTCGACCCGGCGTTGGAAATAATCCGCAGTTCGAGTTCTGAAACACGCGCCAGTGCCTTCGACAGGATCTTCACCTGAAATTGCGGATCATTCGCACACCAGTCCCGCAGCAAGCGGCCGTCGAAGTAATGCAGTTCGCAGTCCGCCGTGGCCCGATATTCCAGGCTGAGAGACTGTTTGCGCAACACCTCCAATTCGCCGATCAAGCCGCCTTTCGGAATGATTTCCACGATGAACTCGCGTCCATCGGCAAGCGGGGTGCTTGCACTCACCATTCCGCGCTGCACGCGGGCAAACATGTCGATGACGACACCGGCGCCGGCAATAACCTCACCGCGACGAAATTTTCGAACACTCGAGCGGCAAAACGGAAACTCGTGATCCAAATCCGGCCGGCCGCCGTAAACAATACCTACAGGACCGCAAGTAACCGTTTCGCTTATTCGCGCCGCGCCTCCTTCAATCCTGCTGTCTTTGATGCTAATCGCACCGTCCATACGCGCAACTCCAAGCAGACTAATTGATTTATTGTCGTCAACGACATTCGTAATGCGTTAAGTTATAAAGTCAAATAATAATAATATAAAATTTACGTTCTGAAATTATACATAATTCTGACGAATCCTCACATTTATATATCATAAAATCCATATTTAATTCTGTCAAAAGCACACTTTTGAAGCTGTTGGATAATTTTTATACAATTCGAAACAATTGCGCGCCGTTAGAATAGGCCAACAATATAATAATAATATTTTTACCTGGAATAAATATTTACAACATCACAGATGTATATTTTTCCAAAAAAATACTTCTTTAACTATTCACAAGAAATTCTTCACATGATAAAGAATTTATCCACGGTTATGACTTCGGTCACAGACACCAAACTTGCACTCAAACAAGCTTTTGACTGTGATTTCTGGGATTCGCCTAACGGAGACGCGGATGGCGGGGAAAAATCATGGGCGCAACCCAACCGAACCTTGGCGGGATTTCGCCAGGGCGCGGCAGGAAAGGCGTCCATTCAATTCGTCACAATCCCATACGATCAGCAGACTTCTGAAACGCGCATTGGACATCATCATTGCGACAGGTCTCTTATTCCTTTTGTCACCGTTTCTTCTGTCCGTAGCAGCCATCATAACGCTAAGTGATTGGGGACCCATTTTCAATTCCCATCCGCGGATCGGTTATAAGGGAAAAGAGTTTGGCCGCCTCGAGTTTCGCACGACACGCGCCGACGCAACGGCCAAGGCACATGTCACTGTCGTCGGCGCTATCGTCAGACGATCGAGCCTCGACAAGCTCCCGCAATTGATCAACGTGTTGCTGGGTCAAATGAGCCTCGTCGGGCCCCACGCCATTACCAAGGAAGAGCTGCCGCGTTACGGCGAACATGCCTCTGCCTATATGGCCGTCCGTCCCGGCTTGATCGGCCACTGGCAGATCAACGGACGCAACGACGCCAGCCATCAGAACAGAGTTTCCCTCGACGTCGAGTATTTGTCCAAATGGACGCTCGCGCTGGATTTCGTGATCATCGCAAAAACACTCTCGGCCCTGCTTTCCCGGCACGCCTTACTGCCCAGGGTGGACTCCTAAGCAATTCCAGCAAAAGTGCTCAGCGGGTTTGCGTCCATAGCACAGCCGAGCTTCCTGCCGCCTCGGTCATGTCACCATCCATGAGGACGCTTGCCGGTCGCATGGGAGCGGTCGGCGATGGAGGTCTTTTTCCGGCGCTTCTGAATGTGCCCCCCCAACGAGAAAGCGAAGAGACCCGCAAGATAGCATATCTCCATCAATACAAGCACTTGGAGGCCGGAAGCGATTGCCTCCGTCAAGGAGGAACCTTTTAGCAGGATCACGACGCTCAAAGCCGCGACCACCAGAAATGCAAAGAATGCGAAGGCCCAGGCGCGAATGGTCGCTCCGGCGGCGAAGGAGACGGCAATCACGATGAGCGTGCTCTTCAGCATTATTCTGCTCCTCTCTTCACCTTCTTCAAGCCACCGTCAGCCCCTCAATGACATGACAAAACCCAAAGTCGAAACGAAGTTCGATCAAAGTATTTTATCTATTACCGTTAAAATATTGCTAATAGCCGCCCAACAGATCGATTGAACAACGCTGGAGAATATTCAACTATTCATCCAGAAGGGCCGATCACTCCCAAAAAAACCAAGAAACCATCGGATACGATAGCTGGAAAAGTTGGGCAGCTGGATGATTAATACAGTCATAGATCTAACCACGACGTTACCTCGTCCAACCGAAAAGATCAGTCTGAACATAGGCTTACGCATGAGCGGATATGCGCGCCAAATCCGGGCCGCGCTTATCGGTGTAGGTACGTCGACATGGCAGTGATCGTGCAGCAAGCCTGCTGCAAACCAGGCCCTTGCAAACGGCCCGGATTTTCGTCTGTGGCGCTCAGCCAGCATCAAAGAAACAAGGCTCGCGGTGATGGCGAGCCCTATTGAGTTGTTTTCTGGATTGAGCCTGTTCCGGAATTGCCCGCCTCCAAGCCGGCATCCAGAACTCTATTTCGAGACCGCCCCGGCCAATTGTCGTTTCGTGCCGCGCTGGAGCCTGAGATTTTCAAGCCAGGTGACTTGTTTCCTCAATTTCAACGCCGGCTTTTCGATGAATCTCCACGAGAAAGCGGCAAAGCAGGTGGCAATGATGCTGCAGACGATGCCGTTCAGCCACCAGTTATGCGCCCAGGGCCCGAGCGCGACGAAGGCCTGCTGGATCGGGTAGCCGTAGAGGAAGACGCCATAGGAATAGTCGGCCCCGCGCAGAACACCAAGCTTTCGGGGCGAGGTCAGACCGAGGAAAACCGTGACATATCCGATTGCCGGGATGGCAATGAAGTCTCCGAAAGAGGTGAACCAGTAGGCCCACAGGATGACTGCTACGGAGGCGAGGAAAATCCGGATATCCCAGCGAACCCTGTCCTTGTAGAGATAGAAGGTCACCCCCACCAGAAATGCACAAATAAGCAGATTGCCCGATGCGGTCGTGGGCATGGTGGCCCAGTCGCTTTCATGCTTCCAATATCTTGCGATACCAAAGGCTATGATCAAGGCCGGCGTTGCGATCAGGGCGATCACGCGCCGCCTGACCACGCCGAGCAGAAACAGGGCGGCGATCGCAGCATAACACTCAAGCTCGAAGGGCACCGTCCAGAGTTGCCCGTTCACCATCGCAGCATCAGGATTGTCCAGGAATACGCCGGGAAGATTGAAGTGAATGTGCCCGGTGACATTCAGCAGATAAGTAAAGAACTGAGGATCGGTGAAATAGTCACGCAGGTCATACTCCGTATAGATCGCTCCGAGTATAAAGGCAGCCAGCAACACCTCTACCGCAAGAGCAGGGTAGATCCGGATAAACCGATTCCCAAGAAAGGAGATCAATGTCTTCGATCGTTCAAGACTGCCAGCCACCAGGAACCCGCTCAGGACAAAGAACATGGGCAGCACTGACTTGATGACGGGACGGAAGGGTGACTCCCAAAGAAAGAGGTCATCGCCGTACGTGACGCGGGCCGTATGTATCCAAAGCACTGAAAAGGCTAACAGTAATCGCATATAATCGAATCCTGTCGGTCGCCCGTTCGCTAGATCAAGCTTTTCGCCGAGAAACATCTGTGCCCCTTTCAGAAGTATTGACTCGATTTGGAATGGCAAGCCGTTGCCGCAGGAGCGGCGGCGGCATCATTGCCGGATCGGGGCGGCGTGTCAGTGACCACAGCTACATCAAGTAAAAATTGAACGAGAGAGCACCGCTCTCCCGAAGATACGTATCCGACCGCCAATCCAATGGCCCCGCGCTTCCCGGGGCGCCATGCGACGGTCGGAGTGGGGATCCAGGCGATCGGGCAGCAGATTGGATGAGGAGACTATGAAATTTCTAGCCACCCTGTTCTGTATTGTTCTCGCCCTGATCGGATTGGGGCTGATAGGAGGCGGCGCCTTGCTGCTCAGCCTCGGCGGCTCGCCCTATTATGCGATCGTAGGGCTTGCCTATCTGGTTGCCGCGTTTCTGCTCTGGCGCCGCAAGACGTCCGGCGGCCTCATCGTCCTGCTTGTTGCCATCTTCAGTCTTCCCTGGGCGCTATGGGAATCGGGTCTCAATTTTTGGGCACTTTTTGCGCGCTTGATGTCTCCGATCGCGCTGGCGGGTTTTGCGCTTCTCTTTGCGCCATCGCTCTCGCCGACCGCCAACCGGAAGCTCTACCATGGCGGCGCCCTGGTCACGGCGATCCTGTTCGTTGCCGGTTTTAGCCTTGCTTTCACGCCGCATGGCGTCATCCGCCCTTCCGCCGACATCACCGCCTACAAGGCGACCAAGGGCGACAATTCTCCCTCCGATTGGACCTCCTATGGCCGCACCACGGCGGGAGATCGTTACTCGCCCTTCGATCAGATCAACCGCGGCAATGTCTCCAAGCTCGATCTTGCCTGGACATATCGCACCGGAAAAAGCGACGGCGCCGATCAGAACACGCCTCTGCAGATCGGCGACACGGTCTACACCTGCACGCCGACGGATGTGATCGCAGCGCTCGATGCCGATACCGGCAAACCGCGCTGGACCTTCGATCCCAAGGCGACCGCGCCTTACTGGCAGCGCTGCCGTGGTCTCGGTTACTATAAGATGCCGCAGGACGCGCAATCCGCCGACGGTCTTTGCAACGAGCGCCTGGTGCAGACAACGATTGATGCCCGTCTACTGGAGATCGACAGCAAGACCGGCGCCCCCTGCAGGGGCTTCGGAGACAATGGCACGGTGCAGCTCTCCCAGGGGATGGGCGAAGTCAAGACAGGCTATTACTTCCAGACATCGGCCCCGCTGATTGCCCGCAATCTGATCGTCGTCGGGGGCTGGGTCACCGACAATCAGGAGGTCGGCGAACCCTCGGGCGTCATCCGCGCATTCAACGTTGTCACCGGCGAGCTCGAATGGGCATGGGATCTCGGCAATCCTGAGATCACCAAACTCCCACCGGAGGGCCAGACCTATACGCGGGCCACACCCAATATGTGGACGACGGCCGCATTCGACGACAAGCTCGGTCTCATCTATGCGCCGCTCGGCAATACCACCCCGGATTATTACGGCGTCAATCGTCCGGCCTTCGCCGACCAATACAACGCGACATTGGTGGCGCTCGATGTGACGACCGGGCGGGAGAAATGGAAGTTTCAGACTGTGCATCACGACATCTGGGACTATGACCTGCCGGCCCAACCGGTCCTGATCGACTTGCCTGACGGCAACGGCGCCACCGTGCCCGCTCTCCTGCAGACCACCAAACGTGGGCAGCTTTTCCTGCTCAACCGTCAGACCGGCCTGCCCCTTGCCGAAGTCCAGGAGAAGCCGGTGCCGCAGCAAGGCGGCGCGCCGGAAGAGAAACTGTCTCCGACGCAGCCCTATTCTGTCGGCATGCCGACCATTGGCGCGGAACGCGTGAGCGAGCAGACGGCCTGGGGCCTGACGATGTTCGATCAGCTGGCATGCCGCATCGCCTTCCGAAAGATGCGCTACGATGGCGATTTCACCCCGATCGGTACCCAATATGCGATCCAGCAGCCGGGAAATCTGGGTGGCCTCAATTGGGGAAGCGTATCGGTCGATCTGCCCAACAACCGCGTCTTCATGAACGATATCCGCGTGCCGAGCCTCTTCGCGCTCATCCCGCGCGCGGAGTATGTCGATTTTGCCCTCACCACGACCGCGCACGGCCCCTCCGCCCCGCAGCGCGGTACGCCCTATGGCATGGCCACCGAAATGTGGACCTCGAGGCTCCGCGTTCCCTGCACGCAGCCGCCCTTCGGCACCGTCACGGCGGTGGATCTGAGTACCCGCAAGATCGCCTGGCAGGTTCCGGCGGGGACCGCCGAGGAACTCGGGCCGTTCAAGATCAAAACCCGTTTGCGTATGCCGATGGGCTTGCCGAGCTATGCCGGCACTTCGGTGACCGCCGGCGGTGTCGTTTTCTTCGCCGGCTTCCAGGACTATTATATCCGCGCCTATGATGCCGAGAACGGTACCGAGCTTTGGAAATATCCCCTGCCGGTCGGCTCGAGCGCGACGCCCATGACCTATGTTTCGCCGAAAACAGGCAAGCAATATGTCCTGATATCGGTCGGCGGTGCACCATATTCGAAGGACGCCGGCGACTACGTCCTTGCCTTCTCTCTGAAAAACGGAGACTAGCCGGGCCGCCTCTCAGCGAAAGCAATCGGGATTTGGCGACGTTGCCGGTCACACTGTGTTATTTTGGTCCGACGAGGAACTGAGGCTACGAGCGTGACGCGAAAACTGGCGGCGATCCTGGTCGCGGATGTGGTCGGCTACAGCCGTCTCGCCGGTGCGGACGAGGATCGCATTCTGGCGCGGCTGAGAACTCTGCGCAGCGATCTGGTCGATCCAACCATCGCCGTGCACAATGGCCGTGTGGTCAAGCGTACCGGGGATGGAAGCCTGATTGAGTTTCGCAGCGTCGTGGACGCCGTGCGCTGCGCGATCGAAGTGCAGACCGCCATGGTCGAGCGCAATATCGGCGTGTCGCCCGAGCATCGCATCGAGTTCCGGGTCGGGATCCACCTGGGGGATGTGGTCGAGGAAAGCGATGGCGACTTGATGGGCGACGGCGTCAATATCGCCGCGCGGCTGGAGGGAATTGCCAAGCCCGGCGCCATCTGTCTTTCCGAGGATGCCTACCGCCAGGTGAAAGCGCGGCTTGATCTTGCCGTGACCGATCTCGGTCAGATCCAGCTGAAGAATATCGCTGAGCCGATGCAGGTCTATTCTCTCCAAGTCGGACCGCTGTCGAACACGGCGCGACAAGTCCAGCCGGCAATGAAAATGCCTCCGGCTACGGCCGTTTCCGATAAGCCCTCCATCGCCGTATTGGCGTTCAACAACATGAGCGGCGACGCCGAGCAGGAATATTTCTCCGACGGCATCAGCGAGGACATCATTACCGACCTTTCGAAGCTGTCAGAATTGCACGTGATCGCCCGCAACTCTTCCTTCGTCTACAAGAACGTCACAGCCTCCGTGCCTGAGATGGCCAGGGCGCTCGGCGTCCGCTATGTCCTGGAAGGCAGCGTGCGCAAGGCTGGCAACCGCGTGCGTGTCACTGCCCAATTGATCGACGCCAGCAATGGCGGGCATATCTGGGCCAGCCGTTTCGACCGCGAGCTTACGGATATTTTTGCGGTTCAGGATGAGCTCACCCAGGAGATCGTGGCGGCGCTGAAGCTGAACCTCACGCATGGCGACCAGGATCGGTTAGTCCAAGGACGCGCAGTCAATATCGGCGCATATGAGCTCCTATTGCGCGGCCGCGAGCAGGCGTCGGCCCACACCCGAACCGGAAATATAGCCGCCCGCAGCCTGGCGGCCGACGCCCTCGCTATCGATCCGGATTACGCGGCCGCCCAGGCACTGATTTCCTTCACGCATGTGCTCGACTACATCAACGCCTGGAGCAACGATCCGGAGGCTTCGCTGCGGATCGGCCTGGATCTCGCGCAGCAGGCAGCGAAGATGGCCGAGGAACAGCCGAATGGCCACTTCGCGCTGGGCATGGCTTGCATGTGGAACCGGGAACTGGACCGGGCGCGCGCAGAAGTGTTGCAGGGCCTCACGCTTTCCCCCAACTCCGCCGACCTCCTGATGCTGATGGCCCATATCCAAATATTTTCCGGCGATCCCGCAGGCGCTCTCGAAACACTGAATGAATCGATGCGGCTCGACCCGCACCATCCGGAAGTTCTTTTCCAATTTCTCGCCGATGCGCACTTTTCTCTCGGCGAATATGAGCAGGCGATTGCCGCGATCGAGCAGCGGCTCCAGCAAAACGCCCAATCTGAAACGGCCTATGCCCTGCTCGCGTCATGTTACGGCCACCTCGGCCGGCCGGAAGAGAGCAGACAGGCCTGGGAAAAAGCGCTCCAGATCAATCCCAATTTCTCCGTCGAGCGCCGCCGCCGCGTCCTTCCATTCCGAAACCCCGAGGACTTTAGCCGCCGTGTTGAAGGCCTCCGCAAGGCGGGCCTGGTGGTCCCGGATACTGGCCAAAGCTGACAGGAACTGCGGCTCGGACCGATGTCCCGGCAACTCATTTCACGCAGATGGTTTCGCGAGGCATGTCGCCGGCAAGCTTGATGCACTTTGGGCGACTGTCATGGCAACGGCTCGGCACCTGCTGTAAGATATCGGTCGGGGATCTGACACCCAGGAAGAGCTGGTATGGAGCGCCGTCTTGCAGCAGTCCTGATTGCAGATGTGGTCGGTTACAGCCGTCTGAGCGAAATCGACGAAGAGGGAACGCGTATCCGCTTCCACTCCGACCTCCACGAACTCTTCGAACCGAAGATCGCCACGCATCACGGCCGCCTGATCAAGACCATGGGCGACGGAATCCTGGTTGAGTTCCAAAGCGTGGTGGATGCCTTGCGCTGCGCCGTCAAGATCCAGCAACAAAAGGCGGAACGCAATGCAGCCCTGCGGCCCGAGCAGCGGATGCTTTTCCGCATCGGCGTCAATCTCGGCGATGTCATCGTCGAAGGAGAGGACATTCACGGAGACGGCGTCAACATAGCCGCACGGCTGGAGAGTCTTGCTCAGCCCGGCGGAATTTGCATATCCGGCACCGCATTCGATCACACCGTACACAAGGCTGATGTCGGCTTCTCCGCTCTCGGAGAGCAGCAACTGAAGAACATAGCCGATCCGGTTCGCGTCTATCGTGTCCTGTTAGATCCCGCTGAGGCAGGCAAGGTCGTCGCCTCCCCTCGGCCGCGCCGCCGTGCGATTATCCTGGCGACGCTTGCAGCGCTGCTGATCGCGACCGCTGCGATTGTCGTCGTATGGCAATGGCCGTTCGTGCAGCAACGTCCATCCGTCGCGGTGCTTCCTTTCGCAAATCTGAGCAAAGATCCCGGCCAGGATTATTTCACCGATGGCATGACCGACAGCCTGATTGCCGATCTGGCCATGCTTTCGGACCTTGACGTCATCGGTCATAATTCGGTGTTTGCCTACAAAGGCAAGCCCTTGGTCTTGGCCGACATCGAACGCGATCTCGGCGTGCGCTTTGTCGTCGAGGGCAGCGTGCAGCGGATAGGCGACCAAATCCGTGTCAATGCGCAACTGATCGATACCGCAAGCGGCGATCACCTGTGGGCCAACCGGTTTAACCGCGGCGCGGCGGATGTGATGGCTGTGCAAAACGAGCTCAGTCGGCAGATCGCCGGCGCGCTTGGCCTGAAGCTCACTCGATCCGAGGCGGAGCGGATTACCCGTCCGCCGACCGCCAATCTGGAAGCATACGACTACTACCTTCGTGCCGAGCAGGCGACGCGGACCGGCCGCCGTTCCCGGCTGCTGGAGGCACTGGCCCTCTTTGACAAAGCAGAAGCGCTCGACCCCGGTTTTGCAGAGGCCTTCGCGGCCGATGCGCGCGCGACAGCTTATGTCTGGCGAAGCGCCTACGACGATGTTCTCCAGAGCGCGCTGGCCCGAAAAAGGGTCTACGAGAAAGCAAGTCGCGCGCTGGCTCTCGACTCGGTTCTTTCATCGCCCTACGCCGTTCTTGCCGTCATGCAGGTCGTGGACCGCCGCTATGAGCAGGCTGTCACCTCGGCGCAGCAGGCAGTGTCGCTCGGGTCTACCGATGCCGAGGCGCATATGGCGTTGGCATATGTTCAATTGTTCTCCGGCAATCATGCCGAAGCCGGCGCGGCCGTCGAGACGGCGCTCAGGCACGATCCGAACCTCTCCGCCATCAACCGATACACGGCCGGCCTGGTCTTTTATTTGCAGCGCGACTACGCAAAGGCCATCGACAATTTCCAACGCGCGCGAGACGGTTCTCCGGGAAATGGCGATTTCGTTACCCCGCTCGCGATGGCCTATGCCCGTGCCGGTCGCCTCGATGACGCCCGTGCGACAGTCACCGAAGGACTTCGCTTTGTGGCAGGGCGCGATTCCCTGGCGGGCTGGCGTATCAGCAACGCCCACTTCCGCAACGAGCAGGATTTGGCCTTTATCCTCGATGCTCTGCGCGAGGCCGGTCTGCCGGAATGGCCGTTCGCTTTCAAGGGCGACGAGCAGGACCGGCTGCACGACGACGAAATCACAAGCGCCGTCATGGGCAAACTCCTGCGGGGCAAGACCGAGCCCTCAGGAAGCCCTGCACTCATGCAAATCGAACGCGATGGAAAGGCTGCATTCCGCTCGGCGACGCAGATGATCACCGAGACGGTTTTCGTCCATGGCGACATGCTCTGCGAGCAGAGCGAAAATGCATTCGGACGAGCCGATTGCGGCCCGGTCTACAGATCTGCAAACTCGCCTGCTGAAACCAGCTATGCTTACGTGAACTCCACCAAGGTCTTCTATTTTTCGCCCGTCAAATAGCCGCACTCCACCCGCGGTCAGTGATACTGATCCCGTTCGAGATCGGCTGCGACCTTCGGCCAGTTGCTGTCGGCTTTCGGGACTGCTTCAGCCACATGCGCGGCAAACCCCTCCGCTGATCCTTTGTCGTAGATCAGGTAAAGCTTGCCGTCGATGATCTTGAACGCCTCTGGATCGACATTTACCGTGACCGACCCGAGAGCCACCTCGCCCGCGCAGTAACCGCCATACTGAGGCGCATATTTGATCGGCTCGCTGATGAACATTTCGCGGTGTTTGGCATTGGCGAAAAGCCAAGGCGTCCCCAGCCATTCGTGGGAGAATTCCTCGGAGCCTTTCACGGCTTTGCCTTCGGTGAAATAGGCGACAGGATCGTATCCCATGATTGCCACGCCGCCGAAGTACCCCGTGTTGACCGAGTCGTCGGCAAAAGCCTGCGATCCACCGGCGGCTGCCAAAGCCAGAAGGAACACCGCCACAGAGCGACTAATTCCTCGCGCACCGCTTCTGGTCCCTGCACACATCTGCGCCTCCTATTCAATCGTGGATTTCAATGCACTTGGCGTAACCTTCCTCGCCGAGGCGGCTGGCCGGTGGGCACGACGCGCCGTGCCGTTTGAACAATCGCACGATGTCCACGTTGCCCTTCCAGACCGCACGCGTGATCGGCGTGTAGCCGTGAACCTCTGCATGACCGACGTCAGCCCCCTCGGCGAGAAGGAACGCGGCGAGAGCGACGTGGTTTTCCTCACCGGCGACCATCAGCGGCGTTACACCGGCCTTATTGGCCGCATCGTCGAGCGTCGCCCCGTGGTGAAGCAGCAGCTTGCTGATCGGCAAGCTGCCGGAAAAGGCCGCGGCATGAAGCGGCGTAAAGCCGCCCGAATTCCGAGCCATGACGTCAGCACCTTTGCCGATGAGCAATTCGGCGATGGCGAGCTGGTCTCCGAGCGCGGCGTTGATCAGAGGCGTCGCCTGATCGCGTGCCCGGCTGTTGACATCCGCACCCGCAGCCAAAACCTGTTCGACGGCGGCGGTGTTTCCGGTTGCGACGGCATCGAACAAGGGGCTCCCCGCAGCGGCCATTGTCGCTGTGAAAATCAACCCCACCGATGCAAGCAACCCGCGCATGGTTCAGCCCCCGAGGTAGCCTGAGAAAATAGCACAAGCCGCAGGTTTTGGGTAGGCACCAAGCACCGCAGGAGCTTGAACGGCTCTGCATCAGGTTGCCGGTAAGGCGTCAGCCGGGCAGGATGCACACCTCTATCGCGACCACCGTGCTATGATCTGGTCGGTATTTGCCAGCGCCTTGCGAACGGCGTTGCGCGCCATGTTCGGTCGCTGCAATCGGATGTTTTTTTCAATATTTTCATGAAGCTTCAGTGCATAGCGCAAATTGTCTTCCTCTCGCGTGACGTGGGCGAAGAGGTGGTTCAACGCCGATTCGATCAGTACGCCGAGCGGCACCAGCAGATCATTTCCGGAGGCGCGTAGGATCGCGATATGAAATCGCGCATCGGATTCCGTTCGCTGCTGAAGCGATGTCGCCTGATCCATGTCATGCAGGGCCTGACTGATCGCATTCATTTGCTCCTCGGTTCGCCGCTCCGCAGCCAGTGCCGTCGCTTCCGGCTCGATCATATGCCTGAGTTCCTGCACAGCCCTTAGAAAGGCTTCACGATCGGGAGACGCGGCATACCAGCCCAAGACATCTCGATCCAGCAGGTTCCAACGCTCCTTGGGTTCGACCCAGCTGCCGATTTTCGGGCGGGAAGAAAGCAGGCCCTTGGCCATCAACATCTTGATCGCTTCGCGCACTGCCGATCGGCTGACTTCAAAGACTTCAGACCATTTCGCCTCATTTGGCAGGATCGTGCCCGGCGGATAGTCGCCGCGTACGATTCGCAGCCCAATCTCTCCCGCCAAAGACACATGAACGCTCGCCCCCGTCATGCGGGGAGCATTTGGGCGCCTTGTGGCCGAACGGTCAACCGTCACCACTTCGACCGGAGCCGCCGGCTTTCCCGATTTCTTGTCAGGCATTTATTTCTACTGCCTCAGCATCTTTCGATTGTCTGTATGTACTGTCAAAACAATCGTAATAACGAGGAAGTCGCCTGCGATTGACGCCGCCAAAAAGCGCGGAATCCGGGGCGCGTCAAGCCCTGCGGGCCTTTCGACCCGTCTCTCGTGGGGGCAGTCGGCGGCACCCTTGAACCGAGTGCCGCCAAACCGCGAACCTACTTTTGAATGCAGGTATCGACTGTATCCTTGGTGCACTCATCGAGCCCGGTGAAAACCGGATCTTCGACCGGCTTGCCGGCAATCAGATCCATCATCACCGAAGGCGCCTTGTAGCCCATCTCGAACGGCCGCTGGCCGACGAGTGCCGTCACCAGGCCTTCCCTCGCGATAGCAACCTCGTCGCCGATCGTGTCGGCCGCACCAATGACGAAATCGTTGCTGGCGATCTTCTCGGCCATCGGCTTGAACAGGTCGCGATAGGGCTGCGGCGCGCCAAACAATGGCCAGCCACCCATAATGCCGAAGGCGTCCAGGTCGGGATTGGCCGCGAGGATATCGGTCATTGCCTGAACACCCTTGGCACCGTCGTCATTGGTGAACACCGGGCAACCGGCGACCTCCGTCCACCCGCCCTCGCCCTTCAGCTCGGTCAAGCCTTTCTGGCCAGTGAGCGTGTCGCGCATACCTTGCGCGCGGCGCAGAATATTGTCTGCTCCCGGATTGCCTTCGATCGTGCAGATCTTGCCGCCCTTCGGCTTGGCCTTCTTGATGTATTCGCCGATGCGTGCGCCCATCAAATAGTTGTCCGTGCCGAGATAGGTCTTGCGCAACGCTGCATCCTCGGCGGCAAGATCGGCATCGAGCGTCATCACTGGAACCGTTGGATTGGCGGTCTTCAGGGTCTGGGCGATGAGCTTTGCATTGGACGGCGAAATTGCGATTGCAGCCGTGTCTGCCTTGCCCAACATATCCTGAACGATCTGCGCTTCGCCGGCCTCATCGGATGTCGATGCCGGACCGGTGTAGAAGCACTCGTATTCGGCAGTCGGATTCTCCTTGTTCCATTTCTGGCAACCCTGATTGATTGCTTCGAAGAACGGATTGTCGAGGCCCTTGACGACGATGACGAGTTGCTTCTTCGCCAGGGCCTGCCCGGCGGTCAGTGCTAGAACTGCGGCTGTCAGTAGTAATGCCTTCCTCATAGTTTCCTCCCTTGAAACAGACGGACACGGCATGCCCGCCATACGAAATCAACCCGGATACCAGACGATGCGAGGCTCCTCCTTCGAACGCTCGTATTGCCATGCCGAGTCGATAAGCATTTCGAGATCGTAGTCTGGCCGCCAGTCCAGCAGATATTTTGCCTTGCTGTTGTCCATCCAATTGGAATGGAAGCGGCTTGGTATCTCGACAGAACCGAGATTGCGCGTGCGCTGGAGGTAGGCGGCGACGTCCGCATAGTCGACAGGTCGATCCATGCAGATATTGAACAGTTGCCGCTCCGCCCGCGGGTTGTCGATTGCTGCCAATATGGCCGATACGAGGTCATCGACATGCACGAAATTGCGTTTCAGCGGTCGTCCGTCAGCATCAAGGAGCAGTGGCACCGTCCCCAGAGTTGCGTAGCGCCGCGCCGCGTCTTCCGGAACCAGCGTCTTCCAGTCCGGACCACCAAAGACATCGTCGCCAAAAGACAGCGAATATTTGAAATCGTCCTTTTCCATGATCCAGGGCGCCCGCAGACAACAGCCATTGAGGCCGTACTGAATGCCGAACTGCTCCAGCATCACCTCTTCCAGAACCTTGGAAAGCGCATAGCTTCCCGGATAAGCACGATGGGGAGTATTCTCGGTGATCGGGCCGTTGTGGCGATAGTGGAAATGTCCCACGCCCGCATCACCCCCGATCAGGATGAACTGGCGTGCAGTGACGCTCGGGCGGAACTCTTCGAGCAGCCAAAACAGACCTTTGACCGTGACATCCATGATGTCTTCAGGCGTTTCCTTGCAGGTGGCGAGATGCACGACATGGGTAACGTCGTCGAGCGCCGCTGCCACGATGTCGCGATCGGCGATCGAGCCGCGGATGACTTCGACACGGTCGGTCTCATCGCACAGCCGATTATGGCAAAGCGCGCGAATACGGGCCTTGGAAAATCTCGGATCGTCAAGCAGCCCAGCAATGAAGCGCCGCCCGACCTTGCCCGTCGCACCGGTCACAAGGATCAGCATGCTCTCTCTCCCACGGATAGCTAATATTCACGCGCCGCTCTCGTCAAACGATATTTGTCTGACAAAACAGATTTTTGCGATAATAAGGCCAATACACCGGACAATAGTTGACGCTGCGGCAAGGTTTTGCGTAAATGTTCCGGATCGCTTTTCTGGGAGGACATTGGAAAAGCGAAGTCGCTGGAGCCTCGCGCCGAAGACACGCGACGGATAGCCTGCAAGTCTTGGGAGGCCAGAAGGCTGGTGGCGGTTCTTGAGCTCACCAATATTTCCAAACATTTCGGCGCCATCCAGGCTGTCAACGATATTTCGTTTTCGCTTGAAGCGGGGCAGGTTGTCGGCCTGATGGGCGACAACGGCGCCGGCAAGTCGACATTGGTGAAGATGATCGCCGGCAACTTTCGCCCGAGCCACGGAACCATGCGCCTCGACGGCGCCGATCTGGTGCTTCATCGGCCGAAGGAAGCACGCCAGCATGGCATCGAGATCGTTCACCAGGATCTGGCGCTCTGCAACAATCTGACGGCGGCAGCAAACGTATTCCTCGGACGAGAATTGCGCCGCGGCGTGGGGCCTTTTCGCATCCTCGACTACAAGAGCATGTACAAACGCTCCGGCGAGATATTTCGCGAACTCAAATCCGAGACGCGGGCGCGCGATCTCGTCAAACAAATGTCGGGTGGCCAGCGACAGGCGGTGGCGATCGCCCGAACGATGTTGTCGGAAGCCAAAATCGTGTTGATGGACGAGCCGACGGCAGCCATTTCCGTGCGCCAGGTGGCTGAGGTTTTGAACCTGATCCGCCAATTGCGTGACCGGGGCATTGTCGTTGTCCTGATCAGCCACCGCATGCCCGACGTCTTTTCGGTCGCCGACCGCGTGATCGTGATGCGGCGGGGCAGAAAAGTGGCCGACAAGCAGATTGCCGCAAGTTCGCCGGAGGAAGTGACGGGATTGATCACCGGCGCCATCGAACAGGTGTGATCGATGCTATCCGCTGCAATAGGAAAAAAGAAGGTCGACGATGGCGATTACACTTGACCAGACGATCGGACAGAAGCAACGGAGTTGGCTGGCATCGGTCTTCAGCGGCCAGACCTTCTGGGTGCTCATTGCAGTCATTCTCGCCTGCATTTTTCTGTCGATGGCGACGGACTCCTTTGCGACCGCGAAGAACATCTACAACATCACCCGCAACGTCACTTTCGTTGCAATTATCGCGCTTGGTATGACGCTGGTCATCATCACCGGCGGCATCGATTTGTCCGTCGGCTCCGTGCTTTGCCTGTGCAGCATGGTGCTGGCGGTCGTCATGCACGCGGGATACAGCATTGAAGTCGGCATCGCCGCCTCGATCGGTACAGCTCTTTTGGTCGGAGCTTTCAACGGCGTATTGATTGCCTATCTCGGTTTCCCACCTTTCGTTGTCACACTCGGCATGTTGTCTATTGCACGCAGCCTTGCAATGGTCGCATCCAACAACACCGTCGTTTTCCAGTTCGGGCCTGATCACGACAAGCTGCTGGCGCTGGGTGGCGGTGCTTGGCTTTTCGGCATCGCCAATCCGGTGCTTTACATGGTCGTGCTGGCCCTCATCACCGGTTTCGTTCTGCGCTGGACCAAGTTCGGCCGCTATGTCTTTGCCATCGGCGGCAATGAGCACGCTGCGACACTGACGGGCGTTCCGGTGCCGAGGATCAAGGTTATCGTCTATATGATTTCCGCCCTGTCGGCAGGCGTTGCCGGCATCATTCAAACCGGCTGGCTCGGCGCCGTCACCACAAACATCGGCGCCGGAATGGAACTTCAAGTCATCGCGGCCGCGGTTATCGGCGGCGCCAATCTCGCCGGCGGTGTCGGCACCGCCTTCGGAGCCTTGGTCGGCGCCGCCCTCATCGAGATCATCCGCAACAGTCTCGGCTTGCTCGGCATCAACGCCTTCTGGCAGGGAAGCTTCATCGGCGGAGCAATCGTGCTCGCCGTCCTTTTCGACCGGCTTCGCAACTTACGACAGGGCGAGTAGGCAAATTCGGTCCCTGCCCCGCTGGATATGACGCCTTAGAGCGCTTCAGCTTTTCACGGAAACGCAGAACCGCCCTAACTTTTTGTTTTTACGCAATTCCCAGCAAAAGCGCCTCGCGCTTTGTCTGGAATTGCTCGAGTGATGCCGTGCATTGTCGATCATCGCTGCCTGTCGATGGCCGCCGCGTTCATTTTTTCCCATCCGCCAGTGCCTCTTTCCGCCGGCGGCGCGGCAGGAGCGATTTGAGGTACCGCCACAGTGGCGAGATGGCGTAGCCAGCGACCGGAATTGTGATCAAGCCCGCGACAATACCGACGATGCCAGCTCCTGTAGCCTCGACGACCCAGCGCAGCACCGACGCCAGAACGGGAATGGCATGCGCGGTCGCCTCCCCGGCATCATGGATGAGATGCGCAAGGCCGCCGACACCATAGGTTTCGAGGCCGTGAACGATGATGCCGCCGCCGACCCAGATCATGGCGGCCGTTCCGATAATGCCTAGCACTTTCAGAAAATAGGGCATGCCGGTGACAAGCCCTTTTCCGATCGCGCGCAAGAAGGAACCCATCGGAGACGGCGTCTGTACACGCGCCAGCATCAGCCCCAGATCATCGGCCTTCACGATCAACGCCACGCCACCATAGACCATGACCGTTATACCCAGTCCGACGACCGCAAGGATGAAGGCTTGCGTGACTATGCTGCCTGACGGCAACGCACCGAGCGTAATCGCCATGATTTCGGCCGACAGGATGAAATCCGTCTTGATCGCACCCGCAACCTTCTCGTCTTCGAGCGATTGTGCATCGAGGCTCGTCGCCTCGAGTGCCGATTCATGGGTGTGCGCTGCATGCGGTAGCACGAGTGCGTAAACCTTTTCCACGCCCTCATAGCAGAGAAAAAGCCCGCCGATCATGAGCAGCGGTGTGATCGCCTGCGGTGCGACAAGGCTCAGGATAAGCGCCGCGGGAAGCAGGATCAGAAGCTTGTTCTTCAGCGAGCCGAGGGCGATCTTGCCGATGATCGGCAATTCGCGTGCTGCGGAAAATCCGGTGACGTAACGGGGTGTCACAGCCGCATCATCGATGACGACACCTGCCGCTTTTGTGCCGGCCTTGGCTGCCTGGCCGGCAATATCGTCAAGCGAGGCCGCAGCCACCTTGGCCAGTGCAGCGATATCATCAAAAAGGGCAATCAGGCCGACACTCATTCGAGCCTCCGTTGAGAAGACAGACTTAACACAGCGAAAAATGGAAAACCCGTCATCCAACGACTCGAACCGAGACGTGGCATCCTCCACGCTGGGAAGATGCCACGCACAAATCGTGACGGCAACGGCCGTTATTCAGCCCGCATCGGGCTCGGCCACTCTGATCCCGCGGAGGACGTGCCTGCCGGTCCCGGTGTCTGTTCCGGCAGTTCGACAACGCACCGGCTCGACGAAGGAGGACTTGCAGAAACGCCAAAAGCCCGCACGAGGCGGGCTTTTTGTATCAGTGTGTATGGCGGTCTATGTGGGATTTGGTTGCGGGTTCAGGATTTGCAGTTTTCTGTCCCGCTTCGTCGGCTACGCCTTCTTGCGGGCCCCTGATGAGGCGTTAAATCCTCGACCCGTTACGAGATACAAAAAAGCCCGCAGGTTAGCGGGCTTTTTTATATCTGGTTGCGGGGGCAGGATTTGAACCTGCGGCCTTCAGGTTATGAGCCTGACGAGCTACCGGGCTGCTCCACCCCGCGAGATATAATTTAACACAA